>JAWSUT010000017.1:0-29760 GCA_033549345.1 Bacillota bacterium | reverse complement strand
TAACGGAAAAGGTTGCCGAGGCAGAAGGAATGGATATTGCCAGTGCTGTGGTTTCCACACTGGACCACGCTATTTATTATCCCAATGCCCGTAAAATCCGGATCAAACTTGTCTACGACAGGAAAACATCCGTCCTGCTGGGAGGCCAGATTATAGGTTATGAAGGTGTTGCCCACCGGGTGGACATTCTGGCAACGGCCATTACAAATGAGATGACGCTTGAGGAACTGGGGAATGTGGATATGTGCTACGCTCCGCCGTATAAAGGAGTCTGGGAAGCGATTACCGTGGCGGCTAATGTGGCCCAGGCGAAGTGGGAAGAACAAAAATAGCACGGTTTCTTATAGACGTCGTGTCCCCCAGAAAATCAGAAAAACACCGGCATAGATTAACAAAAGCCTGCCAAGCGGTAACCGGTCGGAGAGGCCTGAAACCCCGATAAAGATTCCCACCAAAAGGAGTGTCGGCCCCACTACGGCCAGAATCCCGTTGATCCGCAGCGCCATATCCACCCTGTAGTACCGAATAATCAGGAATGCGGCGCCAATCTCCAGAACGCCCGACAGCATTCTCAGGGCCGCCATGGCCAGTACCGTGTTGTCTCTTAGCATGCCAAACCTCCCCGATAAAACGTATATGAAAGTATACGCAAGAAATTCATGGAAGTGACCTGCCGATTGTTCACAAAAAGTTCAAACTTTTTTCAAAGGTATCTGTTATAATAAAGCGAATACTAATATGGTCTGACTTTCACAAACCGGGAGGGAATTTTTGTGAGCCGTATGTTTAAGAAAAAGAAAAACCTGGTTTATGCTGTTGTCATAACTGCCGCGGCGGCCCTTGTGTTTACTTCTGCACTGGCTGCATTCAGTATGACCGGACTACGCAGTAACAGTGGTTCGTCCGGTCAGAACCTAGACAGTGCCGTTGCCGATCTCGAATATCAAATCAGCCAGTATGAAGACAACCTGGAAAAGGCACCCGATAATTTTTATCTGCTAACGCAGCTGGGTAATTCATACTATCAGCTGGGCATGGTATATAATTCCATGGCTAATGATGAAAAAGCAAAAGAAAGCTTCGCTGCTGCTGTCGAACCATATGGCAAAGCGCTGGAAGTAGAACCCACCGATGTTAACGTCAGGGTTGACCGGGCTGTTTCGGCCTTCTGGTCCGAGAGTTATGACCTGGCGGAGGAAGAATTCCAGACGGCTATTGAAACAGACCCAACACACGCCAAAGCATATTTTAATTATGGTATCTTCCAGTACTACGGACGGAATAATCCTGCAGAAGCTCTTGTCCTGTGGAATCAGGTTCTGGAACTGAATCCTGCCGATGACCCGGAACTTGTCTCAACAACACGTTCCTGGATCGCCCAGCTGGAAGAAGATTCTTCATGGCAGCTGCAGGGTGACCCTGCTGAAGGTGAAACAGGAACAGAAGCAGAAACAGAAGATGCAGCACAAGAAGAGGGAACCGAAGAAGAAAACGTTGAAGAACAACAAAACTAGCCCCCAGGGGTTAGTTTTTTTTTTGCGTGACTCGCTTAATTGCTTGTTAATACCTCACCGGAAGAAGCATGATATAATAGAAGAAATTTGACGAGAGAGAGGCGTTTGTATGCAGGTTATCGGCGGCTGCCGCACATCGGCAATGGGAATACTTCCCCACAATGACGTGGACAAAGCGCTGGAACTGGCATTTTCGCTGGATATCCCGTTTTGGCCGCAACTGCCGCGTGTTTCGTATTACGAGGATATGTATGTGCAGTTTTCTGAACACTTCCCCGGCATGATCATAGATGAAGCTGAACAAAAAATCACCTTTAACACAGCTCTGTTTTATGAACAGCTGGGTGACTACATTGAAAGAAGCACCGATCCGGAAACGTTTGCGCTTTCGGAAAAGTATGCGTTCGTGTTTCACCGTTTTCTGGAGCATGACCTTAGCCGCTACCCGGCCATTAAGGGACAGGTGATGGGCCCCATTTCGTTTGGAATGCGGATCTCGGATGAAAACCTTAAACCAATGATTTTTCACGACGATGTACGCATGCTGCTCTTTGAGTTCACCCGGGAGAAAATCAATCACCAGTACCGTGAACTGCGCAAGCATAATCCCCACCCCATTATCTTTTTTGATGAGCCCGGGCTGGAGCTGGTCTTTTCCAGCATCTCCGGATATACAAGTGAGATGGCCAAAAAAGACCTGGCCGAACTGCTCGCCGGTATTGACGGGATTAAGGGCATCCACCTTTGCGGCAATCCGGACTGGGATTTCCTGCTCAACGCGGATATCGATGTGCTCTCATTTGATGCCTACCGGCGCGGGGAAGTCATAACACGCTACCACAGTATTCTTGATTTTATCGAAGCAGGCAAGACGCTGGCCTGGGGCATTGTTCCCACAAACATCGAGCTTTTGGATGAGGAAAATGAGGATACTCTGATTGCCCGTCTGGAAGGGCTTTGGGACCGCCTGGTGGCTAAGGGGGCGGACAAGGAGAAAATCGTCCAAAACGCGCAGCTGGCACCGGCCACGTGCAACCTTGTCGGCGCCCGCAGTGAAGAAGCGGTTGAAAAAGCATATGTTCTGCTGCAGTCAATGGCAGAAAAATTAAAAGAAAAGTATCGCCTGGACTAATTTCCCCGGCGGTTTACTCTATATAAACCAAACAAAAGAGGAGAGTGTTACTATGTCAAAAGTTACGAAGGATATGACCATTGCCCAGGTGCTGTCCGAATATCCCGCCACAGCGCAAGTCTTTATGGGCCTCGGCATTCATTGCCTGGGATGCCCGTCGGCAACAAATGAATCGGTTCACCAGGCGGCCCTCAAACACGGCCAGGACCCCGATGACCTGCTGCGCAAGCTAAACGAAGCAGCAGAGTAACACATGAAGACGCGGGGACAGGTTCCACTGTCTTCATTTTGACCTATTCTATTCCCGCGGGAGAAGAAAAAGGGGAGATACGATGCTCTTTGCAAGAATTGAATCACAGGGTCTTTCCCACTACTCCTATATCCTGGGCGACGGCGGCCAGGCAGTCGTAATCGACCCGCGGCGCGACTGTGAAATCTATGTTGAAAAAGCGGCTGCCGCCGACATGCGCATTACACATATTCTTGAAACCCACCGCAATGAGGACTATTGCATCGGATCCGTGGAGCTTGCCGCACGTACAGGGGCGCAAATCTGGCATGCAGACAGCCAGTTTGACTACCAGTATGGCCGGCCTGCCGAAAACTGCCGGGACTGGGAAATTGGACGTTTGCGGTTGACGGCTATGCATACTCCAGGCCATACACCGGGGTCCATGAGTTACCTGCTGCATGACAAACAGGGAAACCCCTGGATAATTTTTACCGGTGATCTGTTGTTTGCCGGTGATGTGGGCCGCATGGACCTGATGGGAAAAGACCGTTTGACGGATATGGCCGCGCAGCTTTTTCAATCCATCCATGAAAAAATTCTACCGCTGGGAGATGGCGTTATTGTCTGTCCCGCACACGGCCCGGGCTCTGTCTGCGGCACAGCCATCAACGACCGTCCCTGGACCACCATCGGCACAGAGCGCCTGTATAACACCAAACTACAATACCAAAACAAAAATGAGTTCATCAAAGCCGCTGCCGGAATGCTGGAGAGACCTCCTTATTTCCGGCAGATGGAGAACCTGAATATGGCCGGCGCGCCTCTGCCTGGGCCGCTGCCGGCATTAAAACCGCTTTCACCACAGGACGTCTCCGCAGCCATCGACAAAGCCGTTGTCCTGGACATCCGCAATCACAGCACCTTTGCCACATCTCATGTACCCGGTTCACTTTCCATCTGGCCAGGTGGGCTGGCCGGCTTTGCCGGCTGGTTTTTGCCCTATGACCGTCCTCTGGTCCTTGTAGTGGACCCCTGTAACCGTGAAGATGCTGTGCGTATACTGCTCCGTATGGGTTTTGACAAACTGGAAGGGTACCTGGCCAGGGACATGCTTTCCTGGCATACAGCGGGTTACCAGAGCTCTTCGGTGGCAACCATTACTGTCCAGGAACTCTGCCAACGCCTCGACAACCAGCTTGATCCGTGGATTCTCGATGTGCGCAGTGCAGAAGAACTGGAGCAGGATGGCCGGATTCCCTATGCCAACCATATTCATATTACACAACTGCCAAACAAATTGGACAGTATTCCCAAAGAACACCCCGTCTATATTTTCTGTGCCAGCGGCCTGCGCTCGATGATTGCCGCCAGCCTGCTCAAAAAAGCAGGCTACCACGACCCTGTCGTCATCCTCGGCGGCTTTTCCGGTTGGACCTCCACCACCTGCCCCATCCAACGATAAGCAGCGTGACAGAACGAATACTGTCACATTTTCTCACGCCTATATGGCGTGTTTTTTTTTACTTGTTTATCGCTGTGCCAATTGGAGAAGAATAAAGGGAAACGTCAGGAGGAGAAACATGACAGTCGGTGCACAGATAAAACAAACACTTGCCAGTTTAAAAGGCGCTCAGGGAACCATCCGGCTTTATGCGGCCCAGGCCCAAAAAGAGGAAACAAGGGAAGCATTCCGTCAGGCCTCAAAAATGCTGGATGACGTAATCATTGATCTGGAGGGGCGTCTCAGTACGCTGGAATTTAGTGAACCACAATACAAAGGATTTTAAAGAGGTGTGTTTATGCCCGAATGGCTGAACTTTCTGCTGCGTTCTCTCGGATTGTTTTTGTTAACATTCTTTTTTATCCGCATTTTAGGAAAAAAGCATCCGGCAAAAATGACGCCCTTTGCATTTGTCAACTATAGCGTGATTGCCGTGCTTTCCGCATTAATTATTATGCAGATTCCACAAAATGCAGCGTTTGGCCTGGTGGCGCTGGCCGTCTGGCTGCTGACACCGCTTTTGATAGAATATTTGGCAATGCGCAGTAAAGCCGTCCACGACATTATCAACGGCAAAGAGACCATCCTGATTAAACAGGGCAAGGTTATGGAAGAAAATTTAAAGCAGGTCAGGCTGACCGGTGAGGAGCTTCTCAAAGACCTGCGCACAAAAAATATATTCAGTGTTGCCGATGTGGAGTTTGCCGTCCTCGAGACAAGCGGTGATGTCAATGTGCTGCCTAAATCAGACAAAAAACCGATTACACCTTATGATTTGGAATGGAAGGTTATGCCGCAGTCAGAGCCGCAGACCATTATTCTTGACGGCAATGTTTTGCATGATCCGCTGACCGAGCTGGGGCTGACACGCAGTTGGCTTCAGACACAGCTGGAGAGTACGGGCGTCTCACTGGACAATGTCTTTCTCGGCCAGGTAAATTCAGCCGGTGAACTTTATCTTGATGTATTTGACGACAGCATGCAACTCTCCAACCCGTCGGTCAGGGAGATGCTTTTTGCTAATTTGCAGAAAGCGGAAGCAGACCTAACGAAGTATGCCCTGGAAACAGAGGATGAGAGCACCAAAAAAATGTTTTCAGACAACAGCAACCGAGTTAAAGAGATGACTGAAAAGTTAAGGCCGTATCTGTTACGCTAAGGAGGTCTGGCAATGTCCAATCAAAAAAACAAAAAACTTTCTCCCACACAACAGGAATACCAGTTTTTCGCCAAAGAGCGGGAGCCTAAACGCCCCGTGCTTAAAAACTGCCTGAGAGCGTTCCTGGTGGGAGGTATCATCAGTACAATCGGTCAGTTTTTTATGTGGTTTTACATGACCTATTTCAATTTTACCGAAGTCAGTGCCAGCAACCCCACCGTAGCCACGATGATTATGCTTTCAGCGCTATTAACCGGCCTTGGTGTTTATGACCATATCGCACAATACGCCGGCGGCGGCACAATTATCCCGGTGACCGGTTTTGCCAATACCGTGGCCTCTGCAGCCATTGAGCACCGCAGTGAAGGATATGTCCTGGGAGTCGGCGGCAATATGTTTAAAATTGCCGGTCCGGTCATTACCTTTGGTGTGTTTTCTGCATTTGTAATAGCCATTATCCGCGTGACAATTGAAACGTTGGGTGGAATGTAGATGTTAAGAGGCCATCAAACATGGGTCTATGAGAATAAGCCGGTAATTCTGGGCACAGCCGCTGTCGGCGGCCCCTTTGAAGCACAGGGCGCCGTCGCCGCAGACTTTGACATTCTGCACGACGATATCTGGCTTGGCCAGGAAAGTTTTGAAAAAGCGGAAAAAAAGCTCTTGGAGCAGGCCTGTGAGAAAGCAATTGATAAAGCCGGCCTGAAAAAGGAAGATGTTCACTTCTTTTTCAGCGGTGACCTGATGAACCAGATTATCTCCAGCAGCTTTGCCGCACGCACGCTTGGTATCCCCTATTTCGGTCTCTTTGGCGCCTGTTCCAGTTCCATGGAAGGGCTGGCGCTGGCGTCCCTTGTTGTCAATGCCGGTGGCGCAACCTATACATTAGCCGCCGCCAGCAGCCATAACGGCTCAGTGAACAAACAGTTTCGCTATCCCACAGAGTACGGGGCGCAGCTGCCGCCGACCGCTCAATGGACCGTGACCGGCGCCGGCGCCGCTTTGGTAGCTCGTGAAGGCGAGGGCCCGAAGGTAACAGCCGCCACCATCGGCCGTGTTATCGACATGGGTATCTCCGATCCTTTCAATATGGGAGCCGCCATGGCCCCGGCAGCCGTTGATACAATTCAGGCCCATTTTCGTGATCTGGGTGTCGATGCCTCTCATTACGACCTGATTGCCACCGGAGATTTAGGCAAACTCGGCCATCATATTGCAGCGGACCTCTTTAAAAAACACAATGTGGACATCCCTGAGGAAAAGCTGACTGACTGCGGCCTGATCATTTACAAAGACGAACAGCCGGTCATCTCCGGCGCCAGCGGTGCGGCCTGCTCCGCCACAGTTACCTACGGGCACTTACTCAACCGCATGCGCAAAGGCGAGCTTAACAAAATCCTGGTTGTCGCAACGGGAGCACTTCTTTCACCCCTTTCCTTCCAGCAGAAAGAAAGCATCCCCTGCATTGCTCATGGAGTCGTAATTGAACGGTAAAGCGGTAAGTTAACGTTATCATTCATAAAGGAGACAGGTATGGAAAAGTTCCTCTTAGCCTTTTTAGTCGGTGGAGCCATCTGTGTCATAGGACAGATTTTACTTGATGTGTTCAAACTGACACCGGCACATACAACAGTTTCACTGGTTGTTGCCGGCGCGGTGCTGGGCGGCCTTGGCCTCTATGAGCCGCTCATAAAATTTGCCGGCGCCGGTGCATCCATCCCCATCAGCAGTTTCGGCAACGCTCTGGTGAGTGGTGCGCTGGGAGAGGCGGAACGAAACGGCCTCGTTGGCGTACTAACCGGCATCTTTGAAGTCACAAGTGCCGGTATATCCTCTGCCATTATCTTCGGGTTTATTGCTTCCCTGATCTTTAAGCCCAAAGGATAGGAGCATCATGGAAGGGAGGTGAGGAGATGACAGTAGGTACCCAAATGCAGCAGGCCATTGCCGGCGTACAAAGCGCCGCCGCCAGCATGAAAACATTTGCCCTGGAGACCCAGGATACACAGGCTAAAAAGACCTTCGAGCAGCTTGCCCAGAGCCTCGACAGTGCTGTGGACACACTCCGCCAGCGGCAGCAGTATGTTGAGCAGCAGGAACCCCAGTATAAACAGCAGTAACAACGTAAAAAAGCTGAAAGCAGTTGCTTTCAGCTTTACTTATTTACCCGAAAGCGGCGGCGGCACATACGGTTCATACACCATGGGCAGGCCGCACCCTCTGGCAATCATCTCATTTAGTGACATCAAATCCTGCCGCCCCACCTCACCCAGCGCTTTTTTACCCAGTGCTTTAATACCATGGCCCATTTCATCCCTGCAGGCAGCAAGGAAATTGCATAAATACTGAGCTGACTTAGCCACATTTAACTGGTCGCTTTGCGCGCCGTCATACCAGACAACCTGCGTGGGAGGCTCAAAAGGCAAAGATTTTAACACTTCCGTATGGGACATGGCAAACAAGGCAATTGCCCCGATATAACAGGCATCTGCTCCCAGCGCGCAGGCTTTAAGCATATCTCCCGGCGTCCTGATCTTGCCGGCGGCAATTAAGCTGACCCGGTCTTTAAAGTTATTCTGTTCAAGCCAGTTTGCGGCGCGGGTGATGGCGAAAACAAGCGGAATGCCAAAGTCATCCTGAATGATGGGAGCAGACCCTTTTGTGGCCGCCTCAGCGCCCTCCATAGAGATAAAGTCTACGCCCGCATGGCATAACCAGGCAAGATCTGCTTCCAGGTATTTACCGGCAGCCATCTTCACACCAACGGGTACGCCTCCGCTGATGTCCTTCAACTTCCTGACAAGGCGGGAGAGGTCTTCCGGTCTTTGCACTTCAGGATGCCTGGAATCAGCTACGGCATCTTTGCCTTTAGGGTAGCGCAGTGCCTTTCGCAGTTCCTTGTCAATGTTTTTTGCTTTGGTTACATGCCCCAGGCCACCGAGCGTGCCTTGGCCTACCTGTATTTCCACCGCGTCACACTGACGGATAATGTCCGGCGTCTTGCCCCAGTCCCCGCGGTTATACTGGTAAATCAGAATATTTGCGGCTTTGCGCTCCGCCGGCAGAAACGGCCCCTCTCCGGTGTTGGATGCTGTCCCCGCCATGGCCGCTCCTTTTGCCAGGGCAATTCTTGCTTTTTTGCTCAAAGCGATCCCATATGCCATCGGCGCTATAATCACCGGCATATCCACCTGAAACGGTTTCCTGGCTTTTTTGCCGATTGTCACATGGGTATCAACCTTAATTTGCAGTGGTGTCGGCATAACATGCAGCTGAGCGATGGAGAAAATTAAATCATCAAGACTTGGAAATTTTTTTGGTGAACCCATGGGCCGCCCGATTGCCTTTCCCTCCGAGGCACGTAAATTTGTTTCTACCACAGTCTGCAGGCCAATGCGCATTGCGGAGGAAACAAGCTCCCAGATGTTTTCATCATAAAGATCTTCCATTAATACCTTTACGGCTTTGTCATGCACTTTATCGATAACTTTCCGGCCGATTAAAGAAGAAGCCATGGTGCCTGCAGCCGCACCGGCCCCTACCATCAGCGCTTTATTATACGTCCGCTTTCTCACGGAAATACCTCCCGGATAACAAAAGAATTGTATCAATAAGTTACCCTTTAGAGGATTTTCTAGTAACTCACAGGATTTGACTTTATTAAACAATATTAACATCCAGCCGGCAAAAGCCATGTTATACTAAGGCCGAGGAGGTGTTCATGTGCGTATACGGGTCTTTCTGACGGTTTTCATTATTTTACTGACAACGGCTGTTTCTTCAGCATGGGCCAACGGCATGCCCGTTCTGAACAGAGCAGACGATTTTACAGGGTCCGTTCTTCCAGCAGCCGAAACACCGGTAAGGATTGAATCGGAAATCCTCACAATTGATTTCAGGCAAATCGGTTCTGATTTCTCCTGGCTGGAAGCAGATGTTTCCGCCGCCTATACACTGCACAATCCCACCACGGATACGCTTACAGTTACCGTCCTTTTTATTGGCGATTATGCCGGTGATGTGCATGTCCGGTTAAATGATGTACCCGTTTTCCTTCCATTACAAAAGATCTCCCTGGCCAAAGAGTATGCCGCCCAGGAAAAAGAAGCCGCTTTTGTCTGGTATGACCCCTTTAGCAAAGAACCTTACAGCAGCAGTTCACTGCAGCCCGGCAAAGCCCAACAGGCCGTGCAGGCTGTCCCCTTTGACATTAGCTTGCCTCCCGGCAGCCATCAACTCCATGTCGGCTTTCCCAATAAACTGGGCTATGACCGCAGCCGTTATCCCAATCCGGTTTTTCATCTTACATATCTTCTGCAGCCCGCATCAAACTGGGCCGCTTTTAAGGATTTAAAAATTATTGTCAACTTACCGCAGGGAAACTACCGACTGGCGTCCTCACTGCCACTGGAAAAAACAGGCGGCCAAACCTGGTCCGCTGCTTTTAGCGAGCTGCCGGACGAAGACCTGCATCTGTCCGTGATGTCCGCAGCCGGGCTGTGGTTCGGGCGCTTCTCAACAAGAGGATATATGCTTTTGTTTTTGGCGGCCATTTTATCTTTGCCTGTTCTATACAGAAGAACAACTGCCCATTTATTACCGGGAAAAGCCGGGTCGCTTGTCGGGATCGCACTATACATCCTGGCCGGATGGTTTGCCTGGCACACTTTGTTTGCAACCCAGGTTCTGATGTATCCATTTACTGCACTGCAGCTTCTCATCTTACTGCTCATAACAATTTGGCTTATTCGATGTATCTGGCGGGAGACTAGAGAATTGCGCAGCACGAAGGCAGTGTAACAATTGCAAAAAATATTAAGTCCGGAAGGAATATCTCGGGTTTGGAATGTTATCACTGGGTTGGGTCATACCATAATTCAGCTAAGGAAACGGTCAGGCCCGGGAAATCAGGATGTTCCACCACGTCGTCATCCATTCCTGTAGCCACCAGGGCATAAACCCCATCTCTGAGGGCAAAGCATTCAAATGTATGATCCAGTGGATTCACCAGCCAATAATGAAGCACCCCGGCTTTTTGGTAGATCTGCAGCTTTCTCATTCTATCCTTGCGCCTACTGGATTCGGATATAATCTCTACCGTTAAGGTAGGGGCACCATCGATTCTGGTTTTTTTCATAATAGGAAGATGGTCTCCTGCAACGTACAGGATGTCCGGCTGGACTACCGTTATCTCCCCAAATGTAACATCAAGCGGAGCGTCAAAAACCTCTCCCTTAGGATCTGTCTGCTTAAAGTAAGTAATTAAAAGAAATTCCAGCTCCCTGGAAATTCTTTGGTGCAGCAGATTCGGTGATGGTTCTTTAACCAACTCACCTTCCAGGACTTCATAGCGAAATCCCGGCTCATTGGGTAATGCAAGATAGTCCTCGTAGGTATAGGTTTTCGTTTCCGTGTTGTAATCCTGGTCATTTTCTTTTACAACACTGGCAAGTGCCTGCGTAACCTCTTCAAGTTTATAGCGGTATTGTCTTTCACCCAGCTTCATATAAGGAATCCTGTTAGCCCTGGTATATCGCCATATGGTTTCAACAGAGAGGTCAAGAGCATCAGCCAGATCTTTGGCCGTCATCAGGTCTTTTTTGTCATCCATGTTCCCACCTCCGTTACAATTGTATAACAGAGAAACAACTAAAGTCAACTTATGTTAATATAAATCCAGTGAAGACCTTTCGGCCGGATTATTTAACTCTTTTCACAGGTTAAACACACCCACAAGAATCCTGCCTTGAAAATCTAATAGCTGAGTGATATAATAAATCCAATTAAATACGAATTTCAGGTTCCGAAAAGGATTAAACGGGAAAGCGGTGAAAATCCGCTACAGCCCCCGCTACTGTAAGCAGGTATGCGTTGATGACAATGCCACTGGGAAACTGGGAAGGCCCATTAAACGCAGATGAACTGCAAGTCAGGAGACCTGCCTGAAAAAGAGTTTTCCTTCGGAGGGAAGGGGTAAAGCTTTTTGATTCTGTGTTAAAAGCCCAATCCTGCATTGGGCTTTTTCTTTTACCGGGGTCAGATAAAACCCTCTTCGAAGCATTCAATTCTTATCGGAGGGATAGAAGAATATGAAAATACTTATGAAGACAAGTGCTGCCCTTAGTTTGTTTTTTCTGGCTTTCCCGAATACGGCACACGCCATGCATATTATGGAGGGGTTCCTGCCACCTAAATGGGCGCTGTTTTGGACACTGGCCAGCCTGCCTGTATTAATCTACGGCTTTATCTCCATCACTGAAAGGTTAAAAGACCCACAGTTAAAACTTCTTTTTGGCCTGACCGGTGCATTTGCTTTCGTGCTGTCCGCCTTAAAGATTCCTTCGGTGACAGGCAGTAGTTCACACCCTACCGGAGTGGGACTGGGTGCTGTTTTATTTGGCCCTGCGGCCATGAGTGTCATAGGCTTCATCGTTTTGCTGTTCCAGGCGCTGCTGCTCGCCCATGGCGGCCTCACAACACTGGGTGCCAATATGTTTTCCATGGCTGTCGTGGGCCCGTTTACAGCGTACGGTGTTTTTGTGACCGTAAAAAAAACCGGCCTGGGAAACGGGCCGGCTGTTTTCCTGGCAGCTTCGTTGGGCAGTCTCGCTACATATCTGACCACTGCACTGCAACTGGCTTTGGCTTTCCCCGCAGATGTGGGCGGTGTTGGGGCATCGGCTGCAAAATTTATCAGCATTTTTGCTCTGACTCAGATTCCGTTGGCTTTCAGTGAAGGGCTGCTTACAGTCATTATTTTTAATTACCTGATAAAATTCAGCCCTAAAGAATTGAAACTCTTGCGCCTTCAGGCAAATCCGGTAGAAGGAGAGTAACAAATGATACAAAAGTATAAAAATGTTTTCTTCCTGATCATTGTTGTGCTGCTTATTGTTACACCTTTTTTCCTTCTGCCCGGTACTGAGTTTGCAGGCACCGACGATTTGGCCGGAGAAGGAATCGAAGAACTTGACCCCTCATATGAACCATGGTTTCAACCGCTGTGGGAACCGGGCAGTGACACTGCGGAAAAACTGATTTTCGCCTTTCAGGCTGCGTTAGGCAGTGCTTTTATCATTTACTATTTCCGCACTAAGAAGAAAAGAAAGGCGGAGTAATGTTTTACATTGACCAGTTTGTGCATACCAACCAAATGAGAACAGCCCACCCCGGTGAAAGGGTTGCCTTTGCCATTGCCACCATGATTATTACTGTGGCCGTTAGTCAAGTTGCGATCCATCTGGCCGTGGTTGCGATTATGGTGGGTTTTCTGCTGTACAAAGCAAAGATTCCGGCCCATGTTCTCCTGAAGCTGTTTAGCGTCCCGTCTAGCTTTTTGATTCTGGGGGTTATCACCATTGCATTCCAGGTCGACGGCAACCCTGCGGGAATGCTGTGGACTGTCAATCTTGGTCCTGTCTATCTTGGATTTACCCAAGCCAGCCTGTCCACAGCAGCACAAACGCTGCTAAAGTCGCTTAGTGCTGTTTCCTGCCTGTACTTCTTGGTCCTGACAACCCCGATGACAGAAATAATCCATCTGCTAAAACAGATGCACATTCCTGACATTTTTCTTGACCTGATGATGATTATCTACAGGTTTATTTTTGTCTTTGTGGAGACCGCATTTCATATCTATACCTCACAGTCATCCAGATGGGGTTATGCCGGCTTCAGACGGTCCATTCGTTCGTTTGGCCTGCTGTTTGCCAATCTATGGGCGAAGGGTTTTGCTAAATCCCAGAACATCTTTACAAGCTTACAGTCCCGGGGCTATGAAGGAGAGTTTAATATCCTGACCCCTGTTTATGCCTGGTCTTTGCCAAACATAATGATATTTGGCCTGATAGACCTGGGCCTGATTCTTGCAGCGCTATATGGGGGGTTACTCTTGTAATGCAGTACATCATTGAAGCAAACGGCGTTGATTTTTCCTACATGGACGGGACAAGGGCAATTAAAAATCTCTCCATTCGGATTGAACGAAACAAAAAATACGCGATTGTAGGCAACAACGGTGCAGGTAAAACAACTCTGTTTTTGCATTTCAACGGCGTACACCAGGCCACACAGGGTGAAATACGGTATAACGGTCAAAAAGTAAATTACAGCAACAATAAACAACTCAAAGAGCTAAGAAAAAACATCGGCATTGTCTTTCAGAACCCTGATGATCAATTGTTCTCCGCCAGTGTCTACCAGGATATCTCGTTTGGCCCCGGAAACCTGGGCTGGCCCGAACCGGTCATCAGGGAAAAAATCAAAGAGGTAATGTACCAGACAGATACATGGGAATTACGCGACAGACCGACTCATTTTCTCAGTTACGGCCAGAAAAAACGTGTTTGTATTGCCGGTATCCTGGCTATGGAGCCCCAGGTGATTATACTGGACGAGCCCACGGCCGGACTGGACCCCGTCTGCTCAACTCAGATTATGGAACTGCTCAATACAGTACAGAAAGAAACGGGCGCCACAATCCTGTTTTCCACGCACAATATCGATGAAGCCTATGCCTGGGCAGATGAAGTGTTCGTAATGCACGATGGCCAGATTATTGAACAGGGGCTGCCCGTTGATGTTTTCAGAAAAAAGGATATTCTCGCTAAAGCAAACCTAATCAAGCCATGGGTATTGGATGTGTATGACAAGCTGAACAGGGAAGGAAATGCAAGCGGCCATATCCCGAAAACCAGAGATGAACTGATGGCCTATCTCGCACATTTTGTATAGGTGACAGGCAAGCCACTCTTCTCAGCCTTCCCAGTATGAAAACCAATGCTTTTTATCAACCTATTACCACAATCTCCTTCTCTGCATATGATATAACATTAGCCTGAGAGGAGGAGTAATTATGGGTAATAGGTTCTTTTTCCCCAAAATCAAAGTCCCATCTATATTGAACAAAATTGCAAAGTATAGTAGTGCTCAATCCAAGACTGCCTACCTCACCTTTGATGACGGCCCTTCATCCAATACTCCCGCAGTCCTGGATATTTTAAAAGAACATAATGTAGTGGCAACGTTTTTCGTTACCGGCAATGATACACAGTCAGGACACAGTATGTATAAGAGAATATCCGCGGAAGGTCACCAATTAGGGAATCATACGTATTCACACAATTACAGCAGCATATATAAGTCAGTAAAAAGTTTCACCGAAGACTTTTTGCGCTTGGAAAGATTGCTCCAAAGCGTTACCGGTGTAAGGACTATGATAATCAGATACCCCGGCGGGTCCAATAATACCGTCAGCCACCGTTACGGCGGAACAGGCTTAATGCCGAAAATCATATCCGAAATGTCCAACCGCGGTTATATTCATTTCGACTGGAATGTGGATGCAGCTGACGCCACAAACGCCATTGAAAACAAAAAACTTATCGTCTCAAATGTGTTAACACAGGCCAACGAAAAAAACAATGTGATTGTCCTGCTGCACGATGGTGAGGCGCAAAAAGCCACAGCAACTGCGCTGCCGGAAATTATTAAAGGCCTCCGTTCCCAGGGGTTCCACTTCAAAGTCCTCACCAATAATTCACTCCGAATACAGTTTATTAAGGCCTGAGTCAGGAAAGAAACGGTGATCAATGTTGTGTATCAGATAGTGACAAGATAGAATGAATTGTCCGTGACCAGATTGTGACCAAACTTAATAAAGTTATCACTTAAGAGGGGTAGCTTTTTTTATCGTAATCAACCTATTGTACAAACTCCACATTAAACGTTATTTATGGAAACACGCGACGTGCAGTAATTAATAAGTTTCCAGTTGCCATCTTTTATAGGATGGAAGAGGAAGAAGTCATAGTTCTTGGCGTTATACATGGTAGTTAGAAGTCCAAATCAATGGAAAATGCGTATCTAATCGCTATAGACTACTCTAATTCGCGACTTGCCAGCCGCTTTTTTTATTGTTTGGCGGACTTGGTTGTCAGAAGTACCCCAACTTTTGTGAGTGCTCGAAGTTATTGGCAATAAGGAAAAATGCCTTGATTTCTAAGGATTTTTCGGGCATAATAACAGATGGGAGTAGATGTCTGCCTGGTGAGGGCCCCGGACTTCAAATCCGGTGGCGGGCGTTGATCCGTCCGTGGTGGGTTCGATTCCCACCTACTCCCGCCAAATAAGCATATTAATCAGTGGTGCTGGCAGGTTTTTCCACACTACCGGATTGCGGATAAAAAAGGCACGCTGTGAGGCGTGCCTTTTTGACTGTAAAAAGCCCGAGTTTTAAAAGAATATTGCTTATGATTTCGCTGATAATAGTATAAGACAGAACATGTAGCGGGGTGCCTTCTATGACAGCAAGTAAGCTTGATAAATTCATGCAGGATATACTGGTACTGCCCGACGACAGCATTGATAAAGAGCATATCCTTACATCAGTGTTTCTACTTAATCAAGAGAAGAATCTTGAGGTATACTATGCACCATTCGACTATGTTAATCAAAAAGCCAAAGTTATAATTGCAGGCATTACGCCCGGACTCCAACAGATGGAAATAGCGTACGCTACGGCAAGACGTTGCTTATTGGAAGGAATGCCGGTAGACGATGTAGGTAGAATAGCAAAGCAGAAAGCCAGTTTCGCCGGTACAATGCGAAAAAACTTGGTAACCATGTTAGATGGCCTGGGATTGAATGTTGGACTGAATATTCCCTCTACAAACTTGTTATTCTCTGACCAACAAAACCTGTTACATACCACTTCGGTCATACGTTACCCCGTTTTCAAAGACGGCCAGAATTATACAGGACACTCACCTAAAATAATGAAATCCAGCATCTTGCGTCAGTACGTATTTAATGTATTTGCGGAGGAACTTCAACTGCTTACTAATACTTTGGTTGTTCCGCTCGGCAAAGCTGTATCGTCAGTGCTTGAAAGCCTCGCGAATGAGGGACTTGTCGAAAAGCAACGGTGTCTTATTGGTTTCCCTCACCCATCGGGAAGTAACGGTCATAGGGTTAAGGAATACAATGAGCAAAAAGAAAATCTAAGTCAAATTATCTCACAATGGTTTAACCGCTAAGGGACTGGCACACGCCAGGCCCTTTTTTTACCCATTCGTGCTTTCCATATCAGTTCATCGCCGTATTCAGAGGTATCCTATACGGCATTATTTAGATGTCATTTGCAAAGAAAGTGTACAGTACAGCTTAATTATGGGTGCTAACCTGTAATTTTAATGGTAAAGTTATATAAAAAGGTGTTCGACGGTCACGTTAATTAAATCAATTACAGGGTTAGTTCCCGAACATGTTTTCCAGGAGGTGATAACGTCATGCCCACGAGAATGAGGCTTTCCAGCTTTAATTTGTTAGAGGCGTTGGAGTCACCGGAATTTAAAGAGTTTTATGATATCTTTATTGAACGGACTTATCACAGAAAGCAGTATATCTCATTGCCAAACAGTGAGGAAGACCGGGTTTTTCTGGTTAAATCCGGGCGCGTTCGTGTATTCCTTGCGTATGAGGACAAAGAATTTACCTTATCGATTTTGGAGCGGGGAGATATCTTCAGTACACATACCAGAGCTTTTACACAGACACTGGATGATGTTATAGTTTTGATCGCGGAGACGAGTAAGTTTGGGGAAATGGTGGCCCGCTATCCTCAGTTTTCGTCAATTATGGTAAGGGTTCTGGGGGATCTGTTAAAGAACTCCATCACGATTATTAACGGACTGGTTTTTAAGGAAACCCACTCGCGGTTGGCTCAGTTTTTAGTGCAGGCAGCTCAGGATAAAGGAACGATTAACGGTCGGGATGTTATTCTGGAGCTGGGTCTAAAGGTGGAAGAGATTGCAACCGTACTGGGAACGACCCGCCAGACGGTATCGTTACTTTTAAATGACCTGTACAAAGCCGGTATTTTAAAGAAAGAAGGACGTAAGAGGATTATTATAAAAGACATGCACGCCCTAAAACAAATCATTCAAAATTAAAGGGAGCGAAATTTCGCTCTCTTTTTGTCATCTGTCAGACATACATCAGGTTAAAAAAAATGTACAATTTAGTCAATTGGAACGAGCGCAATTTAAACAGGAGGTAGTAAACGATGCTTGGGAAGTTTTCAATTGACAAAGCAGTACAGGAACTGTTGGTTGTAGCTGAGCAGGAGCAGATTGAAACTGTATGGGACAGAGCCGAGGCACAAAAGCCCCAGTGTAAGTTTGGTACAATGGGAGTTTGCTGTAGAATTTGCTGGAAAGGGCCGTGCCGTGTAAATCCAAACGGTAAAGGCCCCAAACGGGGTATCTGCGGGGCTGATGCCCATACAATCGTTGCCCGTAATTTAATCCGCGGTATTGCTGCCGGGGCTGCCGCTCATTCCGACCACGGCCGTCATATCGCTTTGACATTGTTGGAGGTAAGTGAAGGGAAGGCGCCCGCGTATCAGATTAAGGACCGGGCTAAACTGGAGCGGGTGGCTAAGCGTCTGGGAATTGATACAGAGGGTAAAGACCTTCTAACGGTTGTAAAAGAAGTGGCTGAAGTTACTTTAGAAGATTTTTCACGGCAGGATGCCAAAGTAACTGCCAACTGGTTAACCTCCACAATCACGGCAGAGCGGGCAGAAAGACTAAAAGCTCTCGGTGTACTGATTCATAATATTGATGCCACAGTGGCAGAAATCATGAACAGAACCCATGTGGGCTGTGATGCGGATCCGGTAAACATCTTACTTGGCGGTGTGAAAGGCGCTCTGGCAGATTACGCCGGTATGTGCCTCTCCACCGAACTGTCCGATATTCTCTTTGGTACACCGCAGCCTGCCGTCACATCGGCGAACCTGGGTGTACTCAAAAAAGAGGCCATCAATGTTGCGGTTCATGGCCACAACCCCCTGCTTAGCGACGTGATTTGCCACGCTGCACGCATCATGAATGACGATGCCGTGCGTGCCGGGGCAAAAGACGGCTTTAATTTGGTGGGCATTTGCTGCACAGGTAATGAAGTGATGGTCCGGCACGGTGTCCCCCTGGCAACAAATTATCTCTCCCAGGAGATGCCCATTCTTACAGGTGCTCTGGATGCTATGGTAGTGGATGTACAGTGCATCATGCCTTCCCTGGCTTCCATCAGTGAATGTTACCATACCAAGCTTGTTACCACCATGCCTACTACGAAGATACCCGGCGCGATTCATGTTGAGTTCACAGAAGAAACAGCCATGGCAGCGGCCAAAGAGGTCTTAAACTTAGCCATTGAAGCATACGAGAGCAGGGATCCCAAACGGGTAAACATTCCAAACCATAAAGAAACCGCCATTGTCGGGTTCAGCGGTGAAGCCGTTCTGGATGCACTGGGTAAGTTAAACGCAGCCGACCCGCTGCAGCCCCTGATAGACAATATTGTCAGCGGCAATATCCAGGGAATTGCTTTGTTTGCCGGCTGCAACAACACGAATGTAACCCAGGATCATAACTTTGTTACTATGGCAAAACGGTTGGCTGCCAATAATGTCTTGCTGCTTGCCACCGGCTGCGGAGCAGGCGCCCTGTCAAAAGACGGCCTGATGACACAGGAGGCGACTCTCCAGTACGCCGGTGAAGGCTTAAAGGCTGTGCTTACCGCAATTGGTGAAGCAAACGGATTAAACGGACCGCTGCCTTTGGTTCTGCATATGGGATCCTGTGTGGACAATTCCCGTGCGGTCTCCCTCGCGGTGGCTGTGGCTGAGAAATTAGGGGTAGATCTGGATAAATTGCCTGTAGTGGCATCGGCTCCGGAGGCAATGTCTGAAAAGTCAGTGGCTATCGGAACATGGGCCGTTACACTGGGTCTCACAACCCACCTGGGAACTGTACCGCAGGTAACCGGCTCCGATGTGGTAACGGATGTGCTGACAAATAAATTAAACGACCTTGTCGGGGCGTGTTTCCTTGTGGAAACTGATCCGGAGGCTGCAGCAGACAAACTCTTTGCTGTTATTAAAAAGAAACGGGAGATGTTAAATATATGATATAACGCATAGCCTGCCGGCTTTATACCGGCAGGCTATGCTGTAATAGCTTTATGGACACGGGGTCACAATGTTGTATCATCATCACGCTGTTTGTTTCTGAAGATAAAAAGTCCTGTTGGACAAAAATTTTGTGTAACAGGGCTTTCTTTCTTAATATCTTTGAATAAGGGTAAAAAGCATTTCTGCTGCTTCTTCCGTTAATGTGTAACCCGTATGGGTATCTTCAACATCCATAATCATTCCGTTATACCGGGTATCCTGGCCAACCCACAGGTAATACGTTTTCACCGCATCGTTAGTATCGTAGAGCTTTAAACCAAACGAGGGTGCTGTGACATCCAGTATACCATCGATTTTTGTGCTGGTTTCAATGGCTTTGACAATAGGCTGAATTTCGTCTTGTTCTGTAAACGTTGCCAGTACAACAGAATCGGTTTGCGTAAATCCATCAATTTGGAGTAGTTCAATTTTCTGTACTGAACCAGCTGAGGGAGCTTTCTGGCAGCCTGTGAAGACGATAAGGGCGATGACAACGAAGAATAATACTGTTGATTTCCTGAGCAAGATGATTCCCCCTAAAATGTGTTAACTTCTTAGACCATGATTATGGTAAAAAGTTCCCCTTTAACTGAAAAAAGCAGGAAAATGTGCTTACCGGGGATAATCTGCATAATCAGATTGGAATTTAATTATATGATCAGTGACATCTGCCGGCTCGCTTTGGGCGAAGATCTTCCGGAAGATAAACCGGACTAATTCATTACAACAAAAAACCCGGATTACCGGGTTTTTTTATTTGCATTTTCTGCTAAAACTTCGTTTATGTAAGAAATGAGGTGGGCATAATCAAGAGGTTTATGGATGTAACTGACATCGGGCAGCCGGGTAATGTTGTCAGGATGGTCAATGGCGATAGTTTTAGCATCCGGCCAGTGTTTTTTAATTTTCAGGGCGATTTGCCGGGTAAGTGATGTGTGCAGAATAACGGCCGGAGAGATGCTGTGCTCCAGGGCCAGTGCCTCATCCATGTCGGCATAACCGGCGGCACATATTCCCGCCTTTGACAATATTCTTTTTACCGGATAACGCAGCAACTCATCATCACTGATAATCATTACTTTGATGCTGGAAACAGACTTCTGTACATAAGCAGGGATGACGACAGAAAATATGGCACCGCCATTTTCTGCATTCTTGGCACTGATTTCGCCGCCATTACAGTGCACGATAGACTGAGTTACCGCAAGCCCAAGCCCGGTACCCCGTTCCTTAGTGGTGAAAAACGGCTGAAACAGTTTCTCAAATGCAGCATCCGGTATGCCGGGCCCCTGGTCTTCGACTTCAATCAGGACTTGCTCTTTTTCCTGTGACAGCCTAAGTGTTACCTGTCCCTGTAAGCCGCTGGCGTCTACTGCATTACGCGTTAGATTCAAGAGTACTTGTGTAAACTGCCCCTGATCAAACGAAATTTGCGATACGTTACCAAATTCAGTAACAATCTCCACGTCAGACCCAACCGTTTCACCTTCCAGCAGGGGCAGCAGTTCAGTGATAAAAGCTGCAGGCTCTATGATGTCCTCGCTATGGTGTTCAGTACGACCCAGCAGTAAAAAGTCGTTTAAGAGACGTGTCACACGGTCCAGTTCCCGTAAAATCAGATCGTTGTAGGAGGCAGTCTTTTCCGGGTCACGTTTGCGGCCGGAAAGCTGCAGTAATCCTTTGGCTGCACTTAGTGGATTCCGCAGTTCATGTGCAAGCGACCCAACAAGAGATGCAGTAAGGGCCAGGCGTTCGGCGCGTCGGCCTGCTTCGTGCCAGTTGTAGTAATCGGTACGGTCGTCAGCCAGGATGACCCAACCCACCAATGTTTCGGCTTTATACATCGGGCAAACCTGCCAGTCAATCCAGCGGCGGCTGTCTCCCGGACCCAAAGGGTCCATGTTTCCGGCAGCAAGGTGTCGGGTATTGGCGTGAATGGATGCATTCCAGGGTGCTTCTATCCCCGTAACTTCGATTCCTAACAGTTCTTGCGCTGTACTGCCCAGCATATCGGCTGCTGCCGCATTAGCGTAAAGCACCTTATGGTGCCTGTTAACAAGCAGAACCGCACTGCAAATAGATCCCAGTACCTGACCGAAGTAATCTTGCAGCAGTTCAAAAAGTTCGGCAATCTCGGCAATAATTACACATTCCTGGGCAAACAAAGAGAGAATCGAAGCCGCCTGTTCGTGATCAGCAGGAGACAAGACACCCAACCGGCCATGTTTCAATTTATTCATTAAGGGGGTTGTTTCCGCTTGACCCTGTTTTTTTGAGATGAACATGCTAACGGCTTTTTCATTACCTTTGCTGAGGAGAACTTCTTTGCCATCCCATTCATATTCAAGCCAACTTCCCTGTCCCTCGGTTAAAATAATTAACGCGGAGAGAATCAAATCAAAAGAGCGCGCAGTGGCATTACTGCTTCCCTGAAAGAGGGACAGAACAATCTGGTTCATCTGACGGATCGCCGAAAGTTCAGTTGCCCGCTGCCCCCCGCTTATGCTTTCCGTCAGGGCTGTTTGAAAGCTTGCCAGCAGTCTCTGGCAGAGTTCAGCCCGTTCTTCTATTGAAGGGCACCATTTAGTTCGATTGCAATGGCAGTCCCGTGCGACCATCATAAGCCCGTCGCGGAGGGGGTGAATAATCATTAAGGGGTCCTCTGATGAAACGGGTGTTTTCTGAGCTAAAGAAATTATTTTTTCTGCTTCCGCTGTGGGCAACTCAGGGAACGTCCTGCCGCAAACGGTACATTTGGCGGGGGCCTGAACCTGCTTGAGAGAGTCAGGGAAGAGCAGGGTAAGATTAAGCTGCAGCCCGATAGCGGTGCTTTCCAAAAAGTGGGTCCAGCGTTCAGAATCAGCAAGTTTTTGCAGTTGTGGTCGTTTATTCATATCTCACCACCATCCCGGTTTGTTGGCTTATGCGTGCTACGAAGGGGAGCTGCCGATACGTACACCTTTACTGCTGATTTTTAATTCCCGTAGGTTGTTCGCATGGTTACTCGAACGCATTTTAACCACACGAAGATAACGCTTAATATCAAAGCCTTGTTCCAGGTAGCGTAAAAGGATTACATTATCGGCAACGAAACTAATGCCGTGCTTGGTTAGTTCAGTAACTTGTTGGGAATCATGCATCTCGTGTGTCAACAGCACATTGATTCCCTGAACCTTAAAGTAGTCCGTCATGGCCCAGATATAATCAGTATATTTCACTTTATCAGTCATACCCAACTCAAAAGATGAAATGGAGTCAATAACAATGCGCGATACCCCGCATTCTTCGGCCAAATTTTGGATATCGAAGATATGCTCGTCAACGTTCAACTCCATTGGTGAAACGTATAGAAAATGAAGTTTGTCTGAGTTGATAAAAGCGTGCAGGTCTAGGCCCATACTAGACGTGCCGTGCAGAATCTGCTGGGGGTTTTCTTCAAATGTAACAAAAAGTACCGATTCACCGGCTAGCAGGCCGGCATAAATAAAATGCAGAGCCAACAATGTTTTTCCGGTACCGGAAGCTCCACTTACCAATGTTGTGGAACCACGGGGGATGCCGCCGGCTGTCATTTCATCCAGTTGGGGTAATCCCGTTGAGATTCGCTCTGAGGTTTGCCTGTAAGACTGGTCATTTAAATCGGGTTTGAGACGGGGGAATACTTCGATACCCTGATCTGTGATGCGGAAAAAGTTTTCACCGCTGATATGGTTGGTCCCCCGCATTTTTAAGATGCGCAGATACCGTTTCTGATGTCTTTTTTCTTCCACACCATTAAGATAGATAATCCCGTCAGCTATGGCACTTTCTGGGCGAATATTCATATCTTCTTCTGAATACTCACCAAGCAGTAATGTTGTACAACCCCAGGTTGTCAGCCGAAGTGACAAATCTAACAGAAATTCACGGTATTCCACTAAGGAAGGAATCATCTCGCTAATTGTTTTTATTGTATCAATAACCACAAGGCGGGGCTGATGCTTACGTAACAACTCATCAATAATTAAAATAGCATGTTGAGCGCCGCGTTTGCGAATAATTGACCCCATATCATGATAAATAACGGTGTTCTGAAACTTGGCTTTGTCAAAAAATCCAAACTCTTGCTGGAAGTGCATAACTTTTACCTGAGGCTCCGAGAGAGTCGTCAGAAAAAGAGCTTTAGACTCCGGTGCCGCGTTATGAAACATGATTTGATGAGCGAGAATGGTCTTCCCGGAACCGGGGCGGCCCGCAAGGAGCACCGTAGAACCTTCAGGAATACCACCGTGCAGTATTGTATCTAAGTTTTGAATCCCGGTTTCAATTCTAGTCAAGTTTTACTCCTCCTCAGCATTCGTCAGTTGCAGATCATTCATTAGCTGACGGGCAAGTTGTTTTCCAACTAAACGACCTAAGGTAGCGATTATCGTCATAGCCAGCTCATGAGCAATGGCCCGAACTTTCTCTTCTTCCAGTTCTGCCATTGCATCAAAATTGATTCCTTCTTCTGAGAACTGGATACATGCTGCTTCTTCATACTTGTTTTTGGTGTTCCAAAGGGCATGCTCCACAACAATGAGCATGACATGAATGCCGATAGAGTCACTTACAGACTCAAATGTTTCATTAATCATATCCCTGTACATTGTGAATTGACTCATCTAATCTTTCCTGGCCTCCCTTTCTGCAGAATCTGACATATTTCAATTCTTCAAAAAACAGAGAATACCTTCAATATAATGAAAAATAGCCCATAAAGAGGAAATGTGTAGAAATTTAACGTAAAGTAATTCTCTCGTGTCGACAGGTTACAGCAAATTCTGTTTTCCGGATAAAATATAATTAAGTCCTAACAATTTTATGGATGCAGGAGGATAGACATTTGGCAAACGTGTTAGTCATTGAAGATCGACCCAGTATCGGGATGGTGTTTGATTTGGCCTTGACGGAAGAGGGCCATAAAGTAGAAGTAGTTTCTGACGGTAGCAGCGGACTTAAGATACTTCAGGGAGAAGCAAAGACGGATCTTGTAATACTTGACCTGAATATGCCTGGAATAAGCGGACGTGAAGTAGTGGAAATCATGCGTAGTGAAAATGAGTTATTACGGAATATTCCTGTGATTATAGTGTCAGGCTCTGTTCCGAGTCCGGATATCATGCCGCCGGAAGGAAGTTATCAGGCTTTTATTGGCAAACCCTTTGACCTTAATGAAGTTATTGAGACAGTGGACTGGCTTACTACTGCCGAAGCGGCCTGCTAACTGAATCAACAAGACACTAACAAGGAAAAACCCGGATTGTCCGGGTTTTTTACTTTGCATCAAATTTAGCTATCAACAGGGCATACTAAAGGCAGTAAAAACATAGGAGGTTTTAACCATGGAGAGCAACATCCTGCAGCAAATCACACAGAAGCCTGTATCAACCGGACAAATTATGCCTGACATCATGATTGTAGAGCTTCCACTTGTTAATGTGGTCTTGGTCGGCGACCCCAATGCGAATAACGGCGAGTGGGTGCTTGTCGGTGCCGGCATGGCCCATACATCAAAAGATATTATGACTGCAGCAGAAACCCGTTTCGGGAAAGGAAGCCAGCCGAAGGCCATTATCCTGACCCATGGCCATTTTGACCATGTGGGAGCGCTCTTGGAACTGCTCAATGTCTGGAATGTACCGGTTTACGCCCATGAGCAGGAGCTGCCCTTTTTAACGGGACAGCAGGACTATCCGCCGGCCGACCCCACTGTCAATGAAGGACTGATTGCCAAAATTTCTCCCACATTCCCCAATAAGGGACTCAACCTGGGTACCCGTGTAAAGGCTTTGCCGGCAGGCAGCAGCGTTCCGTGGATGCCGGGATGGCGCTGGATTCATACGCCGGGCCATTCTCCCGGGCATGTTTCTTTATACCGGGACGGTGACGGCACTCTCATTGTGGGGGATGCATTTACCACACTTAAGCAGGATTCAGCCGAATCTGTGCTGTCCAAAGAGAAGGAAATCCATGGCCCGCCGGCATATTTCACTATGGACTGGAAAGCAGCGGAGAATTCCGTTAAAGCACTCAGTAAGCTGCAGCCGAAGATGGCGATACCCAGCCATGGACTGCCAATGCAGGGGGAAGAACTCTCCCAGCAGCTATCGGCACTGGCGGAGAATTTTGCAGAGAGGGCCATTCCCCAAAAAGGTGGCTATGTACATTAAGTTAAAAAACCCGGTGTCCCCGGGTTTTTATCGTATTTATCGCTTACCAAGTATTATAATCCCGTGAACAGAAAAGTCTTTATCATCGAAGTATACCTTAACAGTGTTAAGATTCCTGTCTACAAACGTTTTGTATCTATAAAACCTGCTGTCGGTACCAAGAATTTCTTTTGCTTCTTCATTCATGAAGCTACGGCCGCCACTAATAAAAAACGGACAGCCCGTATTCTTCTTTTGCGATTTTATTCATTTCCTGTTCCTCGGTAAAAAAATCTATCGGGATTTGTTGTGCTTCTGCTAATTTTCGTTCTTTAATTTCGTTAATTTTGTCAGTCTCGTAGATTTGACGGAACTCTCGCATCTCAAGGGGATTGGCGGGCATTGCATGACAATCCATACAGCTTGGCAGCCCAATCATTTGAGAACCGCGCATCGTATGTTGATTAACATTTTCTGTATTGACATAGACAGTTATTGTCACCCATGTACCAACAGTCCCGATGATCGCATAAAACATATCCTCAGCTTCTTCTTCAGAAATACCGATCTCTTCCCCTGTTTTCCTTGTGATGCGCACCACAGTGTCTATCCCATAGATTTCACCTGCTATGGCAAGAGCCCGTTCAACTGTTACAGTGGGTACAGGTTTTGCAGCGGCATCAGTAAGGAATAAGGCTGACATCAAAATTGTAATTATAACGGTTAGTGCAGAAACAGTCTTTGTATATGTTCTCCTGTTGGCAACCAGTTCAATTCGGCGGCGTAAGTTAGATTTATAGACTGCCATACATGTGGTAACCGAAGCAAAGTTTCTGTTTCCGGCTATGTCCATGACCCTGAGGAGTGTTTCCCCATAACTTCCTTTATCCTTGTGCAGGTGCTCCAGAACGTAGGCATCACAGGCCAGTTCCCCGTCCAGCTTCATGCGCCTAATTGCCAGCCAGATGAATGGATTAAACCAGTGCAGGGACAGAACAAGGTGTAAGATCGTATGAATTAACGGGTCTCGATGTTTTACGTGGGCAAATTCATGCAGGAGCATATGGTAGATATCTCTGTCCTCCAGTCTATCCATCATCCTAGGGGGTATGAGCAGCCTGGGACGAAATATACCAAAAAGAGAGGGTGTGGCAATACCGTCAAACTCGAATACAACCAGTTCATTGCTATAGCCGGTGACACTCATTGCTTCATATAATAGAGCCTGGAACCGATTGTTTTTATAGGGTGGAATGCGGTGCAGTTTTATATGCAATAAAATTCTTAGCGAGAGGAAATACACTGCTATAAGTAAAAAACCAGCCAACCAGAAACGGGCGAGCCATGCATGGATAAACGACCGGGGGAATTCCACGTAATCAGGTGTTTGTCCCGGATCAATGGGGGTATACTTATCTGGCAGATCCTTTGTTCTCGGTATGATGCCTGACGATGTATCTCGTTGACTTGCGGCGGAGAAACTGATTTTATCTCCTGCCTGGTATTCAATAGCAGTCCCTGCTTCGTGTTGTCGCACGGGTAGATTAAAAATACTAAGAGAACTCTCGGGGAAAACAGGTATAAGCAACCTGGCCACTAGAAGCATCCAAATAAAATAATGCCATTTAGGTGAAAACCGGGCTGAGGCCAGCCACTTTACAAGCAGAATCCCGGCGGCCGTTACAGTACCCATCAGTGACAGTGTTAGGGCGGTAAAAAAGAGGTTAATCATCGTGTTTGCCACCACCTGAGTTATTCAGGATTTCTTTTAGCCCCCGCAGTTCATTTTCCGACAGGGCCCCTGCATCCAGAAAGCTGGTTACCATCATCCTCAGTGAGCCATTATAAACTTTTTTGAGGAGAGTCTTTGATTCATGCAACTGGCATTCCTTTTCCTTAACGAGAGGAATGTATTGATAGTGCACTGCGTTATCTTTCTTCTGAGCCTTTACAGCTTTTTTTTCTACCAACCGCGAAAGCAGGGTATGGATTGTTTTTGGGTTCCAATCGGTATCCTGCAGGCTTTCCACAACCTCAGCAGACTTAGCAGAGCCTTTATCCCAGAGAACTTTCATGACCCGCCATTCAGCCTCAGTAATCCTGGGTGGATTAGGCATAGCAGCACCTCCTACATTTGTAGTACGATTCCATCCTACACATGTAGGATGGTTTTGTCAAGTGTTTCCAGTAGCAAGAATGATAATTAAAACTTTGTTCAAAATTTCTCTTGACAATGGGAATATTTTCAGCCGATAATGTTAGTGAGTACTAACACGATATTATCGGAGGTGGGGAAATGAGGAGACTTTGGCTGTTGTTTGTTTTCGGGGGGCTTTTGATCCTGATGGCCGGTTCGGTGTATGCGGCGGACAGCTCGTGCCGGGAGTGCCATGTGAGTGCGGCGGAGGATTTTGCCCGGGGCAGCAAGGCAGAGACGATGCTGTGTACCGACTGTCACGGTACAGATCATGACGGGCCCGGAACGGGGGAGCCGTTTAGTCCGACACCAAAGACGTGTGCCGGCTGCCATGAGGGAGAAGTGTCTGCATTTAATGCGGGCAAACATTACTGGGGCTGGGAAGCGATGCAGAGTGTACCTACATATGAAATGATGCCGGCGGCTGTTACCGACAAAGGCTGTGTGGTCTGCCACCAGGTCGGCTATATCTGGGATGACGGCAGCCGGGGGCGCTGCGATTCTTGCCATACCAGGCATGTGTTTTCCGCAGAGGAAGCCAAAAAACCGGAAGCGTGCGGTACCTGCCACACGGGTGATCATCCGCAGTATGAGATGTGGGCCAACTCTAAGCACGGCAAGCTGTATCAGATGGAGGGAGATTCCGGCCGCGCCCCCACGTGTGTGACCTGTCACGGGGGCCATGAAGTCATGACGGCCTGGGGTTTTTTGGGCTTGCGGCCGGGAGATGACGACGACGATGAGTGGGTGGAAGCACGGGAGAAGGTGAAGCAGGCGCTGGAAACAATGGGGCCGGCCAGGGCTCCTGAAATCATGCGGGAATCCATGGCAGAGTGGCAGTACTGGCGCGATGACATGGTGGCCCGGTGCTCCGAGTGTCATGCCGAGAGTTTTGTGCTGCGGGAACTGGCCAAGGGGGATGCCCTGGTGCGGGAAGCCGATATCATGAAGGCGAAGATTATCGATGTTGCCGATATGCTATTTGCTGAGGGCCTAATTGATGAACAGACCCGTTTTGGCATCTACCGGGAAAGTACGGCCCACCGCTTTGCCACCTTTATGGGAGGTTTTCATAATTCAGCACTTTATGCCTGGGATAAAGGCTATCTGGGTCTGGCCACTGATATTGTGCATGTCAGGGACGATGCCATTACCACCAAGAAACTGTCGGTGATCCGGGGGAAAATCGGGCAGCTGACAGGCATTGCCGGTGGTTCGGGCATTCTGGCTCTTCTTGCACTGGGGTATGCCGTGTATACCAGGCGCGGACAAAAAAAAGAACAGCCGGAGCAGGATAAATCAATATCCGGGTAAACAAACAAATTAGCGCGTTCTCTTGACATCGGCAGAAAGCTTGCGTAAGCTAAAGTTAGCTGAATAAACACTGGAGGAGCGTATGAAGAAAGCAGATACGCAGCAGGCCATCCTGGCTGCGGCCAAAAAGCTGTTTATCACAAACGGATACAAGGGAACCACCACAGTCCAGATTGCCAGGGAAGCAGGGATTTCAGAGATGACTCTGTTCCGGCATTTTCCGTCAAAGGAAGAAATTTTTGTTTCCGTGATCCATCCGCTGGTTTCTTTCCTTGACAATTTTGACGTCAGCGGCCAGAGCGATATGCGCAAAACAGTTCGTGACCTGATGGAAAACCGGCTGCGCTTTCTGCTGGAAGAACGGGACCTTGTCCGGCTGGTGGTCATGGAGAGCTTTTGGGCCGAACGAAGTGAAAACCCGATTACCGATGTGATGGCCAGGGTGGAAGGGTTGTTTGCTGCTTTTGAGCCCAGGCAGCGGGAGCTTTTGGTCAGAGTGATTGCGGGTTATATCCTCAGCGGTATTT
>JAWSUT010000016.1:0-68082 GCA_033549345.1 Bacillota bacterium | reverse complement strand
ATGTAGGAATGCTCTCCATGCGTATCTTTGATGATTAAGGAATCGATAGATGGTATCCTTGCCTGGCAAGTCACTTTTACGATCACTGTCTAAAAGACGGTACCAATTTTTCCCCATAAAAATTAATTGGAAGAGGATTTGAAATACCATGAAGGCCGAAAAGCCAAACGTTTTTCTAATGCCAGCATCTCGAAGGTGTTTACTCACCTTCAACTGAGAAAAACTTCTCGCAAAATATTGTTTTCCGTCCTTTTCAGACAGGGAGTTGTGTAGTATCATAATTGTAGACACACCTTTCTGTTTGTATGGTAAGTTCGTCACTTCCATTTTATCAAACGGAGAGGTGTTTTTGTTGTCAATACAACTATTTTTTTGTTGAGAAGCCTAGTGTTTATGGGCTTCAGAGCTTATTTTTTTGGTGCGAAAGTTGAGTTATATAATTAAAATCATAGAGAAATGCTCAGAGGAGGAACCCAAGATGAAAATTTTAGTGTGTGTGGACGGATCGGAGCAAAGTGTAAAAGCCCTACATGAAGCAGCCAATCTTGCCAGGGGCTATAATACAGACGAGATTACTGTGATTCATGTGTTTGTCAGCAGACGCGCTGCATACTTCGGGGAAGTAGGCTTCCCTACAAGTGAAATCCTGGCATACTACAGAGACCTCGAAGAGCAGGAAAAAGAGAACAGCAAAAAAATTCTGCTGCAAGCAATGGAGATCCTGGAAGGGATGCACCTAAAGGCTAAAACGATCTTCAGACAGGGGCACCCGGCCGCAACCATCGCCCAGGTTGTGGAAGAGGATGGCTTTGACCTTGTTGTCATGGGCAGCAGAGGGCTTGGCGGTTTAAAGAAAGTTCTTCTGGGCAGTGTCAGCAATGCTGTTTTGCAGGAAGTATCAGCCAGCGTCTACATTGTAAAATAGCTATAGTAGAAAATACTTAATCCCCAAAAAGCAGCTCTATTTAAAACAGAGCTGCTTTTTACAGTGTTAGCTGTTGACCTGTCCGGGTCACTGAGCGCACATATTTTCCGCAAAACGGACAACATCAGGATGCTCTTTAGCTTATCCTTTAAACCAATGCCATCTCTACAGCCCTCATGGCATGGAGATACGTCGTGTCAAAAAGGGGAACGCTGGATCTTCCGGTCAAAAGGACATCCCTTATCTTCTGTTTTATCCTGGGGAGCTCTGTTTTAAAAAAAATTGTATATTAACGTATCTCCTATTCGTATCAACAAAAAAGCCAAGCCCTAAGACTTGACTTGCCACCTTATTTGAAAATGAGTAGAGTCGAATACCTGTTTAAAGGCAAACTGACTTGAGCTTAATGACCGCTTTTAAAACGTGTATAACCAAGAACCTGTTGACCATAATGCACTGTAGCGGTGTAATACGTATTTGGTGCAACGGTATATAGTTTTGTGTCAAACATAAGCTTGTAGTGAGGTTTGTTTAAACCGTGTTCTTCCCAATCAAGCGTATTATTCACCACGCTAAACACATATTCTACAGGATTGCCGTTATCATCTACTCCTGTAATAATCAAATCAATGCCTCTCTTCATAGTATCAAACGTACCGTCACTTTTTATCAAGTGAAATTTAATTGGCATAACTACACCCTTACGTACGTGGACATCGGCTTTTTCCAAAGGTGGGTCCCAAACAATAGAGCCACTAATTTCTGCCGGGTGTTCTGTAGCTGTAAATACGAATGAAACAGTTGCATTCAGTCCTTGAAAATTATTGTCACTGCTCAAAGGGAACGTTACCGTGAAATTAAGTACCTCGCTACTGCCGGGCCCAAGAATCCCTATATGGAAATCATGCAATTGGCTTAACGGTCCATGATACAGAAGATTTCCTGTTTCATCGATAATTGCTAACAGAAGAGCATCGAATAGATTTACATCCCCCGCTTCTCTTACCGCTGTTATATTGTAACAAAAGTCTAGTTCACCGGTATTAGTTACCGTTAAATCAGAATTTACACTGTCACCCGGTGCAGCGTTTGGTGCGTTTAAAAAGCTGCTGGCAGGAGAAACGGAAATGCCAAATCCTGTAGATGCCGTCTCCACAGCCCAGGCAACCCCTACGGGACTTTTGTATAGAGATAGAAAAGAAGAAATAATTACGGCAAACAACAGAACTAAGGTAACGACAGTCGTTTTCAGTAAGGGTTTCATGAGCATTCCTCCAGTAACCGCCAAATATCAAGTAAGGGACAGGGACACTATACATAAGGCAGTATAGTGTCCATTCCCTGACTTAAAACTACTATAAAACAGAACTTAGTTGTTCCGCACTTGCTCTACATAAACAGCAAAGTCCACCTTTGGTTCAGCAGCCTGCAGAATGTTTCCTGCCCCGATATCCAGCGTGGCTTCGAAAGCCAATTGAATAACGGATCCTACAGCACCCTGGGGCTTAGCGACGCAAGTGACCGTACCGCTGAGCAAGCCCGCCAGCGTGCCGTCGTAAAGAACCTGGGTCGGCTGCGATGCAACATAAACTTTTACGTTTAATTTTTGGGCAAACTCTTGGTATGCTTCGTCCGAAATGTTGTACAGGTCGGCGGAAACTCCGTTGATACGGTATGTTAAACTACCAACGTTTTTCACATCTAAATTACGCGTATGCACATCGCCTGGTTTCCAAAGACCAGTGGGGTTAACAATATCACTTATGTCCTGGCCGGACATTAACCCCTGTTCTTTCGTAGTGTAAAACATGGGGCCGGGAATCGGATCTCCCAGGTCACGCACTACATCAACAAGAACAGTTCCAGCTTGTAACGTAGCTGCAGTTGTATTTGCTGAAGAAGTGAAAAGGGCATATGTGGCCCCTCCGGTAAACAGCGCAACCAACAATACTAGTGAAATAAAAATCACTGGACGCTTTCTCAATAATAACACCTCACTAAAGTAACGGCAGGGCGGCTTTGCCACAGCACGCCCTTGCCGTTTTAATTAATGGACTAAATTAAAAATTATAGTCAGCGTAAGTGTGATTAGCTGTCTGCACAGCATTTACAGCGAACTGTACACTGCCGGCAGCGCCCTGGTAACTATTATCGGCCGCTAACGGGAAATTAACGCTGAAGTTCACAACCGTACTTCCACCGGGTGCCAGAACAGCATTTTCCGGGGTAAAAGTAACAACTGCGGGAGTAGTACCTTCAAACAGGGTGCCAATCGCTAAGGCTTGTGTGTCGAAATAGAGTTCCAGTGAACCGGCATTCGCCACAGTAAATGAACCCTCGTAAACATCCCCGGGGGCCATATTGGTAATATTAATGGTGCTGCTTGTTACAATGTCACCGGCAGTAACGATAACGGTACCCGCCTGAAAATTGTTAGCTGTGTTGCTGTCAGTACTTGTGAACACGGCCATAGTTGCACCACCGACAAGTGCAGCCACCAATGCGACTAGCAAAAGACTATAAATAACTTTACCTTTGAACATTATTCATTCCTCCTACTATTTTAATTGGATAAACTTACTCTCTTCCAAGCTGAACGCCAGTTTTCTTACTGTACGTAATAGGGGTTGCTTTGATAAGTCATGCCGTTGATGGCATTAATGGTGCTTCCTTGAATCTCAAACACCGTCCATAATGTTCCGTCCTGCTGAGGCACATTATATGTACCCACTAAACTATCACCACGGTATACCTGAACGGAAGCACCCGAGTTGGCCATTGCCGTGCTGTTCGTTGCGTAACGGTTAGAATAATCGTGCACAGAATATCTGTACACATCACCCTCGGAAACGTAGAGATAAATCGTTGTCGTTTCAGGCCCATAACTGCTAGTGTCATCATAATCTAAAGCCGCATAGGTGACACCATTGTAAGTATAGGTTCGGTTGGCATAGAATACATGGAATCTGCCGCCTTCGACAGCGGGCCCTGTCAGGTGGGAATCCAGATCAGACGGATTAGCCCCCCATGTCAGGACGATTCTATACTGCTCATCCCCAATAGCAGCTGTAAGGACACCATTCTGGTTGCCTGTTTCCGTATTGGCTACACTTACCGCGGTCAAGTAGCCGGTTACATACCCGGCAGCCAGGATTTCACCGGTGTAGCTACCCTCGGCTAGTTGCAGAGAATACGCTCCATCCGGGCCCGTAGAAGCAGTACCAATGATCGGTCCATCAGTACTTGTTCCCGACCTGAAATTGATCATAGCTCCGTGAATTCCCTGTCCACTAGTGGCGTCAACAACAAAACCGCTGACGGTGCCTGTACCAACCGGTGGCGGCTCGCCTGTATACTGCTCCGCCGAAACAATGAAATACAATTGGCCCAGTGCTGCTTGATACCCATTTTCCGCAATGAGCGGTAAATGAACATCAAAAGCTATGGTTTCCACGTCTCCGGGGCTCAGAATATAGTCACCGTCTGAATAAACGCTGTGAGACACAACTGCGGGCGTTGATCCTGCAAAAAGGTCACCGGATGTGACAGCTTCAACCGTGTACCTTAACGGCAGGGTGCCGTTATTAGTAACACTAAACGTTCCGGGAATTGTGTCCCCGGGTGCCATGTTTGCGTAGTTACCAACTTCAATGTTTTGCTCACCTGCAACAACTACTAACGTTCCTGCACTGAAGTTATTGGCAACAGTTGAAGCTGAACTTGTCAGTACCGCCAAAGTACTCCCGCCGATCAATGCTGCAACCAGTGTAAAGACTACAAGAATTGCCAGGCTTCTGTTTTTCAACATTTGTCACCCCTTTCCCAAAGTAATAGACATAATGGGTCCTGAATTTTACATATTTTCCCCCCTTCACCGACTTACGTCATTATTTTCGTCCAGATCCGGAAGTTCAGTAGCATCTTCTACTTCCATGACCTGGCCAAAAGAAGCATTATCAGGCGAATGTAGTTCCACCGAGTTTGAGAGCTCACTTGGTGATTCGTATACTTCTTCAACAACAGAGTCTGGCTGTGCATCTTCATTTCCTGTTTCCACAGGCGCTTTGGCGGTAGACTGTTCTGTACTCTTAAGCGAATCAGCAGTCTTATTGGATTTTCCTATTTGAATCAGGACAGGAATGCTTTTTACTAAAAATCCTTTTTTTGCACTTATGTACAATTCGCCACTATATTCACCTTCAGGCAAATCAGAACCCAAAGATAATTTCAAACTTACAGTTGCCTTTTCGTAAGGGTTAATGTTAAGTTTATCGTTATCTCGAATATCAAAAAGCTGAGCTAAGCCGTCTGAGAACGAAAATGTAACTTCATTCGTCGTACTGTCTATATTTTCAACGACTAATGCTTCAGGAAAATTTTTGCTGTTTCCTGCGGGCCATAAGCCAAAGTCAATAGGCGCGGATAAGAGACCACTCCAGATGCCGGCAAAAGACTTTCCTGGACGTACAGTAAAGTTATCTGAAAATTCTGTGGCGGAGAGGTATACACTACTACTTTGAGCTTGCGAACTATAAAGCGTGAATGTATAAAGGTCTCGCGGGTATAAAAACAGGATGGTGCTGCTAACGACAAATATAAACACCAGAACCAGCGGGAAACAAATCGTTCTCCTCATTACATTCATTCTCTTCATGAAGGCGCCTCGCTTTTTTCGAGATAGCGTGCAAGATTACGGACTTCACAAACAAGAATTAATAGCCCCGGCAGGATAATCATGATGATCATGCCAAGCTTTGAACGCGTGAATTCTACAAGATACCCAAAATAGGGTATAGCAACTATAACGCGGCCCACAACGTTTTCGGCAGGCACAGGAGCAAGGTCATTTGTTTGATTAGCATCACCTCGTGTAATAAAGCTTCCATCCGAATTTACTTTAACAACGCGATGAGTTATATAAGTTTCAGATTCGGGCATATTATTGAACGTTATAATATCACCGGGCTCAATGTCTTTTGATGGCACATTACGAATCACAACAACATGGCCAGCCTTTAAGGTTGGTGACATACTGTCACTAATTACTGTAAGCGGCTTAAAATTAGACAGAACAGTTTTTGGGAGTAAGCCCTTATCCTGAAACATTATTATTAAAAGGGGAATTAAGACTAAAAGTAAAAGGACAAAAATCATCCGGGTTAATAATGTTACAATTTTCATAGTAGCCTCCATATTAATTAAGTTTATTTAATTTTAGCTTGTAAAAAGTGCGAAGTCCCACGAAGTACGCGTACTCGGAAAAACATATTTATGACATATTTGTTACCATATGTGGAAGGATTGCGGCATTTCTACATTTAGTTCATCGTAAAGTGCCAAAAGGCTAACAACAGCCTAAGGCATTTTGCCTTATCATGATACTTTTTGGCTGTAAAAATATATTAAGTAAGTAGCATTGTTAGACTTCATATGTGGCTTTTCCTGAAGAAATTATTTAAACTCGCTGATAAAAGTTTCATCTCCACGGTAACGCGGGTTGAGTTTGTAGATGAGCAGGCGTAACTTTAGCAGGTCTGTGCGGTGACATTGCAAATAGCCAGAAGCATTTTGTTTTTCTTGAAAATCTGAGGAACATGTCGTCATTGTAAGGCAAAAAAGCGGCTTTCAGGAGTAAAACCTGAAAGCCGCTTTTTATTTTAGCAATGTGGATAAGACAATCATTGCTGGTTGGAAAATTTCCCTTCCTCGCCCACTAAGTCCAGAACAGCTTTTATTTGCTCCAGGCTGATTTCACCACTGTTGATCTTCGCGTTCATGATATTTAGCATTTCATGTGGTGTTAATTCAGAATCTTTAAAGCCAAGTCCTTTCCATAAACCGATTGCCATACCCTCATGGATTTCAGTCTGCAAAAAATTTTCTCTGGATGTTCTGTCTGTCATGGAAGTCTCCTTTCTGAAGTAGAGGATTCAATTTGCTTTATTTCATATCTTATCCCTTCCCGTGATTTTTCAGTTATTGTGTCGCATTTGGGACATATCCGCAGATTCGATTCGATAGATATGTAGTAAGGGATTAATTTCACACATACGTACGGACACCGCAAAGGAGGTGTTATGTGCACGTCGCGGGGAGCGAAAGGTCGTTTGTCGGGTTCATTAAAGAATATCTGTGAGAGGAAGGTGATTTTTGGTGAATGCTTTGTATTTTATTATCATTTCCCTGGTTTTGTACTATTTTGCTTATAAGTTTTATGCAAAGTTTCTTGCAGAGAAAATCTGGCGTCTCGACCCCGGTGTGCAAACACCAGCGGTTGAGTATAATGACGGATTTGAGTTTGTTCCCACACGCACCGATGTGGTGGCGGGCCATCATTTCACTTCCATTGCCGGAGCGGCACCGATTGTCGGTCCGGTGGTGGCGGCCATCTACGGTTGGCTGCCGGGGCTTTTATGGATTGTTCTCGGTACTATTTTTCTGGGTGCAGTTCATGATATGGGTGCCCTGGCCACTTCATTACGTCACCAGGGACGAGGCATCGCCGATTACCTAAATGATTTACTGGGTAAGCGGGCGATGCAGTTAATGTATATCGTGGTCTTTTTCCTGCTGGTATTGGTCAGTGCCGTTTTTGTCCATGTTATTGCTGTTCTGGCAGCAGCTTTCCCCGCTGCAGTATACTCTATCTGGATTGAAATCCCTCTGGCTATGGTGATTGGATTAATGCTGCGCAAAAACCTCAAAGTTAATATTTATCTGGTGGCACTTGTGGCCGTGGCGATTATGTATGGTGTGATTTCTCTTGGACTGATGTACCCACTGGTACTTGATTACAGAACATGGGTTATCATATTGCTGATTTACATGCTTTTTGCCGCCCGTTTGCCTGTATGGCTGCTGGTCCAGCCGCGGGATTTCATTAACGGAATCCAGCTGATTATTGCCTTAGTTATTTGCACACTGGGCGTTGTGGCACTTGTAGCCGGTGGAGCAGGCATGGTTGTGGCGCCGGCCGTCAGGCTCTATCCTGAAGGAGCCCCTCCCATCTGGCCGTTTTTGATGGTGACCATTGCCTGCGGCGCCATCTCCGGCTGGCACTCCATTGTAGGGACCGGTACAACGCCGAAACAACTGATGAAAGAAACAGATGCTAAAGTGGTTGGATACGGTTCCATGCTGGCCGAAGGTTATCTGGCAATCATCGCTTTACTCACCGCCGTCGTCGGCCTGGGTGTGGCCGGGTATCAGAACTTTTACGGCGCCTGGGGCCAGGCTTCCTGGCCTGCCGTTTGGGCAGAAGGCGGGTCCACGATAGTCGCTGCTTTGGGTATACCCGTAGCAGTTGGAGCAGCCTTCATGGCCGTGGTTGCCAAAAGCTTTGCCATGACCACTCTCGACTCAGCCATGCGTTTTACCCGTATTGCTTTTGCTGAAAGCGTTCACACCTTTAAACTACCTTCGTTCTTCGCTGACAAGACGGTATCTCTGATTCCGGGAATTGCAGCAATCTCGGCACTGGCCTTTTCGGGATACGGTATGAAGTTATGGCCGCTTTTTGGTGCCAGCAACCAGATTCTGGCGGCGCTGGCGCTGTTGGCTTCCGCTGTGTTCCTGAAGTCCCTGAGCAGGCAATCCGGCTACTACATTATTCCGTTTGTGATTATGATTGTTACATCCTCCTGGGCCATGGGCTGGAGTATCTTTGTCCAATACATTCCTACCGGTGACTGGATGCTCGCCTTTATTGGCGGTGTGGTCCTGCTGTGCGGCCTGGGCGTTGTCGTCTGTGCTGTGCAGACCTGGTTTGCTCAAAACAGGTAAACTTGCAAAAGCACGTTCCTTTTGCGGAACGTGCTTTTTATTTTATTCTTGTAAGCTTCTCGTTGACGGCCTGTGTTGTTGGAGTAGCTACCCTGTAAGCTTCGCCTAAGCGGATGATTGTATCGCCGAAGAGTTCTCTTTCATCGGGCTTGCCGCTTTGTTCAAAATCCCGTTGAAAGGATGTTTTCGTTTCATAAGGAAAATTGTTTGCTTTTTGCATGGAATCGGCGACAATGCCTGCCGGTAGATCAATGCCCTTCATTTTTGCTATCTCAACGATTTCCTGCATGATGGCCCGGACCGTTTCACTGCACTCCCTGTCTGCCAGTATTTGCCCGAATGTTTTGTTTTCACTGGCGGTTACCATGCCAAAAGCGGCTATAAATATATATTTAGTCCAGATTTCTGTAAAGGGGTTTTCACACCAACTGAAACTGATCTTTGCCGCTGCAAATAGTTTCAGAGTTGCCCGGGGAAATATACCGGGATGCCCGGTGTCCTCTCCGAGCAGTATTGTGCGGCTTCCGCCGTTTTGGACAATCATGCCGGGTTTTTCAAGATGTGTGCCGATATATACACATGCAGGATAGGTGATACCGTCTGTGATTACAGATCTGATGCGGTCATATATATCCACACCGTTTAACAGGGCAATTATTTTAGTATCAGGTTGAATTCTCCCTTTGAGTTCGTGTAACACACCGGGCAGGTCATACCCTTTAACACAGATCAGGCAAACATCCAGCAGCGGCAGTTCAGCTAGACAATCTGTGGCCAGCGCGGGCCTCGCCACGAATTCGCCTTCATCGGCTGTACGTACTGTCAGGCCGTTTTTTTTAATCGCCTTCAGGTGCTCATTTCTGGCAACAAAATAGACCTCTGTGTTCTCTGACGGATACTGCTCCGCATGGCTTGCCAGTTTCCCGCCAAAATACCCACCGACCCCTCCCACACCAATCACAGCTATTTTCATACAGTACCTCCCCGTTGTTGTGCCAAAGAAACGTTTCACTATTAATTATACTTGTACAGCATCTGATTATGTACTGTGTTTAATTTGTCTTCAGCCAGTGAACGTCTCTGTGCGGCACAAAGCCAAGTTTTGCCGTAAGATGCAGCGACCTGTGATTCTCTTCTTCAATTTGGGCAAACGGGATTCTTCCTGCCCGGCGAATTTGTTCAGCGAGACAGACAAGTACGGCTTTTGCATAACCTCTGCGACGATACTCCGGCAGAACATAGAGCAGGCCCATTGCCCCGTCATCATGTGTGGCCGCCCAGGCCACAGGTCTGTCCCGCTCATAAAGGGCGGCGCTTTCCCCTCTTGTTATTCTGTCAGTGATGTATTCTACAGTTGTAATGTCCCTGTATCCCAGCTGTTCATAAATAAAGGACGCATCCTGAGATAAAAGCGGTGACGTCTTGAGTTCCGCTCTTGGGAGCCCTACATCTGCAGGCAGCAAACACTGGGTGGTTGACATGATCCAGTCAACACTTCTTTCCTTAGTGAGCAGGGGCAGCATCCAGCTTTGGACAGCAGCAAAATTCGTATCACTTTTATCCATTTGCTTTGTTAAGAAAGCTAATTCGCTTTTATTTGAACTGCTGATATATAACCATTTGTTATCACTGGTGCCACGTATGAGAACGGATTTACCGGCTCTTACTATCCCTTCGGTTTGATAATTTTCCATGAAATAAATGATATTCAGATTATTTACGGGATCCTTTTTTAAATACTGCAGGGTTTCTGTGTATAGCGGCGGTTCTGCATATTGCGGCATAGCCGGCCTCCTTTGTATAAAGGCCCGATATTGGGCGCAGGATAATCTAGATATAATGTGCTACTGATTTAGGAGGAAACATGCGAAACATAACATTCAGTGATATCGTTAATAACCCGGAGCTGCGAACCTACATTGTTAAAGGAGATGAAATGGTCGGTGCGTTGGGTTTTACGGAACACGCCTTTGTGCACGCCGGAAAAGTTGCGGAAACCGCTGCTGATATCCTGCTAAAATTCAGCTATGATGAGCGCAAAGCGGAATTGGCCAGAATCGCAGGCTATATGCACGACATCGGCAATCTTGTTAACAGGGACGGGCATGCTCAGTCCGGGGCTTTATTGACTTTTAATATACTAACCCGTATGGGTATGGACCCGGAAGAAATCGCAAGCATTATAGCCGCAATCGGCAATCATGATGAAGGGAATGGTTCCAATGTCAGCCCCATTGCTGCAGCCCTGGTTCTGGCTGACAAAAGTGACGTACGCCGCGGCCGCGTCAGAAACCATGAAATCGTTACTTTTGATATTCATGACCGGGTAAATTACGCTGTGGAGGAATCCATGTTGTTTGTGGACGGCGGCAGCAAATTAATTTCCCTGCGGTTAAAAATTGACATAAAGATTTCATCAAAAATGGAGTACTTTGAGATTTTTCTGACCCGCATGATGATGTGCAGAAAAGCTGCAGACTATCTCGGCGGAACCTTTGAATTGATGATGAATGAATCAAAGCTTCTATAACCCGACAGATTAGCAATATGATTCGTTACAAGCTGGATCATCTCCTGCCAAACCGGGAAAGGGGTATTTACATGTAGGAAAATAAGCCGGCCCCATCAAAGGGGCCGGCTTATTTTAACCTGTCTAAGAGATCTCGAGTTTTCTATGCTCTGCTCCATACCTTGACAGGGATGGTGTGCTGGGATGAAATAAGACAACCATAATCTGTACGTTCTTTTATATCCTGTTCATCAACAATATGCACATCCAACATACAATTCATGCGGTACTCATCATTCCCAAGGAGGATTCTGTAACTAATCAGGAGATAGGAATCCAGGATCTCCAGTGCTCGCTTTGTTTCACCGTTTTTACATTTAACCTGGATAATCAGGTCGATGTCCGAACTTAACCCGGCGTTGTCATCCATGGTGGATCCATAGACATAGACACTTTGGAGATTATCATCGAAACTCCCCAGGTAACCTGATATGCCTTTGGCTAATGCATACCTGAGCCGGCTGTGTGTAGCCTCATCTCCGGCCTGGAGATTTCTGAAGAACGTTTCTTCTGTCATGTGCTCTTTTTGGCAGCAAAACCGGATAGCCTCAGGCACAATCTTCATGATGTTCTGATAATGCTCCAACGATCCCATACGAATCCCCTCCCGGGAAAAACTCCTGGACTTAAAGGGTAGATTATCTGGAACTGGCAGGCCGCCTGTAATTCTGGAGAGAATAGGTATCGGCTGCAGAACTGCGGCTGAGGATGCGGTCTGCTTCATCTTTATCCAGATCCATGATGTAGGGAATACCGCTGACATCGGCTGCCTCACGGGTAATCGCAGCTAAGTCATCTCTTGTGATATACTCCAGGGCGAATTTGCGCGATCCGCACATCAACTGCTGTATACCGGTCTGCAGGCGGTCAAAGTAGGTGAATACCCCCAGAGCGCCGGCAGGAATCTTACTGATATCATTGCCATATTTATCTTTGAGCTTATGAACTGCAGCAAAGACCTGCTCACGGGTGGTTCCGTATTTTTTGGCGATATCGGCAGGGACTTTCCCCTGGTCGCATGCTTCGCACATTGTTTTGCCAACCATCACTGCTGTCAGGGGTGACCTTGCCATACCGATGGCATTCACGTAAGGTGCCGCCAGGGCGAATCCTTTAAAAATGTTGTCTTCCAGGCTAAAGCCGCCGGCCATACATACATTGGGGATGAATTCTCCCTGTACTTTCAGCCGCTCCATATAATTGAAGAGGAGAGACTCAAGGTATACTGTGGGAATACCCCATTCATTCATCATGCGCCACGGGCTCATACCGGTACCGCCGCCTGCACCGTCAACTGTCAATAAGTCAATTCTGGCTTTGGAAGAAAACTTTACGGCTCTTGCTAAATCAGCAGGTCGATACGCACCGGTCTTCAGGAAAACATATTTTGCACCTATCTCTCTTAACTCCTCAACACGGGCAAGGAAAGATTCCTCTGTTACCATGCCAACACGGGAGTGACGCTCAAATTCATGGAACGCGCCGGATTTAAAGAGTTCCTGAACATATAAATCCTCAGGGTCGGGGTAAACAACATAACCACGCTTCTTGAGGGTGAGTGCCTCTTCCAGAGTCCTGACTTTAACTTCACCGCCTATATTCTTTGCACCCTGGCCCCATTTAAGCTCGACTGCTTCTACACCCAGCTCCTGGATGGCATATTCCAAAACACCCAGTTTCGTATCTTCCACATTGGACTGCACTACAATCTCACCGTAACCGTCCTGCCAGTCCCGGTAATTCTGCACCCGGTTCTTTAGGTTTGGCGAACTAACAACCCTACCGTTTTTAATGACACTGTTGGGATCCATGCCACAGACATTCTCACCAACTGTAAGAATTGCGCCGGATATCGCACACCCGGCTGCTAAATCGACCCAGTTGTCGGCAGCTACTTTGGTTGAACCCAGGCCGGGTACGACAAAAGGAACTTTTAGCTTAATCTCTTCGGTTGCTCCTACCCTGCTTTCAACGCTGGCGGCGGGGAAAATTGCTTTGTCACTGTCTGCTTCGATTCCCTGGGCACCAACAGCCGTGCCCATTATATTAAAGTGTGAAAAGTCTACAGGGTAATCTTTTTCAGAAGCAAATGTCGTGGTACCATATGGTTGGGGATAAAGAACTTCACGGCCGCGGAAAGCAGACTTACCTACTTCACACAGACCCGGACACCCTTCCAGGCAGGTGGTACAAAGACCGCTAAACGGCGACACACTCTCGGGCGTTCTGTTTTTTGTGAATGTAGTCTTGCTTGCATTTAAACCTTTACTGAAACTCATACTTTTTCCTCCCTTTTCTCCATATCGCGGAACTCATTCCACCTACACAATGCAATTACAGCAATTTTAACAAGATTACCAGCATTAATATTTCCGCATAGTGGTTTGTAATTCCGTTTTTATCTAATTTCATTATAGCAACAGCAAGTTTTTTCTGTCAATGGAATTGTATTTCATAATATGAAATTTTGTAGCATTATATATCCTTTTTAGTACAAATTCAATGATATATCGCTGCATTATGAAATATGATTCCATTTAACTGTTCATTAAAGCACAAGAAAGACGCTGACGCGTTTTTGCATGGCGGTTGCGTCTTTCTTGTTCTTTAGGGGTTGCCACCCCTTCGACGGGTCTTCGACCCTGACCACCCCGCAAGAGTAGGTGGGAATCCCCCTACTACCCCCCAATTGCGTAGGAGCACGCTTTTCTGAATGAATATAATTTCCTACGCAAAAAAAAAGCACCTGGCAAGGTGCTTTTTGACTGGTCTATGCAATTTTAATGCTGACGGTTGCTATACGGTACCGTTACCATCCCAACCCAGGGCACGGGACAGTTTGCTTGCCACATCCATAACGATTTCAATCAGTTCGTTGTTCAGGTAGTAAGACGTGATTCGCGTACTGGGCCCGGATACACTGACGGCGGCGATGACCTGACCGTCGTGCCTCCTGATGGGGGCGGCCACACAGCGCATGTCTTTTTCCCTCTCACCCATATCCAGCCCGTAACCCTGGCCGCTAATCCGTTCCAGCTCTTTTCTTAGGATATTCAAATCTGTAATGGTTTCATTGGTATAGCGTTTCAGTTCCATTTGGGATAACAATTTTTCTTGCTCAACCTGCGGCAGGTGTGCAAGGAGTACTTTACCGGAGCCGGTACAATGAGCCTGCCTGCGGCTGCCCACAGTAGAGAACATTTTGACGATAACAATATTTGTGGATTCCACCTGGTCAATGTAGACAACCTCGCCACCATCCAGCACACTCAGGTTGGCTGTTTCATTACACCTGTCCACCAACTCTTCCAGAAACGGGTGACCTTTGGAGCGTAAGTCGAGCGGATAAATGGAAGACTGACCAATGGTAAAAAGCTTGAAGCTAAGCTTGTATTTACTGCTGTCAGCATCCTTTTCCACATATCCCTTATTAATCAGCGTTGCCAGCAGGCGGTGTACAGTACTGATTTTCAATTCCACTGCCTTGGCAATATCGGTAATGGCCATGGGGCTGCCTTCTTCCGACAGGATCTCAAGAAGAGTAAGCGCCCTCTCAACCGATTGAACAATATTCCCTTCAGACTGTGCATGTCCCTTTTCTTCTGTTACCTTTTCTACGGCAGTCAATCTTTCCATCGTTAACCTCCCAGAACGCATCGTTGGGCTCTGTCTTAATACACTGCATTATTTAATTGTATGCCAGTTTAGAGTCACTGTCAAGTTCAGCGGTGACGTGGTTTAAACAGTTTTATAATACGACTTCCGCAGCGGTAATCAGGTTTTCGGGGTAGATATTTTTGCAGTTTGTCTCACGGATAAAAAAGACACTGGCCAGGCTGATACAGACGATTACTGATGTGAAGATAAAAGCAGTCTGATAGGCCTCTAGCGGATAAATCCGTACACCGTCAACCATGGCTCCCTGCCATTTAAGGTCGAGAATATAGCCGAAAAGAAACTGCATGAGAGCTCCCCCTAAAAACCCGCCAATGTTTGCAATTCCCGTAGCCAGGCCAACCAGGGACGGATGACTGACTTCTTTGGCACACGCCCAGGTCAAAGCAACGGGAGAGCAAAAGATACTTAGCAGAAAGAGTAAGATTGGTACGGCCGCCAAAGGAGGCCGGCCTCCGTTCCAAAAAGCAATCACGAGCCAAGTCAAAAGGTAGAGCGGCGTAAACAGCATGATCGGCAGCTTGCGGCGTCTGATTCGATCAGACAGCACACCGATTAATAGCGGTCCAAAGAGCCCCGCAATCAAAGATAGTAAAACATAACCGGTGGCCTGTTCACGGCTAAGACCATAAACCTGAGTCAGATACGGTGTAAGCCACATGCCCTTTAAGGCAACAATTGTCCCGTATAGGCCAAAACTGAGAATTACTGTAGGCCAAACCGCACGTGTTGCCAGTGCTGTCTTTAACCCTCTGCCGATACTGATTCTTGCCGGCTTCGTTTCTGCTGCTGCCTGTGAGTCATGACCGGTGTCGAGGTCTTTTGCGGACGGCAACCCCAGCTCTGCAGGTCTGTTCCTGATAATAATCCAGGCAAGTGTCCCAAAAATCAGTGTGGCCAGGCCAATGGCCTGGTAGGAAAGACGCCAGCCGACTTGCAATACCAGCAAGTACAACGGCGTTGTTGCGAGCATTGCGCCGAGGTTTCCCCCCATTAGCGTCAGCCCCGAGAGTGAGCCGAATTCATGGTCCCTGAACCATTCGGCCGCCAGCTTCATAATGCAGATAAAAATCAAAGACATGCCGAAGCCAATCAGAAATCTCCCCAGGTAAGCTACCCAGAGTGTACCGGCACGACCGAAAACAAAAGCGCCGGATCCACCGATACATGCTCCTGCGGTAATTGTTTTTCTTGGCCCCAGCGTATCCGCAAACAGTCCTGAGGGAATCTGCATCACGGCATAAATATAGAAATACATTGAACCCAAGCCGCCTAAGCTCGCACCGGTAGTGCGAAATGTACTCATCAGATCATCAAAGAGGATAGTCGGAGCAATACGGTGAACATGGCTGGTAGCATAGATCAGAGATGGTATCAGCCAGATTATCCAGCGCAACCGCAGCATACGTGCAACTGCCGTCTTGCTTGCCCCTGACCGGGTGTCTGTCAGTGTTTTCATTGTTTCGTTCTCCTGCTGCATTGAATTTCAGGCCTGAATCCATTCGCCACATCCTGCCGATATCCCTGCCGAAGTATTTAATCCGGTCATTACAGAAGAAAACGCCCCGGCGCAAATCACGGGGCGTCAGTCTCTCTTCTATGTTGTTTATTCTTATGACGGGGGCAGTTTTACGCTTAAAATCCTAAGAAGCGTTATTCCTGAGCGTGACAGTCAAGGCATCTGTCTGCGAAACTGTCAAAATCAGCATGAGATTCAGAAATAGCAGTGCCATGACAGTTCATACAGTCTTCGTATTCACCGTCAACAGCATGGGGTATGGTAGACCCCTCGACTACTGTAGGCTCATCCGGTGTATTTGTGTCTCCACCGCAGCCAATTGTCAGAACAGCGACTAATGCTAAAACAAGCAGCAGTAACAACCATTTTTTAGACATTATTATTACCTTCCTCCTTCATACTCTGGTTTTCTTTGCATTTGACCCAGCCCCCTGCTGCAAAGCAATGTATGTACATGCAAAATTATACCATTTAGGTAGTAATATTTCAATCACAGACAAACCTTTGTAATAATTTACTAATACTTCTGTCACAAAATACAGCAGTTGCTTTTAACGCACATCCATCACTAGTTTAAAATATCCTTACGGGTAAAGTTGGTCAGGCTTAAGAAATAAAACACTGCACCATGCACTACAATAAACAGGATGGCAAACTGCAGCCCGGCTGTCTTTTCAGAAGATATCAGTGCTGCTGGTAAAGAACTAAAGTAGGCAGTAATCAGGTAAGGCCGGAGTTCCCGGAAGACCAACTCTGCCAGGCTGAAGGCAAAAAAAGTCCCGGCTGCCAGGCCGACAACCGCCGCACTGCCGGATAACAGCAGCGCAATAAAAAAGACATACATACTAAAGGATAACAGCGGAACAGCGGGGGCCAGGAAGGATATGACCGTCAGAGAGATTCCTTGCCAGACAGAATACTCCAGCCCCCGAATCATAAATTCTGTTCCCCAGCCAAAAAACAGCGTCCCCATAGCGTAGCCCAACAGCATGGCAAAGATAAGGAAAAGCACTGTGACAATCAGGATGGCTGTTATTTTCGCCGTTACCAGTTGAACCCGGGAAACCGGATGAACCAAGGACACCGATATCCCACCTGACAGATATTCATCTGTAACCATTTCAGCAGTGACCACAATTAAAAATAGGGGAACGACCCAGGCAGTAATAAAACCCGACATGGTATAGGGGTAAATCTGCCCGTCAAATGTCCGCATCCTCACAAAGACCGACATCACCACCGGGAATAAATAAATTACCACCAAAAGCGCCGCAAACCAAAGCGCCTTTTTGCGACCGGTAAACTTAATCAGTTCGTTTTTGATTAACCCTGTCAGGGCCTTCACCCCCATGCGCCATTCTGATAAAGTATTCCTCCAGAGAATGCTTTTTCGGAATCAGATATGAAACATCTATATTTTTTTTGACCAAAATGCGGTTTAGTTCTGCCGAGGTGCCTTTGTCAATCTCAACCGTCAGTTTATCGCCGGCAGCGACAACAGAGCGGATAAACGACAAACCCTGCAATATTCCGGCTGCTGCGGAACTGTGCGGATAAATCTCAACTGTTTCGCTGTCACTTTGCAGCAGATGCCTGATTGGCCCGTCGGCAATGGTTATGCCGTCTTTTAACACAGCTACATTGTCACAAAGCTGCTCCACCTCATGCAGAAGGTGACTGGTAATAAAGAAGGTGATACCATGCTCTCTGCGCAGTTGTTTAATCAGCTCCCTGATATCATACATCCCCTGCGGATCCAGCCCGTTCATTGGCTCATCGAGAAAAACGATTTTGGGATTGTTGACCAGTGACCTGGCAAGGCCCAGGCGCTGTTTCATACCCAGTGAATAGGTCAGGACCTTGTCTTTGCCTCTGTCTGCAAGGCCGACAATCTCCAAAGCCTCGGAAACCTTTGTTTTGGGAACATCAGGATGTAAGTTTCTGATTAAAAGAAGGTTCTGGTAGCCGGAAAGATACGGATAAAACCTGGGATTTTCCACAACAGCTCCCACGCCTGAAATAGCTCGTTTAAAGTTTTTTCTGATATCAAATCCGTTAATTTGCACGGTCCCCTGATTCGGCCGGACCAGGCCGAGAATAATGCGGATCAGCGTGGTTTTGCCGGCACCGTTGGGGCCAATAAAACCAAAAACTTCTCCCTGTGACAGAGACAGGGAAACCCCTTTGATAATTTGTTTCCGCCCGAAGGATTTCCATATGCCGTTTACCTGTAAAACCCGGTTTTTCATGTTCTCATCCCGCCTACATATATTGGCAACCTCTTCAAGGTAATTCGTTACTTTGCTCAGCTTTTCCTCTTGGAACACACGTTGGATAGTAACGATTCATTCATATTTCTGCAGCTGAAATAAAGTATAATGAGATAAACTCGGGGAGGGATCTTAATGAACACGACGCTTTCTCGGTTAATAAGCAACCTGGCCGCTTTAACCGTTGGGTTATTTTTTGGCTTTTTTCTTGTTCTTAATGCAATTTTTTCAGATATCTTTTCTCTGGGTGAGCGACTGCTTACCTTTGCCCTGGTCTTGATTATCTATTCCCTTGCGGGTTTTATCTGGGGCTACTTCTACCCGGGGAAATCCTGGCGCTGGAGTTACTGGCTTGCCGGTCCGGCTGTACTTTTTGTCTTGGTTTTCAGCTTATCGGAATATGAACGGCTGCTTTTACATCTATTTTATCTTATTCTGACCGTAGGTTCTGCCGGCGGCGGCGCTTATTTTGGATCGAGAAGGAGTAAAAAGGCCTGACCATCGGCTAACTGCATAGTAAAAAACAGGTTTTTCGCCGCTGAGCGAAAAACCTGTTTTTTGGTTTATTATTTACCGCCTGCCCAGCGGTCCATCACCAGCGTAGCCGTCAGATCCCCGGTGACGTTCACTGCGGTACGGCTCATATCCAGAATACGATCCACTCCGATAATCAGAGCAACCCCGGAGGCGGGGATGCCCACACTGACCAATACGGATGAGAGAATAACCATACCCACTCCGGGCGTTGCCGAGGAACCGATGGATGCACCCACCGTCATGACAATAATCAAAAGCATCGATGCCAGTGTCAGTTCCACGCCAAACACCTGCGCCAGAAAGATGGTGGCAACTCCCTGGTAAAGCGCTGTACCGTTCATATTGACTGTGGCGCCCAGGGGTATCAGAAACTGGGATGTGGACGGACGGACACCAAGTTTTTCCTCGGCCACCTGTATGGACATCGGCATGACAGCTGCGGAACTAGAAGTGGAGAACGCCAGCAGCACCACTTCCCTGACACTTTGCAGAAACCAAAACGGGCTTTTTCTGGCTACAATCAATACCAGGAGCATGTAAACGATAAGCAATATAATTAGACCGCCAAGGACGGTGCCGACATAAACAGCCATTCCCACCAGAGCATCCAGGCCGGTGTTAATCGTCGTCTGCGCCAACATTCCGAACACGGCCATCGGGGCCAGCAGCATGGCCCAGCGCACAATGGTCATACAGACTTCCTGAATGCCGGAGAGTATTTCTAAAAGCGGTTTGGCAACGCTTGAAGAGGTGGAAATGAGAGCCACACCAAAAATGATAGCCAAAAGCACAATCTGAAACATTTCCTTCTCTACCATGGCGCTCAGGGGGTTTTGCGGGAGAATGTTCGCAATGACATCAGGCACATCCACAAGTGTCGGTGTGCCGGTCAGGTCTTCCTCAACAACCGGCGCCTGTGTGGTTGTCGGCTCTGCCAGGGTCGATCCGTCGATGAACCGCCCGGGCTGAATCGTCAGAGCCACGGCCAGTCCGATGATAATGGCCACAACGGTAGTGGCAATGAAGTAGAATGCCAGGCGGGTACCCATTCGGCTCAACTGCTCCATATCCTCACTGGCTGCCAGTCCGGTGATGATGGACGCCACAACCAGCGGCACCACAATCATCTGAATCAGGCCCAAAAAAACCTGACCGGGCAGAGCCAGCCAACTGCCAATAACGGTAGCTGTTTCAGGCCTGACAAGTTCAACTGTGGGGCCAAGCACAATCCCTGTTACAACTCCAAACATCATGGCAACCAGGATCTTCAGCCAAAGGCGCGTCCTGACCAGGGAATGAAGATGTTTAGTTAAATATTTTAATGAACGCGGATGCAAAATGTCTAAGGGATAGGACATCCAAAAGCTGCCTCCTTTGCTAATACTCTATTATTAATAACGTTCTTTGTTTATTCTGTGACTCCTCCTCTTTTTACTTATCCTGCTCAGCTTTTAATTCTTATGTAAGAAATCCTCTAATATTTCAGATTATAATGTTTCCAGCACCAACTGTTAAAAAAATCACGGGGATTCCACCATGTGAAATTATTAACTTTATTACCACAAGAAGCAGGAAAATCCCCGGGTAAGCTGAATGATTAGTAACCAGATCAAAAAGGAGGAGACATACATGAAAGCTGTCGAAATCAAAAAAGATACCTATTGGCTTGGTGTTATTGACTGGAATGTCCGTTACTTTCACGGTGCCACTTACTCCACTCACCGTGGTACGACATACAATTCCTACCTGCTGCTAGATGACGAGCCCACTCTCGTTGACACAGTTTACACACCGTTTGCGGGCGAACTGCTGGCAAGTATTAAGACACTGATTGACCCCAAAGACATTAAGTATATTGTCGTTAACCATGTGGAGGTTGACCACGCCGGCGCCCTGCCGCAGATTATGGAGGCAGCTCCTGATGCGGTCATTCTCTGCTCACCCAAAGCGGCACCTGTCATCGACCGCTATTTTAATTCGAACTGGGAAAAGCAGATAGTTAAGACCGGTGACACTGTTTCCATTGGCAAAAAAACACTGTCGTTTATTGAGGCCCCCATGCTTCACTGGCCTGATAGCATGTTTACCTATGTGCCGGAGGAAAAACTTCTGCTGCCCAATGATGCCTTTGGCCAACATCTGGCGGCATCCACCCGCTTTGATGATGATACCGATTTAGATGTGATGATGCAGGAGGCAAAGAAATATTATGCGAATATCCTGCTACCTTTTGGCCCGCTTGTGGTCAGAAAAATCGAGGAAGTTGTCAAACTGGGCATTGAAATTGATATGATTGCCCCAAGTCACGGGAATATTTGGAGAAGTGACCCCGGAAAAATCATAGATGCTTATCTCCGCTGGGGTAAAGGGGAAAATAAAAAGAAAGCAACCGTTGTTTACGAAACCATCTGGGGCAGTACGGAGAAAATGGCCCATGCCATCCTTGAGGGGCTGGTGGAGGGTGGTATGGAGGCCAATCTGTACAAGATGTCCGTCAGTGACTCCAGCGATGTCATCGCGGAAATGATAGACTCAGAACTGGTGGTGGTTGGCTCAGCCACACTGAACCGCGATTTTCTCCCCAAACTCTCTGTCCTGCTGGATGACTTAATGGGTCTTAAGCCAAAGAATAAGCGGGCTGCCCTGTTTGCTTCTTCCGGATGGAGCGGCGGTGCCATCCCCAATATGGAAGAACGGGTGAAAAAAGCCGGTTTTACCCTTGCCGATGAAGATAAGATGGAAATCTTCTGGACACCTCACGAAGAGGACCTTGAAAAGTGCAGGGAATTTGGCCTGCGTCTGGCCGGTTCATTTAATTAAGACAATATCCCCCGCACATTTCCGGGGGATGTTTCTTGCCAGTGATTATGGTATAATAAAATCGCTAAATCAGTGGGAGGAATGCGCATATGTTGGAAAACCAGTTAAAAAAAATAAGAACAAAAAAGAAATTGACCCTGGAAGAGGTTTCACAAAGCTGCTGCCTGCCTCTCACCTACCTCAAAGAAGTGGAAGAAGGAAAACGTGAGCTAACCAGCAAGGCACTGGACTATCTGATTGCAAATCTGGATTTGGATGACGATATTGAAACGCTTCATTTCAGCACATCCGGCATGGGAGATAAAATCAGGGCGCTGCGTGACGAAAAAGGGTTAACCCTGGAAGAGTTAGGTAAACATCTTGACCTGTCCGTCACCTATGTCAGTGAAATCGAACTGGGCGAGCGGACACCGTCTATCCAGACGCTGCAGAAAATCAGCCGGTTCTTTAACGTTCCCGTCAGCCTTTTTCTGCACACGGAAGGAAAACTGCTCACTACCGGCAGAAAAATTAAGATGACGCGGGAAACCAAAGGCATGACCCAGAAACAGCTTGCCGGAGCAGCAGATGTCTCACCGGGGCTGATTGCACAACTTGAGACCGGAAAAGTGCAGCCGTCACTAAAAACCATCGAACGGATTGCCAAAGCCCTGGGCGTTTCCACCTGCTATCTGATTCTTGAACAGGAAGACACACAAGGTATTATCGCAGGAATTAGCCCGGAACTCAGAGAACTATTGTTTGAGCCCAAAGTGCAGATGCTCATCGGACATATCTGTACACTGGACAAAGAACAGTTGCGCCTGGTCCTAAATTTTATTCATATGTTAAAAGAACCCAAAGTATAAAAACCAAGTAAAAACCGGAGCACATGTGCTCCGGTTTTTTGTTGCAGTTATTCAGTTACCAGCGGAAGCTCAGCTCTCTTAACCCAGCCTTCACGCACACCATAGAGCAGGGACTTGGCGTCAAAACCAAGCAGGCGGAGCACGCCAACGGTCTGGCCGGCAGTCTGGCCGGAGTAACAGGCCACAACAACGGGACGGTTGGTGGGCAGAGTTTCCAAAACGTCGCCCGCTTTGGCCCAGGCACTGTGTACAGAGTGCTCAATATGACCTTCCACAAAGTCTTCTTCTCTGCGGATATCCAGAACATAGAAGGAACTTGGGTTTCCGTCAAGAGCGTCCTTAAGTTCTGCAGGCTCAATCAGGGCACGGTCACCGGAAGCGATGTCAGCAAAAACTTCCTGGGCTTTTTCCCAGAGAATTTGTTCTTCTTCAGTAGCCGGTTCGGTCACTTCAGGCAGGTCGGCGGCAGCATTCATGCCTTCGCCGTCTGTTGGGAATTCTGCACCTCCGACCCAGCCAAGTTTCATGCCGGAAAGGAGAGACTTCACATTGTCAAACCCGGCCATGCGCAGCAGACCCACAGTCTGGCCGGCAGTCTGACCGGAATAGCAGGCGACAATAACGGGCTTGTTTTTGGGAATGCGGTTCATGATTTCGCCGACATTACCCCAGGGGCTGTGTACAGCGCCTTCGATATGACCGGCTTCAAAGTCTTCAGCACTGCGAATGTCAATAACCAAAGCGGAATTGGGATTGGCATCCAACATATCTTTCAGATCTTCAGAGCTGATGATATTGTTGCTGTCAGCAACCGCGGCAAAGAATGTTTTGGCAGCTTCCATTGCCACTTCCTGCGGGTCGAGCGTATCAGCAGGCGGCTCATTGTCAACAGGGTCTTCGTTTACGGGCGGTTCGGGCGTGTTGGCTTCCTGGCCGCAGCCAACCACACTAAAGGCCATGACGCCAATCAAAAGCAGAATCAGTAATAACTTTGCAAATTTCATCATCTTTCTTTATCCCCCTTTTTGTTGTCAATCAAATCACTTACCGTAAAATCCTTCCGGACTCTCCGTTACCTCCCTTCACAAAGTATTCAGCAGGCCAGTTACGGTATTTCCGGGACAACCAGTTGACGGTTGGCCTCACTGTCATTCTCACGCAAGTCATCTTCGCGTAGGAAAATGTACTGATTACCGTGACAGGAATCGCAGCTTTCGTTTTGAATTGTGCTGCGCTGAATATTGTGTGTTGGCGAGTATTTCCAGTTGGGAATGGAATCATAATTCGGCAGTTCCCCTCCCAGTTCCACGAATGTGTCGGGTGCGGTGGGAATATGTCGCAGTGTCATATACTTGTAAGGCCTATCAGCTGTAGGGTTGGGGTTTAAGCCGATCTTAAACATGATCTTTTCCTCATCATGTGCTCCGGCCACACTACCGTCGTCTTTCTGCGTGGCATGACAGTCGAAGCAGTTATTATTGGCCGCTGCATGGCAGACCTGGCAGGACATGGTATCCGGTGAATGAACCTGGTGTGCCTGGATGGATGTCTCTGTGTAGGTGTCTTCATGGCAGTCCAGGCAATCCGGCAGATCAACATCATACATGTTTTGTTCTTTTTCACCGGTGCCGTGGAAGTTACTTACCGAGTGACAATCGGCACAGTGCATGCCCGCATCATAATGGACATCTGTCGTGTAGCCTACCTTGCCCATATATTCTCCGGCATTTCTGGCGCCATGACAACCATAGCAGGTATCTTCCATAGGCGGAGTTTTAGTGAATGTATGCTGTGTATGCAGGCCGCCGGAAAAAGCCTTCGGCCGGCTGACATGGCACGATCCACAGGTAGCGTGACATTTGTAACAATTGTTGTCAAATGCTGTCTTCAGGGGCCCGTCCTCGTCCAACACGCCCGGATGGGAAAACCCTTCCAATGAATTTCGCATGCCCTGAATCGTGTAATGAATGGAATCGGCGAATGTGTCTGTTATTTCACTGTGGCAATCCTGGCAGACGCCACCGGCATCTGCTGAGGGGTATTTCACAAGCCCGGCATGAGCTTGGCCCTGATCTGCCACATTCTCTCCGCCATGACAGGCGATACAGCCCAGCTTACCGTGGGTAGACTCCAGGAAACCTTCTTCGATACAGTATTTATCACTGCCCGCTAACTGCGGGCCGGCAACGCCTCAGCCACCGCCTCCGGCCGATTCCGGCGGAGTGTACATGGAATCAATGATCTCGGGCGAGATATGGCAGGCGACACATGAGTCACTGGCCACCGTTTCCACTTCCGGCTCTTTCTCCCCACAGCCAGTTACAGACAATGTCATAATAATAGCTGCAGCAAAGATTAGTAATACTAATGTTCTTTCTCCAAATTTCAGCAAGTTTCACACCTCTCTTAAAGTCAGTTTATCCCTTTGATGTCGAAGCTTTCACCATCCGGCGTATCCCTACGCACCCCTCCCCTGCTTAGTATTAATGAAGAAGAGAATTATGCTAATTGGAAACTTTACACTTATACTTATGCTTGCTATTCATTTTCCTAGTTCGTATATAGGTTTAGTATGCACTGTAATATATGGGATTATAGCTGTTCATATTTTAACATACTATTCTATTTTACGCTATAGCTAAGTAATAATTTTTTAACATATTTTTAACATTTGTAACAGTTCACACATAATTCAGCCTGCTTTTTACTACTTCTTACCCTAAAAGCAAAAACCGAAGCACAATACGTGCCCCGGTTTTCTGTTACAGTCATTCAGTTATTAGCCCAAGCTCAGCTCACTTACTCCATATTCATGCACACCATAGAGCAGTATTTTGGCGAGTTCAGACGGAGCACGTCAGAGAACTCTGGCAAAAAATAAGTTAACCCACCTGTTTCTTTCTCTGACTAAAGACAACCATTAAAATACCTATCTCATAAAGACCCATTAACGGAATAGCCATCATTATTTGCGAAACAACATCCGGTGGAGTTAAGATCGCTGAAGCGATTACAATAATCAGGAGTGCAAATTTCCGGGATTTTCTCAAGAATGCCGGAGTGACTATATTGAGCGACCCCAGGACAAAAAAGAGTAAAGGCATTTGAAAAACTATGCCAAAAGCAAAAATGAAATTCGTTGCAAATGATAAATAGTTGGACACGGTAAACATAGGCTGTATGCTCTCCGTGGCAAAGGTCAGGAAAAAGCGAACTGCAAAAGGAAAAACGACATAATACGCAAACGATACACCGGCAGCAAAAAATAGTACAACTGCAAATACACCTGGAATTATCAGTTTCTTTTCATTTTTTTCCAATGCCGGTAGCAAGTAAGCAATTAACTGGTAGACAAGCACAGGAAGGGCCAGACCAATCCCTGCAATCAAGGCTAAACGGAAGTCTGCCATGAGCGCTTCAGGGGGTGAGATAAAAATCAGCTGTATATCGCCGGCAGGCCGAATCAAAATGCTGCGCAGCAATTCAACATAAATCAGTGCAATAATTGTGGTAACAGCCAGACTGGCCACGCAAATTATCAACCGTTTACGCAGTTCTTCAAGATGATCAATAACAGTTGTAGGGTTAATTCTTTGCCCCAATTGACCCCTCTCCTTTTTAAATAGCGAACAGGACTGCTCAGCCCGCTACCGCCGACAATATAGTGTAATTCTTGCTGCAATTAAGCTTCTTTTTTATCTGTTTCTTTCTTATCTTCTTTTGTATCTTTCTTATCTTCTTTTTCATCTGTGAAACTATCCGTTAATTCCTTTGAAGCATCTTTGAATTCTTTGATACCTCTACCAAATGCCTTACCGATTTCGGGCAATTTTGAAGGCCCAAAGACTAACAATGCCACGCCAAATGCGACAAGAAGTTCAGTGAATCCTATTCTGGAAATCATCCATATCACCTCCCGCCTATAAGAATATATTTCGACATTTGTGGGTGAATTCCTTTGCCTTACTTTTGCTTGAGGTTCGATTACAGAAGCCAGAACCCTTATGATTCCGGATTCTGGCTTCTATTAGTAATCATTTCAAGGCTTGCTCAATAACCTGCAAGAAGTGTAATACATGTAATTTGCTTCTTACTTCTTGGAGCTATTCTTTTAAGAATTTTGCATGAATGTCTCCCGTCAAGTCGGCATGACACTCAATGCAACTTTCTTTACCAAAAGCATAGGGCTCCACATTTTCCCCATGGCAAGACATGCAGTCCGCTCCAATTGACGGAGGTGTAAATTCTCCGGCAGCAAAGGTGCCGTCAGCATGCTTGTTTAACATATCTGCAGTGAACTTACATAAATCAGCTACGAGACCGGCACACCGCGCTTTCCGCTCGGCGCTTCCGCGCGGCCCCATGCCTGATTCTTCCATCCATTTAGTGACGGAGACATGGCAAAGGGTGGAGCCGACTGTTACCCGTGGCAGGTCGAATTCCCCGGTCTGGTATTCAGGGAAAGGATGCCGTGTGTAAAAGGACAGTAACTCATTAATCATTGCAGATTTTTCTTCCCCGTCTGCGACCATGCCAATCAATTGAATGGGAGCAATTAATGCACCGCATATGGAGCCCCAGCCTTCAATACCGCCGGCAAGGGATTTATAGGCTGCCATTGGCAGTTGGTTAAAGGGGTACCCTGCTTCTTCAGCTAAATAGCCCAAAAGACCTTGGGCTGCGCCGATGCCTCAGCCGCCTTGCTCTTTGTAGGCTTTGAAGCCTCTGTCGGCTGCCTTGTCCGGATCAAGCTTTGGATAGGCAACAGGCCATGCAGCCGCTGCAACTTCACCGGGTTCTGCTGCGTTATCTGGATCCGCAGCAGTAGTTTGCGCTCCACAGCCTGTGAGCAGACCACCGAAACCCCCAGCCAATGCGACACCGGCCAAAGATGCACCGGCTCCGACCAGAAACTTTCTCCTTGAAACTTCTTCTTTTCTTTTCTCTTCCGCCATAGTTTAGCCTCCCTGTTTGTTGTAGTTCTTAAAGTTGCTTCCCCGCAGCAGCTCCCCTTAAAAAACTGCAGCAAGGACTTTAAGGCCAAGTAAAAGTAAAAGGTAATGCATTGACCCTTTTGTAAGAAACAAAAGAGTTAAACCTCTTCTGCTTCTTCTTCCTTAACGGACTTTGAAGCGTCTCTAAATTCACGGATACCGTTACCAATAGCCTGACCAATGCCTGGCAATTTTTTGGGGCCGAAAACCAACAAAACCACAACCAATAGCAGCAGCAACTCAATGCCACCGATTCGTGAGAACACTTAGACTACACCTCCATCATTTTTTTGGTTGATTTACTTAAGCGGTACGACATATGCGGTATTTCACAAGTCCGGCCTGAGCCTGTCCACTTGTTTTTAGCTGCGCATTAACACAGAATATTTATTAATACTAATTTTCTTTCACCAAAGTTCTACAAGTTTCATCACGCTTCCACATGTCAGCCTAGCCTATGATTTCGTAGTTTTTCGGCTCCAACGTGTTTCTGCGCACCATCCACTACTTAGTATTTATGATGGAAGGAACTATTGCTGTTAGCAAAATTTACGCTCTTACTTAATTATAATACTGATTTACCTAGTTGCCATATAGGCATAGTATGCCTATGAATATTGGGGTTTTCGCTGTAATTATTTTAACATACTATTAATTTTTACGCTATAGCTAAGCGAACAATTTTTTATGTTTTTTCTGATGCACATTATAATTGCACAAAACTTTTCTTTTTTACCGAACCGACTTCTTACATTTTGATAAAATTCACTCCCATTATAAAGGGGAAAAAGCAAAGAGAGAGAATATTGACATATAAACCCATGGAGGTGAACCAATGATGTATACCGAAATTAAAAACGATATTTACTGGGTTGGAGCCCTGGACTGGAATATTCGCTATTTCCACGGGCCGATGTATACCACACATAGAGGGACCACGTATAATGCCTATCTGATTCTCGACGAGGAACCTACATTGGTGGATACCGTTTATACTCCTTTCGGCGATGAGCTTCTGGAAAATATCCGTTCCTTGATTGACCCGCAAAAACTGAAATATGTAGTGGTCAACCATGTAGAGATGGATCATTCCGGCGCCCTGCCCAAAGTAATGGAAGCAGCACCGCAGGCCACAATTCTGTGCTCTGAAAAAGCGGCTCCAGCCATTGAAAAACATTTTAACGGTTCCTGGAACATGCAGGTGGTAAAAACGGGAGATACGGTCTCAATTGGTAAACGGACGCTGGCATTTGTGGAAGCGCCGATGCTGCATTGGCCGGACAGCATGTTTACTTATATACCTGAAGAAAAACTGCTTTTGCCAAATGACGCTTTTGGCCAGCATATTGCTACTTCTTCCCGTTTTGACGATGAAGTGGACATGACAGAAGTCATGCAGGAAGCAAAAAAGTATTATGCCAATATCCTGCTGCCTTTTAGCCCTCTCGTTTTAAAAAAGATTAATGAAGTTGTGGAGATGGGTATTGAAATCGACATGATTGCGCCAAGCCACGGTATTATCTGGCGCAAAGATCCGGCCAGGATTATCAATACCTATGTGGACTGGGCAAAGGGTACGAGCCGTAAGAAAGCGACTATTGTCTATGACACCATGTGGGGCAGCACCGACAAAATGGCCCGGGCCATCAGCGACGGCCTGACAGATGGCGGCATGGAAGTGAAGATGTACCGGATGTCTGTCAGTGACAGAAACGATGTTATTGCCGAAGTGATGGATTCTGAATTGGTGGTGACAGGCTCACCCACAATTAACCGTGACTTTCTGCCGGCACTATCTGCCTTTCTCGATGATTTAACGGGGCTGAAGCCCAAAAAGAAACGTGCGGCTATGTTCGGCTCATCCGGCTGGAGCCGTGGAGCCACCGCTAAAATGAGTACCCGCCTCAAAGAGGCCGGTTTCAGTCTGGTTGATGAAACAATGGAAGTCTATTGGGTGCCTGGCACAGACGAGCTGGAGAAATGCCGTGAGTTTGGCCGCCGGCTTGCAGCGGGATACGTTGGGTAAACAACAATAAAAAGGCAATAAAAAATCCCGGATTGCAATGCAATCCGGGATTTTCTTTCTTATCTGTAATATACAAAACCTGTGACCCAGGTTTAAGGCTTAGCCTCAGCCAAAGCCAAAACGCTTTGAGGGGCAGCTGTCAGTTGCACAGGGGCTATCAGTGCCTCTGGACTTACTGATGTTTGCGGCAAAAATTTCCCGCAACTCCTGGCTTTCACATTGCGGACAGCGAACTTGCTCTTTTCCAGCCATGGGCACCCGCACTTCAAAACGGTTGTCGCATTTTGTACAGTTAAATTCGTATGTCGGCATCAAAACCCTCCTTCGGTAAAGCAATACCCAACCAGATATTTTCATTTATTGTAAACCAGCCGCCTCTGCCTGTCAAGATTTCGAATCTGCCCATAAGTTATCCGCTGCAAAAAAGGGTCAGACCCCATTTTGCAGCGGATTTTGCACTTATTTGTTTAGCAGTTGAACAGTACGTTCCACCACATGGTCTACAGTAAAGCCGAACTTCTCCATCAGAACGGCACCGGGCGCCGACGCGCCAAAATGGTTAATGGCGACAATTTCGCCCTCGCTGCCTGTATAGCGTTCCCAACCCATGGGGTGCGCCATCTCGATCGCAAGACGTTTTTTAACATCCTTTGGCAGCACCTGTTCGCGGTAGGATTGGTCCTGCTGCTCGAACAATTCCCAGCTGATCAGGCTGACCACCCGCACATCAACACCCTGTTTTTGCAGCTCAGCTTTGGCCTTTACCGCCAGCTCCACTTCGGATCCTGTGGCCATAAGTATGAGATCGGGCGACTTTCCTTCCTCCCGGCTGAGTATATAGCCGCCTTTTGCCGCTTGTGCTCCGGTTCCTGCAAGCTGGGGCAGATTCTGCCTTGTAAGGACAAGAGCGGTGGGCCCGTCTGTACGCCTGAGAGCATGGAGCCAGGCTGCCGCCGTTTCCCGGCCGTCTGCCGGGCGCAGAACATGAAGATTGGGAATGGAACGCATATTAGCCAGGTGCTCAATGGGCTGGTGAGTGGGGCCATCTTCACCAACGCCGATGCTGTCATGGGTAAAAACATAAGTGACGTTGATCCCCATCAGGGCCGCCAGCCTGATAGAGGGTTTCATATAATCAAAGAAAGCCAGAAATGTAGATGCGTAGGGAAGCAGAGCACCATGTAGAGCCATTCCGGAAATCATCGCCGCCATAGCGTGTTCCCGTACACCAAAATAGATATTATTACCCCCTCGGTTTGTGGCGGTATAATCACCGAGGCCCTTTAAATAGGTCTTTGTGGATGCGTTCAGGTCCGCAGACCCGCCCATGAGATTGGGCACATATTTGGCCAGGACCTGCATAACCTGTCCCGAAGCTGCGCGGGTTGCGGCAGGCTTCTCAAACTTCCAGAGATCCGGATCATTCTCCAGCTCCGCCGGGATCTCTTTGGCATGCCAGGCATCCCAGCGTGCCGCCTCGTCAGGGAACGCTTCACGGTATGCCGACATCAGCCTGTCCCATTCACTTTTTTGCGCTGCCAGGGCTTTGCCTATCTCGGCAAAATGATCCCGCACCTCGTCGGGCACATAAAATGCCGGCTCTACGGGCCAGTTGAGGTTTTCTTTGGTCTTTCTTACCTCGTCTGCCCCCAGGGGAGCGCCGTGTGCTTCCGCACTGCCCTGTTTGCCGGGGCTGCCGTACCCAATCGCTGTACGAACCAAAATCAGAGAAGGGCGATCCTGATCACCCCTTGCCTCTTTAATGGCGCTGCCGATTGCCTGTAAATCGGTGCCGTCGTTTACTCTGAGGACCTGCCAGCCATACGCCTCATAACGCTTGGCCACATCTTCGGTGAAGGCAACTTCCGTACTGCCGTCAATGGTGATTTGGTTATCATCATAAAGGCAGATTAAACGACCCAGCTTTAAATGGCCTGCCAGGGAAGCCGCTTCAGAGGTAATCCCTTCCATCATACAGCCGTCGCCGGTATACACATAGGTATAATGGTCGACCAGCGGGTAGTCCGGCTTGTTAAATTCAGCCGCCAGGCGTCTTTCTGCCAAAGCCATGCCCACGGCATTGGCAAAACCCTGTCCCAACGGTCCGGTGGTTGTTTCCACTCCCACAGTGTGGCCGTATTCAGGGTGGCCCGGCGTTTTACTTCCCCACTGCCTGAAATTCTTCAACTCGTCCAAAGGCAGATCGTAGCCGAACAGGTGTAAAAGAGAATACAGCAGCATGGAACCATGCCCTGCCGAAAGAACAAATCTGTCGCGGTTTGGCCAGGCCGGGTCACTGGGGCTGTGCTTCATAAATCCTGACCAAAGTGAATACGCCATGGTAGCGCCACCCATGGGCAAGCCCGGATGGCCTGAATTTGCAGCTTCCACAGCATCCACCGCCAGGAAGCGTATTGTATTGATGGCCAAATGTTCAATTGTCATCATGTATCCCTCCCAAAAATAAGAGCAAAAGATGCTCCCTCCTATTTTATCTAATACCGGGTAAAAAAAACAAGCCATACTTTGCACAAAACGACAATTTCGGGCAATCTGGCCAAGGCTTGCATGATATTTCCCTATACGGTAAGATGAAATCGCGATTAAACAAAGAAGGTGACACCGATGGAAAACGCAGTGGAAGCACATAATCTTCAAAAACGATATGGTTCCCTGACGGCAGTGGACAATATTGATTTTACCATTCCCGCCGGAGAGTATTTCGGAATTCTGGGGCCAAACGGTGCCGGCAAAACCACAACGGTTGCCATGATCTACTGTTTTCTGCCTGCTGACGGCGGGACGCTGCATGTGCTGGGCCATGATACCCGTACCCACACCCGCCGCATCAAGGCGGGCCTGGGTGTGGTGCCCCAGGAAAACAACCTCGACCTGGAGCTGACAGTTCTGGAAAACCTGATTGTCTACGCTTCTTATTATGGTATCAGGCGGGATGTTGCCCATACGCGTGCCCGGGAACAACTGGACTTTTTTGGCCTGACAACTAAAATGAATACTGAGGTGGAAGAACTCTCCGGGGGCATGAAAAGACGCCTCACCATTGCCCGTGCCATGATGAATAAACCTTCTGTGTTAATCCTCGATGAGCCTACCACAGGCCTGGACCCGGAAGCCCGCCACCATATCTGGCAGCACCTCAAACACATGAAAAGAACCGGGCTCACCCTGGTTCTGACAACCCATTACCTGGAAGAGGCCAGCCAGCTATGTGACAGGATTATTATCATGGACGAAGGCAGAATTCTAGAGGAAGGAAAGCCGGCAGACTTAATTAAAAAACACATCGGCACGCAGGTGCTGGAAGCGGGGATTGCGCGGGAAGAACACGAATCACTGCTGAATACGACACGACCTTACGTTCGTGGCCACCTCTCTATCGGGGAAACACTCTACATTCATCCCGGAGATCATACCCAGAAGGCTTTAACTGCCGTGCGGCATTTCCCCGGTGTGGAATCGCTTGTACAGCGGCCGGCCAACCTGGAAGATGTTTTCCTCAAACTGACAGGCAGGAGGTTTGGCAGTGAATAAGCTCGTCAAACCATATCTGAATTTAAACCGATATGCCCTGCGTGTCTTTTCCCGCAATCTGGCCGTCTTCCGCAAAACCTGGAAAACAAATATTGCTTTTAATTTCATTGAGCCGCTGCTGTATCTTACCGCCATGGGCTGGGGTCTTGGTGCTTTTGTCGGCGAAATCCGCGGCATGTCATACATCCAGTTTATTGCACCGGGAATGATTGCCTCATCTGCCATGTGGGCATCCTCTGCTGAGTGCACGTATGAATCGTATGTCCGGATGCATTACCAGAAAATATTTCATGCTATTACAGCAACACCGGTTGAACTCGATGAAGTGGTGACCGGAGAGCTTCTTTCCGGTGTATTTAAAAGTCTGCTTTATGGAAGCGTTATTCTCCTGGTCATTACATTTCTGGGACTGGTGCCTTCACCGTTTGCGCTGCTCATCCCCTTTGTTCTGATTCTCTGCGGTTTTGTCTTTGCGGAACTGGGGATGATTTGGACAGGCCTGGTGCCCAAGATTGATTCCTTTTCTTATTTCTTTACACTTGTGGTCACGCCAATGTTTCTTTTTTCCGGTGTCTTTTTCCCCATTGAATCCCTGCCGGATGCAGTCCAGACGGCTGCCTGGTTTCTGCCGCTCTACCACATTGTGGTGTTATTACGCAGCTTAACGATGGGAACAATCTCACCCGTGCTTTTTCTGCATGTCCTCTGGCTTGCAGTCTTCATCACCCTGATATTTCCCCTACCGCTGCGCCTGATGCATCGCCGCCTGATCAGATAAAGAATGTGACACGGGGACGGGTCCCCTGTCACACATACATAAGCCCGACTGCACGTATGTGCGCCGGGCTTATGTAGTTTATTGAATTTTTAAAATTACTTTTGCCACATTTTCGGCGAAGCGTTCCGCTGTCCGTACCCCTTCTTCGTCCTGCATCGCTTCACCAGGCTTTTTACCAAACAGAATGTTCCAATACGTAGAGCCTGGCACAATCATTTCATTAATAAAGAAAAACATCAGCATTTCCTGAATTGTTGCCGTAGCACCACCTCGCCGGTTAATGGCGATGGGGCCTCCCACCTTCCAGGACAGAAACTTGTCATTGTTATAAGAGAGCATACCAACTCTCTGTAGAAGATTCATCAGGTCGCCCCGGGCGGTGCCGAAATAAACAGGTGAACCGATAATGAAGCCTTTAGCTTCCCTTACCTTATCTGCGATTTCATTTACACCGTCATCCAGGACGCAGACTCCTTTACCAACACATTTACTGCAGGCAATACAGGCTTCAATTTTACGGCCCGCCAGAGAAATCAGCTCGGGCTCCAGACCCAAAGCACGGATTTTTTCCGCACACTTTTCTAACGTTTTTACCGTATTCCCTTCTTTTTTGGGGCTGCCGGAAATTAGTAAAACTTTACTCATACACATCCTCCTCTCGCTCCTCTATTGTATAACAAATACATCTCTTGCGTCTACCGAATACGAACAAAGTTCTCTGCCACAACATGTATACCTTCCACGGTGCGGACTCAAAATATCAGTATCGCGTATCGGGAGGTTGTTTTTATGACAAGAAAGGTTATACTCACAGCATTTTTACTATTGCTTATGACTGCTTCGGTCCATGCTCAGTCCGAAAACTGTACTGCATGTCACAGTGACATGGTCAGTCAGTATCTGGCAGGGCCGCATGCCGGTATCGACTGTATCCGCTGTCATCAAAACGGCGAAGAGCATACCGCCAATCCGCAGGCAGCACCAGGCGTAGAGGTGCAAGCAGATAACTGTGGAGAATGCCACCAGTTACAGTTTGAAAGCTATATGGAAGGGGAAGGAACCGACCAAACCAGGCAAAAGCAGGAAGAATTTCCTCTTCTGAGACGTCTGCTTGCCGGGCATCCTTTTGCCGAAGACTATCGCGAACCCAGATCACATATAAATATGCTTACAGATTTTGTCCAGACAAGCCGGCCGCGCTCCGCACTCTGTATGTACTGTAAAAGCAGCGATGTCTATTGGCAGTGGAATGATACAATCAACTACGAGAGCAATGCCGGCGAACTCCTGGATAATAACGTTATTGCTAACCCGATTACCTGTGTCCAGTGCCATAATCCACATGTACCGGAATTACGGGTGGTGCAGCCGGCGCTCAATGAAGCCATTGAGCGAATGCCTCAGGAACATCCCGGCAGGGATGACCCGATGGGATCCCGTGTTTGCAGTCAGTGCCATGTCAACTACAATTTCAATCCGGCTGCCCGGGGTATTGAGTTTCCGTTTGTCAAAGTCGCACAAATGCCCGACTACATAAACAGCACCGAAATCTGGCGGGAAACCGGAACCGGTGGCTGGGAACATCCCGAAGCCGGAATAATGCTCTACAAAGTGCAGCATCCGGAAACAGAATTATACTGGGACAGTCTGCATCACAAACTCGGTGTATCCTGTGCCGACTGCCATATGCCCAAGCGTACCGCAGAAAACGGTGAGACGTACACGCAGCACTGGTTGACAAGCCCCTTAAATCATATTGAAGAAGGATGCCTGAACTGCCATTCACAGCCGCCGGAAGAACTACGGGAAAATGTAAAAAACATTCAGCAGGATATCTATAGCCGAATGCAGGATGCAATGTCGGTCATGGATGTCACATTGGATAATCTGGCTACAGCGGCAGAGACACCTAATGTAGACGAAGACAGCCTCAGTTTGGCACGCCAGAATTATTTTATGGCCCACCTTTACTGGGAGTGGATCGCGGCAGAAAACAGTGCGGGATTTCATAATCCCACGGAAGCGCGAAGCTCGCTGGAGCAGGCAGTGTCTTTTGCAACAGATGCGCGTGAACAATCCGCTGAGGCCATCGGAGCCAAACCCAGTCCCCCTGCAGAAGAAGTTCCACCCGCACGAAGTTTCCCCTGGGTACCTGTTTTACTCGGACTGTCTGTGGTGGCAGGTATACTTGCTTATTTCATTAAATACAGAAAAATCCGGGAGTAGCTCCCGGATTTTTTTATGATGTTGCTGCATCCCCGCTACACCCGTTGTGAAACGACGCGGACAATGCGTCATGGATTTCCGCAAACGTAACTTGGCCCGTTATCTTTCCGTTATCGTCAACAACAGGGAGAATGTTTTTTCCGGCAAAAAGCATTGTTCTCAGCGCTTCTGCAAGCGGCGTATCCGGGGTAAGAACCTCAGCACCAAACCGGCTGGAATCGTATTTGTTTGCAGAAACCATTACATCCCGCACCTGAAACTGCTGCAGAAAGTGAATAAAATCGTTCATTCCCACAAAATCAGCAACAAACTCATTTCTGGGACAGTTGAAGTACTCCAGGGGGGTGCCTACCTGAATTAGTTTGCCGCTGCGCATCAGGGCAACCCGGTCGCCGACTTTCATAGCTTCCTGAATATCGTGGGTGACAAAAATAATGGTCTTTCCCAGCTTCTTCTGCAGCGCCTGCAGTTCATCCTGCAGCTGCAGCCGTGTTACCTGGTCCAGAGCACCAAAGGGTTCGTCCATCAGAATCATCTTGGGATTGCCGGCAAGTGCACGGGCAAAACCAACCCGCTGTGCCTGCCCGCCTGAGAGCTCCCTTGGATAGCGGTCCAGAAAACTTGGGCCCATACCTACCAGTTCAAGAAGCCCGGCAGCCTGCTCACGCCGGCCGCGCTTTCGGGCACCGGTAATTTGCAGCACATAACCGATGTTCTGTGCAACGGTGAAATGGGGAAACAGACCCACCTGTTGGATCACATAGCCGATTTGCCGGCGCAGTTCCGTCGGATTCCAGCGCGATGTTTCCCGGCCTTCGTAGAAAATTTTTCCGGATGTGGGCTCGATAATACGGTTAATCATCTTCAGCAGGGTGGTTTTGCCGCAGCCCGAGGGCCCTATGAGCGCCATCACTTCGCCCTGCTTCACTTCCAGTGTGATTCCATCCACAGCGGTAATATCCGGCGAATAGGTTTTACTGACATTCTCAAACGAAAGCATGACTTCTCTCCTGCCTACAGGAGGCCGGCAGACTCCAGAAACTCGTGTGCCACATCTGCGGCCTCACGGTTCTGAACATCTACCTCATAATTTAATTCAGTCATCACATCATCTGTAATAATCCCGGCCAGCTCATTTAAAACATCGGCGATTTCAGGGTGTGCCTCCAGTGTTTCGGTACGCACGATTGGCGCGCAATAGTATGGCGGGAAAAACTGTTTGTCGTCTTCGAGAACAGTTAAATTAAAACGTTTGATGGCACCGTCAGTGGAAAAAGCATTAATCACATCCACCTCACCGGCATCAATCGCCTGATATTTCAGACCGATGTCCATATCCTTCGTTTCTTTGAAGTTAAGATTATAGGTCTCGGCCAGTGCGTTGAAACCGTCATCCCGCTCGTAGAAATCAAATTCCGCTCCGAACACAAAATTCTCAGAAACCTCACCCAAGTCCGTAAATGTTTTCAGTTTATACTCCTCTGCCAACGTACTGGGCAAAGCTAATGTATACGTATTGTTAAATCCAAACTGTTCAAGCCAGGTAATATTATATTGTTCCTGGTATTTTTGCTTAACGGACTGGTAAATCAGGTCAGGGTCGTTAATCACATCTTCCTTGAGAACAAACATCCAGCCTGTTCCTGTGTATTCGGGGTACATATCGATCTCCCCGTTCTCCATAGCCGGATGAAGATTGCTGGTTCCGCCGGCGATGCCGAAGTTGCGCCTGATCTCCAAAGCGGTTTTTTCCTCCAGCATTATTGCCATGATTTCTCCAAGAATAAACTGCTCCGCGTGTGGCTTGCTGGCCACAGTGACTACACCGGTCGTGCCGGTCTCACCCGTATCCTGCGTGCTGCAGCCGGCCAGTGCCGCAACCACTAAAAGCACTGCTGCCAGGGTAACTAAAATTACGTTTCTCATTTTCATTAAGTAATCTCTCCCCTCGTCTGCGTCTTTGTTATCGTCCGCGCATTTACCATGATTGTTCAGCCTTCGGATGCAGACGGCTGGAGGGAACGTCCCCCCGGCTGCGACGCAGTAAAACCTTCTCCAGCATCCCAAGAACCCCGTCTGCTGAAACAGCCATCATCGCTACCGGGATGCTGCCCGCCATCACCAGTTCCGGATTATAGGTATTAATGCCGCGCCAGATGACTGCACCCAGTCCGCCGGCTCCGATAAACGCCGCAATGGTGGCAACAGCAATGGTCATCACTGTAACTGTTCTGAAACCGGCCACGATGAGTGGCAAAGCCAGCGGAATCTCCACATCACGCAAAATTTGCCAGTCTGTGGCACCCATCCCTCTGGCCGCCTCCACAACAGATGCATCAACTTCTCTAATCCCCACATAGGTGTTGCGAATCAGCGGCATCAGCCCGTAGATAAACAGTGCAATTAACGCATTGTTGACACCGATCCCCACCAGGGGAATCATAAAACCGAAAAGTGCAATTGACGGAATCGTGTACAGGAATCCGGCAAAACCAATAATTACCGGTGCCAGCCTGCGCATGCGGGTAATCAGTATCCCGGCCGGAATTCCTGCGGCACAGATTAGGACAAGGGCGACGCCGGAAAGCCAGACATGCTCCCAGAAAGCAGAAAGTAAAAGTTCCCGGCGGGTTATAATAATATCGAATACCCCCTGCCAAAATGACAGCATCGTTTCAGTCCTCCAAGTCTTGTAAGGTCCTGTCCCATATTGCATACAACTCTTCCAGTTTTGCCTTCAGACTGTCCATTTCAGCAGCCTTTTCCCTGGCAAGGCGGTAGTCATCAAATACAGCGGGTTGTGAGAGCTCATGTTCAACGTCGGCCAGTCGCTGTTCCAGTGTACTGATCTCTTCTTCGAGTTCGTGTACCTGCTGCTCTATCCTGCGCCGTTGTCTGCGTCTGGCTAGTTCTTCTTCACGCCTGCGCTTTTCCTCGACCTGCTTTTGCTGTTTTTCCCAGTCCTGCCCGGATCTGCGTATTTCAGCCTGCTGCTCGCGTTCACGGACATATTCGTCATACGGCATTTTGTAAAACCTGACGGAACCGTCTCTTACATCAAGCACCTTGCCGGTGGTACGGCTAAGGAAATACCGGTCATGGGATACCACCAGCAGGGTTCCGGGAAACTGTTCCAGTGCATCTTCCAGTTCTTCAACACTGCGGATATCCAGGTGGTTGGTGGGCTCATCCAGAACCAGAAAGTTCCCGGCATCCAGGCCAAGTTTTGCCAGAGCCAGCCGGCTCATTTCTCCACCGCTTAATGTACTGTTTCGTTTGAAGACGTCTTCACCGGAAAACAAGAACCGCCCCAGATACGTCCTGGCCTCCGTCAGGGTCATCTCCCCGGCATCCATAATCTCTTCCAGAGGATTCTTGTCCCGGTCGAGTGCCTGCTGGTGCTGGTCAAAATAAACCAGCCTGACACTGGGACCCAGCCATATTTCTCCCTGATCCGGCTCCAGTTCACCGGCAATAAGCTTTAACAGCGTTGTTTTTCCGGAACCGTTTGGTCCCACCAGAGCCACACGGTCTCCCCAGCGGATTTCGGCATCTACTGCAGAGAAGACAGTCTTTTTGTTAAAGCTTTTGCCCACATTACTGAGACGAACGGCAATATCACCACTGCGGCCGGAAAATCCAAAATCCAGTGTGATTGTTTTTTCAGATTGCGGTTTTTCCAGAATATAAAGTTTGTCCAGCTTTTTTTGCCGGCTTTTGGCCTGTCGTTTTTCCCGTTCCCCCGTACCGCTTGTCCTGATGAGTGCAGCTTCTTTGGTAATATAGTCCTGCTGCTTGCGGTAGGCGCTTTCCTCAGATACCGCATTCAATTCACGCTGTGCCACAAAAGCGGAGTAATTCCCCGGGTAACTTTTTATTCGGGCGTTGTCAAGCGCCAGAACCCGGTTGATCACACGGTCCAGAAAATACCGGTCATGGGATACGATCAAGACACTGCCGCGCCAGTCATTTAAATAACTTTCAAGCCACTCAACCGCTGATACATCCAGATGGTTTGTGGGCTCGTCAAGCAGTAAAAGATCAGGCTCTTCCAAAAGCAGCCTCGCCAGTCGCAGCCGGGTTCTCTCACCGCCGGAAAATGAGGACAGGGGCTTTTTCAGGTCATCGGGAGTGAAGCCAAGCCCGGCCGTTACTGCGCGCAAGCGCGCTTCCACAGTATATCCACCGGCTTCCTCAAATCTGTGTTCCAGTTCACCATACTGCTCCAGAGCGGCCTGCAGTCGGTCGGGTTCTGCAGAAGCCTCAGCCATTTCCTTTTCCAGGCGCCGCAGCTTTGCCGCCATCTCATCCAGGGAACCAAAAGCTCTGCGCAGTTCTTCTTCCATTGTACCTGAGTAAACAGCGGCCGTCCCCTGTTCCAGGTACCCAAGGGCCGTACCCCTGGCCAGGGTTACTGTCCCGGAATCGGCAGAGTCAAGACCGGCAAGGATTTTTAAAAGCGTTGTTTTTCCGGCACCGTTTGGCCCTACAAGGCCAATCCGTTCTCCGGCATGAATCTGTAAGGAAACCGCATCGAGTACCACATTGGGCAGATATGATTTTGAGAGTTGGCTGGCTGAAAGCATGGTCATGGGTGGGAACCCTCCGTCGTTCGTCTGTGTACTTCCCTATATTTCCCCAAAACACAACACTTTCCCTGCCACAACCTGATTTTTGGGGCAGGACATCCTAGCTTATCTGAGCTTATCAAAAGACAGGCAAAAAATCCTTATGGTAATATTAATTGCGACTTATTGCGAGTATTGTTGCTCATGTTTGTATTTTATTGCGAATTACTCTTGTTAGACTTCATAATTTCTCTTGTTTCCTCCACTTTCAGCTGGTATACTAATAAAGATGTGCATTTTTAGGAGGATGAATGATGAACATTCGTAATATCGCAATCATTGCTCACGTCGACCACGGCAAAACCACACTGGTTGACGCGATGTTAAAACAGAGTGGTATTTTCCGCAGCAACGAAGCTGTGATGGATCGCGTAATGGATTCCAATGATTTGGAACGTGAACGCGGCATAACGATTCTGGCCAAAAACACCGCTGTTTTTTATGATAGTGTAAAGATTAATATTGTGGACACACCGGGGCATGCCGATTTCGGCGGAGAAGTGGAACGGGCACTTTCCATGGTAGACGGCGTACTGCTCGTGGTTGACGCCTTTGAAGGGCCCATGCCGCAGACCCGTTTTGTTTTGCGCAAAGCGTTGGAAATCGGGCTGCGTCCCATTGTCGTCGTCAACAAAGTTGACAGAAGCGATGCCCGGCCGCTGCAGGTTGTGGATATGGCTTTTGACCTTTTTGTTGAACTGGGTGCCGACGACGACCAGCTGGACTTTCCGGTTATCTATACTGCCGCCCGTGAAGGCCTGGCAGGACTGGAACCCGATGAACTGGCAGAAACACTGAAACCGCTTTTTGAAGTGATTGTCAGCCACGTTCCCGCTCCTGCCGGCAACCCGGAAGCACCGTTTCAGATGCTTGTGGCCAATCTGGCGCACGACAACTATGTCGGCAAATATGCTATCGGACGTGTGCTGCGCGGCAGCCTTGTTGTGGGAGACCAGGTGGTTGTGATGCATGCCGACGGCACCACAGAAAAAAATAAAGTTAATAAGGTCTATGTTTTCGAGGGCCTCAAAAAAACAGAGATTCAGAAGGTCGAAACCGGCGAAATTGTGGCTCTTTCCGGCCTGGAAAACGTGAATATCGGCGAAACCATCTGTCATCCCGATCAACTGGACCAGCTGCCGGTTATTGCGGTGGATGAACCAACACTGGCAATGAACTTTCTTGTCAACAACAGCCCCTTTGCCGGCCGCGAAGGCCAGTTTGTCACTTCACGCAAACTGCGTGAGCGGCTGATGCGGGAGTTGGACCTGAATGTGTCATTGCGGGTAGAAGAAACCGACAGCGCCGACTGCTTCTATGTGGCCGGGCGCGGTGAGCTGCATCTTTCTATCCTGATTGAAAACATGCGGCGTGAGGGCTATGAACTTCAGGTCAGCAAACCGGAAGTAATCCTCAAAAAAATTGACGGAAAAACAAGTGAACCGGTAGAGCACCTGATTCTTGACGTGCCTGAAGAATATATGGGCGGTGTGATGGAAAGACTGAGCCGCCGTAAAGCGGAAATGCTGGACATGATTCCCTCCGGCACAGGCCAGACACGCCTGGAATTTCGTATTCCCGCCCGTGGCCTGATTGGGTTCCGCTCTGAGTTTCTCACAGAAACCCGCGGTAACGGTGTGATGAATCATACCTTTTCCGGTTATGAACCCTATAAAGGCGAGATCCCTTCCCGCTTTCAGGGAGCGCTTATTGCCTTTGAAGACGGTGAGTCAACTATTTACGGCCTCCATGCCGCCGAAGAACGGGGCCAGCTTTTTATCACTCCGGGTACAAAAGTGTACGAAGGCATGATTGTGGGTCAAAACAACCGTGAAGATGATTTGGAAGTTAACGTTTGCAAGAAGAAACACCTGACAAACATTCGTGCTTCCGGTTCTGATGACTCTCTCCGGCTCAAAGAGCCCCGTCACCTCAGCCTGGAGGAAGCCATTGAGTTTATCGCAGATGACGAACTGGTGGAAGTTACACCAAAGAACATCCGCCTGCGCAAAAAACTGCTAAACAAACACGAACGCCAGCGCTTTAACAAGGCGCAGTCCATGCGGTCCGGATCATAATAATGAAAGGCACGCCGCGGCGTGCCTTTCATTATGGTTCAGTTATCTCTTCGTCTACACCGGCGAGCTTTTTGGCATAACCGGCATACTCTTCAAGTGGCGTGTTCAGGCGCACCACCAGCTTCGCTCCGTCCGGAGAGCCGCCGCCATGCATGCAGCCGGGTACTCCGGAACCGATTGTCAGCCACTCCGCCAGCCGCGCCAACCGGGCGCGGCTTTCTGCTGTGGCTTTGCCGGCCTGTAAACTTTTTTGTATCCATTGTCCATATTCTTCATGATGAAAATCAGCAAAAGACGGGAAACAGCCAGTTTCGACCAACCCTCCGCACACATCCTGCAGGAGCCGCTTACTTTCATACGGCAGCGTGGCCACATGGACTTTATTTACATGCGCCAACGTGTCATCGGCAAGCCAGACTCCGGCGGGATGCCGCCGGCCCATCGCAATGGCGCCGGCGCCCATGCCATAAGTCGTCTCATTATTGACCGTCATCTGCACCAGCTTATCGGTGAACTTTTTGGCAGACAGGCCGTTTGCCCGGGCCATCAGGACCGCTGCTCCCACCATAACATCTCCCTGGCCGGTGACACAACCGCCGATACAGGCCCGGTAATTCGCGGTAAAATAGCGGATAACCTGCGCTGTATACCGATATTCTCCGCACATGAAAACCCGTTCATTTGGAACAAATACGTTATCAAACAGCAAATAAGACTGGGTAATGCCGGTCTCTGTCGGACTGTCAAAACCCGCCTCCGCATCCCGGGTATCACTGGGCCGCCGGCATTCCACCAGCGTTAACCCCTCCGCATCTCTTGGCAGGGCAAATGATACAGCGTAGTCCCTGTCCCCTTCCCGGTAACCGCTGCCCGGCAGGACAAATATTTCATTGGCCGCGGCCGCACCGGCAATCATCGCCTTCACGCCGCGCACGACAATGCCATCGTCACGTTTCTCCACCAGATGTACATTTACATCAGGTTCTGCCTGCATAGAGGGCGTTTTACTCCGGTCGCCCTTGGCATCCGTCAAGGCACCGGCTACCACCAGGCATTGCTTCTGGCAATGTGTAATCCATTCCTGCAGACGAGCGCTGTAGTCCGTAGCCAAATCTCTGTCCATCTCAAAGGTGACAGCAAGCATAGTGTTCATTGCATTCCACCCCACACAAAGCCCGCCTGTGCAGGTACCGGTCTCCCGGAATGCATGTCGTTTCATACGCATATTGCCCATCACATCACCCATATCAGCCAGTACACTGTTAAACCGCATAACCTTCTCACCTGTATCCGGTGTAACAGTGGTAAATAATTCTTCCCGCTCCGGGTCGTGCGCCGCATCAAAAGCCCGCGCATGGCTCTCCACCACCCGCCTCGTTGCAGGATCGGTGACAACGTCCTCAATTAACTCTCCAAACTTATAAATATTTGACCTCATCCCACGCAAAGAGGCCAAATATTCTTCCCGGCTTTTTAACGCCATTGTCTCCCCCCCAGTCAAGTTTAATTGCATATCATTTTCAGAATTGTCCAACAATTATATCTATAGCTATTTCTACCCGAATATGCATTCTCCTGCTTTATTTGCATAGATAAGGAGCGGCATGTTTTACACATACCGCTCCCGCCGGAATTATTCTTCGCATACATTACCTTCACTATAATGGATCACACGATAGCTTTTTTCTCTGAGAAAAGCCAACAGAGCATCCACATCGTCACATCCCTGGAGGCGCCATACCGACTGGCCCACATTCTTCTCCGGCTGACTCGGCAATACGGCCACACTGACGATGTTAACCCCGAAGTTGCGGAAAAGCTCTGTCATTTCCGCAAGGGAACCCTGTCTGTCGGGCAGTTCCAGCGTCAGGCGAAGCCCGCCGCGGCTGACTCCAAGCATCTCCAGAAAAGCGGTAAATATATCGGTCTCGGTAATCATGCCCACTACTTTACCCTCTTCCACCACAGGCAGCCCGCCGATCCGGTTTTCCCGCATCAGGGCAGCCGCATCGTCAATAGGCTCATCCGGACCTACAGTCAGCACTTCTTTGGCCATAATATCTTTGATCTGCAGCTTGGCCAGAAGATAGTTCAGTTCCCATATGCTCAGACTGGTAGCCGGGGACGGTGATGCACGCACAAGATCCAACAGCGTGACAATCCCCACCAGTTTGTCCTTCTCAAGCACAGGGAGGCGGCGCACTCTCTTTTCTTCCATCAGCGCCAGAGCGTCGGGGAGAGTGGTTTCGGTTGTAACGGCTAACACTTCGGTTGACATTTTGTCTTTTACCAGCATCGGCAAACCTCCTTTATTTGGTACTGATAGTTTTATTCTATCAGGACATGGGCTATCTGTGAAGTATGCAGTGTTTTCGTGCCTGACTGATGTTTTTTCTGCTGTTATGCAGGTGTTTTCCCGCAGCCGCCGAAAATAGAACGGGAAAGGATGAGACATATGCAAAACTCTGGACATTTGACGCCTGAACTTCTCAGCCGGCTCGCGGCTATTACCGGCAAAGAGCATGTGATTACCGACCGGGAAAAACTGCTGCCGTATTCCCATGATGAGGTACCCGGCGACGCATACCGCGCTTTCCCTGAGGCTGTTCTCAGGCCCGCCTGTACCGAAGAAGTGGCCGCCATTCTCAGACTCGCCGCAAAACATCTGATTCCTGTCACACCGCGGGGTGCCGGTACGGGTCTCAGTGGCGGAGCAGTGCCTCTTTGCGGCGGCATCGTCCTCTCGCTGGAACGAATGGACCGGATTCTCGAATATGATAAAGATAACCTGACGGTGACTGTGGAGCCTGGCGTTCTGACAAATACCATCAATGAAATGCTTGCCTGTGACGGCCTGTTCTATCCGGGCTACCCGATGAGCAAAGAGTCCTGTTCCGTTGGCGGCAATGTCGCAACCAATGCCGGCGGTGGCAGAGCCGTTAAATATGGTGTGACGGGACGTTATGTCCTGGGCCTGGAAGCAGTGCTTGCCTCGGGCGACATCATTCACCTGGGAGGAAAACGGGTAAAAGATGTGACCGGCTACAACATGATTCCGCTCATTGTAGGCTCAGAAGGGACACTGGCCGTGGTCACCCGGATTATTCTTAAACTTCTGCCCCTGCCCAAAGCACAGACTGATCTTTTGTTTCTCTTTCCCGATATTGCACCGGCTACCGCGTTTGCCTCAGCCATTATGACCGAGGGTAAAATCATCCCTGCTGCCATTGAATTTATGGACCGTTTTGCCGTTGATGTTTCCTGCCGCTATCTCCAGGAAACACTGCCCCACAAAGCGGGTGCCCTGCTTTTAGTCCAACTCGACGGTGACAGCGACAGTGAACTGTTTGCCGCGTGTGAAACACTGGGCATGCTGGCAGAAAACTATCAGGCACTGGAAATCTACAGCGCAAACGATGCTGCCACTCGGAAGAAGCTCTGGCGTATCCGGGAAGTAACCGCAGAGGCCCTAAAGGCGTTCTATCCGGTCCAGAGCGGAGAGGATATTGTTGTGCCGGTGGCCGCTGTATCCGGATTTGTTTCTTTCCTCCATGCCCTGGCGAAAAATTACGAATGCGACGTGGTCAGCTACGGCCATGCCGGAGACGGCAACATACACGCCCGTTTTCTCAGGCGTGAACAACAGCCTCTGCCAGAGTGGGAGGAGAATCTTCCCGGGCTCCTGAAGGAAGCATACCGCAAGGCGGCAGCTCTTGGCGGTACAATCAGCGGTGAACACGGTATCGGCGCCAAGAAAAGAAACTATTTACCGGACGTACTGGGTACCGCTGAAATTGAACTGATGCGTCGGATGAAAATGGCTTTTGACCCGTTGGGTATTTTAAACCCCGGTAAAGTGTTACCTTAACCATACCGCAGTTTCCGGCTTATATTATTACAGAAAAATAAAAGATTTTTCTTTGGAGGCACCATGCTTGCACTGACACAACTTGCCCTGCTGGGTCGAATACTGTTGATGGGAATTGAAAGGCCTCTGGTGAAGATGCTGGGCACGCAGCGCTCAAGCGTTGAGGTGGCCTTCCTCTTTTTTTCCATCGCCACGGTGATGTTTTTTCCGTTTGCCGCCTTTCGTCCTGTACCGTCCTGGGACTTTCTGCGGTATCTGGTTCCGGCAGGAATACTCTATACCATCGCCTTTATCTGCTATGTCCGCGCCCTCAGTGACGGAGAGGTTTCCCTGGTGGCGCCCCTGGCCAGCTTTAATGTCCTGTTTCTTTTCCTGTTGGCCGTTCCCGTTCTGGGAGAGAGTTTCACGCTGCTGAAGCTTCTTGGCATTGCTCTGATTTTTCTGGGCACCTCGTTTCTCAGTGACGGTAACCCCTTTCACGGCCTTCGTCATGTTTTCAAAGACAGAGCCTGCATCCTGATGCTTGTTTCCACACTTTTGGTTGCCGTGGGACGGATTATTGACAAATCGGCCGCTGCTGATCCGCTGACCTATTCTCTGCTGATCTATTTCTTAATTTCGCTGCTGATGTTTTTGTATTTACTTGTTAAAGGCCGCGCCAGGCAACCGCTGGCTCTTTTTCGCGAACGCCCTGTTATTGCCCTGGCCTGCGGCTTCACCAATGCCTACGCTTATTTGCTGCTTTTAGTGGTGATTCAGACAATGGAAGTCAGCATTGCCGAGCCGGCCACCAACCTCTCCCTGCTGCTGGCTGTTTTTCTCGGTAAAGTTTTTTTTCGGGAGAATATCCGTGGGCGGGTCTTTTCGGCAGCCGCTATGATTGCCGGTGTGTGGGTGCTTATTTTGGGCTAAGGAAGGTTTAGCCAACTGCTGTGTCGAAGAATTGAGTAAACGAGTAAGGGAGTGGTAGAATGACCCGGTTAATTCACCTGGAAGATTTGGCTGCGCTGGAAGAGGCTATTGCCGGCTCCAAAGACCGGCCGGTACTGATATTTAAACACAGTGCCACCTGACCTGTCAGCGGACGCGCCCACCGGGAGGTGGACATGTTTCTGGAAACGGCAGAAGCCGACAAAGCCCGGATATGCCGTGTGGTTGTCCAGTCCGCAAGGGATGTCTCAGACGCGGTGGCAGAAAAGACCGGTGTCCGGCACCAGTCCCCGCAGATCCTTCTGATTCGTAATGGCCGCTGCATCTGGAATGAGTCCCACCGCCAGATCACGGCAGACAAGCTGAAAGAAGCCCTCAAAAAATAGAGTAGCGGATTCCGTCAGGAATCCGCTTTTGCTTTCATATTATCCTGTCTTTGTTGGGGAACAGGGTAATTACCGGTGTGAATATCTGCTTCCTTAGCCGTTTGAGGAGTTTTTCCATCACAGGTGAAGGCCTGTCGGTAAAAATATAGTAGCGGGGCAGTTCGGTATGCAGCCAGAGTTCAAACGATAAAATCCCGTTGTTGTTTTTCAGTAAGACGACCCAAACTTCCACCGGGCCGTCATATGGCCGATGGACAGTATAGCTGGGCTCACCCAGAGTGGTACGCAGAAGATGCGCACAACGCCGGACAGCCGTAGGTGATGTTACATCGTTAAATTCAGGCACCACACGTCTTGCTGAAAAAACAGTGCGTTGTGCCAGCATTCGCGCGGTATCACCACGCGCCACAGAGACCGTCTGTCCTTCCAAGCGGCACAAAAAAGGACCCTCCCCCGCATCTTTCTAATAGTATATGCAGAGAGGGTCCTAATTTATCGTGTTTCCGGCTTAATTGCCGTAACCAAGTTTTTCCCTGAGCTTTTGGCAAAATACAAGACACGGTCAGCTTCATCTACCAACTGCTTACCCGTCATATTCTTTTCATAGGAGGAAACCCCGAATGATGCTGTCAGGGGTCCTGTATCACCGTCGGGGGAGGCAATCGTCGTCGAAGCCATAGCTTCCCGGATTCGTTCGCAGACTCGTTTTGCCTGGACCAGGTCTGTCTGGGGAAGTATAATGGCAAACTCCTCGCCACCGTAGCGTGCCAGTGTATCGGCATTACGCACGGTGTCTTTCATGATTTTGGCCACAGCAACAAGTGCTCTGTCGCCCTGGAGATGGCCCCAGGTGTCATTGTACTTTTTAAAATTATCCAGGTCGACAATAACCAGTGACAAGGGCTGTTTGTAACGGCGGGACCGGTCTGTCTCCTTCTCCAGGCACCGGTAGAAAAAGCGGTGATTGAAAACTCCGGTAAGCTCGTCTGTAAGCGATTCCCTTTTAAGCTTCTCTTCCTGCCTTTTAAATTTTTCAGCCAGAATACCCGCAAACCATATAAAAACCATAAAAAGAGCATAATAAGCTGCAAGCAGTACATGAAACTCCGAAGGGTCCATTACATGCCTGGTGATATTCCAGATTAAAAACGGTACGGCCGCCAGGCCGGAAACCATCGCTCCCCGCATACCAAGGTAATAGCATAGAACCATGGCAGGCAATAGCCACAGAGAGTAAACCATAAAACGCTCAATCAGCTGCTGTCCCGGCAAAAGCCATAATCTTTCAAACAGAGGCGGAAGCAGAAAAAGAGCAAGCGCAACCTCTCCGAAGCCGTCGGGAAGCCGTCTGCCAAATGGTTCTTCATGAGTTGGTTTCATATTTTTTTGTTGTCTGGTTCGTTTCGTCTTCATTGAACACCTCTTCACTCTATCTCTGGGAGGAAACCACTTTGAACATTCACGCTGTTGAAGAACTCATGTCGGAAATGATGCTTCTGGCAGTGCACATGCTGGAAATCTTCGGTGCCACTATCATCCTTTTTGCCGGTACACGCATTTTCATCCGGTTCCTGCGGACAAGCAAAGACGGCCGTGAAACACGCCTGTCTTTTGCCCGCTATCTTGTATTTGGCCTTGAGTTTAAGATGGCGGGAGAAATTCTGCGCACGGTCATTGTCCGCACAATGAATGAGGTGATCATCCTGGCAGCCATTATTTTTTTGCGGCTAACACTGAATCTGATTGTGCACTGGGAAATTCGTCAGGAAAAACAGGATGACGAGCGGCACAGCTCATAATTGCCTGCTAGATGTATTCGCAATTGACATTTAAATTTCCTGCCGAATTTCCGTCATTGTGAAAAACGCGATTTAATAAAAAGGGCGTTGCAGACAGCATCAGGTTATTATATAATAATAGAAAGTGTAGAAATTTTCTGACTAATTTCTTCGGGGAGCAGGTGCCAGGATGAAGCTATTGATGCACAACGGGCAGCCGACCGATGCCGCCACTATTCTTAGAAAAGTCACCCCATTTCATCTGCTGGACCAGCGTATTCTTGACACAGTTATTAAAAGCGCTGACGTACGTACGTTTCCTCAGGGAACCTATATCTTTCGCCAGGGTGATCCGTCCCTGCAGAGTTTATTTGTGATTGTGTCGGGCTCTGCCGAGGTCACTGTACTCAACGAGCAGGACAGGGAAGTAGTGGTTGGGCTTCGTGAGGAACTCACTTTCTTCGGGGAAACAGTCTTTTTGACGGAAGAACCCTATCCGGCTTCCGTAAGAGCTGCACAGGAAATGACATGCATTGTTATCCCCAATGAGGTCTTTGAGACTACACTTGCCCAGTATCCTGAATTCACCGGTAATTTCAGCCGCATTTTGGCAGACAGAATGCGTACCATGTATTTTGCTTTAATGTCAGACTCAGAGCCCCTGCAGACTTCAATAGAACAGCCGATGCGTAAGCGGGTGGCTGATTTAATGTCATCTCCTCCGGCCATTTGTCGTCCGGATGACGATATTACCACAGTTGCCAAACTGATGACTACAAGTGGTGTCTCTTCCCTGATTGTCATTGATGAAATTAACCGGCCGCTGGGAATTATCACCGAAAAAGACCTTGTTGGTAAAGTTCTCGCCCGCGGCGATTTTATGAAACGCCTGAGAGCATCTGATATTATGACAGCCAGGCTGCTGACCGTTGCCCCGGAAGCATTTTATTATGAGGCCCTGCTGGTGATGGTCAGGAACAAAGTGAAGCATCTGGTTGTTACAGACAATAAAAAACTTCTGGGGATTGTCACCATCCGTGACCTGATTATTTCCCGCAGCACAGGCGCACTCTCCATTGTCAACAGTATTGAAGATCAGGACACCATAGAGGGGCTTGCCAAAGCGAGCCGGGAGATTGACAAGGTACTGCAGGCCCTTGTGGCTGAGAAAGCAACCAGCCGGGAAATTCTACAGATTATCACTGAATTTTTTGATCGCCTGACCCGCAAAGTTATTCATGTCTGTGAGAGGGATATGATTGCCGAAGGCTATGGACCCCCTCCGGTTGCCTACAGCTGGATTAATATGGGTAGCGGTGGCCGACAGGAACAGTTTGTCAAGACGGATCAGGACAACGGGATTATTTATGAAAATGTCCCGGAGGGAAAAGAAGAGGAAACAGCACACTATTTCCATCTTTTGGCGGAGAAAGTGGTTGAAGGTCTGTTCCAGTGCGGCTTTGCCAAATGCAAAGGAAATGTCATGGCCTCAAACCCGTATTGGTGCCGCTCGTTTAACGGTTGGCGCGATGTAATCACAGAGTGGATTGGTAAGCTTGACTCTGAAAACGTGCGCATGATGACGATTTTTTTGGACTTTCGCCATATCTACGGTAAAAAAACACTATGCGACCTGCTGAAAAACTTTGTCATCCGCAGTTTTCAGAAATCCTCGACTGTGCTGCTGTTTTTAGCCAAAGATGACCTGAACCACCGTGTTCCTTTAAATTTCTTCAAACAAATTATTACGGAAAAATCCAAAGAACACCGTAATCTGGTTAATTTAAAGGGTGCCGCCTGTGTCCATATGGTTGACTGTCTGCGTATATTTGCTCTGCGTGAAGGAATTGTTGACACCAATACGTTTACCCGGCTGGAAAAATTGGCTAAAAGAAATGTCTTTTCCCGTGACGATACTGAATTTTTCACAGCTGCCTATGAAACACTGATGATGTTTCGAATCCGGCAGAGCCTGCAGCAGTTAAGCCGCGGCGAACAGCCGGACAATTATATTAATCCCAATGCGTTAAGCAAGAAAGATAAAGCTGCCTTGCGGGAGGCATTTTTAGCGGTAGACCGCCTGCAAAATCTGACCGGTCATGCTTTCTACGCGTTTATCGGTTAACAGCGAGGAGTGAATGATATGCTGCCGTTCACCAACTTAAACAGGGAGATGCCTTTTATGGAGTCACGCCCTTCCACCATGCAGATGCTCGCAAACCGTCTTTTTAACTGGTATTATAAGATGCGTGCTGAAAGACGTGGGTTTCATAACGGCTATGAACCGGAACCTACAGAGACGTCCGCTCTTGCGGAGAAATCGCTGCAGCTCAAGGAGCGGATTGACTGGAATGTGCCGCTGCAAACCGGCCGTTACATTCTCTTTGATACGGAAACAACCGGATTCTATCCCTACCAGGGTGATGAAATCATCAATATCGCTGCCGTGGTGGTGGAAAACGGCGAAATCAAAACTGAGCAGGTATTTGACGAACTGGTTAACCCCTATCGGTCCATTCCTCCCGCCGTTGTGAAGTTAACCGGAATTTCGGATGACATGGTGGCCGACAAGCGCGGGATATGTGCAGTGCTGCACGATTTCCTGGACTTTATCGGAGATTCTGTCCTCGTGGCCCACAACGCCGAATTTGATCTGGCATTTATTAATATTAAGCTGAACTGGTATACACAAACTGAAGTATACAACCCGGTCATTGATACGTACAAACTGGCACGCGCACTTTGCCCGGATTTGATGTCGCATGACCTGGATACCCTTATCCGTTATCACCGTGTGTCTGAACATCCCAGGCATACCGCACTGGGGGATTCACTGATGACGGCGGAGGTTTTCCTGGAATACCTTAACCGGTTGGAAGAAAAAGAAATAGAGACGTTAAAACAGCTTTACTACTATCTGCATGTAAAAAACAACCTGGCTTTCTGTACCTAGTTTTCACACTTTTTTCAACTATCTACACACGCCCCGGCGAATCCATTCGCCGGGGCGTTGCATTCTCCGTCAAATTAGGATAAAATCAAAACAGTTTAGGAGGGATATACATATGGCAAACATTGTGCCGATACGGGGACTGCGATATAACCTGAAAAAAGCCGGGGATATGTCAGACTTGATTACGCCGCCCTATGATGTAATCAATGAGCAGGATCAGCAGAAATATTACGCGAAAAGCCCATATAACATTATTCGTCTGGAATACGGTGAGACCCGTCAGGCCGACGATGAAAACGACAACCGTTATACAAGAGCCGCCGCCTTTTTTGATAACTGGCGGGACGAAAATATCCTTAATCATGAGGATCGGCCTGCTGTGTATCTTTATGAACAGGAATTTACAGCAGAAGGTCGGCGGATGACACGCAGCGGATTCATGACGGGAATCGAAGTGGAAGAATATGAGACAGGCACCGTCCTGCCCCACGAGGAAACTCTGTCCAAAGCCAAAGCAGACCGTCTTCAGCTGCTGCGGCACTGCCGCGCCAATTTCTCACCCATCTTCGGCCTCTATGACGACCCGTCACTGGCCGTGGAACAAATTGCCGCACGCTACAAGCAAAACGAACCCGACATGTCGTTTACCGATGAAAACGGTGAAGCACACAGAATCTGGGTGGTCAGTGACCCGCAGGATCTGCAGTCTGTTACCGGCATTTTCAAAGACAAAAAGATCTACATTGCAGACGGACACCATCGCTATGAAACTGCACTGAACTACCATCGTGAAATGCAGGAAAAAGGGGGAAACAGTTACGGCTTTGTCCTGATGACTCTGGTAAATCTCCATGACCCCGGCCTGGTTATTTTCCCCACACACCGGATGGTCAAAAACGTAAAGGCCTTTTCGCCCAATGAATTTCTGGCAAAGCTCTCCGGACATTTTTCCGTTACGGAAATAAATCTGCCAACAGTTGGGCGCAGTGATATTCTAACCGCCGAACTGCAGAAACTCTCCGGTATGATGAGTGATTTTAACGCTTTTCTTCTTTACCTGGGAAACAGCCGTCTTTACAGGCTTACACTGCCCCGCAATATAGACAACCGGTCTGTGACGACCCGCTGCGGTTCCTACTCGCGTGCCTGGCGCAGCCTGGATGTGGCCGTGCTGCAATGCCTGGTCCTGGAAGATTTATTGGGCATCGACAGGGAAGCCCGTGCAGGAGGAACCAACCTGTCATATACACGTGATGAAGCATCTGCGCTGGCCAGGGTGGACACCGGTGAATATCAGGCTGTCTTCTTCCTGAACCCGACGTTAGTCCGGGAAGTTACTGACGTAGCCGGCGCCGGAGACAAAATGCCCCAGAAATCCACCTACTTTTACCCCAAGCTTGTCACAGGGCTTGTGATAAATGACTTCACAGTTTAAGTTAAAAAAGGAGTGTTAAAATCGCAGTAGCGATTTTAACACTCCTTTTTTAATTACAGCTGATTATAGCTTATGCATCCTGATGACTTCCTCAATAACCCTGTCCGGGTCATCGTAGAGCGGGTCCGACTCAGACGGCTCATTTCTGACCGGTCGGCCCCATTCTCCCATTTCGGAAAGGATCGTTACCACCGCTTCTGCCTGGCCCCGTAAATGGTATCCTCCCTCAAGGAAGAGGACAACCTTGCCGTCACAATGATCTTTGGCCAGATCACGCACCTGGCGCGCCATATCGGCAAATCCGTCAAAACTGACGCGCATGCCGGCCAACGGGTCGTCATGGTAAGTATCCTGGCCGGCTGAGACCAGAATCAGTTCGGGTTTATAGCGGTCGGCAAGGGGTCTGATTACTTCACGGAAGACACGGGCATACTCCCTGTCACCGCAGCCGGGCGGCAGAGGGATATTCACATTGTATCCCTCACCTTCGCCGGCACCGGTTTCGTGCAGGGGCCCGGTTCCCGGAAAGGCTGGGCTTTGATGTACAGAAGCAAATAAAAGGCCCGGGTCATGGTAGAACGCTTTCTGTGTGCCGTTGCCGTGGTGGACATCCCAGTCAATGTAGAGAATCCGCGAGAGCCCGAATTCCTCCTGTGCGGCTTTGGCGGCAATCGCTCCGTTGTTAAACAGGCAAAATCCCATTCCTTTATGGGGCTCAGCATGGTGGCCGGGCGGGCGCCCCAGGGCAAAACAAATATCAAGTTTTCCATTCATGACGGAACGCATAGCTGCCAGCGCGGCACCCGCTGACAGGAGTGCCACGTCATATGATTGCGGTGTAAGGTATGTATCTATATCCAGGTATCCTTTATGCTGCTCACACAGAGTGCGGATAAATTCAATATGCTGCCGCGTGTGAACTCTGGCCACGTCCCCGACGGAGGCAGGAGCAGGGGCAAGCTGCTGCAGACGGCTAAAGAGATTCTCCTGTTTTAAGAGAGAGAGGATTGCCTGCAGCCGTTCCTTTTTCTCCGGGTGGGAGTCCTTGGTATGGATAAAAAAATCAGGATGATAGACAATCCCGATTCTTGTGTTTTCCTTCAAGTTCATGTCCTCCTTTTCTATCGTCTGTAGATTCGCAGTGTCCCGTCAGCCATCGCTTTTTTCAGTTTGCTGAGAAGAAACCGCTTAAAATGCTGCCGGGTAGCTGGAATTAACAGCAAAAAACCGGCGGTATCAGAAATCAGGCCGGGGGTTAAAAGGAATGCGGCGCCAATCAGGACCATTACGCCGTTTAGCAGTTCATCGGCCGGCATCTCCCCGCAGCGCAGATTCTCGGCAATTCGCCGCAGGACAAGGAATCCCTGGGCCCGGGAGAGAAAAACTCCGAAAAATCCAGTGGTCAGTACAATGGCAATTGTGGGCAAAGGACCAATCCGCCGGCCCAGTTCAATGAGCAGATACAGTTCCACTAACGGGCCCAGTGTAAAAAGCAGCAGCAATTTAACAAACATAGCATCTACTCCGCATGTTCTCCCGCTGCCTCCAATAAACGTTTCCAGAGGAACGGGTTGTGTTTTTTCAGGACGACAGGCCTGCCCTGCCGGTTAACGAATGCATGCTCTGTTTCCGCATTAGCCAAAAGCTCTCCGTTTTCACTGCGGAAAATTTCATACTTAAACAGGATGCGCACATCCTGAAGTGACGCAATACTGGTCACTACGCGGACAAGGTCGTCATAACGGGCTGGTGCCTTGTATTGACAAAACGCTTTGGTCACCGGAAGCAGTATATCGTTTTTCTCCACTTCGCTGTAGGGCATGCCCATATCACGAAAATATTCTGTCCGCCCGGCTTCCAGCCAGATGAAATAATTTGCATAATAGACAACATTCATCTGGTCGGTTTCAGCATAGCGCACGCGAATCATAGTTTCCCCGGTCTTCATCCCCATCACTCCTAAAATATTGTCGCCCTACCCCGGTAAATGAGTCCCCGTACCGTGTCAAGCGTAATCAGTTCACCGTTTGACAAACGCGCCAAAGCGCCTTCTACACCCACAATCACAGGCAATCCCATATGAAGAGCCACCACAGCAGCATGGGATGTGAGTCCGCCTTCTTCCACCACCAGTCCGGCAGCGTTTTCCAGATAAGGAATAAACGTGCTGTCTGTCGCCGGGGTCACCAGGATCTCTCCCCGTTTGAGCTGTGCTGCTTCCATACCGGTCCTGGCAACCCGTACTTCACCTGACACTGGTTTTTTACCAAGGCCCGTACCCTGAAGAAGAATTTCTCCCACTGTATGCACACGGAGTAGATTTGTGGAGCCGCTGACGCCGACAGGCACCCCGGCTGTGATCAGCACCAGGTCGCCATTACTGACATAGCCGCTTTTAACGGACGCTTCAATGGCTGCCGAAAACATTTCATCGGTATTTTCTGCAGGCCTGCAGAGCACGGGACAGACACCCCATGTCAGCGCCAGAAAGCGTGCTACCTGTCTGCGCGGCGTCACGGCAATGATGCGTGCCTTTGGTTTATATTTTGATACATTCCTGGCAGTGGAACCGGACTGGGTGGCCGTGATAATTGCTGCTGCACCCAATTCCTGCGCTGCGTGGCATGTGGCAAAGGCAATGGCGTCGGTAACACTCCTTTCCTTGGGCGGGTCAAAGCTCTCCAGGATTTTGGCATAATGCAGGCCTGTTTCCGCTCTCTCGGCAATTCTGGCCATCGTCTGTACTGTTTCCAGCGGATATTTACCCACTGCCGTCTCACCGGAAAGCATAACCGCGTCCGTTCCATCAAAAATAGCATTGGCCACATCACTGGCCTCCGCCCGGGTCGGCCTTGGATTGCGAATCATAGAGTCCAGCATCTGCGTGGCTGTAATAACCGGTTTACCGGCAACATTGCATTTGGAGATAATCATTTTCTGAGCAAGCGGCACGTCTTCAGCCGGAATCTCCACACCCAAATCTCCCCGTGCCACCATAATACCGTCGGCGGCAGCGAGAATTTTATCAATATTCTCCACACCTTCCTGATTTTCAATCTTAGCAATAATCTGGATACGGGAATGGTGCTCTTCCAGGATGGCCCGAATAGCCAAAACATCATCAGCTTTACGGACAAAAGATGCGGCAATAAAGTCCAGGTCATTTCTAACGGCAAAAATAATGTCTTCCCTGTCTTTTTCGGAGATAGCGGGCAAGGCAAGCTTTGCTCCTGGAATATTGACACCTTTACGGTTGGAAAGCTCACCGCCGGTCAGTACACGACACTGCACATCAGTGGCTGTCATACCCACTACCTCTAAGATAATCAGTCCGTCATCCAGAAGTATTTTCATCCCCGGTTTAACATCGCCGATAATACCGGGATAGTTTACACTGACTCTATGCCCGTCTCCTGCCACCTGTTCAGTGGTTAATGCAAAATCCTGCCCTTCCTGCAGTTTCACAGCGCCATCGGCAAAGGTGCCAATGCGAATTTCCGGACCCTTCGTGTCCAAAAGCAGCGCCAGATTACCCTTCTGTTCTCTGTCCGCCTGACGCACCGCAGCAATTGTCTTGGCATGCTCTGCATGTGTGCCGTGGGAAAAGTTCAACCGGGCCACATTCATTCCGGCTGATATCAGGCTTTTAAGAATCGGAACACTGCTGCTGGCAGGACCGAGTGTACAGACAATTTTCGTTCTACGCATGGTATCCTCCTTACGGTAACAGGCTTCTGACTAAATGGCCAAGATGGTTGCCAGCCTGTAAAGCTCTTCATTAAAAGGTTTTTCGTTTGCCAGAGCTTCCTCAAATGCTGTGGCTTGGACCTCACCTGAAGCAAAACCAATCATCTGGCCGTGACAGCCGGCAAGTAACCGGTCCACAGCGGCTGCCCCCAGGCGGCTGGCCAGCATTCTGTCGAAAGCGGTGGGTGTGCCACCGCGTTGGAGATGGCCTAAAATTGTCACCCGTACATCCATGTTTGTCAGTTTTATTATTCTGTCACCGATGTCCAGAGCGCTTCCGGCACCTTCGGCCACCAGAATAATGCTGTGCAGTTTACCGCGTTTGACTCCCCGGCGTAAACGTTCACAAACTTCTTCAAGCCGGTAAGGGACTTCCGGCACAAGAATGGATTCTGCACCGCCGGCAAGTCCTGAGGCCAGGGCTATATGTCCGGTGGTCCTGCCCATAACTTCTATGACATATACTCTTTCGTGTGATGTGGCTGTGTCCCTGACTTTGTTAATTGCGTCCGTTACATTATTTACAGCCGTATCAAACCCGATGCTGTAATCGGTACAGGCAATATCATTATCGATTGTCCCGGGTACGCCAACTGTGCGTACACCGGCTTCCTCAAGCGCCATCGCTCCACGGAAGGAACCGTCACCACCAATAACCACCAAAGCATCAATGCCGCTCTGGCGAATAATGTGCAGCGCTTTTTCTCTGCCGGCTACTTCCATAAACTCAGGAGCCCTGGCTGTAAGCAGAATCGTACCGCCGCGGTGAATTGTATCCGCAACAGAACCAAGCTGCATTGAATCATATTCGCCAAATATCAATCCGTGATATCCCCGGCGAAAGCCAACCACTTCCAGGCCATGGTAGATTGCTTTGCGAACGACGGCACGAATCGCAGCATTCATGCCGGGTGCATCGCCGCCCGAGGTTAAAACACCGATTTTTCTCATAGGCAACTCCCTTGCGTACTGTTTTGCGTTCTCCTGTAATTTTCCCTCGCTTCGGTTTCGTTATCCTGCCTGAGTAACTGTTACGGCATCGACGCCGAAGAGTTTTTCGATTTCCTCAAGCTGCGGTGCCCCGTCAAAAAGCCAGAAGTCCTGGCCAAGCAGAACCTTTTTCCCGGCTTCGGGAAAATAAAGATAAACCGGTAGTGTACCGCGCAATCCTGCCAGCATTTCCTTCAGAGAGAGAAGCTGGCTTAGCGATCCGTCCTCGCGGCAGCGAATTGAAACTTCCCGCGCCTCCTGCGGCAGGGGGAGAATATTCTCCGCCAGAATTTTCACGTCTTCCTCTTCATCTTTATGATCTGTTCGTCCGTGGACAATGACAACATTATCATTGTGCAGAAATTCTTTTGTCTTTTCATGGATAGCAGAAAAAACAACGACCTCAAGTGAGCCGGTCAGGTCTTCCAGTGTGAAAAAAGCCATCGGTTTACCTGTTTTGGTGATAATATTTTTCACGCTGCCAATCATCCCTGCCAAAACCACCTGCGTGTTGTCGGGCACGTTCTTTAGTTTAGCAGCGGTAGAAATGCTCGGGTAGCTTCGCAGGACACCTTCATATTCTTCGAGAGGGTGCCCACTGATATACAGTCCCAGTGTATCCTTCTCCATATCCAGACGTTCACGCGGCGGCGGCTCAGGCAAATCAGGCAGGTCGTCGTGCAGCCTGACCCATTCATCATCATCATCGGCAATTTCAAACATTGACATTTGTCCGTTTTGCCGCTCTTTGTTCATTGTTTGTACGGCTGACACTGTCTCATCCAAAACGGCCAGCAATTGATTTCTGTTTGCACCGAGACAATCAAACGCACCGCTTTTAATCAGGCTTTCCAGAACTTTCTTATTGCAGCTGCGCAGATCCACACGGGAGCAGAAATCCCGCAGCGAAGTAAACTCTCCCTGGTTGGCACGCGCAGCCAAAACAGACTCAATGGCACCGAGGCCTACATTTTTTACTGCAGACAACCCATAGCGAATGATTTTTTCATCTGTAACAGTAAAGTTGGCACCGCTGAGGTTAATATCCGGCGGCAGCACGGATATACCCATTCGTTTACAGTCGGCAATATAGCCCGCCACTTTATCACTTGTGGCCATTACGCCGGTCAACTGTGCGGCCATGAACTGAGTGGGGAAATTGGCTTTCAGATATGCTGTCTGGTAAGCCACAAGAGCATATGCGGCAGCGTGTGATTTGTTAAAACCGTAGGAAGCAAACTTTACAATCAGATCATAAAGCTCGTCCGCCAGCTTTTTGGTATGACCGTTTTCAACACAGCCCTTAACAAAAACTTCCCGCTGCTGATTTAGTATCTCAATCTTTTTCTTACCAATGGCACGTCGCAGCAGGTCTGATTCGCCCAGAGAAAATCCGGCCATGGCAGATGAGACCTGCATAATTTGCTCCTGATAAACCATTACACCGTACGTCTCTTTGAGAATCGGTTCCAGGTCGGGATGGAGATAATGAATGGGCTTATACCCGTGCTTGCTCTGAATAAAGGTGGGGATTTGTTCCATGGGGCCCGGACGATAAAGCGCCACCACAGCGATGATATCTTCAAAAACGTTTGGTTTGAGTTCACGTAGAATACTGCGCATCCCTGAGGATTCAAGCTGGAAAATGCCTGCGGTATCTCCCTGGGATAACAGACTGTAGGTGGTTTCGTCGTCCAGGGGAAGCTCGGATAAGTCAACATCAATACCGGTGGATTCTTTAATAAGCCGTACGGCCTCTCCCATTATTGTCAGTGTCCGCAAACCCAGGAAATCCATCTTTAACAGTCCCAGCTCTTCCAACGTCCCCATGGGAAACTGGGTTACCATACCGTCCTCACCGGATTTCTGCAGCGGAACATGCCTCACAAGCGGCTCTCCGGAAATCACAACCCCTGCAGCATGCGTGGAAGCATGCCTTGGCAGGCCTTCCACAGCAATACTCAGGTCAATGAGCTGGTGTACTTTGGGGTCTTTACTGTAGAGTTCCTTTAAATCCGGTGACTTGTCCAATGCATCGGCGATGGAGATATTTAGCTCCATCGGTATCAGTTTGGCAATCCTATCCACGTCCGAATAAGGAAAGTTCAGCGCCCTGCCCACATCACGGATAGCAGCTTTGGCGGCCATCGTACCGAACGTGATAATTTGCGCCACAGCTTCCTCGCCGTATTTCTCCACAACGTATTCAATGACTTTTTCCCGTTTTTCATAGCAGAAATCGATATCGATATCAGGCATGGTTACCCGTTCAGGATTCAAAAACCGCTCAAAAAGCAGGCCGTATTTCAAAGGGTCAATATTGGTAATGCCAAGACTGTATGCAACAAGGCTGCCTGCAGCAGACCCCCGCCCGGGGCCCACCAGTATACCGTTTTCATGGGCATAGCGCACAAAATCCCAGACAATAAGAAAATACGAAGCATAGCCCATCTGGGCGATGACGCCAAGTTCATAGTCCAGCCGTTTTGCCACATCCTCCGGCAAACTAGCGCCATACCGGTCTTTCGCACCCTGCAGGCATACTTTGCGTAGATAGCTGTTCTCATCAAATTCCCGGGGAATTTCATAAAGGGGCAAATGTGTCTTGTCAAACTCAAAATCCAGATTACACATCCGGGCTATTTCCAGCGTGTTTTCCACCGTCTCAGGAAGGTCGGGAAAAAGAGAAGACATTTCTTCGGCCGATTTAAGATAGAATTCTTCTGTGGAAAAGCGCATCCTGTTCTCGTCATCCAGTGTCTTCCCTGTCTGAATGCAAAGCAGGACATCATGTGCATGCGCATCACTTTTGTTGGTGTAATGTAAATCATTAGAAACAATCAAAGGTGTACCGGTATCCTTCGCCAGGTTGATAATATGCGGGTTTACCGTTTTCTGTTCTTCAATGCCGTGGTTCTGGAGTTCAAGAAAATAGTTTTCGCTGCCAAATGTTTCCCGGTAAAAACGAACAAGGTTCCGTGCGTCTTCCTCCCGGCCCTCAAGCAGCGCCATGGGGATCTCACCGGCAAGGCAGGCAGAGAGTGCTATTAGCCCCCGGGAATACTGCTTTAAGAGGTCATGGTCCACGCGCGGTTTGTAATAAAAGCCTTCACTGAAACCACGGCTGACAAGTTCCATCAGGTTTTGATAGCCTTCTTTGTCCTTTGCCAGAAGCACCAGATGGTGCTGTTTGCTGTCTCGACGCGGATCACGGTCAATGCGCCTGCGCGGTGACACATACACTTCACAGCCGATGATCGGCTTGATTCCGGCAGCCTTTGCTTTTTTATAGAAATCAATTACGCCGTACATCACACCATGATCTGTAATGGCCAAAGCGGGCATACCCAGCCCGGCAGCCCGTTCAATCGTATCTTTTACCCTGCTGGCACCATCAAGCAGGGAATATTCCGTGTGCACGTGCAGATGCACAAAGTTACTGTTGCCCATGTCGTCACCTCGTTGTTGTTCTACCTACATTATTCTTTTTTTTTCACTAATTTTCCTTTTCTGTAGTGATGTCTAAAAGATTCTTTTTTACCATACACATAAATACGGGGAGGGTATGTGATGGCAAAGCTGTTTGACACCTTAACACTAAACGCCTTTATTTCCTTTGGCGTGATTCTCGGCGGAACGCTGATTGGTTCATTAGGTGCCGTATTTACCGGTCATGCTCCCGGACACAGTATGGTAGAGTTGGCTGCCAAACTAAAAATCTGGGCGCTTGTTACAGCACTTGGCGGTACATTCGACACACTCAAAGCTATCGAAGCCGGCTTCCTTGGCATGCAGGTAAACGCTGTAGCCAAACAGGTCCTACTGATTCTTTCTGCTTTTATCGGGGCTCACACTGGTTATCTGTTAATATTATACCTGACAGGCGGCAAATCGCAATGAGGCGAGTCATTGCACTGGTAGTGGCCGGCGCCATACTGGGCGCAGCGGGTATGAATTTATATCTGGCAGCCAGAATTGACGAACTGTATATCACCCGGGAAAAGTTTAAGATAGAGCTTTATGAAACGGAAGAGCGCCTAAAAAAATTAGAGGACCAATGGCAAAACCATCGTGCCCTCGTGATTCGCGAAGTAGTGGTTGAATTCTCCCAGCAGGACCGTGATTCCTTTGTGGAAATCAGGCTGCAGGAAGCAGTATCCCGCCTGACTCATGATTTAATCGGTGAAGAGCCGGAAAAAATCCCGCACTCACTGGTCGTTCACCTGCTTGACGGGCGAATTATTGAGGTGGAAGAAAAACGCTACCAGCTGCAGGTTAAAACCGTAATTCTGGCAGAAACAGTTACTTATGTGCTGCGCTACGTTCCACAGAACGAACAAAGCGACGATGAGCCTTAAATTCCGCAGCCGCGCGCCTGGCTTTTCTTCTGTCTGATTCCTCAAGAAAATGATAATAATGCCCTAATAAAATCAACACTCCGAACGCCAGCCAGGCACGGGCCACGATGCTGCCAAGCCCGCCGCCGGTGACAGGTGGCAAAAAAACCATACCCGTTACAAGTAAGATATTAACAATTACCAGCATAAGAACAGTCATACCTACACCTCCTGCTTTCAATATACGCTCACGCTAAGAAATTTAGCACAACCTGTTGTGCATACACACGTTCCCATTTATAATGAGAGTAAATGGGAAGGAGCCGTGACATCGTGGAAAGCCAAAAGGGACAGGAACCCGCCTGGCAGCTGGCAGTTAAGATAATTTCTCTGCTGGTGGCCATCATCGCCATCATCTGGTTCATTCAAAAAATCGCCTGGGTCATCGGCCTGTTAATTGTGGCTACACTGATTGTCTACAGTATTTCCCCTCTGTCAAACTATCTGACGGCTAAAGGCTTCCCCCATTCCGTATCGGTATTGACTGTGTATACTTTTCTGCTTTGTTCTGTTGTGATTTTCTTTTATTTATTGATTCCCACACTGCTAGTCGAACTTCGCGCCCTGTCGAGCTATCTGGCTACAGACTACCGGTCTTTACTGCCGCAGCTGCTCGGACATATTGACGATATTCTGGCCAGCGATAACATTAACCAGGCATTGCAGGATTTTGCCAAGAACCTGCCGGACATGCTGCTTTTGGCTGTTATTACGCTCACAGGCCTTACCGGCAATATTTTTTCCGGGTTAACAGAAGTCATTATCGTACTGTTTCTGGTTTATTACCTGCTGCGTGACCTCTCTCCAATCAAACAGGGTATTATCCGGCTTTGCCCCGTACCCTGGCGGAAAGAAACCTTACATGTCCTGAAGATTATTGACCTGAAAGTTGGCGCCTATCTGCGGGGCAATATCCTGCGCTGTGGTATTGTCGGGTTTGTAACCGGCATGGCACTGGCCATTGTCGGTATGCCCTTTGCCCTGATGCTTGGGGTCCTTGCCGGCGTGCTGAATATTATTGCCTATGTCGGACCATACCTTGCCGGGATTCCTGCTGTTCTCCTGGCTGTGGCACCCGACACGCCCCACCCCATCCTGATTATTCTTATCTATGTTTTAATTCAGGCTATGGACGGCTTCCTGCTCGTCCCTTTGCTGTTAGGTAAAGCCGTTGATTTACGACCCTTTACCGTCATTGTGAGCCTGCTAATCGGCGGCATATTATTGGGCATCATCGGTGTCATTCTGGCCATTCCGGCAGCCGCCACACTAAAAGTTATTATCACCCATTACTATCTGCGGGAGGGCCGGACAGTCAAACTCTAAAAAGACATAGTAAAGCCAGGGGCATCTTTAAGCCCCTGGCTTTTTTGTCTTCGGCAAATTCTGTCTGTCGATTTAAACCCTAATGTCTGTACAGTCAGGACAGGTGCCATAGAATTCCATTCTGTGAAAATCCACATGTCCTTTAACAGCGTCAGCCACCTGCCTGTCATACTCGGTCAATACAGGCATGTCAATATCCATCACCGTGCCGCAGCCCTGACAGACAAAATGGTAATGTGGCTGTGAATTGGCGTCAAACCGGCTATATGTACTACCGTAGTTCAGTTCCTGGATATCACCCATATCCTTGAGGACGCGCAGGTTGCGGTAAACAGTCCCCAGGCTGATACGCGGAACAGACTGTCTAACCTGCTCATAAATCCAGTCGGCGGTAGGATGAGATCTCGTGCTGCGAAGTACCTCCAGAATGATCTGACGCTGCTTTGTCATTCTGTGGATTCTGGGAAGTTGAGTCATTGTAAATCGCCTCATTTCAACTGGTACTGAAGAGCTCGAGCTAATTTTACTATATTTTGTTTATAAACTCTTGTCAAGTAAATGTGACCAATCTTTGAACAAATACTGGAAAGTATTTATCTGTGTTTGCAAAAGGGATTTATGATTTCCACGTTGAATATTTAAATGAAGGATTTTTTAGAATAGGGGTAGTAAAATGAAACGAGTTCTTATTTTTCTGATTATGTCTCTGCTGCTGACCGGCTGCGGAGTAGAAGGCACATACAGCATTCCCGACAATAACGACGAATCAGTTCCTGTAACATCACCCTCCGGTGAGGAAGAAGAGCCCTTGGGGGATACTCCAGGGGAAGAACCCGGTGAAGATGTGGAACCGGAACCGGTGGAAGAGCCGGTTTCCTTTGATTTTCTCACATCACCGGCGGATGAACTTGTTGCGGCGCTGCAGTTTATGGCTTCGCCAATCCAGGGTGCCGAGGTTACAATATACGAAAGCAACATGCCAAACGCACCAAGGCCATACAGAAATGGCTATCACGAGGGACTTGACTATTTTGGCGCCCGGGGTACGGCAGTGCTCTCTGTGGCACCGGGTACGGTCATCCGGGCCGATTATGATTTTGTGGAACTGACACTTGCTGAATACGATGAAGCTATCCGGATTTCTGCCGAAGCAGAAATTACGCCCGATGATATATTGGACAAACTCAGGGGCAGGCAGGTCTGGATCGAGCATGAATACGGCATTGTGACCCGTTATGCTCATCTGGAAACTGTGGAGCCGGGACTGGTGGTAGGCGACACCATCGAAGCAGGCCGGGTGGTGGGCACAATGGGAAATTCGGGGACGAAGTCAGCCGTCGTGGGCAAAGTTCTCAGCACTGCCTCATCCCCCCATTTACATTTTGAAATATGGCAGGACGATGTTTTTCTGGGGAAAGACAGGACGCCCTCAGAAGTTAGAACAATTTATACCGGGATACTTGACCGCTAAGGCTGTACAAATGTACAGCCTTTTTAATCTTAAAAAAAAACCGGCATCAGCCGGCTACTTCACTTCATAGCCGGCATCGCCGATTACAGCCCTGAGGTCATCTTCGCTGACTTTTCCCGCATCATAGGAAATGTCCGCTGTGCCCTTTTCCAGATTGACGCTGGCGTCTTCCACACCATCGAGAGTCTTCAACGCTTTTTCAATTTTCATTTTACAATGGTTACACGACATTCCCGCAACAGACAGGGACAGTTTTTCAGACATATAATTTCCTCCTTACCGCTTTAAGCGGTTAATTTTTTCTAACCGTTTTTGATAGCGTTGCCCGCTTGCGCCCGGTTTATGACCCGGCCCATTAATCTATTTCCGGTTAAACTTCACGAACGTCTTCATCTCTTTGATTACGTCTTCTTCTTCGCCGCGGCGAATGGCCGCACGAATACAAGTTTCCAGATGATTCTCCAGAATCAAATTACTTGCCTTTTCCAGTGAAGCAATAACAGCCTGGAGCTGCAGTAAAATGTCCGCACAGTATTTGTCTTCATCGATCATCCGTTCCACAGCTTTGAGGTGCCCGCCGGCGGTCTTTAACCGGCGCAGTGTATCACTTTTTCTCTCGCCCTGCATCCATTCACCTCCCACCCCCTCCGGGGGGATTAAAAACAGCATACACCGTTTGTTGAGAAATGTCAACTGCATCTTTTAGTTCATATCTGGAAAGCCCTGTTGGCGCAGTGCTTCATAAAGAACTATGGCTACGGCATTTGAAAGATTAAGTGAACGTACTTCACGTCCCATAGGTACGCGGATACATCGGTCGGGGTAGGTCGCCAGAAGCGCAGCCGGGAGTCCGGCCGTCTCTTTGCCAAACACCAGATAATCATCCGGTCCGTACTTGATGTCTGTATACATTTGCGTACCTTTTGTTGTAAAGAACCAGAACTTACTGTTTGCCAGGGACAGTACGTCATCAATGTTCTGGTGCAGTTGAAGTTTCAGATACTGCCAGTAATCAAGACCGGCCCGTTTAAGCTGCCGCTCGTCGAGAGAAAATCCTAACGGCTCCACAAGATGCAGTCCGGTTCCTGTGACAGCACAGGTTCTGGAGATATTCCCGGTGTTAGGGGGGATTTCCGGCTCCACTAAGACAACATGCAATACTTACGACTCCTTTGCTACTATATTATTGCGGATGAGGCACGGCAGCCAGCCGTGCTTCATTCCGTCTCATGCCTAAGCTACAATAAGAGGAGTAATTGGTCTGACGACGACTCCTTTGGGCTATCCACGCCCGTATTCGAAACCGTCAGCCATCCTCTTATTGCAGCGTTCGTTTTAAGCAGGTTGAACCACCGGATTCCGGGGCGTTCGTGTTACCAAGCAAATTGAATCGGCAATGAGTAAACGATGGACACCGATTACGCAAATTCAATTTGGGAGGAATGTCTATGAACGCTGTTGGAATCGATGTCTCCAAAGGCAAAAGCATGATTGCCGTCATGCGGCCATTTGGAGAAGTAGTGGCTTCACCTTTTGAGGTCACACACACCGTCAGTGAACTGGGGCAGCTGGCG
>JAWSUT010000015.1:32381-76122 GCA_033549345.1 Bacillota bacterium | reverse complement strand
ACCACTTTCTCGAATCCACACATATGGCGAAGCTGGCCGTTACGGGAGAGTTCTCTGCGTAAACTCTCAATGGAGTCATGTTGATAAACAATACCGGCCAGTACAGAGTTCCAGACAGCTCTGACAGGATAATCATTGCGTCCCCGTCCACGTTCACTTTCCAGCGCTTGCATCATATCTTCGTCGGGCATGTAATCCAAAACTAATTGCAGTCTTTCCAAATCACCTAATTTTTCAATTTCACCCCAGCCAAAAAGCTTCTGTTGTGGTATAATAGCCATAAGGTACCCACTCCCTAGCGATGGTTTTTTGTTTTTTCTCGCTAAGAAAATAATTCACCATCAGGGGAGGGTACCCCTTTTTTGTTTGGGGTCAATTTTGCCGCTTAGCACCATATTCCGCCTAAAACAGGCGGTTTTTTATCTTTTTTTGGGGTAAACTCTTTTTGGCTGGAGTTACAGCCCCTTTTAACATCGTTTTTTTGAAACATCGCAATTGGCTCATGGTGGTGTGTAAGGTATGGTGGTGTCTTTCCTATGTATTGTAGTACCTTTTCAGCTTAGGTTTAAATTTAAATAGCTGTTGACTTATGCGTTTTTTCGAAAGGTGGTTCGGTGTTTTGCGGTGAGCCAGAAAGAGAAGATGAGTAGTGCGATGGCTGTGGTGACGCCGATCATGTCGATGCCGACGTCGATGAAGTTGCCGTGGCGTCCGGATACGAGGCTTTGGTGATATTCGTCGAGGAAAGCCATAATGGTGCCGCCGATAAATGAGACCATGATGACCTGCCAGGGTTTTTGGAGGTAGTGGCGGAGCAGGAGGAAAAAAACGATTGTGATAACGAAGAAGAAAAAGATATGGGCGGCTTTGCGCAGGAGAAATTCAATGATGACAGGGTTACGCCTGGCATAGGCGAAGAAGTCGGCGCTGATTGTCCGGGCGGGGTCCAGTTGTGCAGGGAGACGGTTGGCAAGGGCGACTGCCAGGCGGCTGATGCTCAGGTCAAAGGATTGCAGGAGTTTATTGGTTTGGCGTAGTACGGGTAGTACCCGCAGACCGGGAATTGATGAAAGATAATAAAGTAGTGCGAGAATAGAAACGACGGGGATCCATGCTTTTTTGCTGGCAGTCATTCTCTCCCCTCCTTTTCAGGTTTTAAAACTAAAGTGCAAAAAAAGAACCGTCCCCTGGTTTGCAGTTTGACGCGTATTGGCTTCTCTTCATTATATCGCAAAGAATTCGACATGAATACAAAAAAAATAATGCGTGGTAGCCACGCATTTTATTTGTTTCTTTGTTTTTAGAGGATGATGGCAATCAGGCCGCCGCTTCCTTCGTTGATGATTTTCTCCAGTGTTTCCTGGAGTTTTTCCTGGGCATTGGGAGGCATATTGCCTAATTTATTGCCGATACCGTCCTTGACCAGGGCATGAAGCGACTTACCGAAGATATCGGCCTGCCACATCTTTTCCGGGTTCTCTTCAAATTCGCTCATGATGAAATTGATCAGCTCTTCGCTTTGCTTTTCCGTGCCGACAATGGGAGCGAATTCAGATTTTACATCCACACGCATAATATGCAGTGAGGGGGCACTGGCTTTTAGACGTACACCGAAGCGTCCGCCGTGGCGGATAATTTCCGGCTCTTCCAGTGTCATTTCCTCAAGCATCGGCGGTACGATGCCGTAACCGGTTTCCTGAACCTGTTCAAGGGCTTCAGCCAGTTTATCGTACTCGCGTTTGGCGGCCACACTCTCTTTGAGAATTTGTAAGAGGTCGGCCTGGTCTTCAATCTCAATGCCGCAGATTTCTGTGAGAATCTGCTCAAAAAGTGTCTCGGGCGCCAGAATTTCGATGACGGCTTTACCGGTGCCCAGTTCCATTTCCTTGAGCATGATGTTCTCGACGATTTCCTTGGTGCTGAGAGTTTCAACCATATAGTCTACATCACGCAGGCGGGTTACATTTTTGACACTCTCACGGATAATTGTGGCATAATCCTGCCGCAGCCAGTGATCGGCGTCGAGGACTTCCACCCAGGTCGGCAGATTGATGTTGACTTCGCGGACCGGGAATTCGTAGAGTACTTCCTGGAAGATGATATTGACATCCTCTTCCATTAATTGCAGGGCGTTAAACGGAATAACCGGCACATCGTAGGCATCGGCCAGTTCTTCTTTCAGTGCCAGTGCTTCCTGGGAATAGGGGCTCATGGAGTTTAAGAGAATGACGAAAGGCTTGCCAAGCTCTTTTAGCTCTTCAATTACACGCTGCTCGGCTTCGACGTAGTCCTCACGGGGGATGTCGGAGATGGAGCCGTCTGTAACGACGACAACGCCGATGGTGGAATGATCTGTGATCACTTTCCTTGTCCCGACTTCGGCTGCTTCTTCAAAGGGGATGTCGTAGTCGAACCAAGGGGTTGTCACCATCCGCGGGGCTCCTTCATCCTCGTAGCCTACGGCGCCGTTCACTGTGTAGCCCACACAGTCCACAAGGCGGACGCGCATAGAAATGTTGTCGCGGACTTTAATCTCGATGGCTTCATCCGGTATGAATTTGGGTTCGGTGGTCATGATGGTTCTGCCGGCACTGCTCTGGGGCAGTTCGTCACGGGCCCGTTCCTGGTCGGTGGGGTCAGGGATGTTGGGGATTACCACTAATTCCATAAATTTTTTTATGAAGGTGGACTTGCCTGTGCGGACAGGCCCAACAACGCCCAGGTAAATATCCCCGCCTGTTCTCTCAATAATATGCTGAATCAGGTCATACTTCACCAAAAACTCTCCCTCCTTTATTTAGTGTTTGTATTGAAATGGTGATATAAAACAGTATCCCTCCCCTTCTAAACTTTTTGATAGTGATAAAGTTGTTATCACAACGGGTCAAACTATATTTCGTACAGGTATTAACATTATATTTATATGAGGTGTTCCGTTGATTATTACTTTTGTGCAGGGAAATTACGGTAAAAAATAAAAAAAACACTCTTTTACAGAGTGTTTTTGTTACCAGGCCTGATATTTAGTTGGCACAATTTCTTCCCGCTCGTGCTTTTTTCCCCGCTTCATCAGGTCAATCATAGCGGCGTGCGGGTCTTTGTCCGTAAATAAAACCTGATAGATCTGGGTTGTGATGGGCATTTCCACGCCGTGCAGTTTAGCCAGTTGATAGGCCGCCCGTGTGGTGCGCACTCCTTCTGCCACCATATGCATGCCCGCAAGCAGATCATCAAGCTTTTTACCGCGGCCCAGCTCCACACCCAGGCTGCGGTTGCGGCTGTGCTCGGACATACAGGTCACCATTAAGTCTCCGATGCCGGAAAGGCCGGCAAACGTTAACGGCTCAGCGCCAAGCTTCATGCCCAGCCGGGCGATTTCGGTCAGGCCCCGGGTCATCAGCGCCGCTTTGGTGTTGTCGCCAAAACCCTGGCCGTCGGAAATGCCGGCGCCCAGTGCGATAATGTTCTTCAGGGCTCCGCCCAGTTCCACACCGGCCATGTCGGGATTGGTGTAAACGCGCAAAAAACGCGTCATGAACAAATCCTGCACTGTTTCGGCAACAGCTTGCTTTTCGGCTGTCACCACCGTGGCCGAGGGTATCCTGCGGCCCACTTCCTCTGCATGGTTCGGTCCTGAAAGCGCTGCGGCGGCACAGGCCGGCAGCTCTTCTGCGAGGACTTGCGTCATACGCCGGAACGTATCTTCCTCCAGCCCTTTGGCACAGCTGATGACGATGGCGTTCTTTTTTGCCAGCGGTGCAATCTGCCGGGCCATGGAGCGGATGGTATGGGACGGCACAACGAGGACAAGAGCGTCTTTATTGCGCACCGCCTCTTCCAGGTCTACTGTGACAGAGACATTCTGCGGCAGGGTGACTCCCGGCAGATAGTCGCGGTTTTCCCCTGTTTCACTGATTGTTTGCATAAGCTCTCTGCGGCGGGCCCAAAGGGTAACCTGTGGACAGTTTTCGGCCAGTGCCAGGCTAAGTGCAGTCCCCCAGCTGCCCGCTCCGATTACAGATACATTCATCTATTTCTCCACCCTTTTCTCCTCTTGAGGCACAGGTACTTTTTTACCCAGTTTATTCTCCGTACCGTTTAACAGGCGAACAATATTCTCGCGGTGACGCCAGACGGCAAGGCCCCCGATAATGGCTCCGAATAATATATATGAAGGCGGCTTTGTAAAGATGAGCATCAGAATGGGGATCGTGGCGGCACCGACGACGGAGCCTAGGGAAACATAGCGGGTCAGGGCAATGAGTGTTACGCCGATGGCTGTGGCAATCAGGATGACTACCGGTGCTAAGCCCAAAAGCACACCGATGCTTGTAGCAATACCCCGGCCGCCGCGAAAACGGAAAAAAACAGGCCAGTTATGGCCGACGATGGCCGCAACCCCTGCGAGCATCATGACCGTCGGTTGACCGGTAAGGTATCCGGCCAGAAGTACGGCTGCGACCCCTTTACCCACGTCCAGCAGCAGCACAAAAATGGCGGGAACGGTTCCCACGGTCCGCTGAATATTGGTGGTGCCGGCGTTGCCGCTGCCGTGCTCCCGGATGTCTATTCCTTTTAAAAGTTTTCCTGCCAGATAGCCAAACGAAACAGAGCCGATCAGGTACGCACCAAGCAGGGACAGGACTGTGTTCATTGCAGGTCCCCCTTTTTGGTCTTTTTGCGGACGACAATGCGAATCGGCGTGCCTTCAAAACCGTATGTTTCGCGCAGCTTATTCTCAATAAAGCGCAGGTAGGAAAAATGGGCCAGTTCCGGTTCATTGACAATCAGGGCAAAAACCGGCGGCTTGACTTTGATTTGTGACATGTAATAGATCTTGAGCTGCTTGCCTTTTTTGGTGGGAGGCGGGACAACGGCCATGGCGTCTGAGAGCAGTTCATTGAGGCGGGATGTTTTGACCCGCAATGCATGCTGCTCGGCGACATAGTTAATCAGTTCAAAAACGCGCTGCACGCGCTGGCCCGTCAGGGCGGAAATGAACATAATCGGTGCGTAGCTTAGATAAGCCAGCTCTTTGCGGATTGTTTCACGGTATATTTCCATGGTTTTTTCATCTTTGGCAACTTTGTCCCACTTATTGACCACAAGGATAATCGCCCGGCCCGCTTCATGGGCGATGCCGGCGATACGCTTGTCCTGTTCGGTGACGCCTTCGGCGGCATCCAGCAGCACCAGGACCACATCGGCATCTTCAGCGGCCCGGATCGAGCGCAGTACGGAATAGTATTCAACCGATTCCTCCACTTTGCTTTTGCGTCGGATACCGGCTGTATCCACAAAGCGGTAGCGGCGGTCATCACGTTCAATCTCCAGATCGATGGCGTCCCGGGTCGTGCCGGGAATATCACTGACGATGACCCGCTCCACCCCGGCCAGGCGGTTGGTCAGAGATGATTTACCCACATTGGGGCGGCCAATCAAAGCTACCCGCAGCAGGTCTTCGTCTTCTTCAGGCAGGTTGCCTTCGGGCAGAAGCGCAACAACTTCATCGAGTAAATCTCCGGTACCCAGTCCATGGGCGCCGGATGTCAACATTGGCTCACCTAATCCCAGTTGATAAAACTCGGCTGCATCAGCTTCGGCTGTACCGGCTTCGGCTTTATTGGCTGCCAGAATCACCGGTTTATCTGCTTTGCGCAGATAGGCCGCCACTTCAAAGTCCAGAGACGTGGGGCCGCTGCGCAAATCCACCACAAACAAAATAACATGTGCTTCATCCAGCGCCAGCTTAACCTGGCGGTGGATTTCGCGGGCAATCTGGTCTTCCTCAAAGGTTAACCCGCCGGTGTCAATCAGCCAGAATTCCCGGCCGATCCAGTCGACACGTCCGTAAATGCGGTCCCGTGTTACGCCGGGAATGCTTTCTTCAATTGCCAGCCTTTTTTGGATTAAGCGGTTAAACAGCGTGGATTTGCCCACATTGGGGCGTCCTACGATAGCGACTACAGGATGCGACATATGGCCACCTCATTTCAAGTTCAGCAAATCGGACAAAAAGTCGTCCAGGCTTGCGGCAGTGCGAATATCTGTTGCCAGGCTGCGGGATAAATCATCAATAGTATGCCCATCCAGGAGAAGGTCTTGCCCTTCTTTTAACACAACGGCAGGAAGATAAAGTCTGTCTGCCGGCGGAAGGTTTTTGACTGCCTGCAGTACATCGCTGCCGGTCAACAGTCCGGCCACAGTGACATGGCCGCCGAAAAAGCGATTTTCCACCGGAACAAGGCGGATGGCGAGCCCGTCGATTTTGTTTAGCCGGTCAATAATGGGCTGCAGGTAATGGGAAGCCGATGTGCCGGTGGCCACAATCACGTTTGTGGAACCATGCAGCTTGTCCGGCAAACGGTCCTGCCAGTAGTTCCAGTCATTATACATCAGCCGTATCAGGCCCACACCGTTTTCCAGCTGCGGATAGCCTTCATACCAGTCATCCGGAGGAATATCGGTGCCTGCCATGGCATAGAACTCATCGGCGGCAAAGACAAAGCGTGTTCCGCTCTGCTGGCGGCAGCGTTCCTGCCAGGGCGCAAGCTGTTCCAGGACCTGTTGTGCATGGGCCTGGTCAAACGGGGAAAGCGGGTACAGCCCGCCGCGGTGGCCGGTCAGGCCCACGGGGACCACAGCCAGGCTTCTTACGGCCGGATAGAGCGCAAAGAGTTCACCGATGGTCTGGTTAAGTGCGTCACCGTTATTGAGGCCAGGACAGAGTACGGCCTGTGTATGAAACGCAATACCGGCCCCGGCCAGACGTGTGAGTATGGGCAGAATGTCTCCTGCCTGTTTGTGATGCATCATTTGCCGGCGCAGTTTGGGGTCGGTGGTATGTACCGAGACATATAAGGGGCTCAGATGCAGCTGTTCGATCCTTGCCAGGTCCGCATCACGCAGGTTGGTCAGCGTGATGTAGCTGCCGGAAAGAAAAGACAGCCGGTAGTCGTCATCTTTGACATAGAGTGTCTCACGCAGAGCCGGCGGCATCTGGTCCACAAAACAAAAAACACAGCGGTTTTGGCAGCGGCGAATTTCATCAAGTACGGGTGATTCGAAAATGATGCCCAGTGTTTCGTCGTAATCTTTTTCGATTTCGTATTCAACAAGCTCTCCGCCGCTGTGTTCCACTGTAAGCAGAATATCTTCACTGCTTTCTGCCAGCCGCCATTCCAGAATATCTGCCGGTTCGGTATCATTTATGGCAAGAACGCGGTCTCCCGGGCCGATACCCAGTTCATCTGCGATCGACCCGGGTTCCACGTTTTCTACCCGTTTATGCTGTGTCATCCGCGCACACCCACTTCGTCAGTACTTTTATTATTATCCTACATCGTCGGAGGGTGTGTCAAATAAAAACCCGGGTTTCACCGTCAAAAGCCGCATACCGTTTGCCGTGACCAAAAGGGACGCCCCCATATCGGCCAGAATTGCCAGCCAGAGTGTCAGCCAGCCCGGAAAGACCAGGAGAATGGCCAGACCTTTAATTAGTAGCGCCAGGGCAATATTTTGGCGAATGATGCGCATCGTCTGGCGGGATAAATCGATTAAAAACGGCAGTCTGGCCAGTTCGTCGCTCATCAGGGCAATGTCTGCGGTTTCCAGCGCTGTGGGGCTGCCGGCCACACCCATGGCAATGCCCGTGGTGGCGCTGGCCAGAGCCGGGGCGTCATTAATGCCGTCGCCTACCATGGCCACATTTCCGTATTTTTCCCGCAGCCTTTGCACTGCCGACTCCTTGTCTTCGGGCAAAAGGCCGGCGGCCACATCATCAAGCCCCAGACTTGCGGCAAGCGGCCTGGCTGCTTCTTCCCTGTCACCGGTCAGCATTGCCAATTTCTTTATACCGAGGGACCGCAGCGCATCCAAAACGGCACGGCTTTCCTCACGAACGGTGTCACTAATGTAGAGCGCACCGCGTACCTGTTGATTTGAGGCGAGAATAACCGGTGTTTCTCCCCCTCTTACTTCCTGCAGCACAGCAGCGACAGGGATACCATGATGCTCCATAAAAGCCGGTGAGCCCAGGGTGTAATCGCTGCCGGCCACTGTGGCTGTAACCCCTTTACCCGGTATGGCGGTAAAATTTTCTGCCGGCAGCAGGGCCAGCCCGCGGTCCCGGGCATAGGTCAGAACAGCTTCAGCCAGCACATGTTCCGAATGGGCCTCCAGGCTGGCGGCGGTCTGTACAAGCTGGTCTTCGGGATAGTCAAAAGCCATGACACGTTGGACCATGGGGGAACCCTTGGTCAGTGTACCGGTCTTGTCAAAGACCATGGCATTGACTGTACCGATTTGCTCCAGATAGCTGCCGCCCTTGATTAAAACGCCGTGCCGCGTCGCGTTGGTCAGTGCGGCCACGATGGAGACCGGTGTGGACACAACCAGAGCACAGGGGCAGGCCACAATTAACAGCGCCAGGCCGCGGTAAAGCCACGGCTGCCAACCGCCTCCGCCCACAAAGGGACCGATAATGGCAATAGATGCGGCCAGGCCGATGACCGCGGGCGTATAAATCCGGGCAAAGCGATCGATAAACTGCTGGGCCGGCGCTCTGCGCGCCTGGGCTTCCTCAACAAGACGGACAATTTTTGCCAGGGTTGAATCCCTGGCCGGGCCTTTTACACGGATGCGCAAAGAACCGTTCCCGTTTAAGGTGCCGGCATACACATGTTCTCCGGGCTCTTTGGCCACAGGTAGTGATTCTCCCGTGACAGCCGCCTCTGTGACATAGGATGTGCCGCCGGTGACGGTACCGTCGAGGGGTATTCTTTCGCCGGGACGGACAAGGATTTCTTCACCGGTATCCACAGCTTCCACCGGAACCGTTTCCGGAATGCCATTCTGCATACGATGGGCCACTTCGGGTACATGATTCATTAAGGCGCGGATGGAACGGCGGTTTTTTTCAGCCGTGTATGTCTCCAGGGCGTTACTGGCGGCAAAAAGAAAAGCCACCGTTGCAGCTTCCCACCACTCACCGATTAAAAGTGCACCGGACACAGCCACTGTCATCAGTGTATTCATGTCCAGCCGTCCTTCCCTGAGGGCGGCCATACCGCGGCGAAATGTCAGGTGCCCCCCGGTGAGGACAGCCACAAGCAGCATGGCCTCGGAGATGCCGGGGTGAATGGAGCTGAAAACAACCGCCGCAAGGATTGCTGCAGCCGATAAACCGGCATAAACAGCGCGCTGCCGGGCCAGGGCGGTGCCCGCATCCCCTGCGTCCTCCGCAACAAGCCGGTAGCCGTGAGAGGCAATCATTTTAGTGATTTCGCCGAGATCTCCGTTGTAGCGCAAATAAAGCTTTCCTGATGTAAACGAAAGCGCAGCTTCGCCGACCCCACTGAGGCCGGCAATCCCTTCCTCCAGTTGTCTTGCGCAGTCGGCGCAGTCAAGCCCCTCCACCCGGAATGTTTTTTCCTGTAATTGTTCCTGTTTTTGTGCTGTTGCCTGATTCATAACTATTTCCCCTTTTTGTCTCTTTAGAAGCGGTGTTCTACATGGGACTGGCCGGTGACCAGCAAATCCCGGATATGTTCATCATCCAGCGAATAATAAACCAGCTTTCCTTCCCGCCTGGTTTTAACCAGACCAAGGTCTCTGAGGCGGCGGAGATGGTGGGACACAGCCGGTGCGCTCATCTCCAAAAGCTCACCGAGTTCACAGACACACAATTCCCGGTCCAGCACGGCAAGCATAATTTTCAGGCGGCTGGAATCGCCAAAAGCCTGAAACATCCTTGCCAGTGATTCCAGAGTTGCCTGAGTGGGCAGCCTTTCACGGGCTGCGGATACGGCGCAGGGATTTACTGCGAATTCCTGACAGCAGTCATGGTCTTTCATACTTTCACCTCGATTAAACGATTGCTTAATTGTTTATATTATATGCAAAGTATTTCCCCGCTGTCAATAGTATTTTTACTCGAATGGTTTTTAATCTAATATTAAGGGCCTCAAAGCCTGTTTGCGGTACCATAGAGGAAACAAGAACAGGTGGTGAGAGTAATGCGAAAGTTTAATTTAATCGTGCTTGGCGGTGGTACGGCGGGCATGACTGTGGCGCGTGCCGCCGCCGGGCACGGTTGGGACGTGGCTGTTGCTGAGTCAGGTTTTTTGGGCGGCTCCTGTATCAATTTTGGCTGTATCCCGACAAAAACCATGATCTATTCGGCGAAAATCATGCAGCATGTACGGGAAGCACAGAACTACGGAATTCTGTCTCAGCCGCCTGTGGTGGACTGGCAGAAGGTGATTGCCCGCAAAAACTCCGTCGTCGGTGAAATGCGCGACGGGCAGTACACTGCTGTGAAGAAAAATAAACAGATTACACTCTATGAGCATGAGGCAGCTTTTAGTGGACCTGGCAGTGTCAGTGTCGGCGGTGAAGAGCTATCGGCGGATAAAATTGTGGTGGCCACCGGCGCGCGGCCGGCAATTCCGCCGGTTCAGGGGCTCGACAGTACGGAATTTCTGACGTCGACGTCGGCTCTGGAGCTGCAGAACCTGCCGGCCACCCTGGTTATTTTGGGCGGCGGCATGATTGCTGTGGAATTTGCGCAGATGTTTGCCCGCTTTGGTGTGCGTGTGACAATCATACAGCGCAATGTGCGCCTGGCCCCCAAGCTTGAACCGGAAATTTCGGAACTGCTCAGGGAGATTCTCGAAAGTGAGGGCGTGACGGTGGTGACAGGGGCGGAAGCAAGTAAGGTATGGCAGGAAGATGGTTCTGTCTCGGTGCGGGCCACGCTGAATGAAGATGAAAAAACCTATACTGCGGAAAAACTGATGGTGGCACTGGGCCGCCAACCCAATACCGACAGGCTGGCACTGGACAAAGCGGGTATTGTAACAGACAAGCGCGGCTATATATCCGTTAATGACCAGTTTGCCACGTCGGCTCCCGGTGTCTGGGCACTGGGTGACTGCCTCGGCGGCGCCATGTTTACCCACAAATCCTGGCATGACGGTTTTCTGCTCAACAGGCATTTCTTTAAAGGCGAGGCAATATCACAAACAAACCAGCATATACCCTATGCTGTATTTACCGACCCGGAAATTGCCGCAGTGGGCCTGGGGGAGCAGGCGGCAAAAGAAAAAGGCTATACTGTGGAGGTCCGGAGATATCCGTTTAAATATGTGGGCAGAGCCCGTGCCACCGGCAGGCGTACCGGCTTTGTCAAACTCGTTGTCAGGAAAGAAGACGAAAAAATCCTGGGTGCACATATCATCGGAGAAAGCGCCGGCGAAATCATTCATGAGCTGGTCATGGCCATGCGCTTCGGCGCCACAACGTTCGACCTGCAGGATATGCTGCACATCCACCCCACACTGGCGGAGGGCATCAATTCAGCGGGGTTGGCCCAATAGGGGGTCTGAGCAAAAAAATGAGTGCGCAGCGGTACGCACTCATTTTTTTTATACAATTTGCAGCCTATGAAGAAACGGCGCCGGCACTGAGCCCGGCTAAGTCAGCATGACGGTTGCGGGCAACCTGCCAAATCAACCGGTCCGCAGCTTTTTGCAGGCCAATAAAGGAGAGCATTCTGCAAAGTACTGTTATCTGCGGGTTCTCCGGAACACAGGGGATAACTTTCACTTCGTTTAAAGAAATCTGATAAACGCCAAGCAGGCTCTCTACAGCCCGTACGATGACGTCCGGGTGGCCTTTGACACTGGTGACATAGATATGATTACCCTGTTTGTCCCGGCCGGCCCGGATGAGCTGCCCTTCGTCTTCTTTTTCTGCACCGTGGCAGTAGGGCAGGGAACGAAGCTCTTCCTGAGTCGGCGGTGATGCTGTGCTTAAGTGCGCCAGATGGAGGGCGGCGGCAGTTGCCGGCAGATAAAGGTCATTGACCCCAAAATAAATATAATTCATGAACTCACCTCAGACTGAACCCGGGACACAAGCTCCACAAGAGCCGGATAAGCATCCTGCGTGCCCCGCAGCACCAGGGGACGGCCTTGCCTGATCAGGCCGAGGCGGCGGGATATATAGCCGCCTACGCGCATTTTAATGTTGACACAGTGCAGCGTGTCCACAAAAACCAGCTCGTCTTTTAACTCCAGCATTCCGGAAACCTGTTTTAATACTTTCTCCACGGAAGTGCCCACATTGCGGCAGCCCACGGAGTAAACCTGGTTATCCCACTGGTCCACGCCGAAAAAATGCAGCTGCCCGTGACCCTCTTTTGTTTGCCGGTCAAAGAGCGTAAGCTCCATCAGTTCTGCCTGCGTTGGCGTTTTGTGCGGCTTAAATTTTCGTAAATGAATGGCGGCGGCTGTAACAGAAGAATGGGCTCCGCCATAACAGTGATAGATAATTTTTTTTCCCGCCATGCCGTCCTCCGTTTTAACTCTGTCTGCTTACTAATGCTTGACAATAATATAGACGCCATTGCCCATATCATGGGCTACCGCTTCCAGGACCCGGGAAAGAATCAGGGCCATGTTTGCCATCTCTTCCTCGTTTTTAGCATAAAAAACGGGAACGCCGCCGATACATTTCTCCTCTGTCGTAACAGCGGCCAAAATCATTTTCCTTATGGCTACATCCACAAAAAATCCCCCCTAATCAGCCGCGCATCTCCCTGCGCGGGAACCCAGCGGTTTGACAATGGCGCTTTCCAGAACCGGGACATTTTGCACGGCCTGCAGAAGACACTCCGTGTCCGGTTCAATGGGTACGATAATCATGGCAATTCTGCCTGTTTCCGTATTCCGCCGTACAATCGGTGTAAATTCAGGTGTGTCCACATCCCGGTGAATGCCCAGCAGTGCGGCTGCATCATGGGCAATGGCTCTGCGCTGCCCATTGTTGGCCAGAATTTCCCGGGCATTGTCATCAAAAGGCTCCAGGATCACCGCCCTGCCCAGTTTTTTATATGTTTCGCGGACTTCAGGCAGGCCCAGGTTCATAATATGGATGTCTTCAATGAACAGGTTAGCTCCCTCGAAACGGAATTTGGCCGGCCTGACTTTGGCAATGTCTTTGATCAGCTTACCGCGCATAAATTGCCTGATGCCGGCCGCAGCAAGTAAACCGGCAAGAATGCCCGGTGCTGCGCCGGACATAAATGTGACACCTGAGGCAACCAGCCCTACAAACAGAACAAGGTAGTTCCGTGCTTCAAAGGTCCTGGCAATCCCTTCCATAAAGTCAGGCCCCCGCGAGACCATCACCGACCGGTCAAGCTTCTCCAGCATTTCACGTTCCATATTGCGGACATCCCTGAATTGTGTGGCAGCCAGTGCCAGAAATGTAACGGCTGTGTATTCCTGTGCCGCCAGCGCAGGGACGGCCACCGCTCCCAGGGTGGCCGCCAAAAAACCCAGCGCCAGATGATTAACGACGGCATGCGGGTACGAGGGATACTGACGGACATCGCGACGCATCATCCAGTATCTGGCCCCTGTACCGAGGACGATGCCGATGCCAATTGCCAGAAAGTTTTGATTCATCGAGATTAGCTCCCTTCCCTACCTCCGCCGTCGTCCTTATTTTTCTCAGAGGATTCGGCCTCTTCAATGTCTTCATCCCTTGGGCCGCCCAGGGTGTTTGAAAATTCCCTGTTCTTAAACTGGCCCAGTTTGGCTTTCATTTGTTCAAAACCGCCGGTGCTGATCAGCAGAAATACACCGACCACCAGGACAAGGCCCAATACAACCCACATGACGGAGCGCAAAGCAGTCCCGCCCGGTCCGCCGGGCGTTGACGGCCCGGGGCTGGCAATGTCTTCCCCTTCTTCGGTACCGTAGAGATAATCATTGACCACTTCGGCAAACAGGCCTACGGATTCTTCAGCCTGATCTTTGTTATTTGTATGGGAGCCCACTTCAATCAGAATTGCCCGTGGAGACATATCCTGGTTGTAGTTACCCCGCGCCATGAAAATTCCTTTGACCAGGCCGGGATACTTTTCGTCGGCCGCATTTTTGAGACCTTCGGCAAATTCCCGGATTGTGGCCATATTCTGGTTCTGACGGCCCACCACCAGCTGAATCTGTACCCGCTCTTTGCCTTTAACCTCTTCGAGATACTCTTCTTCAGGCACAGCATCCCGGTGCACGTCAATCAGGGCGTCGGGCTCCTCTTTGAGTGCTTCTTCCACAGTCCGCCGGGAACGCTGGTAGGCTCCAGCATCATGCGGTGTATGCGGCTCTTTGGAGCGAATAACTTCAACATTCTGTTTTTCCAGTGCCTGGGCAAATTGGTCACCCACGTCGAGAATGCCGCCGCCGGGATCTTTGCTTTCGACGCCGTCACCTTCAATATACGATTCCGCGCCATGGCTGTTGTAGACCGCAATGCGCTTGTTTTTTGGTTCGCCCTGCTGTTGGACAGCCAAAGAATTGCGCAGCATCCGCTCGACCCGCGCTAAAGTACCTTCCTTTGGCGGTTTGGCCAGCGTAACTTTTTCAATCAGTTCCGCATGTGCCGTTTCACCTTCAACAGAGACAACACGGTAATAGTTGTTGTCCATGTTAATGTATTCATCGCCCGCCACAACCCGGCGCGCGGTCCGCATAATCACGTTACCGCTTTCATCTACCATAGTGTAGGTTTTTCCGCTTTGGTGTTCAAATTCATCAAAGATTTCTTCCAGGGAGTCATTGGCCGCCACCAGAAAGAGGAGGGATAGCGACAGCACCATAACCAGAATGAGCTTTCCGGCGAAGAGTTTATTCTTCATCTTTGTATTCCTCCTCATCGCTGCGTTTCATCTCTTCCCTGTCCAGTTCTTCACTGAACTCTGCGTCAGAGAGGCCCTTTCGCAGGCTCTCCGGCCTGTCATCTGACGGACCGCCCTGAATTCTTTCCCTGGTTTCACCGAATACTTCTGCCAGCAGCAAAGCCAGGATCCCACTGATTACGATGGCATCAAACACCCCGGCACCGCCGATGCTCATGCTGCCGGAGCCACCGCGGATTGCTACCTCAATGCGCGAGATAATGTCGGTGAGTAAAAGGCCCATGGATCCTGCAATGAATGCAGAACGCCTGGAACGTCCGGCCAGATAGCCCACGACAGCAGCGATAATGGCAAAGAGATACATGGGGTCAAGAAACATGTTATAGGTGGGCTCAAGCGGCATAATTTTCATCGTCGCGTAAACGACTGCCGCCGTAACCAGTGCAGCCACCACGGCCCGCACCTTCTCCTTGGTTGTTCCCGCCTTTGCGAAAAGATACGCTGCCAGGGCAAAGGGGATGATCCCGCCGCCAATATTAACGGAAACATTGTCGCTTAAGGGGATATCGGGCAGGAAGCCGCCCACCACCATAGCGCCTAAAAAAATCAGTGCCGCCCTGTCTGTCAGGCGGAGTCTGTCCAACACACGCTGGGCGGCTCCGAGATAAATCACGATGGCCACCACAACCAGCACAATCATGCCAATGGTCATGTATCCACACACCTCCAGATTTTCAACATTGCAGTAATTAGCGTAACCGAATCATCAGGATTTATGCCTTGGCACGTTCCGGTCAAAGGTTTTTTCCCAATTAAAAAAACAGGCAGGAGAATGATCTCCCACCTGTTAAGATACCTTTATTAATTTATACCTGGCCCCTGGCCTTAATTGCTTCGGCCAGGCGGCTGATGGAGTTAATATAGGCTGCGGTACGCATGTCCACACCGTGCTCTTTGCTGGTTTTATAGGTCTTGTCAAACGCATCAAACATCAGTGTTTTTAACTTGGAATTCACTTCTTCCAAAGACCAGTAGTAATTCATCAGGTTTTGTACCCATTCAAAATAGGATACTGTGACACCGCCTGCATTGGCCAGAATATCGGGAATCACCATAACCCCTTTTTCAAAGAGAATTTTATCGGCTTCGGGAGTAGTGGGGCCATTGGCAGCCTCGGCCACAATTTTTGCTTTGATGTTTGCGGCATTTTTGGCGGTAATCTGGTTTTCCAGTGCTGCCGGGACAAGAATGTCAACATCCATTTCCAGCAGGTCTTCCCCGGTAATCAAGCTGCAGGTGCCATAATCCACACAGGAACCCGTCTGTTTTTTGTGCTCGAGAAGATGACTGGGATCAACGCCGTCCTTACTGTAGACCGCCCCGCGGGAATCGCTGACAGCCACAATTTTTACACCAAGGTCTGCGAGCAAACGGGCTGCGATGTAGCCGGCGTTGCCGTAACCCTGGACTGCGGCGGTAGCGCCTTTGAGTTCCAGGCCGATTTTTTCAGCGGCTTTGATGATGGTGTAAATGCAACCCTGAGCTGTCGCTTCGTTGCGTCCCAGTGACCCGCCGAGGATAATGGGTTTGCCTGTGATCACGCCAAACTGGTTGCTGCCCTTTATTCTGCTGAATGTATCCATCATCCAACCCATAACCTGGGCATTGGTATAGACATCCGGTGCGGGAATATCTTTATCCGGGCCCACAATGACTGATATCGCTTCAAAGTATGCTCTGCTGATGCGCTCCATTTCCCCGTTGGAGAGTTCCTTGGGGTTGCAGATGACGCCGCCTTTGCCGCCGCCGTAGGGGAGTCCTACCACGCCGCATTTAAAGGTCATCCACATGGATAGTGCTTTCACTTCATCAATTGTAACATCCGGGTGAAAGCGAATACCTCCCTTGGTCGGGCCGATGGCATCATTATGCTGCGAACGAATTCCTGTGAAGACTTTTGTTGAACCGTCATCCATCTTTACGGGGAACGTAACTATAAGTACGCGTTTTGGCTCTTTAATAACGGCTTCAAGCGCCGGGTCCAGATTAATGTACTTACCTGCTTCATGTATTTGCTGCTGTGCAATCAAAAAAGGATTTAAAGATTCTGTCACCATTGACACTCCTTCAATCTTTATTTGCAGCTACACTGCTCTTTTGCGATTATATCAACCAGCCGGAAATTCTGTCAATGAAATTATATTTCACGATGCAAAAATTTATAAAAGAACCGGCATGCACCAGGCATCCGGTTCTCACATTGCTAGTTAGCGGCAGGGCCGCATTTCAGCCAGGTTAATTCCGCGCTGCTCGAGCCACTCCCGCGTAGAGCCGGTGATCACCAACGGAGTATGGCGCAGCTCACACATATTGTTCGCGCCGGTCATAACCATAATAATTTTTAATTCGCTTAACATTTCGCGCAGGCGCAAAACCAGCGCTTCACGGCCTTCTGAGAGTAATACCTTGGCAGCCAGTCCGGCAATACCAATGGCGTTGGCACCCATCGCCAGTGCTTTAGCCACCAGCAGGCCTGAGTTCATCCCGCCGCTGGCCACAATGTCTGTGCCGGGGGCACCCGCCTTGGCTTCCATCAGTGTGATGGCAGTGGGGATTCCCCAGTCCAGCAAATCCCGGTTTGTTTTTAAGTGGGCACGGCGACGTTCAATGAGCATAAAGTTGGTGCCGCCCTTGCCCCCCACATCTATGGCAGCAGCACCCATGTCCCGGAATATTGCAGCCTGTTCTTTGGCAACACCAAAGCCCACTTCTTTGATAATCACGGGGACATCCACAGCGCGGATAACTTTTTCAATGCGCTTGCGGTAGTCACGGAAATTTGTATCCCCTTCGCACATCATCAGTTCCTGCGGGACGTTGAGATGGATCTGCAAAGCATCGGCCCGCACCATCTCCACAGCCTGGCGTGCCTGGTCCACATCGGTATAAGCGCCAACATTGGCAAAAATTATTCCCTCCGGATACACCTCACGAACCACCTGGAATGTTTTCGTGTAGAGCGGGTTTTCCAGTGCAGCCATCTGTGAACCCACAGCCAGTGCCAGGCCGCATTCCTTTGCGGTCAGGGCCAGTTCGCGGTTTACATTCTCCGCATCATCCACGCCGCCTGTAATGGCGTTAATAAACAGAGGCCGTTTCAGCGTTATGCCTGCCAGTTGTGTAGAGAGGTCAAGTGCGCACAGTCCTGTCTCCGGCAGGCAGTTGTGGACCAGAGTAATATCGTCAAAGTCTGCATTTGTCAGGTCCGTACGCACTGCATGCCAGAGGTGTTCCAGTTTCCGTGCCTGGCGGGACATCTTACTCATCCTTTTTATCTAGGTCAAACAGGTCGCCAAACACATCGCCCAGGGTCAGACCGGTACCTGTGTCGGCCGGCTGCTGCTGTACTTCACGGACAGCCTCTTTCTTCGGGCGGGGGCTGGCATCACGCATGCTGAGGCTAACGCGTTTGCCTTCCGGGTTAATGTCAAGAATCTTGACTTTGACCATCTGTCCCTGCTCTACCACTTCCGAAGTCTGCTTAACATGGTAGTTGGCCAACTGAGAAATATGCACCAGGCCTTCCACTCCGGGAATCAGTTCCACAAAAGCACCGAAATCAACGAGCCTTGTGACTTTGCCTTCAACCACGTCGCCGGCCTTGAATTTCTTTGCCACTTCCGTCCACGGGTCAGGCTGAGCCTGGCGCAGGGAAAGACCGATCCGCTCACGCTCGGGAATGACTTCGATTACTTTTACATCAATTTCATCTCCCACATTGAGCACCTCACCGGGATTGTCAATCCGGTGCCAGGAGATTTCAGAGATATGGACAAGGCCGTCAATGCCGCCCACATCCACAAACGCACCAAAATTGGTCAGGCGCTTAACCGTTCCGCGGATGATTTGCCCGGGCTGCAGTTCATTTAATACTTTTTCCTTGTTGGCCGCAGCTTCTGTTTCCAGAACATCTTTGCGGGAAAGAATCAGTTTCTCTTTCTCGCGGCGGATTTCAATTACTTTGAAGGAAATTTCCTGACCCATAAATTCATTGAAGTCGGGGATATACCGGATATCCACAAGAGAGCCGGGCATAAACCCTTCATACCCGCCGCCCAGATTAACAACCAGGCCGGCAGGAACCGCTTCTTTTACGGTGCCTGTCAGGATTTTGCCTTCCTCGAAGGCACTTTCCAGCTCTTCCCATTTCTGCTTCTTTTCAATGGCGCTCCTGGAAAGAGTGACTTTCCCTTCCTGCCCGTCAAAGGCTTTTACGGCCACTTCCACTTCCTGGCCGGGCTGCATGACTGAAGACAGTTCCTGATCATCGCCGACTATAACTTCCTGGCGTGGGAGAACCCCCTCGCTCTTGTATCCAATATCCACAAGAACTTCGTCATCGGACACCTGAACTACAGTGCCCTTTACCACATCCCCCACGGAAAATTCCCTGACATCCTGGTCCAGGGATACTTCCTCCGCTGCCACTTCCGTCTGCTCCTCCTGGAGCTCTGTGTTTTTTTCGTTTTCCATCTTACCAATGACCTCCTTTATCGTCCAGTCGGGTGTTGAAGCACCGGCGGTAATCCCGACTGTCCTCGCACCTTGCAGTTGCGACGGTTCCAGTTCGTCAGCTTCCGTAACAGTTATGGTCCTGGTCCCGGCCATCCGGCAGAGTTCTGCCAGTTTCCGGGTGTTGGCGCTTTGCCTGCCGCCGACCACCACCATCACATCCACATTTTGGGCCAGATTGCGCGCAGCTTCCTGCCGCAAGGCCGTCGCTTTACATATGGTATTATATATTTCAACCACCGGAACTACCTGTTTTAGTTTATCACCGATTTCCTGCAAAATACTCTGCTGCTGTGTTGTCTGAGCCACCACAGCCACAGGCTTTGCCGGATCCAGCCCGAGGATGTCTTTGTCAATACATCCGGCACCGGTAATAACTTTTGGTTCTTCGCGGCCCCAGCCGAGCACAGCTTTTATTTCGGGATGGCTGGGGTCGCCTGCAATCACCACCTGCTTGCCTTCATTTACGAGGGCGGCAACGGTTTTTTGCAGCTTTGTTACAAATACACAGGTGGCGTCAATCACGCGCAGTCCCCGTGCAGCGGCGTCTGCGAACACTTCGGGCCTGACACCGTGGGAACGGATCAGGACCGGGCTGTTTGCAGGCACATCGCGGATGTCATCCACAAAGATGACGCCTTCTTCACTAAGCCTTTTCAATAAACTTTCATTGTGTGCCAGCGGCCCCAGCGCATAGACCGGCCCCTGACGGGCTGCCTCCAGCGCCAGCTTCACGGCCTTGTTTACTCCGCCGCAAAATCCGGCGTTCTCTGCTTTAATTATTTTCAGGGTAGATTCACCTCAGGTTTATTCACTTTGCCGCAAACGGGCAATTTCTGACATAATCTGTTTTGCCACGTCCTCCAGATCCCCGGCTTTTGCTTTGCTGCCATAATACTCCGGAAAGCGGACCGGTTCCCCGATGCGTATTTTCAGTGGTTTAAAAGGAACATAAGGACCGATAATGGCAACCGGTACCACAGGGGCTTCGCTTTTGACGGCGATCAGGCCCACACCGGCCTGCGGCGGAAGCAAATCGGCGGTGCGGCTGCGCGTTCCTTCCGGAAAAATACCAAGATTGCCGCCCTCTTTCAGTGTGTCAAGAGCGGTTTTGATTGCTCTGCGGTCGGCGCTGTTGCGTTTGACAGGAAACACATGAATCAGGGGCAGTATTTTGCCGATCACCGGTATGTTAAACAGTTCCTCTTTAGCCATAAAACGTACTTTGTGTTTGGTCAGGGCACCCACCAAAGGCGGGTCCCACCAGGAAATATGGTTAGCGCACAGGATAAACGGACCTTGTTCGGGTATATTCTCCCGGCCGCCCACATCCCAGCGATATACAGTCATAAATATCCAGGCAAATATCTGGCGAATAAAACGGTACAGCACGGTATCTCCCCCCACTTGGCGTTACGCACCGGACACCCGGTTTACAATGGCGGTTACCACTTCTTCAATGGTCATCTTTGTGGTATCAATATGAATGGCGTCCTCAGCCGGCCGCAGGGGGGCACACTCTCTCTCCGAGTCGATTTTATCCCTGGCGGCAATTTCACCGACCATTTGCTCCAGGCTTAAATGTTCTCCTTTGGCCAGCAGCTCTTCCAGGCGGCGGCGTGCTCTCTCTTCCAGCGATGCCGTCAGAAAAAATTTATACCTGGCATCCGGCATCACATTGGTGCCGATGTCACGGCCGTCCATAACCACGCCGCCACGGTTGCCAATCTGTCGCTGCTTATCCACCATGATGTCCCGCACTTCTGGGCAGCGGGCCACAAAAGACACATTGCGGCTCACATCGGGCAGACGGATATCGGCGGATACATTTTGAGAATCAAGATAGATAATGTTCTGGCCGTCGGCGTCACTTTGAATATCCAGATCCACACTTTTGGTCAACGCCTCCAGTGCGGCTGCATCATGCAGATCCACTCCGCGCTGCAAACCGGCCAACGTGATGGCACGATACATTGCGCCTGTGTCCAGGTACGCCAGCCCCAGGCGCCGAGCCACCTCACGAGCTACTGTGCTTTTTCCGGCGCCGGCGGGACCGTCGATGGCTATTGCGGGTTTCATGCGCCAGCCCCCTCCTCCTAATAAATAAAAACGACAAAAACAACACGCTAGGTGTTGTCAGGGTTGAGGTCACCGCGCAACGCACGGGCTTCCCTCAGATAAATATGTTTTATCTCCTGCTGGCTTTTTTCTGTATTCACCTGCATTAACACACGAATACAAAACGCCATCGCTCCGGGCACGTCAACTTCCACGGCACAGAGCAGTGGTACATAGGTCCAGCCAAGTTCTCTGGCAGCAGCTGCCGGGAAACAGGCATTCAGGTCCGGTGTCAGGGTAAAATAAATGCTGGCGATGTCTTCTTTACTGACAGAATTTGCCCTCGCCATTTTCCGAAGCAGTTCCCGTGTCGCTCCCAAAATTTCCGACTCACTGTTTTGCGACACATTGATTGCACCACGTATCCCTCTCACCACACTGCTGCGACCCACACCGACGTCCTCCCACAAACTACCGCTTTAGATTAAATAATAGCTCATTATCCGAAGTTTGGCAAGCCTTTTGACTAGTTTATTTCGACATCCACCCAGCTCACCGTCTCCGGCGTACCGGAATAGATAATTGTTTGCCCCTGCTGCGGAGAAAGCATCTGCTCTGAAACAGCAGTGACGGTGATTTCCACAACATCCTGCGGCATATCGCCATCAATACCCACATGATCACCGTTTTGTACCGGAACCTTTACCGTTTTCTGAGAGCCAAACGCCGCCACAGCCTTGCCGTTGACACTGACCAGAATCCCGCTGGCATCGGTGTCATCGCCGACACTTAATTCAAGATACTGTACTTCGCCGGAAATCTGCGGACGGGCAGCCGTCGGCTGCTCCACCTCCACAGGCTGGTACGGTTCGCCTTCAAGACTGTCCACCAGGCTCAGCATCTTTCTTACACCGGGCTGGGTCAGCAAGGCCTGGCTGACAATCAGCAGAACAAGAAAAACCGTGGCAGAGAAAATCAGAAAACGCTCGAAGCGACTTGTCCCCTCTTTAAACCAACGTTCAAAATCCATCATGCAGCCCTCCTTTACAACAGAGTATGTCAGGCTGTATGGATTTTATTCCTGCTGCGCCGCAAAGATTCCGGCAACATACCCGGTGGAAAAAGCCGCCTGTAGGTTATAGCCGCCTGTATTGCCGTCAATGTCGATGATTTCTCCGGCAAAATAGAGCCCCGTGACCAGCTTTGATTCCATGGTTGTGGGGTCAATTTCTTTCACCGACACGCCGCCTGCGGTTACGATTGCTTCCTTAATGGGACGCATGGCCGTAACGGTCATACGCAGACGTTTCAATACGTCTCCCAGCTGCTGACGCTGCTTTTTGGTCACCTGGTTGACTGGCAGTACGGGTGATATTCCCGAGGCGGCAACTACAGGTTCAATCAACCGCTGCGGCAGTAAATCGTCCAGACAGTTTTTAAACTGCTTGCGGGCAAACTTTTCAAAATCCCGCTTCAGCCTGGCATCGAGCTGCTCCGGCGCCAGGGCAGGCTTCAGGTCAATTTCGATCACTGGTTTTTTGCCGCGTAACAGCGCTGCGGCCGCCTCCCTGCTCAGGGTAAGGATAATCGGCCCGCTGACACCGTAATGGGTAAAGAGCATTTCACCAAACTCTGCGGCTGCTGTCTGCCCATCCACCACCAACCGTGCCTCGACATTCTTCAGGGCCAGGCCAGTCAACTCCGGTACCCAGGGCTCTGCCGTCTCCAGCGGCACAAGCGCCGGGCGCGGCTTAACAATGGTGTGCGCCAGCCGCTCGGCCAGGCGGTAGCCGTCGCCGGTGGAACCGGTGGCGGGATACGACGCTCCGCCTGTGGCCAGAATGGGCTGCCGGCCGAGGCGGTCATTCTGGCCACAGGCCACTGCCGTGACACGGCCATTTTCCTGGGTGATTTCGCTCACACGGCAGCCTGTTTGGACGCGCACGCCTGTTTTCTCCAGGAAGCACTCCATTGCCTGGACCAGGTCGGATGCCTTCTGGGATACGGGGAAAACGCGGCCGCCCCTCTCCTCCACTGATGGCACGCCCAACTCACGAAAGAAAGTACGGACGTCCTCATTGGTAAATCGGTAAAGCGCCCCGTATAAAAATGTCCCGTTGCCGGGAAACTGGGCAACGATGTCTTCAATATCGGCGGTATTTGTTACATTGCCGCGCCCTTTTCCGGTAATGGCCAGCTTTTTTCCCAGCCGGTCATTTCGTTCCAGCAGCGTGACCGCGGCACCCGCCGCTGCCGCCTGACCGGCGGCCATCATGCCGGCAGGGCCGCCTCCGATGACTACTATACGCACAAACCATCCTCCTAACTTTCAACCCGGGTCAGCCCGTATTCTATGGCAAGCGCTTTGGCCCCGGCCAGTTCCTGACGCGCAGGCCGGCGGGCAAGCTCGGGATACTCTTGCGCCCGGTAGGCGGGGTAATACTGGCCCATCAAATTGACATAGGTATCTTTTGACAATTCAGCGGCGATGAAGTGCAGCACATTCCGGGTGCCTGCCAGGCCGCCGGGCAAAATCAAATGCCTGATCATCAGTCCGCGGACAGCCACACCGTCCGGGCCGACCTGCAGGCTGCCAACCTGGCGGTACATTTCCTTTAATGAAGCAAACATGCTGTCCGGATAGTTTTCCACGCCGGAATATGTTTTCCCGTGTGCGGGGTCACTGTATTTGGTGTCAGGGAGGTAAATATCGATGACACCGTCGAGCAGGCGGAGCGTGTCAAGGCATTCATACGTTCCGCAGTTATAAACAAGCGGCACCCGCAGGCCTTTTTGCACCGCAGCCGGCAGGGCTTCCAGAATCTGCGGCACATAGTGAGTGGGCGTTACGAAATTGATATTTTCACAGCCCACATCCTGCAGGCTGATCATGATATCCGCCAGTTCAAGTGCTTCCACATCCTCACCGTGGCCGAGATGGGAGGTATCATAGTTCTGACAAAACACGCAGCGCAGGTTGCAGTAGGAAAAGAAAATCGTGCCCGAGCCTCCCTGGCCCACCAGCGGCGCCTCTTCTCCAAAATGGGGGCCATAACCTGAAAGGCGGGCTTTCTTACCGGCACGGCAAAAGCCTGCCTTACCGGCGGCCCGGTTCACTCCACATGCCTGCGGGCAGAGCAGGCAATTTCCCAGACCCTCAATGGCTTTTCTTGCTCTATCTTGCAACACGCCGGATTCGGCAAGCTCAATATAGCGCATGGACAACTCCCCAATCTGCAAAAAAGGGTCTGATCCTTTTTTGCAGCCTTTTTGTTTTTTGGCAATTGCAAATGCAAAAAGGGGACAGGCCCTTTTTTGCACTTTTCACTTTTGCACTTTTTGCACTTCTTTTTGGAGATAAAATAAGCGGCCGGAGCCGCTTGTTGTTACTCGTGATATCGTTTTGTTTTATGCATAATCTGGGTCCTGGCCTGGTCATTAATCTGGAAGAAAACCTGCTCCATATCATGGACGTTTAGCTGTAGCCGGGCCGGTTCCAGAATCTGAATCCGCCTGAATTCTTCGCGGACGGCGAAACGGACCAGGTGGCAAAGTGAATCGGCGCGCACTTCCAGTTCCAGCGGCGCAAATGCCGTTTCGTCGTCTGCCTCCTCATCATAAACGGTATAGATTTCACCTGAATCAATATTTTCCACATAGACTCCCTGTACCGGTACATTTCTCCACAGGGCGGCCTGTTGTTGTCTTAGTTCTTCTGCGGCTTCCTCGGTGCTCTTACCGCCAAAGAAGAAGCGGGAGGGCCTGGCTTTACCCCGGTAATCGAAGCGAACTTTTGCCCGGATTGCCGCAGGTGCTGCCGACTCTCTTTCATCTATGGACCGCCTGCATTCCTCTAAGCTTACCTGTTTTTCGAAGCCTGGCTTCAGCACGTCTCTTTCCTCCTGTCATACTTCTCGGCACTATTTGTTATAATTTCCCGTTTGATGAAAATAATTCGCGCTGCAAAAAGAAATTCCTGCTACCGCTTACAATCTTCGTCCGGCAGCAGGTGGCAGGTGTCGTTTAAACGTACAAGGCGCCAGTGACCGGCGACATTTTCTGTCACAGTAACTGAGCCCGGGTCAATTTGCAAACGTGCCGCCGTCACGGGCGGAAAACCCATCAGTGTTGTGACCGCAACCCGGATCACGCCCCCATGGGTAAACACCGCCGCAGCCTGGCCCGCTTCCAGGGAAGCAGACATTTCTTTAACCGCCTCCTGAATGCGGCCGGCCATGTCTGCGGCCGCCTCGCCTCCGGGCGGACAGGTCTGAACCGGGTCGGCGCACCATTTCTCAAATAATTCTTTCATTGGTGCATCCATATCGGCATAACGCAGGCCTTCCCAGTCACCAAAAGACATTTCCCGCAGGCCTGCCAGCACAACCGGCTCCAGGCCTAAGCGAGCCGCCAGCGGAGCGGCAAAACTACGCGTCCGCCCCAAAGGCGAAGTATAAATTGCTTCCAGCTCTCCGGTAAATGAAGCGGCCAGCTGCTCAGCTTGGTGCAGTCCTTTGCTGCTTAAAGCCACATCACTTGTACCCTGCAGCCTAAATTCCCTGTTCCAGTGTGTTTCACCGTGCCGAATCCAGATTAGTTTCATTTGTTACCCCCGCATGATTCCTGTACTACGGACCGCAGTGCTCCGACTAAATAATTGTTTTCCCGGGTGTTGCGGACGGCCACACGGAAAAACCGGCTATCAAGCCCGCTGTAATTTCCACAGTCGCGAATCAGAATTTTCTCCCGGAGCATTTTTTGCTGGAGAATATCAGACGGTATATCTGTACTCTCCAGAAATATGTAATTGACAGACGGTGGATAGACCAAAAGACCCGGGATTTTCGCCAGTTCGCCGGCCAGGGCCACTCTGAGAGCGGCGACCTTCCCGGCACTCCGGCGGGCGAAATAATGGTCCCTGAGAACATATTCGCCGGCACGCTGTGCCAGCGTATTCACGCTCCACGGATCACGCAAACGCAGCAGAGCCGAAACAACGGCCTGCGGGCCCGTGACAAAGCCAAGCCTCAGGCCGGGTATGGCATAGAGTTTAGTCAGAGAACAGAGAACCAGTATATTCTCCTCTTTTGTCCGCAGCAGAGTCCGCTTTTCCCAGTCAGGGCAAAATTCCAGAAAGGCTTCATCGACAACCAACATTCCACCGACACCCGCACAAACCCGGGCCACCTCAAGAACTTGCTCCCTCTCCAGCAGCGTGCCTGTGGGATTGTTGGGATTGCAGATAAATGTCAGGGCCGGCCTGATGCGGCGGATGTCTTCGCAAAGAGAGGGGATATTGGGCATAAACCCGTTTTCTTGCAACAATTTGTGGCATAAAATTTCCCTGTCGGCAGCCTGGGCTGCCTTTTCATAAAGAGTAAATGTGGGTACCGGAAAGAGTACCGGCCCCGCAGGCGCGGCGCGCATAAGCAGATAGATCAGTTCGCCGGCACCGTTTCCGGGTACAACCGCACCTTGCGGGTTGTATCGTTTGCATATCGCCTCAACCAGTTTTCCGCAGGCCGGGTCAGGATATGCGGCAATCTCCGGTAGAGCGGCCGCAAGATGCGCCAGTAGTCCCGACGGCGGCCCGCAGGGATTGATGTTGGCACTGAAATCGAGGATCTCAGTCTCTGTAATCCCGCTGCAGGCCGCTGCCGTCCGGATATCGCCACCGTGCCCAAAGGGATGCAGTCTGTTTTTTTTCTGCTCCATATCAATCACCTTTCAGGGTTACTACCGGGAGGAATTTTTCTGACAACATTCTTACAACATACCTTCTCTTATCGTAAGATCAGTGGTACCAAAAGCATAAATACAAGTTCATGAAGTTCACAGGCGGCACCAAGTAAATCCCCGGTTACTCCGCCGAAGTTTATGTTAAAGAAGTACCTGAGCAGGACAAAAAAAGCTCCCTGGGCCACGATGGCCGGCACAATCAGGACGCCCACAGCAGGAAATCCGAGAATACCAAACAGGATGACGGCCAGCAAAAGATGTCCTTTACCCGTTCCGTCGATAAATGCCCTGCCCAGTCCGTCCCCTTCCCGTGCGTATTTGCCGGCCGCCATGTACGCCACCATGGCGGCCCTTCCGGCTACGGGCGCTAAAATCAGGGCCGGCATAAATGAGGGCTTTGCTGCCAGGGAGGCGACGGCGGCAATTTTCAAAAACAGCACCAGAATGGCTGCCTGTGCACCAAAGGAGCCCACACGGCTGTCCCGCATCACTTCCAGGCGACGCTGCCTGTCCCCCCGCACACCCAGGCCGTCGAATGTATCCATCAATCCGTCAAGATGCAGCCCTGCCGTCAATAAGACCCACAGTGTCACAGTGAGTGCCGAAGCGAGAAAAACCGGCCAGACGGCCTGCATAAGCGTCCAGGCCCAGTAGAGTATCAGTCCGAGGATGGCGCCGACTATGGGATAATAAAGAGTGGAAGCCGTCAGATCACCGGTGGTAATCTCCTCATCACCGCCAAAGGGGTATACTGTCAGAAAACGTAGTGCTAAAAAGAAACGTTTCATACATAGCCCGCCTTTCCCAGTATAATCATCACAGCCGCTCTGAAACACAGGGCCAAAAGCAGAAACAGGACGGCCGTTGTGCGCATCAGCAGCGCCGCATTCTGGATATCCTGCGCACCGGCGGGCCTCCCTTCGGCAAACAGCTGCGGACGCAGGGATTTTTGCCCGCCATAGCTGTTTTCTCCGCCCAGTGTCACTCCCAGGGCCCCGGCAGTGAGAGCCTCGGCGAGCCCGCTGTTGGGGCTGGGATGTTTTTGTCCGTCCCGTCTGAGAGCAGAGAATGCGTTCGCAAGATTAAACCGCAATATGAATGAGGCCAAAAGCATTACGGGAACCGTCAGGCGGGCAGGGAGCCAGTTTGCCGCATCATCCAGCCTGGCTGCCGCGCGGCCGAAATGGTTATAGCGCTCATTTCTGTAGCCGATCATGGAGTCCAGCGTGTTCACCGCCTTATACGCCAGGGCCAGCGGAGCCCCGCCGATGAGCGCGTAAAACAGGGGAGCGGTGACACCATCCACTGTATTTTCAGCCACTGTCTCCACGGCAGCGCGGGCTGCATTGTGGCTGTCCATCCCGGCGGTATCACGGCCCACAATCATGGAAACAGCGCGGCGGGCAGCGGGAAGATCCCCCTGCAGCAGCGGCCGGGCCACATCACGCGCAGCTTCCGTCAGGCTGCGTACGGCCAAAGTGGTGGCCAGCAAAAGAACAGAGGCCGCATGACCGGCTGCGGGATGAATAACCGCTACGGCTCTGATGGTCAGCAGCGCAGCCAGATAGGTTGCGGCCACAACCACGGCCGTCAGACACGCTCCGCGCAGCAGCAGTGCGTTTTCACTGCTGGTCTGTTTGTAAAGCCATGTCTCCAGCCGGGTAATCAGCCGGCCGATCATCACGACAGGATGGGGCAGCCAACGGGGGTCTCCCAGCAGCCAATCCAGGGCAAAAGCGGCCAAAAGCGGCAATTTACGCCCCCCCCTTGACTGTCAGGGGATAACCGGCAACGGCCAACAGGACGGTATCAGCCGCTTGCGCCACCTGCTGGTTTGTCCGCCCGGCAATATCCCGGAACAAGCGTCCCAGGTGAGCTTCCGGCACAATGCCGCAGCCTACTTCATTGGCTACCATAATGGTCTGAAACGGCTTTTGCCGCACCACTGCACAGACGCCGGCCACTTTCGCACGGATACCCTCTTCCATGCTTTCATACTGGTCCCCTGTCATCTTCTCCCGGTAATTTTTAAGCAGCAAATTGGTTAACCAGAGTGTCAGACAGTCTACGATGACCGTTTTCGTACCGGGCGGGACACGGTCGAGTGCTGCGGCCAGATCCTCGGGTTCCTCAATAGTTACCCAGTCGGCCGGCCGGCGGTGGCGATGAATGTCCACGCGTCTGGCCATCTCTTCATCCCACACAGGTGCGGTGGCAATATAGGCCACACCACCAGGGCGCGCAAAGGCCATCTCTTCGGCGAGGCGGCTTTTACCGCTGCGTGCGCCCCCCAGTACAAGAATCAGTTTTCCGGTATGTTCAGTCATCTGTCGTCCCTCCGCTCTGCTGATAATGGATACACGCCCGGACAAAACGCCGTGCCACACCCGGATTGCTTAAAAAGTGCAGATGGATATACGAGCCGGCACAGTTTTTGAACTGCTCACCCGTCTCATCGCCCGCAGGCAGCATCTGAAAAAGAGGTGTTTTACCCTGCCCAGCCATGTGGGACCAGTGAAATTCATGCCCGCGGCAGCTCTCGGCCTGCGGCAGCAGAAAATTTCCCGGCACGCCGGCAACTTCCACATAGCCCAGGGCACGGCGCCGCTTTTGCATCACAGCCCGGCCCGGAAAAACACCGGCCATGGGGAACGTGTTCCCGTCGAAATCCTCCAGTTCACGGGCCAGATACATATAGCCGCCGCATTCGGCGTAAACCGGCATTCCCTCTTCTACGGCCCCTGCCAGGGAGGCGTGCATTGATGTGTTTGCCGCCAGCTGCCTGGCAAACATTTCCGGAAAGCCGCCGCCCAAGAGCACGCCGGAAGTGCCTTTTGGCAGCTTTTCGTCATGCAGCGGTGAGAAGGGCACGATGTCCGCTCCATAGTCGGCAAGAAGTTCCAGATTTTCCGGATAGTAAAAATGAAATGCCTCGTCCCGAGCCACGGCAATCCGGCAGGCTGCCGGTTCCCGCTGCGGGGGGAACACTGTTTGGGCCGGACGCGGCAGCGGTGGTGCCGCTGCTGCGGCAGACAGGATTGCATCCACATTCAGGTGTTCTTCCACTAGGTCAGCCAGTTGCGTCAAAAGCGCCTCCAGCCCCTCTGTTTCCGCCGCTGGAAGCAGGCCAAGATGACGCTCGGGGACTTGTGCCTTTATTTCCTTGGGCAGATAACCAAACACCGGCAGATCAAGATGTTCTGTGATGGCACCCTCCAGCAGGCGGTAATGACTCTCCCCCGAAACATAGTTCAAAACAGCGCCGGCAAAATGAACGTCCCTGTCAAAGTTAACATAGCCCCCAATCAGGGCAGCCACGCTGCGGGCCATTTTGGCGCCGCTGGCCACCAGCACAACCGGGGTTTGCGTAATTTTTGCCACATGCGCTGAACTGCCGATTTCCCCCATATCCCGGCGCCCGTCGTAGAGGCCCATGACCCCTTCAATGATTGCGATAGCACCGCCCGGGACACGCCGGTGCAGCGTTTCCAGAACCTGGTCCGGCGGAACCATCCAGCTGTCGAGGTTGCCGGCCGGCGTCCCGGCAGCTGCGGCATGAAAGCCGGGATCGATATAGTCGGGGCCGACTTTAAACGGGACGGGAGCATAACCGCGCCTGCGCAAGGCATAAATCAGCCCGGCTGTCAGCGTCGTCTTGCCAACGCCGCTGTTTGTCCCGGCAATCAGAATTCTTTTCATCAGTTATTGCTCCTTTTGCGAAACGGCTGCGTAGAGCAGAGCGTTAACAATGGAGGCGGCAATGGTGCTGCCCCCTTTTTCACCCCTGACGGTAATCCAGGGCAGGGCAAACTCGCGCAGCCATTCTTTGGATTCCGCCGCTCCCACAAAACCGACAGGAGTGCCCACAATCAGGGCCGGCTTTGCCTTGCCGGCTTTTACCGCTTCCAGCAGGACAAACAAAGCCGTGGGCGCATTACCGATGACATGGATGGCTCCCCGGGGATGGGCCTGCAGAGCTTCCGCCATGGCGGCCGCCGCCCGTGTTGTCCCCAGGCGCTTTGCTTCTGCGGCTACATGCGGTTCGTGAATCAGGCACCTAAACTCCACACCCAGCTCGGCGCTTGCCTTACGGTTGATGCCGGAGCGGACCATTTCCACATCACAGTATGCCGGTGCGCCGGCCTGAAGTGCCTGGATTCCTGCTTCCACAGCCCCCGGACTAAAGGATGTAATCTCGGCAAAAGAAATATCTCCCGTTGTATGTACAACCCGCTTAATCACCGGCTTTTGCAGCGGGTCAAAGGGAAAATCGCGCAGCCTTTCCTCAATGATTGCCATACTCTTCTTCTCAATTTCCCGGGGATCTTTGATATAGTCCACATGAGCCTCCTATTCCCGCGGTGCAGCATCCACGCGGTCGAGGACAATCTCGGCCATGCGCTCATCAATGCCCAGCACCGGAGCCAGGACCAGGCGCATTTGCGGATGTTTATCTGCTTCTGCGGAGAGAATTTCCGGGATGTCTTCCCTGATATGGATACCTTCATATAAAAAAATTGGTACCACAGTAACCTCATCTATGTCCTGCCCGCTCAGTGCTTCCAGCGCTGCCGGCAGGTCGGGCTTGGCAAACTGCAAAAAGGCATGTGCAATTTTTGTGCCCGGACGCTTTCGTTCCACCAGCCCGCATAGCCTGACCAGCGCATCATTGGCTTCATCTCTGCGGCTGCCGTGTCCGAAAAGAAGAACCGCTGTTTTCATCTTGATCGCCTCCTGATTTGGTATTTATCAATTTTCCAGCTTCCGCAGCGCGGAGATAACCTCCGCCGGTGTGGACAGGCCATCCTGCCCGGCGGGGCGTCTTACAAGGACAATGGGAATTTTCAGCTCTTTGGCTGCCGCCACTTTTTGGGGTGTACCGCCGGCCTCACCGCTCTCCTTGGAAACCACAACCTCTGCGCCGTATTCGGCAAACAGGGCCGTATTCAATCTTTGCGACACCGGCCCCTGCAGAGCCACCACCGCTGCCGGCGACAAACCCAGCCGGCGGCACAGCCCAAAGCCCGCCTCATCAGGCAGAATCCGGGCGATAACGTTTTTACCCGGCGGCAGGTTTTCCAGAAACTCCTGCAGATGGCGTGTGCCGATGGTTAAGAACAATGTATCGCCGTGACGGGCCGCAATCACGGCCGCGGCTTTAAAGTCCGGCGCATAATAGACGCCGTTGCCGGCGGGAACCTCTGTGGACGGGCGCTCGTAGCGCAGGTAATGGATGTTTGCCTCCTTTGCGGCACGCACGGCCTGGGCCGAAGCCTGCTCGGCATACGGATGGGTGGCATCCACCAGCACCCGCACTTCTTTCTCCTTGATAAACCTGCCCAGAGCGGCTGCATCCATCGCTCCCTGCAGGACGATGCAGCCGCCCTGTTCCCGTAAAAGGTCTGCGCCGTAATCGCTTACGGCGGTGGCCACAATCATTTCCCGGGGAAAAGCGCGGTGCAGTGCTGCGGCCAGCATCCGGGCATCCTTTGTGCCGCCCATCAGCAAAATCATAACAGATATCCCCGCGGCGTCACCATGCGGCCGTTAATCACTTTGGTCTGGCTGTTGCCGATGACCACCGTGGTCACCATATCAACGTCCTGCACGTCAAGTTCCCGCAGTGTGGTAATTTTAAATTGCTCACCTTTGCGGCAGCAGTTTTTCACGATTCCCACAGGCGTAGCCGCGTCCCTGTGCTCTAAAATTATATTTCTTGCCGTATCCAGGTGCCCTTCCCGGCCCCGGCTGCGGGGATTATAGAGAACAATCACATAATCGGCGGAGGCTGCCGCCTCCAGGCGGCGCAGAATCGTCTCCCATGGTGTGAGCAAATCAGAGAGGCTGACCACAGCAAAATCATGCATCAGCGGAGCTCCCAGAACGGCAGCCGAGGCCGTGGCTGCCGTCACACCCGGAATCACCACAACATCCAGGCCGGCCGGTGCAATCTCCAGAATCGGGCCGGCCATCCCGTAGACACCGGGGTCCCCGCTGGAGATTACCGCCGCATGTTTGCCATCCAGAGCGGCCTCCACAGCCTTTCTGGCCCGGTCTGTTTCTTTTTTCATCCCGGAGGAAAGAACTGTTTTCCCCGCCAGATAGGGCTCAATCAGTTTAATATAGGTGGAATAACCGATAATCACATCGGCCGTTAAAAGTACTTCCTTTGCCTCAGGCGTCAGCATTTCCTCCCCGCCGGGCCCAAGCCCGACCACGGATATTTTTGCTCCGCTACCGCCACCGTGATGCCGTCCATTTTCTGTTTCGGCACCAGCAGCCTTTGGCTGCCCGCCGCCAGCATTGCCGCCGGTTCGCATACCGCCTTCACCCCCATTTTCTCCTGTACAAATGCCGACGCCTGAACCGGTGCCTGCAGTGCCAGGATATCTTCTCTGCTGTAAAAACAAACAGGTACATTCAGTTTTTCTGCGGCCAAAAGCAGGCCGGGCTCATCCTTTTTGGCTTCCAGGCTGGCCAGCCCCGCCAGGCAGCCCTCCGCCAGGTTAAAGCGGCTCAGTACGGTACGAATCGCCGTGATAATCCGCTCAGCCGCAACACCGCGCCGGCAGCCGACGCCCACATAGAGATTCGGCGGGCGCAGGTAGAGGTCCTCTTCGCTGCTGCCGGGATACACGGCCAGGTTTGTCAAAAGCGCCCGGAATGCAAAATCCGGCGCCAGTTCCTTATACCGTATAAGCGGGTAAAAGCAAAGGCCGGAAGCCTCCGGGTGCGTGATGTCGCTAAAAACAGCCACCGTCTCTTTGCGCAGCATAGCCGCGTTAAAATCTTTCACACGCGCAAAAGGCTCCGGCCGGGCGCCGATTTCCCCGGCAAAAACGTCGATTGCTAAAAGCCCATGCACATCGGTAGCGGTGGTAATCACGGGAACGGCTCCCGTCAGCTCACCGAGGCGGGCGGCCAGTTGGTTTGCGCCTCCCCAGTGTCCCGAAACAAGGGAGACGGCAAAACGGCCGGCTTCATCCATCACCACCACGGCCGGATCGGTCTGCTTGCTGCGCAAAAGCGGCGCCAGCAGGCGCACGGCAATGCCGCAGGCCATAATCAGAACCAGTGCCTCACGCTCGGCAAAGGCCGCGTGCAATGTATCCGGCAGCGACAGGAAACTATTTGCCGAATCCGCCGCTTCCTGCAGCTTTTCAGGCAGATAAACAGCAAACCCTGTTGTAGCGGCCACGCGGAGGGCCAGTTCCCGGCCCCCCGGCGTAAGGGCAATCACGGCTCCGTTCATGTGTCCCGGCCCGTGCGGTAACCGTGGGTAAAGGCGGGCGCATACAGCCTGGAGGGCGGGTAGGACTGCTCCCCAAGGAAGTCGCCCACAAGAATCATCGCAGTTTTCGTAATTCCCGCTTCTGCGACTTTTCCGGCGATATCCGCCAGCGTACCGCGGATGACACGCTCCTGGGGCCACGACGCTTTCTCCACCACCGCAACCGGTGTCTGTGGCGGGTAGGAAACTATAAGTTCATCGACAACGCTGTCGATCATACCCACGCTGAGAAAGATGCACATCGAGGCCCGGTGTGACGCCAGCGTCTGCAGGCTTTCCTTTTCCGGCACAGGTGTCCGTCCGGCCAGGCGGGTGATAATGACTGTCTGTGAGACCTCAGGCAGTGTCAGCTCCCGGCGTACCGCGGCGGCTGCCGCGGCGTAGGACGACACGCCGGGGACCATCACACTTTCAATGCCTATTTTCTCCAGCTCGTCCATCTGTTCCTGAATGGCGCCGTAGAGAGCCGGGTCGCCGGTATGCAGCCGGACCACCCGCTCCCCCTTTTGGACTGCATCGGCCATAAGCTGCACGATTTCATCCAGAGCAAGACCGGCACTGTCTACCAGCCTGGCATCTTCTTTGGTATGGGTCAAAATCGCCTCGTTGACCAGCGAGCCGGCATACACAACCAGATTGGCCCCGCTCAGCAGGCGGGCGCCCTTTACTGTAATCAGTTCCGGGTCTCCGGGCCCGGCGCCGACAAAATAGACTGTCATGATTTGTTCCCCCTTTTGGCAATCAGCAGCGACAGATAATCCACCGTTTGTCCCCGCAGTGCAAACGGGTCATTCGTCCAGAATTCATCGCCGCTGCCGCAGCGGCTGACCAGATACGTTTCCTGAAAGCCGGCAGCTTCCAGCAAATCCAGCAGGTTGTCAAACGCTGCGGATACTTTAAGAAACACCACTGTATCCACATAGCGGGAAAGGGTTTTGAATTCCTCCGCATCCACCGGTGCCGGGATTATCACCAGACGTTCATCCTTTTCCACCAGCGGAATGCGCAAAAGCGCCGCCGCGGCGTTAAAAGAAGATATCCCCGGCACCACTTCCACCCGGGCCAAAGGGGCAATCCGGCCCAGGTATTTCATCAGGTAGCCGAACGTGCTGTAGAGCAGCGGGTCGCCAATGGTTAAAAATGCCACCGAGGCATGCTTTGCCAAAAGCGCGGCCACTTCTTCGGCCGCCTGCTGCCAGTGCTGATCGAGCACAGCTTCATCCCGCGACATGGGAAAGAGCAGCTCCACAATCAGCGCATCAGGGGAAAGATAGGGCTTTGCCACAGACAGAGCCACGCTCTCCCGTTCTGTTTTCGACTTCGGTACGCAGATGACCTCTGCTGCGGCCAGGACGCTTTTTCCTTTTTCTGTGAGCAGCGTATGATCACCCGGCCCTACGCCAACACCATATAAAATTCCCAACTCCATCAGTGTGCCCCCTCTTTTTGTGCGCTAAGTACCCAGATGCCGTTTGCCGCTTTGAAATACAGCTCACTACCCAGTTTATCCAGGCGAGATGCCTGCAGATAGACGCCTGCGGGCTCTGTAAACGGCGCGGTACCGAGTATTTCCAGCGCGGTATGGAGATTACGCGGTGTAAGCAGATTGAGTACAACAATCCCGCCGGGGCGGAGTTTCCCGGCACATACACCGAGAATTTCCGCCAATCTGCCGCCGCTGCCTCCGATAATCACCCGGTCGGGCACGGGCAGTCCGCTGAGAACTCCGGGCGCCTCACCGGGAACCACCGTAACATGGTCCACGCCGAAACGGCCGCAGTTTTTACGAATCAGATCGTTTCCTTCCTCGCTTCTTTCAATAGCAAATATCTGCCCGCCCGGAGTAAACAGGGCCGCCTCCACTGTGAGCGAACCGGATCCGGCACCCACATCCCAGACGGTAAGCCCCGCTTTGAGCCTGGCTTTGGAGATTGTCAGGGCGCGAATCTCCTGCTTTGTCATCGGCACCTTACCCCGTATAAATTCATTGTCAGGAATACCCGGCACGGTATAAGGCCACGTGTTATTCATCGAGAATCACCATCACACAATCCCCTTCCTCGCTCCCGTCCAGCGCAGACAGCCGAGAGAGCGTCACTTCTTCCCGGGGTGTCGTCAGCCGGCGGCAAAGTGCTACTTTGGCGTCACGTCCCCCTGCCCCGAGAATCATCTCCGCCAGGCGTCGCGGCGTCCAGACCCGGTCTGTGAGAATTGCTTTTTTTCCGGCTGCCAAAAGCAGCGGTAAAAGCCGGGTTCCGTCCCGCCCGTGGGCGGAGAGGAGAGCCGCATCCTGCCAGGGCTCCCCCAGGCGGGCAAACGCCACCTGAACAGAAGAAAGCCCGGGAAAAACATCCAGCTCTGCGGCGGAAAAATGACGCCGCAGCCAGACCAGCAGGCTGTAAAAGCCCGGGTCTCCCGAAACCAGCACTGCCACTTTCTGTTCACGCGCCAACTCCCGCAGGCGCGGCGCCAGGTCGGACAAATCTGAAGTCAGGTGCAGCGTTTTCTTGTTCAAATGGGCAAACGGTGTCAGGGCTCTCTTTCCCCCAACCAGCACATCGGCCTCTGCGGCAATTTTCATCGTTACCGGCAGAATATACTCGGCGCCGCCCGGCCCTGTGCCAAGCACCGCAATTTTATGGTTCATTTTAATTCCTCCAACCAGCGGGTCGCATTTTGATCCTCTGCCAGAACATCCCCGGCCAGATTGAGCAGAACGCAGCCTGCGCGTAATCTGCCCCTTGTCATCATCTCCGCCCGGCGTGCCGCGGCGTCGGCCACAGATTCCAGCACAGCGGCGTAACCCTCTTCCCGAAGATATGCCGCCGATTCCTCGGCGGTATTGTGAGCCATCAGCTGGAGCAGAGCCTGATGGGGCAGGCCGCAGAGCGCGCCGTGCGCCACCAGAATTTCCCGGCGCGCATCGGCGACGGCGCTGTGAGTATTTGTGATACCGGCTGCTACTTTCATTAGTTTGCCGATATGGCCAAGCATTAGGACATCTGTTACTCCTTTATCCGCACATGCAGTAAGCATATAACCGATAAAATTGCTGGTAATCACAACCGCATCTTCACTGAGTGCAAACCGTTTCAGTGCGTTTCTCTTGCCCATCTTCCCCGGAGTCAGGATCAGCCGGCTGCAGCCGGCGGCCAGCGCCACATCGATCTGCGGCACCAGTGAGCGTTTAAACGCATCATTTGACATCGGTTCCACAATCCCTGTGGTGCCGAGAATGGAGATTCCACCCACAATACCCAAAGCCGGGTTGAGTGTCCGCTTGGCCAGCGTTTCTCCCTCCGGCACGGAAATGGTCACCGAAACCCCTTTTCCCGCCGGCAGCACACTCTCAATCGCGTCTGTGATCTGCCTGCGCGGCACGGGATTGATGGCCGCCTCGCCCACCGGCAGGGCCAGCCCCGGTTTGGTCACACGGCCCACTCCCCGTCCCCCGTCGAGTGTAACCCGGCCATCAGAGAGGGGCACCGCCTCTGCCACGATTAATGCACCATGGGTGACATCCGGATCATCGCCGGCATCTTTGCGGACAGCAGCCCGCGCCCGGCCCGGTTCCGTTTCAGATACAGCCAGTGGCAGTGAAAACACTTTTCCCGACGGCGTTGCCACGTCCACATTCTCCAACCCGACGGCACCAAAAAGCAGCATAACCGCCGCACGCGCCGCCGCAGCCGCACACGTTCCCGTCGTATAACCCGAACGCATCTTTCTCCCCCCTTGGGGCCAGGTATAACTTGCATAACCTAACCGAAATTTACCTGCGCTGCTGATGGATGAGCTCCAGCAAAAACTGACAGTCAGTGTGCTCCCGCACGGCCGAAGCCAGTAATGTATAGGACTGTTCACGTTTCCCGCGGGCTGAGAGCCCGCCGGGTGCTTTTTGTTCCAGACCGTTGGCCGCCCGGACACGGTTGAGAAACCCGCTGCGAAATGCCGGCGAATCAAACAGACCGTGCAGGTATGTCCCAAAAACACGGCCATCTTCACTGACAGCACCGTCTTCATACGTGCAGCCGTCCCCGTCCGTCAGCGTGGCAAACGGTGCTGCATCACGGCGGTGAGTGCGGCCCATATGGATTTCATACCCCTGCACTTCTTCCCCGTCACGAACTGTGGCCCCGCTGACACGGACCGTGGTTTTTTCCGGGGAAAAGGCGGTATCCACCGGAAGCAGACCCAGCCCCTCTGCCAGGCCGCCGGCTCCGTCAACGCTCCCCTGGTCAACCACACTCTCACCCAGCATCTGATACCCGCCGCAAATCCCGGCCACGTAAGCGCCTTCCTGCCGGGCATGCAGCAGTGCCCCGGCCAGCCCGCTTGTCTTTAGCCAGCAGAGGTCTTCCAGTGTATTTTTTGTGCCGGGTAGAATAATCAGGTGAGGGTGTCCCAGGTCGCCGGGACGCTGCACATAGCGAAGCCGGACACCTTCTTCTTCAGCCAGGATATGAAAATCGGTAAAGTTAGCAATACGCGGCAGGCGAATCACCGCCACGTCAAGGCCGGTACCCTTTGGCACGGCGTGATCCAGGCCAAGGGAGTCCTCGGCGGGCAAAGACAACGCCTCCAGATACGGAATCACTCCGAGAACGGGTTTACCTGTTACCTGCTCCAGCTGGTCCAGCCCAGGCCGGAGACGGTCTGCAATACCGCGAAACTTATTAATAATGACACCTTTTACACAGGCCCGTTCCGACTCATTTAACAGATGCAGCGTGCCGGCAACATAGGCAAACATACCGCCGCGGTCGATGTCGGTTACGAGCAGGACCGGTGCATTAACGGCCCGGGCCAGCCGCATGTTGACAATATCGTGCTCCCGGAGGTTTACTTCTGCCGGGCTGCCGGCCCCTTCCATCACCACCACATCATAGCGACTGCGCAATTCATTCAGTGCTGCCAGCACCTTGGCAAAAGCCTGCAATTTGTAGCCGGTGTATTCCTGCGCCGTCATGTTTCCCACCGCTTTACCGTTCACCACAACCTGACTTACCGTGTCGGATACAGGTTTTAGCAAGACCGGATTCATCAGTGTTGAAGGTTCGGCACCGGCAGCCTCCGCCTGCATCACCTGCGCCCAGCCTATTTCCCCGCCGGGTACAGCCATGGCGTTCAGCGCCATATTCTGTGCTTTAAACGGAGCCGTTTTGTAGCCTTCTTCGGCCAGGAAGCGGCAAAGCGCGGCGGTTAGAATGCTTTTCCCCGCATCCGAGGACGTTCCCTGCACCATGATAACCGCACCTTTCATGGCCTTTCCCCCTTTTTGGCTCCCGGCAGGCCCAACAGGGCATAAATTGCGTCCATATCCAGTGATGACCGTACCTGGGCAGCCAGACCGTCAAAGCGATTCGTTCCCGGGGACTGGCTGCAAATCCCGGTTTTTTGCCAGCCGCGTTTCCTGCGCAGCATATTTAGCCACGCCCGGCGAAAGGCGGGCCTGTCAAACACGCCGTGAATATATGTTCCCCAAATCCGGCCGCACGCCGAGACGGCTCCGTCGTCCCCGCTGCCGCCTTCACGCAGCAGAAAAGCGGCCCGGCAGCCGGCATGCCGCCTGGTTTGGCCCATATGAATTTCATAGCCTGCCACATCTTTGGCCTTCGCAAACGGAAGCTGTGACGCAGCCTGTACCCGGACAACCCGTTTTTCCGGGTAGAATCGTGTCGTTACGTCCAACAGGCCCAGGCCGGAAAGTACAGACGCACTTCCGCCCGCCTCCCCCCCGTCGGGATCTTCCAGTTTCCGTCCCAGCATCTGAAACCCTCCGCAGATACCCACTACCGGCCGGCCCGCTTCCGCCAGGCTGATAATGGCACGGTCCAGCCCGGCCCCGCGTAAAAAGAGAAGATCACGAATGCTGTTTTTTGTCCCGGGCAGGATCACGGCATCAGCATCCTGCAGCTCCTGTGGCGTATCCACATAACTCACAGCCACATCCTCTTCCGCCTCCAGGGCGTCAAAGTCGGTAAAGTTTGAGATGTGCGGCAGGCGAATTACACAGATTTGCAACCTGTCGCCGCTGCCTCTGCCCGGGTTCACCCGGTTTTCAAGCGCAACCCCGTCTTCTTCGGCCAGCCCTGTCTGCGTCAGCCAGGGGACCACACCAAGTACCGGGCGGCCTGTGGCTTCTTCCACAATTCTCAGCCCCGGTTCCAGCAGTTTCCTGTCTCCCCTAAATTTATTAAAAACAAACCCTGCAACCCGGCCGCTGTCTGCTGCGGGCAAGAGAAGCATGGTACCCACTGCCGCCGCCAGAGCACCGCCCCGGTCCACATCACTCACCAGAATGACCTGTGCATCAGCCAGTTTAGCGGCTTTCATATTGGCAACGTCCTGGTCCATCAGATTGATTTCCGCCGGACTGCCGGCACCTTCCAGAACGACAATTTCGTATTGATCACGCAGGACCTCCAGGGATTCGGCGATGATCTGCAGGCTTGTCTGTACATACTCATCCTTTGAACGCTCAGCAAAATCCACATCATTGTGCGGCCTGCCGCGTACGATAACCTGGGCCAGTCCCTGCCCTTTGGGTTTGACTAAAATCGGGTTCATATGTACTGTGGCCTCAATCCCGGCCGCCTCGGCCTGTTCTCCCTGGGCGCGGCCGATTTCCCCGCCGTCGGCTGTTACATAGGAATTAAGCGCCATATTCCAGCTCTTAAACGGCGCCACACGGTAACCGTCCTGGGCGAAGATCCTGCACAGCGCAGCGGCAAGAGCACTTTTCCCCACATGGGAAGCTGTACCCTGAACCATGATTGTCCTGGCTTTGCACCGTTTATCCCCATTTTGCATGGTTTCACCTTCCTGTCTTGACAAAAGAAACGAGTGGAGTTACGATATCAATATACCCCATAGGGGTATTAATGATGACATGGAGGAGTACCTGTTATGAAAAAATTCGCCATTAACCAGCAACGTTGTGACCGTGCCGCAGGCTGCCGTGTGCGGCAGGAATGCCCCATCGGCGCCGTCTCGGAAATAGATGGAGAACTCTATATCAATATGGACGTCTGCCGCGGCTGCGGCCTGTGTGTGAAAGTCTGCCCCAGAGGGGCTGTGGAAGAAAGCGCCTCCTAATTTGCACAGGCATCCCCTATTCTGGTAGAATCAGGGTAATGCTTCTACCGGAGGTGCAGACGCATGCTTAATGAACTGCCACTTCTCTTCCTTGTTTTTGCTTTGCTTTTTCTGATTCTGGAGGTATCAGCCGTGATGCTCGTCTTAACGGGGCTTGACCGGGACACCGCGCGCTTTCAGGCAATCTCCATTATCACTGCCTCCGGCTATACCACCTCAGAGTCGGAACTGGTGGCAAGGCATCCCGTCAGGCGTAAAATCGCCATGTTTCTGATGATTTCCGGGACCATTGCCCTGGCGTTTATTATTTCCATCCTGGTCCGTATACTCAGCCAGGGTTTATCGGGGCCCGAAGATGTTTTTTTTGCCGTGAGCATCCTGCTTGCGGTCTATTTGCTCTTTCGCAGCCGCCGTGTGATGAACCTCTTACATAACCGGCTGGAAAAGCAGCTGGCCCGGCAGCCCTACCTGCAAAAGCGCAGTGTGGAAGAACTTTTAAAACTGGATGAGAACTACAGTATTGCCGAAGTTCATCTCTGCAACCCTGACGCGCCCTGGGTGAACAAACCCTTGAGTGAAACGCGCCTGCGGGACAAAGGTATTATGATTCTCTCCATCCGTCGCGATGGCAATGTGATCCGGGCCCCGCGCGGTACCGATGATTTACGGCTTGGTGACATCCTGCTCGTCTACGGGCGCCCCCGCTTTATCACTGAACTGATTGAGCTGGCCACCTGAAGCAAATATGTCTGCCAAAACCCGGTAAAGCCGGGTTTTTTCTTTTACGATAACAGCACCGTCTTCTTTGAGGCCTGCAAGGAGCCGCAGACCCTCGCCGCCGCTAAAATCCCTCTGCTGACCTGCCCTTTCTTCAAGTACAAAAAGAGGCTTCCCCTGTTTCAGGGCATCGGCTGCCGCCTGCAGGTTAGGCAGGTTGCCCCGTCCGATAGGTGTTTCAGCCAGAATCACCGCATCCGCCTGCCGGATCATTTTCAGGTTTTCCTGATACCGCTCAGCGGATATATCTGAAAAAGGTGCTTCGGCTACCAGCGGCAGGTCCATGGCCCGCGCCGCTTCCCAGTCGCTGTCTCCGATATTAAGCACGCCCACACTAACGGCATAACCGGCATCACGCAGGTCACGCAGCAGTTCACCGCCACTGCCGCCGCCGGCCAGGACATGAACACGATGTTTTTCCTGCGGTGAATCCGGGTGTGAGTTGGGCAGCAGGGATATCATCGGCACACCCAGCACAGGGTGAGGCGTCACCAGCACCCGTGTGCGGTAAACATGGGCAATATTTTCCGCAGTGAGCACCTCCGCCGGCGTCCCCGCCGCAAAAATTTTCCCCTCATGCAGCAGCACCAGGTCGTTGCAGTAGTAGGCCGCCAGATTTAAATCATGAAGCACAGCCGCCACAGTGAGTCCACGTGCTGTGCTCAGATGTTTGACCAGATCCAGTATTTCCTGCTGGTAACCGATATCCAGATGAGACGTCGGTTCATCAAGCAGCAATACATCCGGCTGCTGGGCCAGGGCACGCGCAATCATGACCCGCTGCCGTTCGCCGCCGGAGAGCTCGGTTACGGCTCTGTGGCGCAGATGCAGCGTGCCGGTCATCTCCAGAGAGGTTTTAACAATCTCTATATCTTCAAGCGTCTCCGACTGAAAACGGCCAAGATACGGAGCGCGCCCCATCATCACAATGTCTTCGACCGTAAAAAGATAGCCCGCTGCGGTATCCTGGGCCACAACCGCCATGGTTCTGGCCAGTTCTTTCTGCGCAAAAACAGCCAGGTCCCGGTCGTCTAAAAGGACAGTACCGCCTGCAGGGTCAAGCACGCGGCTCAACAGTTTGAGCATGGTCGTCTTACCGCTGCCGTTGGGGCCGATGATGCCCATAAAAGACCCCGACGGAATGGAAAATGTAGTCTCTCTCAGAATCGGAGTCTGCCCGTATGCAAACTGCAGTTTTTGTATTTCAATCTTCATGGCTTCCTCACAGACGAATCTCTTTTTTCTTTTTTCGCAAGAGGTAAATAAAAAACGGTGCACCTACAAAAGCGGTAATAATACCAACCGGAATCTCCTGGGGGGCAAGTGCAGTCCGCGCCAGCACATCGGCCCAGATCAGGAAAGTGGCTCCCACCAGCGCCGATGCCGGCAAAAGCACTCTGTGATCAGGACCGGTCACAATTCGTACTGCATGCGGAATAATCAGGCCCACAAAACCAATCATCCCGCTGACGGAAACGGCAGCCGCCGTAATCAGCGACGCC
>JAWSUT010000015.1:0-32371 GCA_033549345.1 Bacillota bacterium | reverse complement strand
GACCAAAAGCAGCCGTTTGGTCGTCTCGACACGCACGCCCAGATGGAGCGCTGCCTCCTCGCCCAACAGCAGAATATTCAGATCACGGGCATGAGCGTAGAGCAGTGCAAAGCCCAGCAGCAGATACGGTGCGACAAACCAGAGCTGTGGCCAGGTGCGCATAATCAGCCCTCCGGACAGCCAGAAAAAGATGCCCTGCATGTTTTCTCCCGCCAGAACCATCAATAATGAAATAACGGCCGAGAGAAAACTGGAAATCACCACGCCGGCCAAAAGCAGCGTGACGACGGGAACCTGTCCGCCGATTTTTGCCAGATTATAGACAAAGAACATCGCCAACAGGGCACCGGCAAACGCAAACAGGGGAATCATATGCGGAAAACCCATCTGCGCAAACTGCCGCAGAAACATGGCCAGTGTCGCGCCCGCGGCAGCGCCGCTGGAAACGCCGATAGTAAAAGGGTCGGCCAGCGGGTTGCGCAGCAACCCCTGGAAAGTGGCGCCGGCCAGTGCCAGTGATGCGCCAATCAGAGCGCCCAGCAGCACACGGGGCAGACGCAGATTCCAGATGATTGACGCCGTGGTTCCGGAAATATCAGTGGTAGCAATGCCGCTAAAACCCAGGCGTGATAATACAATCTGCAGCGTGATTCCCGGCGGGATGGCCACAGCCCCAATGGCGGTGGCCAAAATCACGCTCAGCAGCAAAATACCGAAAAGAACAGCATAAACAAGAATTTTCTTTTCAGCTTTCATAATTATTCAGCAAAAAAGACGTTGTAGAGTTCTTCCAGGCCCAAAATAATCCGCGGTCCGGGGCGGGAAACAAGATCCCCGTCGACATCATAAACACGGCCGTTTTTTATTGCTTCGATTTCCTGCCAGGATGTTTTGGCCATAACCTGGTCACGCATCGGGAATGTATTGATGATAATTTCAGGGTTTAGCTCCAGCAGAGCTTCCTCGGATAGCTGAAAATAGCCCTCGCCTTTATCCGCTGCAGCATTCACACCGCCGGCCGCGTGAACTATATCCGCCAGGAAAACCCCTTGTCCCATGGTATAGATGGCCTCTGTGTCCAAAAGGATAAATACACTCGGCCGGTTCTCGTCGGCTACTGCACCGACCCGCTCGTTAAGTGCTGCCCGCTGGGCGGCAACATCCGCAGCAACGTCTGCGCCTTTTTCAGGGACACCTGTAATTTTGCCCACTTCGCGAATCGCTTCTTCAATCTCATCGAGGTTCTGCGGGTCCACCACAACAACAGTCAGCCCGTTATCTGTGAGGAAATCAAGCACATCCTGCAGCGTGTCGCTTTCTCCGGTCAGGACCAAATCCGGCTCCAGCGAGAGAATCATTTCCGTATTGAGATCAAACAGGCTGCCTACTTTTTCTTTTTCCAGCGCTGCCTCGGGATAGTTGCAAAATGAGGTCACACCAACCACACGGTCCCCCAGGCCAACGGCAAACAGTGTTTCGGTCAGGCTTGGCATCAGGGATACAATCCGCTGCGGCTCAGCTTCAATCTCCACAGTCCGGCCGGCATCATCCACAATAGTCATGGGATATGGTGATTCCGGATTGTCAGAACCGTTGTCTGACGGAGCTTGGTTGCCTTCATCCACCTGTCCGCAGCCTGCGGCCAGAATAAGCAAAAAGACAATAAGTACTGCAATCATTCTGTGTTTCTTCTTCATTTGTGTTTCCTCCCGGTAAGTAAATTGGTAATAAAAAAATCCCAGTGCCCAGGCTGAGATTATACAAAAAAAGCATGTTTCCCTTGACCCGAGGGCACAGCACGGCTGGTATACAGGCAGGTTTCCTGGCTGTCGGTCATTGCCTCACGGCGCCTTCCCCGTTTCCGAGTGGCGTTTTTTCTGCCGTGTGACTCACGATTACAGTGGCGGGACCGCTCAGGCATTGCACCTGATTCCCTTTTAACCCCCTCTGGGGCACCTGTTCCCACGCGTTATTGAATTATCTTTAATTCTACCAAATTCGGCAATTAAGTGCAACTATGATTTTAACCCGGCGGCACGCTTCAACTCCGCCACTTCACCTGCTGACAGGCGCCGCCACTGACCTTCCCGCATCCCGGAAAGTGTCAGCGGCCCGAAACGGGTTCTTTTCAATGAAACAACGGGATGCTCCACCGCGTCCAGCATGCGGCGCACCTGGCGGTTGCGTCCTTCCTTGATGACCAGCGACAAAACCGACGTTTGCCGGCCTCCCTTGACTATCCGCACCTTGGCCGGTGCGGTCGGCCCGTCATCCAGGGGCACACCGCCTGCGAGCTTGTCCATGGTTTCTGCCGAGGGCAAATCGTGGACGCGGGCCAGGTATTCCTTTTCCACGCCAAACGAAGGATGGGACAGGCGGTTGGCCAGTTCGCCGTCGTTGGTTAAGAGCAGCAGCCCGCTGGTATCCATATCCAGCCGCCCCACGGGAAACACACGTACCCCGGCGTCAGCCACCAGTTCTTTCACTGTGGGCCTGTCAAACTGGTCTTTGAGTGTGGTAACATACCCCAGCGGTTTATACAGCAGGATGTATTCTTTTTTCTCCGCCGGGCGGACGACACGGTTGTCCACTTCCACCGTATCGTTTTCCGGATCCACGGTTACACCCATTTGAGTGACTGTTTGGCCGTTTACCCTGACCCGTCCGTCAAGAATCAGTTTTTCGCCGGCCCGGCGGGAACTGACTCCGGCCATAGACAGATACTTCTGAAGCCTGACTGGCACACCTACACCTCGCTTCCCGTAACCATAAAAATGTTTTCCATGCCGGCTGACGTGACTCGGGCACGGACGGCATGGTCGTCTGTACTGTAGAGCCCGAGGTTTTTCATTCTGGTAAAATAGTCCGAGCCGGAAAAGGTTATGCGCTGCACTCTGGCCTTCTTTTTGGCCCGCGAGGGGTTGGCGTACGCGATAATATCGCCGCAGGCCAAATCACCCGGCAGCGTTAGCAGTTCCCGGCCCAAAGAGAGCGCCGCCGCATTGTAGCCGGCCAGGGAACCTGAAACCACTGCCTCGGTATGCCCCACAAGAAAGCCGGCTTTTTCCCCGGCGCAGAACAGGTTCACAAGGCCTTCCACCTTCAGACGGTTATCCCGCGGCGTAATGGAAGTAAAACGCACGGAGTTGCCGATGCCGCCCGCATACGGATCCTCATAGCGGGCGTTTTCCAGTCCGGGTACCTGCCGCAGCGCATCCAGGGGGAAATACGAAGCCATCAGTTTCACGTGGCCCGTGTCCAACAGAATAATGTTGTCCCTGAATGCCGGCAGATTATACTGCTGACAGGCTTTGCCCTCCAGATTGCTGTGACGCAGGGCAGGTGGCAGGGGAATAACCAGCACACCTGCTTCATCCAGTTCGCGGCGCAAACCGGCGGACAATGAATCTTTATTGAGTTTGCAGGAGCCGCTTAACGAACCGGGCCGCCCGTCGGCGCGAATTCCCATTACTTCCATGACTCCGGCTTTGGAGGCAATACTGACCCGGGCGCCAAAAGTCGGGCAGCGGATAATGCACATGACGCAGCCGTTGCCAAAACGGCTGCAGTTTGTCATGCCGCCGGCAGACCCGGTGGCCTCCACAAACGCGTCTGCTGTCAGGCTTTCCCCGCCTTCCAGCACAATTTCAACCAGCCGGTCGCCGGTCACAGAAATATCGGTGGCGCGTGCCAGCGTGCGAACCCTTACCCCCGCTTCAGACAGAGCGTGCCGGACCAACGGTTCTATTCGCGTTACATCATAGAGAGCGGCATGCCGGTGTCCGGGAAATTCGATACACTGATGCCGCGCGGCACGGTCCATCAGCCCGAAAAGTTGGCCGCAGCCCAGCGCGCGGGCTTCCAGCAGCGCTGTCAGCCTGCCGTTGTTTCTGTAAATTCCCCCCACAAGGCCGGTACCAAGCAGCATGTCCGTACGCTCCAGCAGCGTAACCCGTGCTCCACGGCGGGCCGCGGCAAGCGCTGCCGCACAACCGGCCCAACCGCCGCCAATCACCAGCACCCTGCCCACCGACAGACCTCCCTTATCCTGTGTCACTCACGGCATAAATGGTTATACACTATAGTATGGCACTGTGTATTACTCCGTTACTTCCAGAATCATTTCCAGTTCCACAGCCGCATCCAAAGGTAAAGAGGCCATCCCTACTGCGGCACGGGCGTGCCCGTCCATAAAAATCTTCCCCAGCAGTTCAGATGCACCGTTGATCACCCCAGCGTGGGCGGTAAAATCCGGAGCAGTATTGACAAAGCCGTTAACTTTCACCACGCGTACAATCTGCTCTGTGTCATCCACAACGGATGCGGCAGCCGCCAGGGCGTTCAGCGCGCAGATGCGTGCCGCTTCATACCCCTCTTCCGGGGTAAGATCCAGCCCCACCTTGCCTTTATAGCGCAGAGAGCCTCCCACCAGCGGCAGCTGGCCGGAGGTATAGATGTACCGTCCGGTACGGACTGCGGGCACATAGGCGCCTACCGGCGCAGCTACGGCCGGCAGCGTCAGTCCCATTTCCTCTAGTTTTGCCGAAATTCCCAATTGTATCCCTCCTACCGTTTTCTCCCATCATACAGGATACGGCAGCCGGGTGCAAGCTCAGGCAAAAACGAGGTTGCAGATCATGATCGCAGCGATAAACCCCGCCAGGTCCGCCAACAGGCCCACAGCCAGCGCATGGCGCGTCCTGCGGATTCCCACGGAACCAAAATAGACAGTCAGCACAAACAATGTAGTATCGGTACTGCCCTGCATCGTGGAGGCAACCCGGCCCACAAAGGAATCAGGTCCCCGGGAATTGAGGATTTCCGCAGTGATTCCCAGCGCCCCGCTGCCGGAAAGCGGCCGCATTATCGCCAGCGGCACCACTTCTCCGGGAATGTTAAACCGTTCCAATAACGGCGTCAAAAGTGAAATGAAGAGGTCCAGCGCTCCGGAACCGCGCAGGAGCCCGATAGCTACCAGCATGGCCACCAGAAACGGAATCAGCTTCACCGATGTGGCAAAACCCTCTTTCGCCCCGGATACAAATGTGTCAAAAACATCTACTTTTTTGATAAACGCATAGACCAGTGTCACAAATAAAAAAGTGGGAATAACCCAGGCCGCCATGGTTTTGGTGATTATCTGGAGCATTTGTCTCCCCCTTTGCGCCCGTTACGGAAAAAATAGCGCAGCACCCTGTCGGCAATGATGGCTACCAGTGTGGAACAAAACGTGGCAATCACAGTGGTGCCGACGATTTCCGTTGCGTTGAGCGAGCCGGTTGCCGCCCGCAGCGCAATGACTGTGGTGGGAACCAGCGTCAGGCTGGACGTATTCACGGCCAGGAAGGTACACATCTCATCACTGGCTGTTTCCGGGTCATCATTGATTTCCTGCAGCTCCTGCATGGCTTTGAGGCCAAAGGGTGTCGCCGCACTCCCCATACCCAACAGATTGGCACTCATATTCATCAATATTGCATGCATGGCGGGATGGTTTCCGGGGATTTTCGGGTAGAGAAAACGGGCAAGAGGTCGCAGCACCCTGACGATTGTATGGATCAGGCCGCTTTTTTCAATAAGCTTCATCATGCCCAGCCAAAACGTCATAATGCTGATTAGGGAAAAAGCAACGCTGACACCCTGTTCAGCCGAGGAAAAAAGTGTCTCGGTAACGACTTCAATACGGCCTGTTGCCGCAGCCACCACCAGGCCGGCCAGCATCATCGTCAGCCAGATTACATTTACCATTGCTGCCACCGTCCACGTTCAAAATTTTTCATTTATACTCCGGAAGCTGCGGCAAACGGGTTCAGCCGTGTAAACAGGCTGCGCAGCAGATGACCAATACCGCGGCGCTTAACCGTTTCACCGGCCACCAGTGGGACATTGGCAATCTGCTGGGTGCCGAAATAAATATGCAGCATACCCACTTCATCTCCGGCCGTCAGCGGCGCACGCAGGGGTTCCTCCACATCAAAATGAAACCGCAGCAGCTCCGCTTCATTTTCTTTGAGCGGCAGCCCCACATCCTCTTTAGCCACCAGAGTCGCCCTGTCTGCCACACCCCCCCTGACTTCCGCAGTCTTTAGGGTGCGTCCCTGTTCCACCACCGGTTCCCACCGATAGTAGTCGTAGCCAAAGTCCAACAGTCTCTCAGTGTCTTCCCACATCTGCGGCGCGTTTAGCACCACCGTGACCAAACGCCAGCCATCCCGGGAGGCCGCGCCGACAAAACAGCGCCCCGCCGGGGTGGTCCAACCTGTTTTTATGCCTTCGGCTCCTTCATACATGGTGAGAAGTTTGTTCTGATTATAGAGCACACGGTCGTAAGGCTTGCCGGTCCAGGAAATTCGCTTCTCCGGTGTGGCGGCGATTTCTCTGAACTTGGGCAGAGACATGGCGTGAACAGCAATCACTCCCAGGTCATAAGCCGTTGTGTAATGGTCTTCATGATGCAGACCGTGCGGGTTCATGAATTTTGTCTGTGCTGCACCCAGTTCTTTGGCGCGCCTGGTCATTTTTTCAGCAAACTTTTCCACCGAGCCGGCCAGGTGTTCGGCAATCGCCGTGGCGGCATCGTTACCGGAACGCAGCAGCAGCCCGTACGTCAGCTCTTCGAGAGTCTTTTCCTCACCTGCATCCAGATTCACACTGGATCCTTCCACCAGTGAGGCATATTCACTCACTGTAACAGTTTCATCCAGCCTGCCGGATTCAATAGCCAGAATCGCTGTCATAATCTTTGTGGTGCTGGCGTTGGCAAGTTGTTCATGGGCATTTTTACTAAATAAAATTCTGCCGGTAGATTGATCAAGCAGGATTGCTGCTCTGGCTGTCACATCCGGCGTTTCCATCCCCAGAACAACTCCCGCCTGCAGCAGAAGGCAGATAAATAGCAGGAATAACAGGACTTTTCGCATTTTTTCCCCTCCCAATAAAAAAAGCCATGCTAATTTTTATTCGCATGGCCCGGAGAATATGAACTTGGTTTGATAATCGGTCAGATTTGATAATTTGTATCCGGATTGTTTTCTTTATTGTCATGGCCGTTGACCATATTCTGAATCTGGTTAATAAACTGCGGTGCCATATCGAGCAGGCGGTCAAGCATGGCGTTCTTGTCAACCGGCAGCATCCGCACCTGCCCGTTGCTGCTGACAATCAGAAAGGAAACCGGCTGCACAGTAACGCCGCCACCGCTGCCGCCGCCAAAAGGAAGGCTGCTGCCGCCTTCTTCTTTTTTGGATTTCTCTTCTTCTTCCCCGCTCTCGAACTCGCTGCCGCCCGCGGCAAAGCCAAAAGAAACCCGGGATATCGGGATAATCGTTGTGCCGTCTGCTGTTTCCACCGGGTCTCCGATAATCGTGTTCACATCTACCATTTCTTTGATGTTTTCCATTGCAGTTTTCATTAGACCCTGAATTGGATGCTCATGCATTTATGTGCGACCCCCTCGTATTTTGGTGAGCAGTAAAAGGAACCCCATGACGGTAAAATGACCGATACGAAATGAAACCACTGTGTCAAGCCGGATAGCAAAGACAGGTTCGGGGCTAAAATCCGGGCTGAGGCCAAAAACGGGCTGTTCCTTAAGATGCAGCCACTGTCTGGCAAGTGAAGTAAAGAATCCTGTGACAATCCAGTAGAATCCGGAAATCATGCCCGTCAGAGCGGCATCATCCACTCCCGCACGTACTTTAAGCACCAGTTTTTCCACCGTCATCGCCCGGGTATAAAAGCGTGCCAGAAATGAAAATATCCTTTTGTTGTTTTTGAAATAGTCGAGATATTTCCGGATGACATCCCAATCCAAGTCCAGCAAGGAAAACGCTTTTTTCTTTTCAGCGACATGCATATCCTGACCGGCTTTTAACTCGGCCTCCATTGTGAGATCCAGCGGTGTCTTCTGCTGCAGCAGCGGAATCTCCACGCTGTAACGCAGCAGAGAGTAGAGTGTGTTGAAACGTATCGTGACAAAGTCATCTATATTTTCCCTTACAAAAAATATATTTATGCGTACCGGCACGAGCTGAATTAAAAGGACAAGAATAATATAAAACGGGAAGTATTGCCATACTATTGACAAGGAAACCACCACGCCGAGTTTTATTTTACCTTTCCCAAGAGTGGAAAAACAATACATCTGCGCAATTAAAAACGTATCAGGGTCAACTTCCCTGATACGTTTTTACTTGCTTTCCATTCCCGGCGGCGGGAGTTCACCCAAGTCTTTGAGTCCGAAATATTTAAGAAATTCCCTTGTGGTGCCGTAGAGAATCGGCCGGCCGGGAGCGTCTTTGCGGCCTACGGTGCGGATAAAGCGCCGTTTTAAAAGTGTTTCCACCACGCCGTCTACTTTTACACCCCGGATCTGCTCCATATCCACACGCGTCACAGGCTGTCTGTAGGCGATAATGGCCAGCGTCTCCAGAGCGGCCTGGGATAGTGTATAACTCTTCTCGCCTTTGAAGAGCTTTTCCACCACCGGTGCCAGTTCCGGCTTTGTGCCAAACTGGTATCCTTTGGCTATTTCCATAACCTGCAGGCCGTGTTCCGCAGAATCATACTCCTGCTGCAGCTCTTTAATTACCCTGCGCACTTCCTGCACAGCTTCTCCGGTAATATCGGCAATCTTATCCGGCGGCAGCGGCTCTTCGGTTAAAAAAAGGAGCGCTTCCACCAGCGGTTTTAAATTCATGTAAAAAACCTCCCTGTGTTACCCTTTGCGCATCACCATCAGGTCTGCCATGGGGGCCGGCTGCCAGACAGTGACTTTACGCATTCTCACCAGTTCCAAAAGAGCAAAAAAAGTAACAATAATTTCAGACAGGCCGGCCGCTTTGGAAAACAGTGAAAAAAAGGCGATCCCTTCTTTTTTGCCCCGCAGCGAGATCATGACCTGCCTCATTTTGTCCTGTATGGAAAAATCATCCGCGTCCACATCCTGCGGCTGGCGCTCCCGCTGGGCTAAAAGCGTCTGGAAGGCCTGCAAAAGTCCCGGCAGTGTGACACCGCCGGCAGCAGCCATATCCTCCTGGGGATTAACAAGCACCACTTTCTCTCCGGCCAGGGAGCGGACAAACACACGCTTCTGCGCCTGCTCAAAACGACGCAGTTCCTCGGCCACACTGCGAAAATGCCTGTACTCCAGCAGACGCTGCACAAGTTCCTCCTGGGAATCAATGGTTAAGATGCCCTCATCCAGGGCATCTTCCACCTGAATCGTTCCGGGGAGTAGCTTTTTTGACTTCAGCTTTAACAGGGTCGCTGCCATCACCAAAAATTCTGAGGCCACCTCCAGATTGAGCTCCTGCATGGCCTGCAGATACGACAGGTACTGCGCCGTAATCTCGGCAACGGAGATATCATAGATGTCCACCTCCGCCTTTTCAATCAGATGAAAAAGCAGCGCAAAAGGCCCTTCAAAGGCGGGCAGCCTGACTAGATAGTCCACAGGCCAACGTCCTCCTACAGGTTCAGATTCATCGTTTCCCGCACAATTTCCATCGTTTCGGCAGCCGTTTCCCGTGCCCGGCGGGCGCCCAGCTCAAGAATCTCACGGATTTCACTTTTGCGGCCCTCAAGTTTTTGGCGCCGCTCGTAAATTGGCTCAAGATAGGCCACCAACCGGTCGCCTAACTGTCTCTTGCACTGCACGCAGCCAATCTCGCCACGACGGCAGACAGCCTCCACATTGGCCGCTTCATCAGCACTGAACACACCGTGGAAGGAGTAGACCGCACAGATATCCGGGTTGCCGGGGTCGTCTTTGCGAATACGGCCCGGATCGGTAATCATCTGACTGACTTTACGGCGCACATCTTCGGGTTTTTCGGACATTTCAATAGTATTGCCGTATGATTTGCTCATTTTCCGGCCGTCGATTCCCGGCAGCAGTTTCACTTCATTGTGGATGGTGGCCGGTTCGGGGAACACCGGCTTATCGTAAAGGTGGTTAAAACGGCGGGCAATTTCCCGGGTCATTTCAACATGAGGCGCCTGGTCTTCCCCCACCGGAACGGCGTCGGCCCGGTAAACGAGAATATCGGCGGCCTGCAGCAGAGGGTAGCCCAAAAAGCCGTAGGTAGCCAGGTTTTTTTCCCGCAGCTGTTCAATCTGGTCTTTATAGGTGGGGACACGTTCCAACCAGGATAGGGGCGTAAACATGGAAAACAGCAGGTGGAGTTCGGCATGTTCCTTCACATCGGACTGACGGAAAATCACGGTCTTTTCCGGGTCCAGTCCGGCGGAGAGCCAGTCAATCACCATTTCATACGTATTGTCCCGTAAATCTGCCGTATCCTCATATCCTGTGGTCAGCGCATGCCAGTCCACCACGCTAAAGAAACAGCGGTATTCATCCTGCAGCCTGACCCAATTGTCCAGAGCCCCCAGCAGGTTGCCAAGCTGCAGCTTGCCGGTGGGGCGCATACCGCTCAAAATTGTTTTTTGTGTCATATAACATGCTCCTTTCAAATGCCGCTTGTCAGAAACAGGGCGATGGTTGCCAGTGCATTGATTACAAATTCGACCAGGGGAAACAAAATTCTGCCCAGCATACCGGTGGCCAAAAGCAGAATCAGGACCAGCGGGCCGTATTGCTCCAGTTGACCCAGCCGGTAGGCACTTTGCCTGGGCAAAAGATACGCCAGAAGTTTGGAACCGTCCAGGGGGGGGAACGGAATCAGGTTAAAGACACCCAGAATCACATTAATAAACATAACCTCGCGCAAAAAGACCAGCGCCGCTCCACTCTGCCAGGCAGAGACCGAGACCAGCAGCAGTACGGCGATAAATGCCAGCACAAAGTTTGTCAGTGGCCCGGCCAGCCCCACCAGAAACATGCCGCGACGACGGTCGCCTTTAAAATACAGGGGATTCACCGGGACCGGTTTAGCCCAGCCGAAACGGAATATCACAAACATCAGCGCCCCCAGAGGGTCAAGATGTTTTATGGGATTAAGGCTCAGCCGTCCCTGGTTCTTTGCCGTATCGTCCCCGAGGCGGTAAGCCACGTAACCGTGCGCCACTTCGTGGAAGGTGATGGCAATCAGGATGGCGGCAATGCGCAGCAGCAAATCGCCGCCGCCGGCAAACCAGCGGGATATATTAAGCATTGTTGTTCTCCTTTAATGAAAAAAGTTTCTTTGCCAGGGCCAGTTCCTCCTCCCGGCTCCCGACAAGGCCGTCGAGACGGGCATCGCGTATGGCGTCAAGCACTTCCTGAAAGTCCGGGCCCGGTTTATAGCCTTCATCCAAGAGGTCCCGGCCGTTCACATCGGGGGTTATGTGTCTTAATTTCTCCCAGAAAAAGGATGCGTATTCCCAAATGCGGCTCTGGTCGCTTTCGGCCTGCAGCAGCAGAAGTGTTTCCGGCGGCTGCCCGCTAAAGAGCCTGTATGTTTCACTGGGCTTTGGCGGCTCACCCTTTGTCAGCCTTTCGGTCAGGCGCGGCACCGCCTCCACAGCCGCCAGCACCCTATCTTTTTCTTCTTTTTGCAGGCGCAGCCTGCGGCAGAGATGGCGTGCTTCCTGGTAGGGGACACCCAGCATCACAGCAGCCAGGTAAAGAGCCGACGGGATGATTTTTGCCTCCGGCCAGTTTCGCCTGGCCCAGACAATCATTTCCCGTACGGCAAAAAGCCGCCTGCGGAGCCTGTCTGTATTACGAACACCGGGAAAAACCGTCGCGGAAATCTGCAGTTCAAAATATCTGACCAGAATTTCCGGCGCCTTCTCCTCGGCTAAGGCCAGTACCAGTTCATCGTAGAGCCGCTCTTTGCTCACTTTATCCAGTACCCGCGTTGTGATTGCATTTTCCAGCAGGGACTGTGTTGTTTCCTCCAAACGAAAGCCAAAACGCTGTTCAAAACGGACGGCTCGCAGTACCCGCAGGGGATCCTCCACAAAACTGAGGTTGTAAAGAACACGAATCAGTCCTTTATCCAGGTCGGTAATGCCGCCGAAAAAATCGATCAGTTTGCCGAAGTCCGGGCTGTTTAAACCGCAGGCCAGTGTGTTAATGGTAAAATCGCGGCGATACAGGTCATTGCGCAGGCTGCTCTGCTCCACTTCGGGTAAAGCAGCGGGGCGGGCGTAAAACTCCTGTCGTGACGTGACAAGATCGAGATGGCCGCCCTCGGGAAGCGTTATGGAGGCCGTACCGAATTTCTCATGAGCCGTCAGGCGGCCTCCCAGCAGTTCATTGAGCTTGGCGGCAAAGGGGATGGCTTCCGGTTCCACCACCAGGTCAAGATCGTGGTTGGGATTATCCAGCAGCAGGTCCCGGATAAAGCCACCCACGGCAAACACCCTGACCTGCTCCCTGTCTGCTTTCTGTGCCACCAATAGCAGCAGACTTTGCATCTTTTTGTCAAGGCGCTCATTAATCAGCGGCGTAAGATCATCTCCCGCAGCCGGCAGGCACCGGCCGTTGCAGCGGACTTTTTCCCCGCCTTCCAGATTGCGCAGTACATCGGTGCGGGTCACAACTCCCACAATATCTTCCCCGTCGGTTACGGGCAGCCGCCCGATATTATGTTCAATCATTCTTTCCTGAATATGTCTGACCGGCGTGTCCACAGAGACAGTTTGCGGCCGCTTACTCATATATCCCTTGACCGGCGCATGGCCCAGGCCGTGATGGGATGCTTTCTCCAGGTCGCGGCGGGAAATAATCCCCACCAGGCGTCCGTCTTCTTCCGTTACAGGAAAGCCGCTGTGCCCGTAGCGCAGCATGCGTTCCCGAGCTTTATCCACACTGGTGTCGGGAGAAATGGTCCTGACGGGCACCGACATAATATCCCTGGCTGTCTTTACAGGAGAGATCTCACGGTAGAGTGAGCTCACCAGTTTATCTTTTGCTTCCTGCGCAGTTCCTTCCCTCACAGTGGCGGAAGCGGCACGGCGGTGGCCCCTGCCGCCCAGAGGAGCCAGGACCCGGGGCAAATCCACGTGGTCAAGCCGGCTTCTGCCCACCACATAGACACGACCTTCCATGGCCACCACGGAAAACATGATATCCACATCTTCCATTTCGATCAGTTTGTGGGTCAAAAGAGAAAGCCCGTTCACATACACGGGGCTCTGTGCTGTGGCCACAGCCACACGCACGCCCCGGAGTTCATGATATTCAGTTCCGTCAAAGAGATCATCAAGGACGGCTCGCTGTTCGTCACTTAAAGGACGGTTTAAAAACTGGTTCACCACACGGAGATTCACGCCAACCTGCCAGAGGCGCCAGAGCGCCTCCACATCCCGGGCCGTTGTGGTATCATATGTCAGGCAGCCTGTATCTTCGTAAATACCCAGCGCAAACAACGTGGCCTCCAGCGGCGTCAAGTGTATGTTCACGGCAAATATCCGCTCCAGGAGCAGTGTGGTGGTGGCCCCGATTTCCTCCACAGTCTGGCTGTGGGCCCTGATGTCTTCGTCAGTATCAGGGTGGTGGTCATATGTATGGATTTCAGCTATTTCCCCGAGATGCCTGGTAAATGCCCCGATTCTGTTTTTTTGCCGTGTGTCGGTAACCACCAGCAGTTCTGGGGGCAATGAGAGGCCTGTTTCTTTTTGCGTTTTTAGGTTCAGCATATCTTTATACAAAGAAACAAACTCGTGCACGTTCAGATTAAGACTGCCGGGAATCACAAGCTGCGCCTGCGGATAAAGCTTGCCTGCGGCCACCATCGATGCCAGTGCATCGAAATCCGCATTTAGATGAGTGGTAATCGCCTGCATGCTGTTTCCTCCTTCAAATCCTTCCCCATTATACCACAAATAACCTGTAACCGTGAACAAAAAATAAAGCGAGTGGGTATGCCCCACTCACCTGAAACCGGTTGTGTTTGTCTGTTCCTGTCAGCCTAACTTTGTTTTTGTCTTTCGCTGCTGCAAGAGATCTAAAAATGCCTCCAGGCGGGTGACAAACCCGGCCTGGCCTGACTGTTCATCCATGGAAAAAGAAATTACCGGGATACCCTGTTCACGACTGACTGTGGGCAAAATACTCTGCGCCACGATTTCCGGCGTGCAGGTAAATGGTAGGATATGCACCACACCGTCATAGCCGCGGCGCGCGTAGCGGACCGTGTCACCCACAGATTCCCAGCCATGGCCGCCCACAAAATGGTTCAGATACATTGCTGCGGCTTTTTTTGTATCCCTGCTTCCTTTGAGTCCCAGTGAACTGAGCACCAGGTGCTCCTTGATCCAGTGGGAAATATAAATAGAGCGGTCTACTTCCACACCCATTTCACCCAGTGTCTTCTCAAGATCCAAGTTGGCATATGGTTCGAGAATCATATAGATTTCACCGACAAGGCCGATGCGCAGCACCCCTTTACCGTAGTCGCATGGCACACCTCCCAGCATCTCCAGCCCCTTGTGCAGGCTCTGGTCCACATCCCGGGGCGTACGCGCTGCGGCAACCAGCTGCTGTGCCTGTTCATAAGCCTTTGTGGCTGCACCCCGTTCCAGTTCACGGGGACGGACCTGCAGTACTTTGCTATGCAGTCTGTCCAGTGCTTTGACTTTGCGCCAGGCGGTGTGCAGGGCACGGGTGATTTCCGGCCAGTTACGGTCACCGCACAGTTCCCTGAGTTTATCCGTAAGCTGGCTAAGATGCCCCTGCGGCGGCTCCAGGACAATCATTGCAAATTCATAGCCTAAATCACGCAGAATCTCACGCTGCACTTCTGCGTAGTAGCCAAAACGGCAGGGACCTGTCCCGCCGGCCATGATGATGGTGTCCGCACCGCCCTCAAGCGCTTCGATAAAGTTTCCCATGTTGATTTTCAGGGGAAAGCAGGCAAATTCGGGTGAATGCAGTACGCCCAGATTGATCGTTTTTTTCGTAATGGGAGGTGGAGCAATGACCTCCAGCCCTAAGTCTTCGAGAAGTCCGTGCATGGCTACGGAAAGAGACCCCATATGCGGGTAGGTAATTTTCATATGACCTTCCTCCACCGCAGCATGTCCACAAATGCTTCCAGACGGGTGACAACCCCGGCTTCTCCGGTATGTTCGTCGAGAGTCAGCATCAGGACCGGTACCGTTTTATTTCGTTTATACACCCGCTCCACCATTTCGCAGATGAGCGAGTCCGGGCCACAGCCAAACGAAGCCACCAGGATTAGCCCCTGAATTTTTTGCTGCTCCTGCAAATGAAAGGCAGCACCCATCAGCTCCTTGCCGAATGTCCAGAAAATATCTTTTTGCAGGCAGTGCGTGCCGCGGCAGATATCCTGCGGGCGCAGCATTTCCGAGGTTACCACGTCCACACCCATCTCCCGCAGCCGCCCAATCAGATTCATGCTGATATAGGGGTCATTTAGGTTGTACGCGTGGCCAAGAACTGCCACACGCACATTCCCCTGACCGGAAACGTTTGGACTGCCGCTGAAGATATCATAGGGAGTATTTCCCCGGCGTAAATTTGCCTCATACTGCTCCTGTGCGGCGCGTGCTTCCCGCAGGGCGCGCCGGATAATCCAGGGACGCCAGTTAAAGCGGGCGGCCAGCCTGTTTAGGTTTTTGCGTGTCTCCCGGTATTTTTGATGAACATTGATCTCCACATCTAAAAGTTCGGGCAGATCAGGCACGCAGAAACGTGCCATCTCGGGCAGTCCGAGAAACTTCGGACAGAGAAATTTCTTGTGTTCCACGGATACCATGCGCGGAGCAAAAATTAAGTCAACATGCTTATCGCGAAGATTGGCCAGGTGGCCCAGGTAGAGTTTAACCGGTAGACAGGCTTCATCCACCGCATCACGGACTCCGCGATCCAGAATCTTTTTCGTCGTTTCATCCGACAGCACAATTTCGGTACCCAGCGTGCGAAAGAATGCTTCCCATCCCGGATAATAGTGATAGTATAACAGCGCGCGCGGGATGCCTACCTTTATACTCATACGAAACCTCCAAACAATTATATCTGTATTTATTTTTTCTTACGGTTGTTGCCGACCTGCTCTTCACCATCGGTGGTCATCCTGTCACTGTCGCGTGTTTGCAGGATGCTGGGCCGCCTGCTGCCCACGGGCACCGGCCGGCGAATAATAATGGCCCATAATGCTTTTAGGTTAAGGGGAAGCAGCGGCCAGAGATACGGCACGCCAAATGATTTGTCTGTGGCCAGGCGGATAAAGATAATCGCCAACCCACCCAGAAAGCCAGGGAGCCTGAATAATCCTGTCAGGGTCAGCATCAGAAGATGTACAAGCCTGTTTGACAGGCTCAGTTCAAAACTCGGCGTGGAAAACATCCCCAACGCCACCAGGCCGCCGTAGAGCAAAACTTCGGGAGTAAAAAAGCCGACCTGAATGGCAATATCACCGATTAACAAAGCAGCAATCAAGCCCATGGCCGTAGCCAGCGGGTCGGGTGTATGTACCCCGGCCAGGCGCACCAGGTCTATACCGAGATGGACAATGATAAACTGAATGAACAACGGGACATTGCCGATCTCCTGCGGACCGATAAACCGCATTGCTTCGGGCAGCAGTTGGGGCTGCATGGAAACGAGCAGATAAAGCGGTGCCAGAAAGACGGAGATAAATATGCCGAGAAAACGGACCCAACGCAGGTAGATACCCGAGAGGACACTCTGCCTGTATTCTTCTGCATGCTGCAGGTGATGAAAAAATGTGGCCGGTACAATCATCGCTGCCGGTGAGGTATCCACAAACAGGATAACATGCCCTTCAAAAAGGTGAGCGGCAGCCACGTCCGGCCGTTCTGTGTAGCGGACAAGAGGAAAAACACTCCAGCTGCTTTCGCTGATAAACTCTTCAAGCGACTTTTCCGCCATCGGCAGGCCGTCGATATCAATGCGCTCCAGGCGTTCCTTCACTGTTTGCAGAATGTCGGGATTAACAATGTCATTAATGTACATAATGGCTACATCCGTCTTGGAACGGCGTCCAAGCCTCACTGCTTCCACCCGTAAGCCCGGATCCCGGACACGCCGCCTGGTCAGGGTCACATTAAACAGCATGGTTTCCACAAAACCGTCACGGGAACCTCGTGTCAGCCTTTCTGTATCCGGCTCCTCAGGACCCCTGACCGGATATTCCCGGGTATCCAACAGAATGGCTTTTGCTTCGCCGTCAAGAAACAGCGCGGCCTGCCCGGACAGAATCTGGTCAATGATCTCTGAGAGGTCGTCGTCTGCTTCCAGCTCCATATAGGGGATTTTATGTTCCGTCAGCTTCTTTAGCGGGTCCGGGCTGAGATCAGACCGCTGCAGCTGAGCCAGGTTCTGCAGAATCAGTGTCAGCACATCACCGTTTACAAAGCCGTCAATATAAACAAGGGCGGCTTTTGTTGTGCCAATTTCCAGCTTCTTGACCAGGATGTCGAAACTGATGTCGATACCCATCTTTTCAGTTAGGAAGTCAATATTTTCCTGAAGATGCGGGCTGACCAGCTCCGGCGGCCCCGGTTTCTTTCGTGACATATACTTCACCCTCTTCCACCCATCCTGTTAAAAACCCTCCTTTGCGGAGGGCTGGCCAACCATTTTAACCATTCATTAACGATTCACGCCAAACGCAACTTTAACATTTGCTTTATATTCCACTATCTTACCGTTATCAATGCTGGCTGTCAGATTATAAATTTCCACACCTGTAATATTGTCTACGGTTCTTGATGCGTCTGAAACGGCATTTTTAACCGCATCTTCCCAGCCTACGTTTGATTCGCCCACCAGTTCAACAATCTTTGCCACAGTCATCATCCATCACCTCCTCATTTTGCCCTAGTTTGCCCCACAGGGAAAAAAAATATAACGGCCCGGAACTTTCCGGCCGTTAATCAGATAGCTGTTTTTTTAGCTGCTGCAAAATTTTTCGTTCAAGACGTGAGACATGCATCTGGGAAATGCCAAGAACCTCTGCCGTCTCCTGCTGGGACATGTTACGAAAAAAACGGTAAATCACCAGACTCTGCTCTCTCTTTGGCAGGTAGTCCAGTGCTTCACGCAGCGCCACACGATCCACCACCTCGTCTGCTTCGGGGGCGGTTACAGCCAGGTCCGCAGTTTCTCCGGGTACGGCTGCATCCAGTGACACAGGAGTCTGCGCCGCATCCAGTGCCATTAAGAGTTCTTCACGCTCAAGTCCGCAGGCTGAGGATAACTCCCCCAGAGAGGGCTGACGTCCCAGGCGCTGTTCCAGCTCGGCCTGAACCTTTTTCACACGACCGGCCTGCGTAACCAGCGCCCGGCTGTATTTTACCGTTCCCTGGCCGCGCAAATACATCTTCATTTCCCCGGCAATAACAGGGACCGCATAGGTGGCAAACGAGGCGCCGCGCTCGGGGTCATATTTCTTCAGGGCTTTGAGCAGGCCGATGCATCCGACCTGAAACAAGTCGTCCCCTTCTGCATATTCACCCCGATAGCGCCTGACCAGACTGTGGACCAGGGGAATGTGCTGCTTAAAGGACTCGTCCATGGACATCACTGCGATGTTTCAACCCGCTCAGCCTGGCCGAGGATTTTAACCATGGTGACTGTGGTCCCGGCTCCGGGCTCCGAAGTGACATTAAAATCGTTCATAAAATTCTCCATAATAGTAAAGCCCATGCCGGAACGGTCCAATTCAGGCCTGGTTGTGTACAGGGGCTGACGGGCCTGCTCAAGGTCGGAAATTCCCACACCGTAGTCGATCACACTCACTTCCAGCCGGTTACCCTTCAACGATGCAGAGATCACAATTTCGCCCGGACCGTTTTCATAGCCATGAATCACAGCATTGGTAACCGCTTCGGAAACCGCCGTTTTAATATCGGATATTTCATCTATGGTGGGGTCGGCCTGGGCGGCAAAAGCAGCAACCACAACGCGGGCAAATGCTTCATTCTGCGATTTGCTCGCTATTTCCAGTTTCATATAATTATCCATCTGCTTCCCCCCTAAACATTCTTCAGGGCATCCTGTTCCGAAGCAAAGACAGGAATCTTTGATTCCAGCCCCGCCAGGTCAAAAACCCTTTGCACTCTGGGGCGCAAAGAACAGGCCAGGACTTTGCCGCCCTTTTGGATTACCTGTTTATACCGGCCCAGAACCATGCCCAGCCCCGAGCTGTCCATAAAATCAACACCCTCAAAATTAAAGATGACATTTTTTATCTCGCTGTGAGCTAACTTTTTATCAATTTTTCCCCGGATGCCGTCGGCAGCATGATGGTCCAGCTCCCCGTCCATCCTGACCACAAGCGTACCGCCCGCCCGCTTCAGCTTCATCTCCACAGGCCTCCCCCCTTTGTCGATTAATTCCACCTTCCCTATTCTACACCCCTCTGGCAACTCCTGCCTTTGCCAGCAAAAAAAGCCAACACCGCCAACACAAATGAAGACAGCGGGGACAGGTTCCGCTGTCTTCATTTGTGTAGTTATGGTCTTTGAATGAGGACAGTGGAACCTGTCCCCGCGTCTTCATTTAACGGCTGAAGAGGAACCAGTGTCGGGTGAATCGGGTAAAAAAGGTGAGCAGGTTTGCTTTGGGCACATCCTCGGCCGGCACCAGGGGCACCCGGCCCAGTTCTTCTCCTTCGGCTGAGTTGACCACCAGCGTACCCACTTCGTCAGCGGCCGAAAGAGGGGCGGGAAGGCGTTCCGGTAATTCGAGCACATGTTCCACTTCACCTGTTTGCCCTTTGTCCAGCAGCAGAGCATAGCTGTTTTTGGCAACAACGTCAACGTCAGTCAGCATGCCCTTGTCCACTTTAACGGTACCGAGTACTTCGCCTTTTTCGACCACGGGAACACTTTGGTATTTGGCAAAGCCCCAGTCGAGCAGGGTTCGCGCTTCATCAAAGAGTGCCGGTCGGCCCGGTGCTCCCATAATCACTGTCAGAAAGCGTGTATCGCCGCGCTTGGCGGTTGCGGAAACACAGTTGCCGGCCTCTGATGTAAATCCGGTTTTCAGGCCGTCGGCGCCGTCATAATACCGGACCAGGCGGTTGGCATTGCTTAAGTAGACGCCTTCACTCTTTTTGATTTTGTCTTTAAGGAATTCCTCATCCATCCAGATGGTGAGCCACTCATGAATTTTTGGATATTTCATCAGTTCCAGCGACATCAGGCCAATGTCGTAAGCGGTGGTATAATGGTTTTCATCATGCAGGCCGTGAGGATTGACAAAATGTGTATTGACCATGCCCAGTTCTTTGGCCTTTGCATTCATCTCGTCGGCAAAAGCATCCACCGTGCCCGATAAGTATTCTGCCATGGCCCAGGAGCCGTCATTTGCTGAACCGACACCGATGCCAATCATTAAATCTTCAAATGTAATCTTATCCCCGGGAGAAAGAAATATCTGTGACCCGCCGTGACCGGCCGCCGCATCGCTCACCGGAATTAAATCATCGAGCTTCACTTTACCCGCCTCCAGCGCTTCCATGGCCAGGAGCATTGTCATAATCTTCGTCACACTGGCAGGGTAAAGCTTTTCATGCGCATTGTTTTCATAGAGAACCTGTCTGCTGCCCACGTCCATCAGAAGCTGTGCTTTGGACGCAAACTCAAACTCCTGTGCCACAGCAGCAGATGCGGCTGAAAGGATAAGCAAAGCAACAAGCATCAGGACAATAATCTTTCTTTGCATCGTAACCCTCCTTAGGATCAGTTTTCACTCTTTGTATTTTCCTGAAAGAGGCAAAAAAATATACCGCCGGACCGGCGGTAGCAAAATTTATTTTCTGCTTAGTTTACATATTGTGGGCTACACGGCCGAGAATCAGCGGACGGGGCGACGGCGCAGCGTCAGCAAAGTCGTAGGCTGATGCCAGTTTTTCCGCGGCCCGGCTGAGCTTTTCCCTGTCACTTGCAAAGACTGTGGCCAGCAGTTCTCCTTTGGTCGTATAATCTCCTGTTTTTTTCACCAGCCTGATACCGGCCAAAAGGTCAACCGGATCACCCTTCTTTTCGCGGCCGGCGCCCAGAAGTACCGACGCTGTACCAACCGTCCTGGCATCAAGGCCTGTAATCCAGCCTTCTTTGGGCGCCTGGACGGCCAGAGAATACGCAGGTTCCCCCAGGAGATCCGGGTTTTCCGTTATTGCGGCATCACCGCCCTGAGCAGAGACAAACCGCCTAAACGCAGCCAGTGCTTCTCCGTTTCGCAGGGACTCTGAGAGCTTTTCCCTTGCCTTTTCCCGCTCCCCGGCGACGCCGCAGGCCAAGAGTATTTCTGCGCCAAGCTCCAGGCAAAGCTCAACCAGGTCGGATGGCCCTTCACCATGCAGGGTTTCGATGGCCTCCGCCACTTCCAGATGATTGCCAACGGCCAGGCCAAGCGGCTGGTCCATGGCGGTAATCAGCGCCGAGGTGTTTTTGCCCAGCGCCCGGCCTATCTCCACCATCGCCCGTGCCAGTTCCCCTGCCCGCGCTGCGTCCTGCATAAAAGCGCCGCTGCCGGCTTTGACATCCAATACAATCGCCTGTGCACCCGCAGCGATTTTTTTACTCATTACCGAGGAGGCAATCAGCGGAATACTGTCCACTGTGGCAGTTACGTCACGCAGTGCATAGAGTTTGCCGTCCGCCGGTGTCATCTGTGGCGACTGTCCCATAATAGCCAGCCCTTCTCTTTTTACCTGTGCGGAAAATTCATCCCGAGACAGATCACTGCGAAAACCCGGAATACAGGAGAGTTTGTCAATGGTTCCCCCGGTATGCCCCAGCCCGCGGCCGGACAGTTTGGCCACTGTCACCCCGTTGGCCGCCACAAGCGGCAGCAGAACAAGCGTGGTTTTATCTCCCACACCGCCGGTGGAATGTTTATCCGCCACCGGCCTGCCAAGCCCGGAAAAATCAAGCGTCTCCCCGGAGCGGACCAGTGCCCCAGTCAGAGCGGCTGTTTCTTCGGCGTTCATGGACTGGAAAAAAACAGCCATGGCAAAGGCAGCCATCTGGTAGTCAGGGATTGTACCGTTATTATAGTTTTGAACAAAATAATCAATTTCTTCAGACGAGAGGATTTTACCGTCCCGCTTTTTTTCGATAATCTCCAGTGCTCTCATGCCCGGCCGCTTTCCAGTTCCGCGGCAAAAGACGTTCCCGCCTCCTGCGGCGGCAGTCCCATCAGTTCGGCTACCGTTGCCCCCAGATCGGCAAATGTCTGCCTGGTCCCGAGATTTTGCGGCGTAAGCAACTTTCCATAGGCCAAAAGCGGGACGTATTCCCGGGTATGGTCGGTATGCGGGAATGTGGGGTCGCAGCCGTGATCTGCCACAATAAAGAGAACGTCCTCCTCCGTCAGCTTGGCCAACACATCCACAAGCTGCGTATCAAAGCGCTCCAGTGCATGCCCGTAACCGATGGCGTCATTGCGGTGGCCGTAGACCATATCAAAGTCCACCAGATTGGTAAAAATCAGGCCTTTGGGGAACTTGTCCATTGCTGTGAGCAGGGTGGCCATGCCGTCATCGTTACTGTCGGTATGGAACGCTTCGGTAATGCCGCGTCCGCCGAAAATATCGGGAATTTTTCCGATGCCCACCACATTGCGGCCCGCCTCTTTGAGCCTGTCCAACAGTGTGGGTACCGGAGGCAGCAAAGAAAAGTCTTTGCGGTTTGGCGTGCGGCGGAAAATACCCGGCTCTCCGGTGAAGGGGCGGGCGATGACCCGGCCGACGGCGTGTTCATCGCGCAGCAGGTTCCGTGCGGCGGTACACCACTCATACAGTGTTTCCAGGGGGACCACATCTTCATGGGCCGCAATCTGAAACACACTGTCGGCAGATGTATAGACAATGGGGCGTCCTGTCTCAATGTGCTCTTTCCCCAGGGTCTCAATAATTTCTGTGCCGGAGGCTTTCACATTACCCAGCACTTTACGGCCGATGGCCGCCTCAAACGGTTCAATGATTTCCGGCGGAAATCCTTCCGGAAAAACAGGGAAAGCCTCTTCCAGAATAATGCCCGTCATTTCCCAGTGTCCGGTGGTGGTGTCCTTGCCGCGGGAGCGCTCCGCCATGCGGCCGTATGCAGCCAGGGGTTGTTGTGCGCAGGGCACCCCTTTGACGCTGGTCAGGCAGCCAAGACCAAACGACTGCAGGACAGGCAGGCTTAACCCTTCCATGGCTTCTGCGATATTTGCCAGCGTATTGCTGCCGGCGTCACCATAAAACGAGGCGTCGGGGAGCTCCCCCACGCCTAAACTGTCCAGAACAATAATCAGAACACGGTCGGTATTCACTTTCAGCCTCCTTGTTTTATGCACGCGGATGGGTTTTTTCATATACATCCCGCAATTTGCGCTTTGTCACCTGTGTATAAATTTGTGTGGTGGAGATATCGGCATGTCCCAGCATCTCCTGAACGGAACGCAGATCGGCGCCGTTTTCCAGCAGGTGGGTAGCAAACGAATGGCGCATGGTGTGCGGTGTGATTTCTTTGGTAATACTCGCCTGGCGGGCATATTTTTTGAGAATTTTCCAGAATCCCTGCCGGGTCAGCCGCTTGCCGTGCTGATTGACAAAAAGCGCCGCCTCTCCGTTCTGACGGATAAGTTTGGGCCGCCCGTCGCCCAGATAGCGGTCTACATGGCGAATCGCCACAGAGCCCAGGGGAATAATGCGTTCCTTGGACCCCTTGCCGTTACAGCGGAGAAAGCCCGCATCCAGGTTGATATCGTTCATATCCAGCGACATGAGCTCCGATACACGGATGCCGGTGGCATAAATCACTTCTAGCATTGCTTTATCTCGAATACCGGTCACCTGCAGTTGATCGGGCTGATCCAGCAGCAGGTCCACTTCCTGCGGAGAAAGAACCCGCGGCAGCTTCTTTTCCAGCTTGGGTGATTCCAGGTCGGCTGCGGGATTTTCAACAATCATTCTTTCCTGAAACAGATAGGCATAAAAAGAACGAATGGAAGCCAGGTTGCGGGAAAGGGTGGCTGTCGCTTTGCCTTTTTGCTGCAGGCTGAGAAGATAGCCCACAATGCTGTCACGGGCTGTTTCCTCAAAACAGTTGATTCCGTTCTGCTGCAGATATTCACAGAACGTACGCAAATCACGGGTGTATGATTCAAGCGTATTTTTAGCCAGACCCTTCTCTACAGAAAGGTAATGTATGTAGTCCCTCAACGTACTGTCCATCTATGCTCTCCTTTGCCCTTGTGTTCACCGGGTTTTTTATTGATTCAACATAATCCAGGGAAATCCTTTTCCTCCAGAAAAATCATAGCCCATTTTGATAAAATTCATGCAAATAATACATATAACGTGACAGAATACCGCGATTTCGTTCATCTGCGTCGTCATCAGCCGACACTTTCAGCGCATCACCGCGTGGTTGGCGAAAGTGCACGGTCTCCGGTTCAAGAGTGCGCAGGAAATAATAACCAATGACCGGCGCAATCAAGAACAGGACCAAAAGCAGAACAATAAAGCGGTATAGGCGCTTTCCCAGAACAATAATCATCTTACATTCAACCTCCCCTACCAATATGGTATGGAAGGGGATTTTTTTTAGAACCTGTTAAAGTAATTCTGCCAGTGGTGTATATTTTGTACCCAGTGCAGCGGCTACTGCGTCGTGGGTATAGCATCCCCCGACCACATTGGCGCCGCAGGCCAGGGCCTCGTTGTCCAGGAAAGCCTGCCTGTAGCCCTTCTGTGCCAACTGCATCAGGTAAGGCAGTGTCACATTCGTCAGGGCAAAGGTGGATGTCCGCGGCACAGCACCCGGCATGTTTGCCACAGAATAGTGTACCACACCGTGTCTGACATAAGTGGGATTGCTGTGTGTGGTGACACGGTCAATAGTTTCAATCGAACCGCCCTGGTCAATAGCCACATCGACAATCACTGAGCCCTGCTTCATTGTTTTCACCACGTCTTCGCTTACCAGTTTCGGCGCACGGGCACCCGGAACCAATACCGCACCGATGAGCAGATCGGCATACTGCGCGGCCCGCTCAATATTATAGCTGTTTGACATCAGTGTCAGCACCTGTCCACCGAACAGGTCATAAAGTGCACGCAGCCGCTGTGCGTTTATATCCAGCAATGTCACATGGGCGCCCATCCCCAATGCAACCCGCGCCGCGTTAACACCCACCGTCCCGCCGCCGATAATCACAACATCGGCGGGCGGTACACCGGGAACACCACCGATTAACACCCCGCGGCCTCCATAGGTATGTTCCAGCAACCGGGCGCCGATTTGCGTAGCCATCCGGCCGGCAATTTCACTCATCGGTTCCAGCAGCGGCAGCGTTTTGTCGGCAGTAATGGTCTCATACGCTACAGCAACAGCCTTTTTCGCTGCCAACGCCTCGCCCAGCGCCGGTACGGCAGCCAGATGCAGATATGTAAAAATAATTTGCCCTTCACGTATATTTTCATACTCCGAGGGCATGGGTTCTTTGACTTTGACAATCAGGTCCGCCTGAGCCCAGACAGCTTGTCCCGAGCCCAAAATCTCCGCTCCCGCCCCGACATACTCCTCATCCGGGAACCCGGCACCTTCTCCGGCACCTGTTTCAACCACAACCCTGTGTCCTTCCCTAACCAGCATTTCCACACCGGCCGGCACGGCTGCCACACGGTATTCATCGGCTTTAACTTCCCTTGGCACACCGATAATCATTCAACATTCCTCCTTTATATTGCATCTAGAGAAGTGACACCACAGCCCGCATAAAGACAGGTGTAATTGTCGTTTCAACCAGACTCCCCGCTGCAAATAAGAACACAACCATTAACATGGCTAATGTATACTGAAACAGATACGCACCGAAAGGAATTAATTTTCCTTTTACCCGCCGCTTCAACAGCATCAGTGAAAATGATACCGCCAGTACACCTGCCAGAATTGTGACCGGCACATAAATGATATTCTGCGGGAATACAGCTCCCAGTGAGAAAAGGATACCTCCCATATTTTGCCCAGCCAGAAAGCCGACCGTAAAACCGATGGTGTATCCGCGATAGAAAACAAGGCACAAAGCGGGAATGAATCCGATAAACACAGTGCCGCACAACCAGAGAGCCAGGATAAAACTGCCGTTTTGCAGAAGTGAACGTTGCAGAATCAGTGACGTATTCACCGGCTGCTGTTCTGTGAGGCCGTCAATAAAACTATAAAAGTATGTATTTATTTCATTTAACTGAGACTCTTCCATCATTCGGACGGAAAATGCTCCGGCGACAATTCCTGCCAGTAAGATAAAAAATACTAACAGATACAGCCCGAACTGCTCCCGGAAATGACCACTGGCACCATATTTAAAATTCTTCCACACGATGCTCCCTCCCTGTCCATTCTGGCACAGTCTATGCGGGAGAAGAGCAGTTTATGTCGCCTAAACGCCCAGGATATCAGCGCCTAACAGTAGTGCCACAAGTGTCTTTGCATCTTCAATTTCACCGTTTCGGGCCATGGCGACCGCATCCTTCAGGGGCAGGGTGGATTCCTGCAGGAATTCATCCTCAGGCTTTTCCACATCCACCGGTTTTAAGCCGGTGGCCAGATAGATATACATTTTTTCAGAAGCAAACCCCGGAGAAGAATAAAAAAATGCGATTTGCCGCAGTTCTTCTGCAGCCATACCGATTTCTTCCCCCAGCTCCCTGACGGCACATACCCGGGGACCCTCGCCCGCATCCAGTTTCCCGGCGGGAATCTCCAGCAGTTCCTTTTCAATCGGCTTGCGGAACTGTTTGACAAAATAAACACGTTTATCATCGGTGACCGCCAAAACAGCAACAGCACCGGGATGTTCCACGATTTCACGCTTTGAATGCGTTCCGTTTTGCAGCTCCACATCGTCCACACGGACATTGATAATTTTCCCCTGATAAATCATTTTTGAAGCCGTTGTCTTTTCCATTGATATTCCTCCTATACATAATTTTACCATGGCCGTCATAGACTACGTTAGAAGCAAGAAAGACGCTAAAGCGTTTTTCTTTTGGATGCGTCTTTCTTGTTCTTTAGGGGTTGCCACCCCTTCGACGGGTCTTCGACCCTGACCACCCCGCAAGAGTAAGGGGATATTCCCCTTACAAACCCCTAATAGTCAAGGAGCACGCCTTTCTGCATGCATATAAATTCCTTGACTATAAAAAACGGACATGCCTGCCATGCCGTAAGCCAGGAGGGATACTGATGCAGACATTTGTGCAACAAAACCGCTTTGTCTTTATGGGGACCGTCCGTGAACTGAGGCTGTTTCTGCAAAACCTGCCGGCGGATATCACACTTCATGAATTTATCGGTTCCCGCCTGCACTAAGGACTTTTTGAGAGCAGCCGAACCGTATGCCGTCCTGCCGCCGCCGCGGCCAGGAAGAACGCAGGATCATCGTCTAGCGAACGCCCCATTGTAGAACAGAGCCTGCGGTCTGCTGTCAGATGATGCAGGGGCAGTCCGTCATAACGGTAAACATTGTGCAGCCGAGCCAACCCTGCTGCGGCCAGCTGCTTTTCCAGCCAGGCATTTTCCTGCGCAGGCAGAACCGGCAGCGTAAAATCGGCCGGAGCCATGGCGGCTTTTGTCAGGGCTGTCAGTGTATGATGTGAAATACCGCGGTGCCTGGAGCGCACATCGGCAAAACTGAGCCGCGGAAGAAAGACTGCCTGGCCTTCCAGACTGTGGACGCGGTTTACATTCTCTCCCGCTTCCATCCCGCTGAAGCCATAGGGTGTACCCGTTCCTGCCACTCCGGGGCCCATACAGACAACGGCTGCGTCGGCTTTGAGGATATGCCTGGCAGCCAGCAGTCCGCTATAGATGGTAACAGCTTCCAGGTCTCCGCCGAAGGCATGGCCGCAGGTCACCGTACCGCATAGCAGCTTGCGTTCTTTTAATACCCGAACTGTCCGACTGAAAAAAGCCGGCAGCGCGCCTCCATCTGTCATCACATAAGCGAGGCGCGCGTCGTCTTTTTCTTTTTTTATGCTGAGAACAACCGGTGCCAGCATGCTGTGCAGCTCTGCCACCACAACGGGCATACCGAAAAGAGAAGATGCGCTCATCATAACCTGGTGGTGTGGTGATGCCTCTTCCTCTACGGCCAATACACGCATCTGCAGCGGCGTATAGCGGAGTTTCATAATATGCCCTTCACCCTGCAGCGTATGTTCAGGCCGGTTTAGATTCTGATAGACAAAATGATAACCGCCGCTGCCCAAAGCCAGTTCCACGGCCGTTGTGTTAACCACAACACTGTCACCGGCCAGGGCAGGGCCGCTTAAAGGTATGTAATTTAACGCTTTTTGTTCCGTCCCGTCCAGCAGGACAACCAGTTCCTCGCACTGCGGGCCTGCTTCAGATACCCGGACAACATGTGCAACTCTACGGGCAAACACGTTCCAACTCCTTATAGTTCTTCATAAAACGAGGATTTCCCTTCCGTCATACTAATTTTTCCAACCCTGCCGGCCCAGATTATCAAAAAACCGCAGCAGGGTACTGCCGGCAATCAGTGATGTAAACGATACTTTCTCTGCCAGAATATGCACCACAGCCAACAGCGCAAAGTAGAATACCTGGAACGGCGCAGCAGCGGTAAGAACAACGGCCAGCCCGAGCATACCGCCCAGAACATTGGCGCCGGCATCTCCAAGCATTCCTTTACCTGCCAGATCCCAAGGTAAATATACAAGGGAAGCAAGCAAAAAAGGGAACAACAGGGTTATTCCCGTCTCTGAAGGCACACGCCAGGCGTAAAGCAGAGAAAGCAAAAAAAATCCCTTTAGAGAGCGGCCGGGGCGTAGGTCTAAAAGGTTAATCAGGTTTGCCGACAAGGCCACAATGGATGCGCGCCAAATCAGCAGCAGTAAAAATCCGGGCAATCCGGCAACCGCCCACGCGGCAATCAGAAAACCAGCGGCTGCTTTGATCAATCCCGTGGTTACTTCACCCTGTATCAGGCGGCGGAAATGACCTGCGAACCCTTTTGCCCGGGCATCACCCCAGATGTCATCCACCAGCCCCAGCAGGCCCATGCCCACAGCTACAATCAGTGCCCGCAGCAGAATATCCGCTGGCACAAGTCCCCACCAGAGGGCCCACCCTGCAGCCAGAATAAATACCGGTGTATAGATTGCGCCCATGCTTTGGGGGATAGCCCGGCCCCGGTAATTTGGTTCCAGATGCCCGGCCATCCGCAGCACATCCGCCCACAGCGGAATGATAATCAGTGAGCCGGCCAGTATCACCACCAAATATCCCATTAGAGCCATTATACTTTCACCCGCCGTTTCACCCAAAGTCTAAGCAGTGTCCGTGACACGGAAACAAACTGCTTCCCTCGGTGTTTAAAACCCTGCCAGTCCCGGCCGCTCTCCCGGTGGGACATGTTAACCGGGATTTCTTTCATCCTGAATCCGTTGCGCAAACAGTCCACGGTTAGCCCCACTTCCACCCCAAATCCGTCACGGGCGCAAAGAGCCTTGTCCCAGATATCCCTTCTAAGCACCCGCTGGCCTGACAGGGGCGCAGTGGGCCGGAATCCAGCCAGTTTATTAATCCCCCAGACGGCAACTCCCCGGACAAGGCCGATTCCTGCAGGACGTTTGGCACGAGGGAAAGAGGCAACCACCATATCGGCATCACCCTGCAATACCGGCACAAGCAGTTTCCCGAACTGTCCTGCGGATGAGCCCAAATCGCCGTCAACAAAACAGAGCACATCTCCCTTTGCCTCCTCAACGCCCCGGGATAGCGCTCCGCCTTTTCCCCTGTTTTTGTCAAGCACAATCACGCGCTGAGCACCTGCTTCTTTGGCCCTGACGGCTGTTTGATCGGCAGAACCGTCATCAACAACAATAATTTCATTAATCTCCGGAACGGATAGCAGTGCTCTGACGGTATCCCCAATCCGTAACTCCTCGTTATAGGCGGGGATAATGGCGGAGATTTTCATATTACCCTCCTGATTAAAACGTGGCAATGAACTGGTCTGCCGCATCCTTGATTCCGTAATTCCCCGCACTGCCGCGCAGAACAGAAAGAAGCGAAAATTGCCCAAATACCGAATCCGCATTGTCAATTGTGGAAATGCCTGCCTCTTTCAGGCTGCCCAGCAATGAGTCGCTGACATCGGTCCACTCCAGCGCGACAACAGACACAGAATTCGGGTCCAGCTCGTCGATGATTTCTCTGACAAAAGCAGCATCCAGCCCTGCACGCTCTCCCAGAATGATAACCACATTGCCCACACGCTTCCTGCCGTGCAGTTCAATCCGGACACTGTTATCGGCCAGATAACTGTCCAGAATGTCCTGCTCGTCCTGGTCCGGGTTCAACCCGGAAGCCAGCTTGGCTACCGCCGGGCCCAGGCCCGTCTTCGCCAGCTTAGAATCGCTTGCCGGTTCCACGGAAATAACAGAACAGATGTTGGCTTGGGCATCCTGCAGCGTAGTCAGTACCCCCGGAGGGATATCAGCTCCGTATCTAATCAGCGAAAGATTACTATCTGCCAATGCCCCTTTAACAATTCCGGGATAAAGAGCTTCCTGGTAGCTCTCCCACAGATATAAATCCTTGGTCAGTGACTGAATCCGTGCTTCCATCTCCATCCGTTCTTCACGAAGAGTGCGATAATCTTTGGTCATCTGTTCAATTAAAAGACGCTGCTGTGTCACAAGCATATCATCGCTCATGCCGGTGCCGATGAGAATACCAAGGCCCAGTGAAAAAAATACGGCAACCAGAGAAATAATATGGTCTCTGATACGGAACAATACAAGACCTCCTCACAGACCTAACCTGAGTCGCATATATATCAGCCGGAACAAATGCCGGATTGTCGGGTTGGCAAACGCCAGTACCACCACGGGGATACACGCTGCCAGCGCTACCAGGACAAGTGACCGGCCGGATACGCGGCTGCGGTACAATTGACTGACACCGCGGGCATCGACAAGGCGGCTGCCCACTTTAAGCCTGACCAGAAACGTGCTGGCCATTCCTTTACGCCCTTTCTCCAAAAAATCAATCATATTGGAATGAGTACCGATTGCGGCAATTAATCTCGCTTTTTTTTCATACGCTAACAGCAGTGCGATATCCTCACTGGTACCCGGTGCTTTCATAATTTTTGCCGTCAGGCCCAGTTCCTCAATCCGTTTGAGGCCCGGTGCACGGCCGTCTGTGTAAGCATGAACCACACGCTCTTTGGCACGGGACAAGGCGTAGTCACTGACGCTGTCCATATCGCCTACCACCACATCCGGTGTATAGCCAAATTCCAACAGCGCATCTGCCCCACCATCCACACCAACCAAAACCGGCCGAACCTCATCAATATAGTGCTTGATTGCCTGCAGATCGTCGCGATACGACTGGCCGCGTACCACAACCAGCGCATGCCTGTCCTTAAAATCAGTCGCAAGGGAGGGGAAATCCAATTCACCAAGGATAAGCCCTTTTTCTTTCCGGGCGTAATCCAACGTATTCTGGACAAAACTGTCAAGCAATTGATCCAGGTTCTTTTCTGCCAGAGCAAGCTGCCGTGAAACCAGTTCATCGTCAACGAGGCGCCCGCGCCCTAAAAGCTTGTCTTTACGCCAGATTCCGTCATCACAGATGGCAAGTGTTTCTCCGTCCTCAATGACCTCAAATAACTCCCGGCCCGCCTGGTCCAAATGATAAATTTTCGCTTCCGCCAGTTTCGCCGGGCCATTGTTCGGATAGCGGCCGGAAATCGACGAATCCAGATTAATAACTGCCTTTACTTTCAGATTGCACAAGGATTCCGCCGACACTTCATCCAGATCCCTGTGATCGATGACGGCTATATCGCCCGCTTGCAGTCGTTCCGTTAAAAGTTTGGTTTTTTTGCCCTTCTTTGCAGGACCGAAAATTTTGACCGGCCGGTTATTGCGCAGCAATTGCAACACATGCCTTCCATCTGCAGACACTTTACCCTTAGTATGCAACTGCGGCCACTTTTTAATCAGAATAAAATGAAGACGCGGGGACAGGTTCCACTGTCTTCATAATTGTGGCAAAAAAAAATGAGGACAGTGGAACCTGTCCCCGCGTCTTCATAAAGAAGGCCGTTGGTTTTACCCAACGGCTGAGAGGATTTGAATTTATATAATTACTTAGTGAACACTTTTGCCGTAAAGACGCAGTCTGTCTGCGACAAGAGCAATAAATTCCGAATTTGTGGGCTTGCCACGCTCTGTATTAATTGTATACCCGAAAAATTTCTTAATTGTTTCAATGTTGTTACGGGACCAGGCCACTTCGATGGCATGTCGGATTGCTCTTTCGACCCGGGAACTGGTTGTTTCAAACTTTTCTGCGATTCGCGGGTAAAGAACCTTTGTTACCGAGCCTAAAAGGTCCACTTCTTCCACAACCATCATAATCGCTTCGCGCAGGTAATGATACCCTTTAATAT
>JAWSUT010000014.1:0-78525 GCA_033549345.1 Bacillota bacterium | reverse complement strand
GACATCTTTGCACAAAAAAAAGCCCTATTTTCAAGGCTTTTAGGAAAGGTGTTCATTATTCAACTGTCAAAGACCCGCGGGATCCATATTAAACAATTTCAGGCAAATAAATCCTTGCAATACAAACATATGTTTGGTATAATTAAGCATGAAATTAAGCTAATTATTTAAATGGGGCAGAAGTAGTTTCTGGTTTTACACGGATATTTACCTAGCATCATGTCATGTAGCAGGCAGTGATACCAATCCTGATATGTGAGGTGGTAATATGCCAAGGCATGCCCGCAAAGAGAGTGCATCTAAAATGTATCATGTGATTTTTCGGGGAATTAACAAACAAGATATTTTTCTTGACGACGAAGACCGGCGCAAGTTTCTGATGGTGCTTTTAATTGTGAAAGAACTGTGCGGTTTTGAGTTGTATAGTTATTGTCTGATGTCAAATCATGTTCACTTACTGATCGGGGGAGTGGATAAGCAGCAGCTGGCAGAGATTATCAAGAGGATAAGTGCAAGCTATGTTTATTGGTTTAACAAAAAATATAACCGATGCGGTCATCTGTTCCAGGAACGGTTTAGAAGTGAACCGGTTGATAATACCAGTTATTTTCTTACAGTAATCCGCTATATACTGCAAAATCCCGTCAAAGCCGGTCTGGTTGCAAGAGCAGCCGATTTCCCCTGGAGCAGCTATCATGAATTTAAAAATGATTCGCCGGTTATTTCAGACACCGATTTTGTACTTGGCCTGTTTGCTGAAAACAAGCGCGAAGCTCTACAGACATTTATTCAATTTATAAACCTGCCAAACGAGGATGCTTGCCTGGAGTATGAGGAGAAAAGAGGACTGTCGGACGATGAAATCATCACCTGCATTAAACGCCTCGGGCTTGAATTTCCCGGAGAACTTAAAAGACAGGAAGTAAGTCGGCGAAATTTCATTATCAAGTCACTTAATATAATGAACGGTGTATCTGTGAGGCAGATTGCCAGAGTAACGGGATTGTCCAAAAGTACCATCGAGCGAACACTGGCAAAATGAATTTTGATTCCAAAGGTACAGGAAGTATAAAAAAAGGCGTGCTGAATTTCAATTCAGAACGCCTTTTGTTGGTTGAATCGTTGTTTTGAAAGAAAATGGGGTATCAAATGAAGACAGTGGAACCTGTCCCCGCGTCTTCACGGAAGTAGGTTTCGAGGCCGCGGAAGATGGCTTCGGCTGCGGTTTGCCGAAAAGTTTCTGTGTGCATCATGGCTTCTTCTGTGGCATTGGAGAGGAACGCCAGTTCTACCAGAGCGGCGGGCATGGTGGTTTCCCGAACAACATGGAAGTTGCCGTGTTTGACGCCGATGTCACGCAGGCCCAGGGCGGCAACCAGTTCAGCCTGCAGGCCGGCAGCGAGCTGTTTAGATTCACTGCTGTTGGTTTTATACTGGTAATAGTATGTCTCAGTGCCACCGATGATGTCGCTGGGGTGGGCATTGGCATGGATGCTGACAAAAACATCGGCGTTTGCCGCCTCGGCTATGGCCACCCGTCCCGCCAGGGATAATGCCTGATCACTGTCTCTGGTTAAGATGACTGTTGCTCCGGCCTGACGCAGCAAAGCCGCCGCGTGCAGGGATACAGCCAAGTTTACTTCACTCTCGCGCAACCCGTTTAGGCCCACAGCCCCAGGATTGGCGCCGCCATGGCCTGGGTCGATGACAATCGTTTTGCCCGCAACGGGGGACGGGCTGTACCCGGTCCGGGAGGAGACTGTAACCAGCCAGCCGGCAAGCCAGCCTGTCCGGCCGTCGTGCAGCCTGACCTGCAGCCAGCCGCCCTGCTCATCAAGCACATTGACTATTGCCCCCTGAGGCAGTGAGGTAAAGCTTTCGAAGTTTGTTGTAGGGCCGGTGCGGACATTCAGCGCACTAACCGTTACAGTTGCATAACGCTGCAGGACCGGCTGTGGTACTGGATCTTCAGAGGGATCGGAGACGATTGGTTCAGGTATGGGAGAGGGTGCCGGTGCCGACTGCTGCGCAAGGGTTACATATTGCCTAAAGACCCAGCCGTTCTGTCCTGACGGCAGCCTGACCTGCAGCCAGTCATCCTGGGTTTGCAGAATGATTAGTTTTGTGTTTTCACTGACTGTAGTTACGCGGCTGAATGTAATGCCGGGACCGGTCCTGACATTCAGTACTGAAACATTGACTGCTCCCTCCTGTTGGGGTTGGGAGGGAACGCTTATTGTACTTAGTAGTGCATATGTAGAATGAATCCAGCCAATCTGACCTGAAGCGAGCCTGATCTGGAGCCAGTCACCCTCCTTTTGCAAAAGCGGTAGAATGGTGCCGGCTGTGACTGTGCTGATGCGGCTAAAACTTATGCCCGGGCCTGTCCGCACATTCAGGGTGCTGGTTGTGACTTGGGCTGTCTGTGTTGGCTGTTGGTCCTTTATTGTTACATACTTGCCCGATACCCAGCCTGTTCTTGTATCAGGGAGTAGGATTTGGACCCAGCCGGATTGCTCTGCCAGGACGGGCAGAATTGTTCCCACTGTAACAGTGGCTATTCGGGTGTGGGAAGTACCGGGACCGGTGCGCACGTTTAGCATGCTGACACTGACTTCGGCAGTGCGGATTGTGGCGGCTCCCGCAGGGGTGCTTGTCCCGATAATGAGGGTGAGGAGAAGGATGAGTGGGAGAAGGATGCGGAGATGTTTGTTCATGCAGTTATCACCCTTTTCGATATAGATTTGTGAAACATGGCAGTTTTCTCAATGATTTTATCATGCGGCCAAAGGATGTGACTACGGGGAATGATTTCCAGTTATAAGGAGAAATTGAACAATTTTTTCATTATGCACGCCTTTTGTTGGTTAAATCGTTATTCCTGGAAGAAAATGGGGCGTCAAATGAAGACAGTGGAACCTGTCCCCGCGTCTTCATTTTGTATTGACACAGGTTCTCGGCGGGTATAGTATATTAGTAAATGATGATATAGTAATAGGGGATGAATTCTTTGAAAGAGTGGCAGAAATTAATTCTGATTGTTATGGTTTTTTTGTTGGCCTACTTCATTCCGTTTGGCGACCCGTTTGTTCAGGGAGCCATTCTGGAATCATTTCTGATGCTGCAGGAATATGCACGGGAGCATGTTTTGACCTGTCTGATCCCGGCCTTTTTCATCGCCGGGGCCATTGCCAATTTTGTTTCACAGGGTGCTGTAATTAAGTACTTCGGCGGCGGCGCAAAAAAATGGCTTGCCTATTCGGTGGCGGCTGTTTCCGGTACGGTGCTGGCCGTGTGTTCCTGTACGGTCCTGCCGCTTTTTGCGGGCATCTATAAACGGGGCGCCGGCATTGGCCCCGCTGTGGCTTTTTTATACTCTGGCCCCGCCATCAATGTATTGGCAATTATTCTCACAGCACGTGTGTTGGGCTGGCAGCTGGGGCTTGCCCGGGCTCTGGGGGCAGTGCTCTTTTCTGTGGTAATCGGGTTGACCATGTCGTATCTGTGCCGTGAGGAAGAAGCCGAACGTGCCTGTGCCTCCCGGTCGTTTGCCGTCTCTGAGGAAGAAAGGCGCAGCCTGAGCCAGAACATGTTTTTCTTTGCTGTTTTGGTTTTGATTCTGATATTTGCCGCCTGGGGCAGGCCTGCAGATTCAGCCGGGTTATGGGCGGCGGTGTATCAGGTTAAGTGGGTTATCACAGCAGTACTCTTGGTTATTTTGGCGGGAATGCTGCTGAAGTGGTTTGATGGTGATGAGCGGGTAACGTGGGTGGAATCCACCTGGTCCTTTGCAAAACAGATTTTCCCGCTGCTTTTTGCCGGGGTCCTGGTTGCCGGTCTGCTGATGGGCAGGCCGGGCAGTGAAGCCGGACTGATTCCGGCCCGTTACATTGCCGGCCTTGTGGGCGGGAATTCACTGCAGGCCAATTTACTGGCATCGGTTGTGGGCGCCTTCATGTATTTCGCCACCCTGACGGAAGTGCCTATTTTGCAGGGCTTGATTGGTTCAGGCATGGGGCAGGGACCGGCTCTGGCACTGCTGCTGGCCGGACCGGCACTGAGCCTTCCCAATATGCTGGTAATCCGCAGTATCATTGGTACAAAAAAGACAGTTTGGTTTGTCTGCCTCGTTATTGTCATGGCAACTGCCAGCGGTTTCATTTTTGGCGGTTTAATGAGATAGCAGCTAGAACATCATTTTTTGGGAGGTGCTGTTAATGGAAATCAAGGTTTTGGGTACAGGATGTCGAAAGTGCAAAGCATTGGAGGACAATGTCCGCCAGGCGGTGTCGGAACTGGGCATTATGGCCGATGTGGATAAAGTAACAGATTTGCTGGAAATCATGGAATTTGATATTCTCATGACACCGGGCCTGGCGATTAACGGTGAAGTTAAAGTCTCCGGGCGTCTTCCCGATGTTGAAGAGATTAAGAAGCTGATCGAAACCGAACTGTCCAAATGAAGAAAAAGAGCGCTGCTTGCAAAGAGCAGTACTGTTTTTTTATGCGGAAAATATTTCTTTTGGCAACATCCTAATCTAATGCAAAGATGTGGTTGACGAGTGATTCCCGGCGGTATACGATATGTTTACAATACGACATCTTTGACCTGCTGAAAAATGGTTTTCCAATACATTATTCGGAGGTGGAAAGAGATGCAAGTCCAGGTTTTGGGTACAAACTGCCGTGAGTGCAGTGCGATGGAAAAGAATGTGCGTGCTGCCGTGGCTGAGCTGAATCTTGATGCGGACGTTATTGTAATCACGGATTTAATGAAAATGATGGAATTTAATCTGCTGGAAACACCGGGGCTGGCGGTGAACGGAAAGGTAAAGGCCGCAGGCCGGCTGCTTGATGTGGCGGAAATCAAAGCGTATTTGCAGGAAGAGCTGTAAAGTAATCACCAGGCCTGTTACCCCGTTTGGGTAGCAGGTCTTTTTTGAAAGAGATTTTACTATTTTCCTGTCTTCTATTGACAGGCTCGTTACACCCTTTTATAATAAAAATAATTACATAGTAAACCTATATAAATATAGGAATTGCTATGAAAGGATACCGAACTGGTTAAATTGTAATTAAATCATCATATTTTACGGAGAGGGACATCCGTACTGACGGAGAATGAATAGATAGTACGGATGGTGGCCGTATTACATCACCACCAGGCGGTCCTGTACAGGGGAGGAAAAGAGTAATGGAGATGAACATTGCCGAGCTAAAAAAAGGCGGTTTCATGAAACAGATTCAAAAAGACTATTTTGCCGTCCGCCTGCGGGTGGCAGGCGGCAACCTGACACTTAAGCAGCTGGAGACCATCCAGAAGGTTGCGGATAAATACGGCCGGGGCTATGTCCATCTGACCACACGCCAGGGACTGGAAATTCCCTTTGTGCATTTTAATGATATTGATGCGGTGCGGGAGGAGCTTTTAGCCGGTGGTGTGAAGATGGGGGTCTGCGGCGGTACGGTTCGCGGTGTCATGGCCTGCCAGGGTTCATATATGTGTCCCCATGGCCGCATTGACGCCAAGGAACTTTCAGCACAGATTGACGAACAGTTCTTTGCCGCACCGGTACCCGGCAAGTTTAAGATTGCGGTGACCGGCTGCCCCAGAAGCTGTGCCAAGCCCCAGGAGAACGATTTTGGCTTCGAAGGGGCCGTTGTGCCCGCATACAATCAAAACGACTGCATCAGCTGCGGTGTGTGTGCCGATGTTTGCCCGAGCGGGGCGATTACGATGCGGGACGGCTATCCGGTGATTGACCGGAATCTTTGTATTTACTGCGGCGAGTGTGTGGCTGCCTGTCCCTCAGAAGCCTGGCAGGTGGGTGAGCGCGGAGTGAAAGTCTGGGCCGGCGGCCGGATCGGGAGGGATCCGAAACTGGGCGAGGTTGTCATTGATTACCTGCCCCTGGAAAAAATTCCGAATGTCATTGAAGCGAGCCTGTCGTTTTTCCGTGAACACGGCAAAACCAAAGAAAGATTCGGTAAAGTGATTGAGCGGATTGGCTGGGACCGTTACCGGGAGGTGATGACCCGTGCAGCCAAGTAAGACACTGGATATAACAAACGATGCCTGCCCCATGACATTTGTGAAGACCAAGCTGGCTTTGGAGATGCTGGAGGCGGGAGATTTCCTGGAAGTGATTTTAAATGCCGGCGAAGCGGTGGCCAATGTGCCGCGCAGCCTGAAAAACGAGGGTCATAAGGTGGCGGCTCTGCAGAAACAGGAAGACGGGACGTACCGGATGCTTGTGGAGAAGGATGGTGGCCGGTGAACGAAGTGTATAAACTTGACGCGGCCCTTTACCTTCAAATGCTGGTGCAGTGCAAACAGGATGCCCCGGCGGAAGCCTGCGGCCTCCTGGGTGGGGCCGACGGCAGAAGCGGGACACGGATTTTCCCTCTGGAAAACATGGATGCCTGTGCCCAGTCCTACCGTATGGATGCCAAAGCCGTTCTGGCTGTAATGAAAAAGCTGGACGAGGAAAACATGGAGTTAAACGCCATCTATCATTCCCATCCGGCCACACCGGCCCGACCGTCGAAAGTGGATATTGCCCAGGCCTATATGCCTGTTGTCTACCTTATTCTTTCCCTCTGCGGAGAGGAGCCGGTACTGCGCGGCTATACCATTGACGAAGGTGACGTAACGGAAGTGCCTGTGGAAATTACCAAGGGAGCAGGTGAGAAAATCAGTGAATGATGAGCAAATTCTACGCTATTCGAGACATATTCTGCTGCCGGAAGTGGGCGGCAAAGGACAGAAAAAACTCCTGGATGCCAAGGTGCTGCTGATTGGTGCCGGCGGCCTCGGTTCTCCGGCGGCGCTGTACCTGGCGGCGGCCGGTGTGGGTACGCTGGGGATTATGGACGCGGATACTGTTGACCTAAGCAATCTGCAGCGGCAGGTAATCCATGCTATGCCGGATATCGGGCGGCTGAAGGTGGAGTCGGCCAAAGAAACCATTAACCAAATTAACCCTGATGTGAATGTCATTGCCTACCCTGAGTTTGCCACAGTTGAAAATATCCCGAAGATCCTGCCGGAGTACGACCTGGTGGTGGACGGCTGTGATAACTTTGCCACCCGCTATCTGGTGAGTGATGCGGCCGTGATCTACAAAAAACCGTATGTTTACGGCAGTATCCTGCGCTTCGACGGCCAGGCCTCGGTGTTTAACCCGCCGGAGGGCCCTTGTTACCGCTGTATCTTCCCCGAGGCTCCGCCGGCCGGTGCTGTGCCCAGCTGCCAGGAGGCCGGTGTGATTGGCGTCCTTCCCGGCCTGTTGGGTGTGATTCAGGCAACAGAAGCCCTGAAGCTGATTCTTGGCGTTGGTGACCCGCTGATTGGCCGCCTGCTGCTTGTGGATGCTCTGGGCATGGAGTTTATGGAAGGCAAAGTAAAGCGAAATATCAATTGTGCCGTATGCGGTGATGAGCCGACAATTACCACACTTCTTGAGGAAAATTACCGCCAGGCCACCTGCAGCAGCGGCTTGGATGAAGAATAATAATATCTGTGTAACTGGAGGGAGAGCCATGACTATTTATCTGCCGACACCACTGCGCCGCCATGCCGGTGGTGTCCGTGAGGTTGAAGTAAAAGGCGCCACTGTCCGGGAAGTGTTTATTGGCCTCAAAGACAGCTACCCGGCTTTGGCCGAACAGCTGTGGGACGACGGGGCAAACGATTTAAAGAAATATCTGAGTGTGTTTGTCAACGACGAGAATATCCGCAATCTGCAGGGCCCGGATACGCCTGTAGGGGAAGATGACCAGATTTCGGTGATTCCGGCCATCGCCGGCGGGTCGGTGTAAATGAACATTGTACCGGATATCACCGCATTAATCGGTAATACGCCGCTGGTTGCACTGGCGCGGCTTGGCACGGGGCTGCCGGCCCGTGTGCTGGCCAAGCTGGAGTCAAGAAACCCGCTGGGCAGCGTCAAAGACAGGACAGCCTGGGCCATGGTCCGTGCCGCCGAAGCGCAGGGGAAACTGCAGCCAGGCGGTGATATTGTGGAGGCGACAAGCGGTAATACCGGGATTGCTCTGGCCTATATCTGTGCGGTGCGGGGCTACCGGTTGTCACTGACGATGCCGGAGAATATGAGCAGTGAGCGCGTCCAGCTGCTGCGCGCGCTGGGGGCCGATGTCCGGCTGACCCCCCGGGAGGACGGGATGTACGGCTCGCTGACGCTGGCAGAAGAGTTAGCCAAAGAGCGCGGCGCCTTTATTCCCGGGCAGTTTGAGAACCCGGCCAACCCACAGATTCACTATGAAACCACAGGCCCGGAAATCTGGCGTGATGCCGGAGGCCGCGTGGATATCTTTGTGGCCGGCGTGGGTACCGGGGGGACACTGACCGGTGTGGGCCGCTATCTGAAGACAAAAAATCCGGACGTGGAGATTGTTGCAGTGGAGCCGGCTTCTTCTCCGGTTCTCTCCGGCGGTAAGCCCGGCCGCCACGCCATCCAGGGCATAGGTGCTGGTTTTGTGCCGCAGGTGCTCGACGAAAAAGTCTTTGACCGTATTGAAAAGGTTACCGACGGGGAAGCGACGAGTATGTCACGTCAGATGGCACTTTCCGAGGGGATCCTCTGCGGGTTTTCCAGCGGTGCGGCTGTGGCGGCTGCCCTTCGTGTGGCGAGGTTGCCTGAAAATGAGGGCAAAACAGTGGTCACAGTCTGTCCCGATGGTGGGGAACGTTATCTTTCCACTAATCTTTTTGCGCACGAAACATAAAAAAGCTGCCGTGGTCATACCGGCCGACCGGTCCGCAAAGCAAGGAAGCGGACCGGTTATTTTTTTTCTATTTTTATGTAATTTCCGTATTGACAGGAAAACAAGGGCAAAGTATAATACTACTAAACCAATAGACTTAATAGGAATTGCAAGGTAAAGCACTTACAGTATGCGATAAGAAAGAAGGAGGACGTCAACATGAGCCGGGAAAAGACACAGGGTAAACAAAACAACTTGGCAAAGCTAACGATATTACAGCAGGAGGATTGGTGGGCGGTCTGGCTCGGCGTCTTGATCATTGGCCTGGTGGTAGCCGGATGGCTGGCAAAGCCGGTGCTGCCGGGGCGCTGGGGGCAGGGCACCGGCATCTTTTCGGCCGTGCCGCCTGAAATTTTAACGGGAATTGTGCTTACGGGGCTTGTATCACTAACAGTGTTTGCTCTCTCGATATTCTTCTACGGACGCAAAAGCCTGGGTAAGTTTTTGCTGGCATTTCCCGTAGTGTTCATTTTAGCCATTGCGGCCGAACTGCTGGGTGGGTATACCCCACTGCGCCATTATGGCATTAATAATGTAATCTGGGCTCTGGTCCTTGGCCTTTTCATCAGCAACACGGTAAAAACGCCGGAGTTTTTAAAAGCAGGGGTGCGGACGGAGCTGTATATTAAAACAGGACTGGTTCTTTTGGGTGCCTCGATTCTTTTTGACCGTATGCTGGCCCTGGGTGCCTTGGGACTGGGTGTGGCCTGGATGGTTACACCGGTTGTGCTGGTTTTCATGTACTGGTTTTCCCAGAAGTACCTGAAGATGCAGGAGCAGCGGGGTCTGGCCATTGCTGTGGCCTCGGCCACGTCGGTCTGCGGTGTATCTGCGGCCATTGCCGCCGGGACTGCCGCCAAAGCCAAGAAAGAAGAGATTAGCCTGGCGATTTCCGTTACACTGATCTTTACCATTATTATGATGGTGGCTATGCCTGCGGTAATCCGTATTGCCGGAATCAGCGATACGGTGGGGGGAGCGTGGCTTGGCGGAACTATTGACGCCACCGGTGCCGTGGTGGCATCCGCCTCAATGCTCAGTGAGCAGGCCATGGAGATTGCCTCGGTGATTAAAATGATTCAGAACATACTGATTGGTGTGATCGCGTTTGCCGTTGCCGTCATCTGGGTGAGTGTGGATGAAAAAGGGGTGGCGACGACAGAGAAAGTCAAGGTGAGCCCTCTGGAAATCTGGAACAGGCTGCCCAAATTCATTATCGGCTTTATCGGTGCGTCTCTGATTTTCTCCTTTGTGGTGCCCGATGGTGTGGTGCAGGCATCATCCGGCGCAATAAACGGGTTTCGTAATTTCTTTTTTACACTGGCCTTTGTCAGCATCGGGCTGGAATCGAACTTTAAGAAGATGGCCGGTATGGTTAAAGGCGGCAGCCCGGTTACTCTCTACATCGTAGGGCAGACAGTCAATCTTGTTCTGACTTTGCTGGCGGCCTACGTCTTCTTTAGCGGGCAGTTCTTCCCGCTGCCGTTTTAGGAGGGAGTCTGATGGGTAAAATGAGGGCGTTCTTTACCTGGGTTATTCTGGCGGCGGCAATTGTGGCAGCATTGCTGATTACCGTTTTTGATACAGGCGGCTCAGCGTCGGGTACCAGTGGCGCCGGCGATATCTGGTGGGTCGATGCGCCGGAAGTGGAACAGAGTTATCGGGACACCGTAAATAACAGGTAACAGAAAAAGACGTACATCCGTGATGGATGTGCGTCTTTTACATATTAGAATATGCTAGAATATGATGGTTCAGGAAAGGGTATCTGTTTTTTGTAGTTGTAATTTCAGGAAAAAACATTTACGATAGAATTAGTGAAAGTTTTCTTAACCTGGAGGTGGCTTCTTGGAGTATTTGGTTGATGCTATGGGTGAATTCTGCCCCATTCCCATTATTCGTGCAGAACTGAAGCTGCTGCAAGTCGGGGTCCATGACCGTGTAATCGTAAAAACGGATCATAGCTGTTCAACGGCAAGTGTAATCAATCACTTTTCCACAAAATATAACTATCCCTGCCATGTCAGGCAGGTGGATGAAGGTATCTGGGAAATTGTGATTGAAAAAGTTTCTTAGCAAAACCCTCTCTCGCGTGAGTGCAAAAAGTTTAAGAACGTGGCATGAAGCGGTTTGTTTGCATTATCTGTGCGGTAAAGAGTGGTTATATCATGGCGGAAGTTAGTATTGTTGACGGTGATTTCCCTGAGGATTTTATAGTGCAGTTCTTTACGGATGGCCATACGGGGCAGCAGTGAAACGCCCTTGTCGGATGTAACGGCAGAGACAATGGCGTTTGTTGTGTTTAGTTCCAGTACCACATTTAAATCGTCCAGTTTTAAGCCGTGGGCAGCCAGAACCATTTCCAGTGTGGTGCGGATACCCGAACCTGTTTCACGGACAATAAGTGGTAAGGAACGAAATGCATGTTCCAAATCGATTGATTCTGTATCGGCAAAACGGCCGTTATTATGGACAACCAGAATCAGTGCATTGGTCGCAACCCGCTTGGTGCCGATTCCTTCGCGGGTTAGAGTTTCCCGCAAGGAAGGAGAGAGCGGGCCTTCAATCAAACCAATCTCCACACGTCCGTCGATGACTTTTTCGACTACGTGTTCTGAGTTGGAGATATCAAGAGTAAGTTTATACAGCGGATATTTCTCTTTAAAATTGTAAATGGTGCAGGGGAGAGCATAGTTGCCGATGGTGCTGGAAGCGCCAATGACAAGCTCAAGTTCCTCGCTGCGTGTTTTTTCCAGCTGACGCTCAATATTATCCCCAAGAGAGATAATCTTTTGTGCGTTCTGATAGACCACCAGGCCTGCATCTGTTGGTCTGACCCCTTTGTTGGTGCGCTCGAGCAGGATTGCCTGATAGTAATTTTCCAGGTCCTGAATTTTAACGCTCAGTGATGGCTGAGAGACAAAAAGCTTTTTTGCGGCTTTGGATATGCTGCCGGATTCCACAACCATGCAAAACGCTTTCAGGTTATCAATTTGCATCAAGCCACCTCCTGCAAATTAGTTATTGCCTTCACAATGGCTATATTTGACCTTGATGGGGAATATTCCTTCCTGTGAGCAAAGAGGGGGAGATATTTATGGGAAACACAGCTGTGACCCTACAAAAAAGTGTAAACAGACATACTCTTTTGCCGGCGTTTCTCATTTTGGCGTCTCTCTGCATTGCAGCCGTGCTGTATCATTATAACGGCTATGCTTTTTTCCCTTTTCTTTTTGGTTTTTTATTTGGTTATACCATGCAGCGCTCCCGTTTTTGTTTTGCCGCCTGTTTCCGGGATATCTTTCTAATCCGCAACACCACACTGACCCGAGCTTTACTGATTGCGCTTACCCTGACCACAGCCGGCTTTGCGTTTGTCAATTTAGTGCGGGTATCCACGGGGCTCGACATTAGCGGACGAATGTACCCGCTGGGAGTTCACACCGCGCTGGGCGGATTTCTCTTTGGCCTGGGAATGGTCATTGCCGGCAGTTGTGTGTCCGGCTGTATGGTGAGAATGGGTGAAGGCTATTTAATGCAATATTCTACATTCGCAGGGTTGGTGCTGGGATCCTTACTGGGAGCCTGGAACCTGAACTGGTGGCTGCAGGGGAGTGCGTCGGTTGCTCCGGTCGTGTTTCTGCCCGACCATCTTGGCTGGCCCGGCGCCTTAGGTTTACAATTTACTGTGCTGGCAGCCCTGTATCTGTTGGCTATGAAGTATGAAGGAGTCAAAGATCCGCTGGCTGTTTTCAGATTTACAGATAAGACAAAAAAAATTTGGCCCTACGGCCTGGGAGCGGTTTTGTTGGCTCTCGGTAATACGGGTCTGTTTGCGTTACATGGCAAGCCATGGGGTATAACAAGCGGCATAACCTATGCTTCAGGCTGGGCGGTGTCGAAGCTGGGAGTCGGGGTAACATCCTGGGAATACTTCAGGACAGGATTGTTTGCGGAGCAGCCGGCGGCAGCGGCGCTGCTTGCGCATCCTCTGATTTACCTTGCTTTGGCCATGGTTTTGGGTTCTCTTTTCTCCAGCCTGCTTCATCATGAGTTTCGTATCCGGCGTGCGCGTGCAGCCAAGTATTATTATTCGGCGCTGGCGGGCGGCACATTAATGGGGTATGGGTCCCGGCTGTCCTTTGGCTGTAATATCGGTGCTTTGCTCTCCGGTACAGCCTCACTTTCACTGCACGGCTGGCTTTTTGGCTTTAGCGCGCTGGCGGGTGCGGCAGTTGGCGGCCGGGTGCTGCTGCGCTATCTGCTGGACTAGATTTCTCTCTGTCGGTGTAATAGTTTTCACTTATGGCTATCCGGATTTATTATACCAAGGTAGTTCGTGTTTTCACATTAAAGCAGTGTTCATCGTCTTTTTCCGCTGAAAACATCCAGGCGGGAGGAACAGGCTCCCTTTGTAACGGGGTAGGAAAACCAGGTGTATTCTTGTATAAATGAAAGTGTAGAGTAAATCTGAGGGTCAAACAAAGTCTGCAGGAGGTGAAATAATGATTTCCAAAATCGGTTTAACAGAAATATTGTTGGTGTTTGGCGTGGCACTTTTGGTTTTTGGGCCGGCGAAACTTCCCGATATTGGCAGATCTTTTGGCAAAGGTATTCGCGAGTTTAAAGATGCCACAAAAGAGATTACGCAGACAATAACTGAAGCAGAAGAAGAGAAGACCGAAAAAACATAAAGTTTTCTCCTCCTGCTTTCGGGGTATGCCCGCTGTGCCGTGCCGGCCGGTTCGGCACAGCGGGCGGGAAATAAGAAGGGGGAGCTTCCTGATGACTTCTTCAGAAAATATGCAGTCACTGATTCAGCATCTCGAAGAACTGCGCAAACGGCTGATAATCTGTGTAATCTGTGTTTTTGCAGCCACTGTAATGGGCTTTACCCTGGCAGACAGGCTCCATAAGCTTTTGCTCCGGCCTGCGGGAAACCTGGAGCTGATTTTTGTTTCGCCTCCCGAGGCGCTGATGGCCAACTTTCGCCTGGCTTTCATGGCAGGACTGGTGATGGCTATGCCGCTTTTACTTTATCAACTGCTGGCTTTTATCCTGCCGGGCCTTTATAAAGACGAAACAAAAGTAATTATCCCGGCCGTACTGGCAATGGTTGTATTTTTTGCGCTTGGCGTTGGGTTTGCATATTTTACTGTGTTCCCCTTTGCCATACAGTTTTTTATAAACTTTGCCTCGGAAACTGTCAGTCCCATGTTTACCATTAGCAATTACCTGTCTTTTGCCACCAGCTTCTTATTTGGCTTCGGCGTTGTCTTTCAACTGCCGATTCTGTTTTGGGTGCTGGGGCGGCTTGGTGTGGTGGATGCAGCATTTTTGCGCAGGCACAGGAAGTACGCGGTGCTGGTTATTGTGATTGCCTCGGCGGTCTTAACTCCGCCTGATGTGATCTCCCAGGCCATGATGGCCGGTCCGTTGATGCTCCTTTATGAGTTGGGAATCCTTTTGGTCGTCCTCAGCCGCAGGACAAAGAGAGCTGCTGCGGCCGATAAAGTCTGAAAAACGTAACGAGAGCGTATCTTTCCTGCGAAGATACGTTTCTTTTTTGTAATAGTGAGTGTTTGACAGCAAAACCGCAGGTAAGTATGATAAGTGTGTAGACAAAAACCAAGGAGACATGCCGATGAAAAAACTTGATATTACCGGTGAAGTCTGCCCGATCACCTTTATTAAGGTAAAACTTGTGCTGGAAGACTTAGAACCCGGCGATACACTGGAAGTCCGCCTCGATTGTGGGGTACCGTCGAAGAATGTTCCCAAGAGCCTGCGCAGCGACGGCCATAAAATTCTGTCCGAGAAAAAAGCGCACGATGGTTCCGTCGTGCTTGTTGTGGAAAAAGGAGCGCATTAAAATAACCCGTGCTGTAAGGGCACGGGTTATTTTAGTGTGGAAAGTTGGTTGCATGTTAAGTCTGAGCCCAGGCTAGATTTTAAAGCGCGTAACGAGGGTGTTTAGTTCTTCGGCCATGCCGGCGAGTTGGTTGGATGTGGCGGAGATTTCTTCGAGGACCGCGGTTTGTTCTTCTGTGCCTGCTGCGATTTCTTCTGCGGAGGCGGATTGGGCTTCGGCCTGGCGCACAATGTCGGCAATACGGGTTTTAACTGTTTCTGCTGCTGTGCGGATTTGGGCCAGATGCTCCATGGCACGGGAGGCACGGCCTGTTCCGCTTTCAACAATTTTGGCCGCATCACCGATTTTGGCAACCGCACTGCCGGTTTTCTTCTGAATGTTGACGATTAAGTCACCGATTCCTCCGGCGGCCTGGCTGCTTTGTTCGGCAAGTTTGCGTACTTCCTCGGCGACTACGGCAAAGCCGCGGCCCTGTTCACCGGCCCGAGCCGCTTCAATGGCGGCATTAAGAGCCAACAGATTGGTTTGTTCGGCAATCTCTGTAATCGTGACGACGATGGAGCCGATCTGGTCAGAGGCGTTGTAGAGCTGGTCGATCACACTGTGCACGTCGCGGGTGGCTGTGCTGATTTCTTCCATGGACGCCACCGCATCGCGGACCGCTGTTTCACCGTCATTGGCTTTGTTGTGCATTTCATCACCGCTGTTGACGGCGTCTGCAGAGGCACTGACAATTTCCTGCGCTTTTTGCGCCACTTCCTTGTCCACCATGGTGGCTACTTCCTGCATGGAGGCATTGCTTTCCTCCACCGAAGCGGACAATTCCTGGGAATAGGAGGCGACATTCTGAGAAGCACGGAGAACGTTTTGCAGAATATCCCGCTGTCCGGCAATCATGGTATTGGCGCTTTGAGCAAGACGGCCCACTTCATCCTCGCTGTCCACCTGCACACTTTGGGTGAGATCTCCGCGGCCGGCCAGGTCGAGAACCCGGGCAACACGGATAACGGGAGTAGCGATTCGGTTGGAGAAATACACGGCGGCAAGGGCGCCGAGAATGATAAACACCAGGCCGAGCAGGATGCCCGAATTGCGGATGGAGTGGGCGGCGGCCAGGTATTCCGCTTCGTCAAGCGACAGAATCAAATACCAGTTGGCCACAGGTTGGGCAAAAAATATTTTTCCTTTACCGTTTTCCCGGTAATGTCCGCTGACCGGCACACCGTCACCAATCATCCGCGACAGTTCTTCTTGTTGTGCAGGGGGGGCAGTCTCCAGCAAATTTGTTTCCATCATCTCAGCGTCGGGGTGGTAGACAATTTGGCCTTTGGCGTCGATTAAGACCGTCTGCCCGCTATCACCAACAGCCAGTGACGCCACATGCTGTTCAACAAACGAGTCAAAGTTCAGGACGATGGCGGCAACGCCTGCAGACGAGTTGAGCCCGGTGGCCAGTCTTTGTGAGTAGGCGATGACCCTGTTTCCGGTTGTACGGGAGACAATCACGTTCCCAAGGAAACTGTCCAGTTTCCGGTAGGTCAGTGCGTTATAATAGTCACGGTCACTTAAATCCATGCCAACAAGATTGCCGCCCTCATCGTCGGCAACAACAATACCTCTGTGGTCTAAAAACAGAACGGTTTCCACGTCATCCTGGACCTGCTCAATATCTGCAAAATAATTCAGGACAGCCTGCCGGTCTGTGATTTGGCCTTCTTCCACCTGGCTGAGAAGATCGCGCACGGCAGGTGAGACGGAAAGGACATCCAGGGCACGCCGGGCACTGTCAATGCTGATTTCTATTGCCTGGACGGTGCTGCCCACAAGCTCCCGCAGTTCGTCTTCTTTCTGCTGTTCCAGGGCAACAGATGTCAGCCGGACGGATACAATCTGCATAACGGTTGTGGAGAAAAAAATGAGCAGTGCGATAATCAGGAGAAGTTTTGTTTTCAGTCCGAGTTTCATGAAGCTGCCTCCTTTGGCATGATGGTTGCTGTATTTTTGATTTCCATAGTATTTCGACATGAATATATATTTTCCTCCTGTAAAGTCATCTTTTGCTTCTACCGGATATGTTTGGTATGATAGGTTTATCCCACCGGGGCGCAGGTTGACAAGCCTTGTGGGATTGGCTAGAATGAAAATGGCAAAATCGGGAGCGTTTTTCTTAAAAGGAGGCATTTTCCGTGTTAACCAAAGCGCCGCGGGGCACCCGCGATATTCTGCCGGGAGAAGTGGAACAGTGGCAGTTTTTTGAGGAGAAAGTAAGGGAAATCTGCCGTCTGTTCGGGTATGGGGAAATCCGAACCCCTGTTTTTGAACATACAGAACTGTTTTTGCGCGGCGTCGGTGAGGTAACCGATATTGTCTCCAAGGAAATGTATACATTTACTGACCGGGGAGAGAGATCGCTGACGCTGCGGCCGGAGGGGACTGCATCCACGGCACGGGCTTATCTGGAACAGAAACTGCATGCGGAGGCGCAGCCCGTCAAGGTGTATTACACCGGGCCGATGTTTCGCTATGACAGGCCGCAGGCCGGACGTTACCGCCAGTTTCATCAGTTTGGTGTGGAAGTCTTTGGCACCAAAGACCCCACGCTGGACGCGGAAGTAATGGCTTTATCCCTGGTATTTTTCCGGGCACTGGGGTTAAAGGAGTTCACACTGCAAATAAACAGCGTCGGTTGTCCTGAGTGCAGGCATGTATACCGCAGCCGCCTTCAGGAACAACTAAAAGACAAGGTGGACGGGCTCTGCCCGGATTGTGCCGGGCGCTTCGATAAAAACCCGCTGCGGATTCTGGACTGCAAAAACGAAACGTGCCGTGAACTGACCACGGACGCGCCGGTGATGCTGGACACGCTGTGCGCTGAATGCGCCGGACACTTTTCAGCCGTTCAGGCCGCCATGGATGCCATGGGCGAACCGTATGAAATCAATCCCCGTATGGTGCGGGGGCTTGACTATTACACCAAGACGGCGTTTGAAATTGTTTCCCCGGCCCTGGGAGCGCAAAGTTCCATCGGGGGCGGCGGACGTTATGACCATCTGCTTAAAACCATTGGCGGGCCGGACATTCCCGGCATCGGCTTTGCGATTGGCATTGAGCGGGTGCTGCTGGCCATGGAAGCGGCCCATGTCAGTGTGCCAGGGACAAGTGCACCTGATGTGTTTGTGGCTACTGTGGGCGATGTGCCCGCTGCGGCGGCACTGCGCATTGTGATGGATTTGCGGCAGGCGGGCATTGCTGCGGAAAAAGATTATCTGGAGAGAAGCCTGAAAGCCCAGTTGAAGTTTGCGGACAAAAAGAAAGCGCGTTTTCTGGTTATCCTGGGAGACGAAGAAATGAAACGCAGTGTGGCCACAGTGCGTGATATGGCGCAGGGAGACCAGGAAGATGTGGCTTTGGCCAATTTGGTCGGCCGGATGAGCACGCTGCTGAAGGAGGAAAAATAAATGCAGTTTCGGACGATATTCTGTGGTGAAGTGAATAAGGGACACCTGGGAGAAACAGTGACGCTAAACGGCTGGGTCCAGCGGCGGCGTGATCACGGCAAACTGATCTTTTTCGATTTGCGTGACCGCACCGGGCTGGTGCAGGTGGTCTTTAATTTTGAACAGGATGAAGAGATGTTTCAGCTGGCGGAGACCATCCGCAGTGAGTTTGTGCTGACGGTGCAAGGCGAGGTGGTGGCCCGTTCACCGGAAACGGTTAATACCAAACTGCCCACCGGTGAAATTGAAGTACAGGCTGTTTCGCTGGAAATTCTTAATAAAGCAAAAACACCGCCTTTTTATATTGAAGACGGTGTGGATGTGGATGAAAATGTCCGGCTGAAATACCGTTATCTTGACCTGCGCCGGCCGGAAATGCTGCAGAACATGGTGCTGCGTCACAGGGTGACCAAACTGGTTCGGGACTATCTTGACGGGCAAGGATTTCTGGAAGTGGAGACACCGATGCTGACCCGCAGCACGCCGGAGGGTGCCCGGGATTATCTGGTGCCCAGCCGTGTCAACCCGGGAGATTTCTACGCGCTGCCCCAGTCACCGCAGCTATTTAAGCAGCTGCTGATGGTAGCGGGGGCGGAGAGATATTTTCAGATTGCCCGCTGTTTCCGGGATGAAGACCTGCGCGCCGACAGGCAGCCTGAGTTTACCCAGATCGATATTGAACTGTCCTTTTGCACACAGGAGACTGTGCTTGGCATGATGGAAAAAATGATGGCCCATGTGTTTGCCGGCGCACTCGGTGAGGATATCGCCACACCGTTTCCCCGCCTGACCTACCGTGAAGCCATGGAGCGTTTCGGCAGCGACAAGCCGGATACCCGTTTTGCCTTGGAACTTTGCGATGTGTCGGAAATTGTTAAAGATGCCGATTTCAAAGTGTTCAAACAGGCTCTGGCTAACAAAGGCGCCGTTAAAGGGATTAACGCCAAGGGCTGCGGCCATTACAGCCGGCGGGAACTTGACGAGTTGACACAGTTTGTGGCTCCCTACGGTGCCAAGGGGCTGGCTTATATGTTTGTGGAAAACGAAGGAGTCCGCTCTCCCATTGCCAAGTTCTTCAGTGAGGAAACACTGCAGGCCATTGTTGAGGAAATGGGTGGCCGGCCGGGAGACCTGCTGCTGTTTGTGGCCGACAGTTTTGATGTGGCCTATCATGCCCTCGGTGCGCTGCGGCTGAAGCTGGGAGAGCGGCTGGGTTTGCTGGATGAAAACAAGCAAAATTTCCTCTGGGTTGTGGATTTCCCGCTGGTCTTTTTCGATGCGGATGAAGATCGCTATGTGGCCAATCACCATCCCTTTACTTCGCCGCGCGACGAAGATTTGGACAAGCTGGAATCCGACCCGGCCCATGTGTTGGCTAAAGCGTATGACCTGGTATTAAACGGAGTGGAAATCGGTGGCGGCAGCCTGCGGATTTACCGCCGGGAAGTTCAGGAGAAAATGTTTAAACTGCTTGGCTTTACACCCGAGGGTGCGCGGGAGCAGTTTGGTTTTCTGCTGGATGCATTCGAATACGGCACACCGCCCCACGGCGGAATTGCCTTCGGGCTGGACCGGCTGGTGATGTTGATGGCCGGCAAAGACTCGATACGCGATGTGATCGCCTTCCCGAAAACAGCCAGCGCCAGCTGCCTGATGACCAGTGCACCCTCCGGTGTGGATGCACGCCAGCTTAAAGAACTGCATATCAAGACAGATTTGCCCAAGAAAATCTAGGGTCTCATTTTTGCCACGTCAAGCCGGGAGACCAAATCATGGAGAATATTGGAGCCCCGTGAAATAATGATCCCTGTGAGAAAGTAATCGATCTGCGGATATGCAGGGAAAATATTAAAAATTTTCAGGAGGCCGCTTTGCGTACTGACGCAGAGAATCATACCCAAAAGTATCGCCGCCGCACGGCTGTACCGGCCGCGTACAGACGGGAATGCCGACTTGATGATTTCAGTGGAAAATTCGACAATAATTGCCAGTACAAAGATGGTTGTAAGCGCTTCGAAGGTCATAAAAACACGTCCCTTCATCCTTTTAGTCTATATTTATGGTTCCATGTCTCCTGATATGTAGGGAAATTCCACTTGCCTGCGTCGAAAAAAATTGCTATAATTACGGTGAACCAGGAATACTAAAGGCAAGCCCTGCGATGTTTGTGATCAACCGTATAAAGTTTTGAGCTAACACTTTTGAATCGGGAGCTCGGGCTCTGTGCTGTAGCGTATACGCCTTGTTTGTAAGGACATGCAAAACAGTCAGGAGAGCACCCACCTGTGGGGAGAGCAGTTCAAAACTAAGCGGTCCACGGCATGGTGGGGTTTTTTTGTTGTATTACGACGTTTTAAGCGTTATAATTGAAAGGAAAACGGCGATTGCGAGGTGTCTGATGATGGATGAAGAACGTCAAAATATTATCAACCGCTTGAACCGGATTGAGGGCCAGGTAAAAGGTGTGCGTAAAATGATTGAAGAGGAACAGCAATGTACGGATATTCTGATGCAGATTGCCGCAGTTAAGTCGGCAGTTAACAAGGTAGGGACACTGGTTTTTCAGACACACTTCCGTCATTGCCTGTATGAAGCGATACATGAAGACAGGGATACCGAATTTATAGATGAGGTTATGAACATGCTCGGCAAGTATATCGGTTAACGGCTAACGAAGGAGGTGGGTGGCATGTCCATTCAAAAATCGCTGCAGAAGATTCTTAAAATGATCAAAGAGCGGGACACAAACCTGACTGAATTCTTTCAGAACCTACACCCCACCGATTTTGCGGAAATTGTTGAAGATCTGACCGATGAGCAGAAATCGGAACTCTTTGAGCTGTTAAGCGACGAAGAAGCGGCGTTGGTAATTCAGGAAATGGAAGAGATTGACCAGGTCGTATTGTTCCAGCTGCTTACCAAAAAAAGAGCGTCATCCATTTTAAAAGAGATGGCCACCGACGATGCGGCGGACCTCCTGGCGGAACTTCCCGAGGAAGATGCCAAAGAACTTCTGACCTTAATCGAGGAAGATGCCGAAGAAATCCGGGGCCTGCTCAAATACCCGGAAGACAGTGCCGGCGGCATCATGACCACCGAATACATATCGTTTCCCGAAACCATGGCTGTGGAAGAAACGATCCGGCGTCTGCGCCAGATAGCGCCTGAGGCGGAAACGGTTTACTATGTATATGTTGTGGATGAAGAAACCCGGTTGATTGGCGTGCTGTCGCTCCGCGAACTGATTGCCTCCACCGACGGCACACGTCTTTCGGAAATTATGCGTAAAAATATCGTCAGCGTCCCGGTGGATATGGACCAGGAAGAAGTGGCGCGGCTGGTATCAAAATACGACCTGCTGGCAGTGCCTGTGATCGATGACCGCCAGCGGCTGCTGGGGATTGTTACCGTTGACGACGTCCTTGACGTTTTGGAAGAAGAGGCCACCGAGGATATTTACCGGCGCGTCGGTGCCGGTGAACTGGATGATGTCGATTTGGTTACCGCTTCTGTGGGGAGTATTCTGGGGAGAAGGCTTCCCTGGCTGATTATTACATTGTTTGGCGGGCTGCTTTCCGGAGTGGTGATCGGCACCTTTGAGAAAACGCTCAAGACAATTGTTGTGCTTGCTTTTTTTATTCCCGTCATTATGGACATGGGCGGCAACGTAGCATCCCAGTCTTCCACAGTTTTTGTGCGTGGGGTGGCCACCGGTGAAATTGATAAATCGGAAATGTGGCGTTATTTTTTTCGTGAGATCCGTATCGGGCTGACCATGGGCGTGATCTGCGGGGCAACTGTGGCGGCGATGACCACCGCCGTGTTTATCAGCGGGCTTTGGCAGATTGACTCTGAATTAATGTATTTACTCGGGCCTACGGTGGGGGTTGCCATGTTCACCACAGTCACGCTGGGGGCGGTGATCGGCACATTTATCCCGCTGTTGTTCAGCCGCGCCGGCATTGACCCGGCCTATGCGGCGGGTCCGCTTGTCACCACCATCAAAGACATGACAGGGCTTTTGATTTACTTTACAATTGCCAATGTGTTTATGGGCCGGTTATTGTTCTGAAAACAACAGTTGACATTTTTGCGGATGTTTAAGATAATAGAGAAAATACTATATACCCCCAGGAGGTATTATGGAGCAGGGAAGCATAACTGTTACAATTGCCTTTTTCGCAGGGGTAATTTCTTTTTTTTCCCCCTGCCAACTGCCGCTTTTACCGGTGTATCTTGGGTTTCTGGCCGGCTCGGTTACCGATGAGGACGGCCGGCCTGTACGAAACAGAGCACTTGTCAACAGTCTGAATTTCGTCGTTGGGTTTAGCGCGGTGTTTATTTTACTTGGCATTCTGGCCAGCTGGTTTGCCGCATTTTTTGCCGAGTATCAGCTTGTGCTGCAGCGGATTGCCGGTGCTTTAATTGTCCTCTTCGGACTGCACCTGGCCGGCGTGCTTTCTCCTGCTTTTATGCAGAGAGAAAAAAGGATGCATTATGTACCCAAAGCCGCCGGGCCGGGTACAGCCATGCTGATGGGCGTGGCTTTCGGCGCAGGATGGACTCCCTGTATCGGGCCGGTGTTGGGTGCAATTCTGGTTTATACTGCGGCCACGGGGGGCGGTGTGTCCCTGCTGGTGGCGTTTTCCCTGGGCATGGCACTGCCCTTTTTACTGGCAGCTCTGTTGGTGGAGCAGACCGGCCGGATGATTGACCGGTTTGTGGTCTACTTGCCCCATCTGCAGAAAATTTTTGGTTTTGTGCTGGTTGCCTTTGGCCTGGCTGTATTTTTTGGCCTGATTTCCAGACTGGCGATTATTCTTTACTGACACAAGGAGGATAACATGAAAAAATATCTGCCTATATTGGTTGTTGTGGCGATTCTGGCGGTGGCTATTCCTTTGCTGGCCCGGCACAGGTCAGAACCCGGACTCTCTGTCGGCCAGGTTGCTCCTGACTTTACCCTGCAGGACCTTGACGGTAGTTCCATAGCGCTCAGTGATTTACACGGCCAGGTTGTGATGGTGAATTTCTGGTCTGCAACCTGCCCGCCCTGCCGGGAAGAGATGCCCGATATGCAAAAAGTGTATGAGGAGCTCAATAACGACGGCTTTTCGATTTTGGCCGTGAATGTGGGCCAGGAGCCTTTGCACATGATCCGGGACTTTCTTGGGGAAAACGGGTATACATTTCCGGTAGTCAAGGACGACGGTCAGGTCAGCCTGCTGTATGAAGTACAGTTTATTCCCAAAACGCTGCTTTTGGACAGGGAGGGTGTTGTCCGCTTCGTAACGGTACGCCCTGTTGACGAACACGAACTGCGCGAGCTGGTAGAACCATGGCTGTAAGGAGGTTCTGTGGATGATATTTGCAGAGAAAGGCCCTGTCAATACAGAAAAAACACTGCAGCTTGCAGTGGAGCGGGGACGGGAACTGGGCATTCGCTGCTTTGTGGTTGCCTCAAATACCGGGAAAACAGCACGGGAGCTGCTCAAACTTGGTGTTGAAGCAGTTGTGGTGACCCACCACAGCGGCTACCAGAAGCCCGGTTTCCAGGAAATGCCCGCTGAGGTGATGGCTGAATTAAAAGATGCCGGTGCTGCTTTGCTGACTACCACACATTTGCTGGGCGGAATAGACCGTGCAGTGGAAAACAAATTCGGCGGATCGTATCCCGGCGGCATTGTGGCCCATACACTGAGAATGCTGGGCCAGGGTACAAAGGTCTGTGCGGAAATTGCCGTGATGGCCCTGGATGCCGGACTGATTCCTCACGGAGAGGATGTTATTGCCATCGGCGGTTCCGGTCGCGGTGCCGATACCGCTGTGGTCATCCGGCCGGCCCATGCCAAAGATTTTTTTGACTGCAAAATCCGGGAAATCATCTGCAAACCGGGAAATTTTTAATACTAAAAAAGAAAATTTTTCTACTTGTACACAAGGAAAAACGGAGGAAATAAAGAATATACGTATAACATAAGGTAGTATACCCGGACAACTGCATAAGTTTACTTTAAGGAGGCGACACATGGAAGGTTTGGACGGCAAAATCGAGTTTCTGTGTCTGGGCTGCGGCCTGCAGGGTTTGCAGGAAGCCCACTGGCCCCGGTCTGTGGAAGAAAGCGGCGTGCTGTGCCCCAAATGTGGTGACCATGTTATTACAACGCATCTCCTTAAAAAAGAAAATGATCTGTTGCTGACCGTTTAACGGGTAAAGCAGGCTGTAGAAACAGCCTGCTTTTTCTTTTGAAGACGCGGGGACAGGTTCCACTGTCCTCATTTTATTTGATTATTCCGTCAGATGAAGACAGTGGAACCTGTCCCCGCGTCTTCATTTGCGGGGATTCTTTATTGGGTTTATTTGGATTTTGTTAATTTTTTTGTAATATTTTTTAAAACGAAAGAAGGAATCTTAAATTTTGCGCAGAATTGTAGAGAAAGTGGTTTAAAGTGGTGGAAAGTGGGGGGAGTTTCCCCCAAGGGGGTGAATGTCCGTGTTCATGGGAGAATACCAGCACGCTGTGGATGGTAAAGGCCGGCTGATTATGCCGGCTAAATTCCGTGAGGAGCTGGGAGAACGGTTTGTGCTGACCCGTGGACTGGACAACTGCCTTTTTGTCTACCCGCTGCATGAATGGAATGTGTTGGAGCAGAAGTTAAAAGCTTTGCCGTTTACGCGCTCCGATGCAAGGGCTTTTATGCGTTTCTTCTTTTCCGGCGCTGCGGAATGTGAGCTGGATAAACAGGGGCGTGTGCTGGTGCCTAATAATTTACGTGAGCATGCCAAACTGCAAAAAGACGTGGTTGTCATCGGCGTCTCCAACCGCGTTGAAATCTGGAGCCAGGAAGTCTGGGGCCAGTACAGCGAAGAGACCGGCCTTTCCTTTGAGGACATTGCCGAAAAAATTATGGATATTGAGTTGTGATGAGGATGGGAATAATAGGCGCAACTATGTGTTTTAAGGAAGTGGATACCATGACGTTTTCCCATGAGCCCGTCCTTTTGTCTGAGACTATGGCGTTGTTAAAGCCAAAACCCGGAGAAGTGATTATGGACGGAACTGTCGGCGGAGGCGGCCACAGCCGCGCGATCCTGGAGGGAATTATGCCCGGCGGCCGGCTGATCGCCGTCGACCAGGATAAAGAAGCACTGGCAGCGGCCAAAGAAACGCTGGCTTCCCGCGACGGACAGATTGACTTTGTACATAACAATTTCGGAAATATAAAAGCCATCCTTTCATCTCTGGGCATACCGGCGCTGGACGGTATCCTTTTGGATATCGGGGTGTCCAGTCACCAGTTGGATGAAGATGAGCGGGGGTTTTCATTTCATGCCGATGCGCCTCTGGATATGAGAATGAACCTTGAAGGCCCTGTTACGGCAGCGGATCTGGTTAACACGCTGGCGGAAGACGAGCTTTCCAAAGTGATCCGCGATTACGGCGAGGAGTTGTGGGCCCGGCGGATTGCCCAGTTTATTGTGACAAAAAGAAAAACCAGTCCGATTGACACTACAGGCCAACTGGTGGACGTGATTAAAGCGGCGATTCCGGCACGGGCCAGACGCAGGGGCCCCCATCCGGCACGCCGGACATTTCAGGCTTTGCGCATTGCAGTTAACGATGAGCTCGGCGTACTGGAGCGTGCGGTAACGGACGGCATTGATTGCCTGCGGCCGGGCGGCCGCCTGGTGATTATCACATTTCATTCCCTGGAGGACAGAATTGTCAAAAAGATGTTCCAGCAGGCTGCCGGCGGCTGCCAGTGCCCTCCGGGACTTCCCCAGTGCGTTTGCGGCAACACGCCGCTTGTGAAAGTATTGACAGGTAAGCCGGTGCAGGCCGCCGATGAGGAACTAAGCAAAAACCCCAGAGCAAGAAGCGCAAAACTACGGGCAGCGGTAAAAGTTCTAAACAGGGAAGAGGGTGAATAGAGTTGTTAGTAGCAAAAAAAAGACAGCCGGAACTTTCGTTTTATGACCATCAGCGAAAAACAAAAAAGATCGCCGCCCAAAGGGAGAATAATCTGCAGACAGCTGCCGTTAAACTGAAAATGTTTGCCGTTCTGCTGTCATTTATGCTGATTGCTATTCTCCTGGTAGCCCATTATACATATGTGGTTCACATTAGTTATGAAATTGACAGCGGAGTCAGGGAATTAAAAGCTTTACAGGATGAAACCCAACATTTAAAATTAGAACTAGCGTCTCTTCAGTCACCTGAGAGGCTTGAAAAAATGGCGCTGGAGATCGGCATGCAGCATCCCGACAGAGACCAGTTTGTCATCCTGACAGCCGGTGTTTCCGGGAACTGATACATACCCGGACGCAGCAAATAACATATAGCTTTACACATCCGGGAGGGTTAGCTTTTGAACAGGAATGCAGCAATAAATATCACTGTGAAAAAAAGACTAATCTTCCTTTTCTTTTGCACAATGCTTGTTGTATTCGCACTGATTCTGCGGCTGTTCTGGCTGCAGTTGGTCGTTGCCGGAGAACTGAGCGCCAAGGCCTGGGAGCAGTGGACGACCGGAGACCCGGCAAAGGCACCAAGAGGAGATATACTTGACCGGCAGGAACGGCTTCTGGCCGGCAGCGCTCCTTCTGTGTCCATTATCGCCTACCCGAAACAGATTGAGGACAAAGAAGAGGCTGCACGTCTGCTCGCCCCCGTTCTGGAAATGGAAGAGGAACGGGTCTTTGAGTTATTGAGCAGAGAAAGCTCCTCTGTTTATCTGAAAAGAAAGCTTGATGAAGAGGACGCGCTGGAAGTCAGGAAGCTGGACATCCGGGGAGTCCGTTTCTCGTTGGAACCGAAACGCAACTATCCGCACGGCAGGCTGGCGTCCCAGTTGTTAGGGTTTGCCGGCATTGATGAGGGCTTAAGCGGACTGGAGAACCGGTATGAAGATGAACTTAAGGGCAGGGACGGCCGGATCGAATTCCAAACAGATGGCATAGGGCGACAGATTCCGCAGGGTCTTCAGAAGTTTGTCCCGCCTGTGGACGGGTACGACCTTGTACTGACGGTGGACCAGAGTATTCAGTTCATCATGGAACAGGAAATGGACCGTGTCATGCTCGAGTCTGCACCGAAAGGAATTGTAAGTATTGCTGTGGACCCCAAGACCGGTGAGGTGCTGGCCATCGCGGGTAAACCGGATTTTGACCCCAACAATTTTGCCGACTCTCCGCAGGAGAACTGGAAACTGACACCGGTGTCGGATACGTTTGAGCCAGGTTCCACTTTTAAGCTGGTTACACTGTCCGCCTCCATAGAAGAAGGAAGATACCGGGCCGACGAAGGATTTTTCTGCAGCGGCTCTATTAAAGTGGGCGGTCATTCCATCGGCTGCTGGACCCGCGGCCGCGGCGGTCACGGAGCCATTGATTTTACTGAAGTGGTGCTGGGTTCGTGCAACCCCGGGTTTATCACACTTCAACAGAGAATTTCGGCTGAAAAGCTGATGGATTATGTTAAAGCCTTTGGCTTTGGCCAAAAAACCGGGATTGATGTGATTGGTGAGGGCACAGGGATTTTATTTAGCGAGGAGCAGTACGGCCCTGTGGAAGCAGCAACCACGTCGTTTGGCCAGGGTGTTTCCGTGACACCCCTGCAGCAGGTCATGGCGGTGGCGGCCATTGCCAACGGAGGGTATCTGATGAAACCCTATGTGGTCAGTGAAATCCGCGACAGTGAAGGCAGCATTGTCCAGAAAAAGGAACCGCAGGTCGTGCGCCGCGTCTTATCGGATGAGACAACAAAAGAGGTGACCAGGATTATGGAACTGGTGGTCACCGAGGGCAGCGGCAAGAACGCTTATCTGGAAGGATATCGCATCGCCGGTAAGACCGGCACGGCGCAGAAGGTGGGGCCGGGCGGCCGTTATATCGACGGTGAATATATTTTGTCTTTTGTCGGTTTTGCTCCGATTGAGGACCCGCAGATTCTGCTCTACATTGCGGTGGATGCGCCTCAGGCCGGGCCGCAGTGGGGTTCACAGGTATCGGCGCCCATGTATAAACGAATGATGGAGCGAATATTAAAATATATGGAGATTCCACCGTCAACTTCACCTGTCAGTGAAGTGCCGGCCATGGTGGAAGTGCCCGATGTAACCGGGCTGACCCTGGATGAAGCCAGCGAACGTCTTGACCCGTCGGGGCTGATTGTGCGCTTTATTGGCGGCGATGGTACGAAGATTCTCAATCAGACACCGAAACCGGGTGCCAAAGTACCCCTGCATACACAGATACTGCTTTATCTTGACGGAGAAGCAAATACCGGTGAGGTCAGTGTTCCTGACCTGAAAGGAAAAACGATGCGTGAAGCCGGTGAAATTCTCGGCTGGCTGGGCCTGCGAATGAACAGCAGCGGTTCCGGTGTGGTTATCAGCCAGACACCGGCGCCCCAGACTGTTGTTGCACCCGATAGTGTCATCACTGTAGAGTTTGCGGCTCCCGGTGAAGCGGGGAGGTAGCGGGGTAGTGATGTTCCACCCCTTTTCTCTTTTACCTGATGTGTTGTGATCACATAAAGGGGGAATACTAGCATAATGATGACCCTTGCGGCTCTTGTTGATATTCTGCTTCATAAGCGGATACACGGTCCCCTTGATCAAATGATCAGCGGGATATCCTATCATTCTGGCAGAGTCCGCCCCGGGGATTTGTTTGTCTGCCTGCCCGGCACACGCTCACACGGCAAGAGTTTTATCGCCGAAGCGGTGGCCGCCGGCGCTGCAGCCGTTATCTCCGATCTGGATGAGCATTGGCCCGGCTGCACCATGATCCAGGTACCGGATATACGTTTGGCACTGGCACTTTTGTCTGCCAGGTTCTACGATTACCCGTCCCGTGAATTTGTCCTCACGGGGGTCACCGGGACAAACGGAAAAACAACAACAACCCATTTAATTGACGCGCTGCTGCAAAGCAAAGGTGCGTCCACCGGCCTGATCGGTACGGTGCGCTACCGGATCCGCGGCGAAGAATATCCTTCTCTGGCGACAACACCAGAGGCCAGCGACCTGCAGGAACTGCTGCGCAGAATGGTGAATGAAAACGTTACACACGCCACCATGGAAGTGTCATCCCATGCCCTGGCCTGGCACAGGACGGTGGGCTGCGATTTCGATACCGTGGTTCTGACCAATATCACAGAAGACCATCTGGATTTTCACAGGACATTTATGCATTATCTGGAAAGCAAGAGTAAGCTTTTCTCCTGGCTTGGTTCGTTCCCTGTAAAAAGGGAACGCCCGCGGCGGGCTGTAATCAACGGAGACGATCAGCACTGGGAACATATCGCCGACCAGACGCCAACAGAAACCATTTTATACGGACTGGGCGCCCACTGCCATGTGCGCGCCTCTGATGTGCATGTGGCCCGGGACGGTGTAACCTTTTTGCTGGAGACACCTGCGGGGAACACCACAGTCCGGCTGAAAATGACAGGGCTTTTTTCGGTATACAACTCTCTTGCCGCCGCTTGTGTCGGTTTGCTGGAAGGGTTGGCGCCGGAAGAAATTGCCTCTGTCCTGGGTTCTGTCGAGGGGATTCCCGGCCGCTTTGAGTTGGTGGATGCCGGCCAGAATTTTACTGTGATTGTGGATTATGCCCATACGCCCGACGGGCTGGAAAATATTTTGCAGGCGGTGCGTGAATTTGCCCGTGCCCGCGTGATTACCGTTTTTGGCTGCGGTGGTGACCGTGACCGCACCAAACGGCCTCTGATGGGCGAAGCGGCCGGCAAATACAGCGACATCTGTGTTGTGACATCGGATAATCCACGCGGAGAAGACCCCGCAGGCATTATCAAGGAGATTCTTCCCGGCCTGAAGCGACATCAAGAAAGCTTAGAGTATGAAGTTATCGGTGATCGCAGGGCTGCCATTGAGCGTGCTGTCGGTCTGGCCCAACCCGGTGATGTGGTTGTCATTGCCGGCAAGGGACATGAAACCACACAGGTGTTTAGCGACCATACCATTCCCTTTGATGACCGGCAGATTGCCAGGGAAGCGATTCGGAGGCGACACAAAACAAATGGAAATGACGTGCAGGGAGGCTATGGCAGCCGTTAACGGAGAGCTGCTCCTGGCCGGTGACCCTGATAAAAAAATCAACAGAGTTATCATAGATTCGCGGGACATCGGGCAGGACGACTTATTTGTTCCGCTCCGCGGCGAGCGGACAGACGGTCACCGGTTTTTGCCTGATGCGGCAGCAAAAGGTGCTGCCTGCAGCTTTGCGTCCCAGGCTGTAGAGCTCTCTTCTTTGCAGGAGATGACCGTCATTGGTGTCAGTGAGACTCTTGAGGCTCTGCAGAGAATGGCTGCCGCCTACCGCAGCAGATTTACACTACCTGTCGTTGCCGTAACCGGGTCTGTGGGCAAAACAACGACCAAGGATATGATCGCGGCTGTCCTGTCTTCCCGTTTAAAAACGCTGAAAACTGCAGGGAACCTCAATAACGAGATCGGCCTGCCGGTGATGCTCTCCCGCCTTGATTCCACATACGGCGCCGCGGTACTGGAAATGGGCATGAGCGGGTATGGCGAAATAGACCTGCTGGCTAAACTGGCGGCGCCCACAATTGGCGTGATTACCAATATTGGTGAATCCCATCTGGAGATGCTCGGCTCCCGGGAGGGAATCGCCCGGGCAAAGAGTGAGCTTTTGCCCCGTTTGCCGGCGGAGGGCACAGCGGTTGTAAACGGTGATGAACCGCTTTTAGTGCCTCATCTGCAGGGACTCGCCTGCAGCGTGCTGACATTCGGATTTTCATCCGCAGCCAATTTGCGCTGTACAGACATGTACGCAGACACCGGCGGGAAGAAAGTGCGCCTGGAGCAGGAAGGATATCCCCCGCTTGTGCTGGCACCACCCCTGCCGGGGAGGCACAACATTTACAATCTGATGGCGGCGGTGGCCGCAGGCCGTCTGCTGGATTTGACCGATGAGGAAATAACAGCGGGACTGGCAAACATTGAGATGACAGGCATGCGGCTTGAAGTGGTACAAACACCTGCAGGGATTTACGTGATTAATGATGCCTACAATGCCAGCCCCACGTCGATGGCAGCCGCCATTGATGTCCTTGCTGAAAAGGCGGTAAATGCCGCAAAAATTGCGGTCTTTGGCGACATGCTGGAACTGGGTGATATGGAGGAAGAAGGACACAGACGTGTGGGACGGCTGGTGGCAGAGCATGGCCTGGATGCACTGCTTGTTCTGGGCGAGAGAGCGCAAATGATTGCAGCGGGAGCGCTGGCTGCTGGATATTCCGGTAGTCTCGTTCATCGTTGTGACTCGCACAGCCATGCCGCGCAGCTTGTGAGGGAACTGGCACAGCCGGGTGACTGGGTACTGCTGAAAGGATCAAGAGGAATGCGGATGGAGGATGTTTTGGCCGCGCTGTCGGAGGGATAGGTATGAATCAGGTTGCATTGGTCGCCTTTCTTACGGGTATTGTGCTGGCGCCCCTTTTTATCTCGGTATTCAAAAAAATGCATTTCGGCCAGCAGATTCGTGAGGACGGACCCCGTAAACATATGAAAAAAGCAGGCACACCCACCATGGGCGGTGTAATTTTTCTGTTGGCATTTTTGCCGGCGGTTTTGATTTTTGCCCCCAAAAATACACCTCTTTTGCTGGCTTTACTGCTTACATACGGTAACGGCTTCATCGGTTTTGTCGATGATTACCTGAAAGTGGTGCGCAAACAGTCACTTGGGCTTAAAGCCCGCAGTAAACTTTTGGGCCAGCTTGCGGTGGTGGCGGCATTTTACCTGATCTGGCAGCAGACAGGAGCAAATGCAGCGCTTGCTGTGCCGTTTACAACCTATGTTCTTGATTTGGGTGCCTGGTATCCGTTGTTTCTGGCTTTTTTTGTAATCGGTACCACCAATGCAGTCAACCTGACGGACGGAATCGACGGCTTGGCGGCGGGCACGGCTATCTTGGCCCTGCTTTCCTATACGATCCTGGCGACAATACAGGGAGCCGACGGCCTGATGCAGTTTGGCGCGGCCATGATTGGCGCCGTGTTTGCCTTTCTGGCCTATAACTTCCATCCCGCCCGTGTGTTTATGGGTGATGTGGGTTCCCTGGCGCTGGGCGGCGCCCTGGCAGCCATGGCTGTGCTGACCAAGACGGAACTCTATCTGGTCATTATCGGCGGTGTATTTGTGATTGAGACATTATCTGTTATTATACAAGTAATTGTTTTTCAGCTGACGGGAAACCGAGTATTTCGCATGAGCCCGCTGCACCATCATTATGAACTTGGCGGGCATGGGGAATGGCGGGTCGTTACGGGCTTTTGGACCCTGGGTTTTATTTTTGCCGTAATCGGCCTGCTGCAGTTGGGTGCCCTTTAGAGAAAGGAAGAGTCAAACTTGATGGATCTACGCGGTAAAAATGTTGTGGTAATCGGACTGGCACGCAGCGGGCTGGCCAGTGCCGCCCTGCTGGCAGATCTGGGAGCCCGTGTTGTGATCAACGACCGGAAAACAGCCGGGGAGGCAGCCGCTGAACTTGAGTCATTAAAAGGAATCACAGGCATACATTTTACAGGGGGCGGCCATCCCGCAGAGATTGTGGGCCCGGATGTGGCGCTGGTGGTGAAAAATCCCGGCGTACCCATGGGTCTGCCTCCGCTGCAAAGAGCTTTTGAGCTGGGCATTCCGGTGATTACCGAGGTGGAGCTGGCGTACTGGCTGATGGATGCACCCATTGTGGCCATAACGGGTACAAACGGTAAAACCACAACCACTGCACTGACCGGGGAAATTTTCAGAGCCGCCGGCCGTAAAACGGTTATCGCCGGAAATATCGGCCTGCCATTGACAACCGTGGCAAAAGACAGCGCGGTGGACGATGTGGTGGTGGCCGAGCTGAGCAGTTTTCAGCTGGAGGGCACAATTCGTTTCCGTCCCAGACTGTCTGCCATTTTAAACATTACGCCTGACCACATGGATCACCATGGTTCAATGGAAGCATATACAGAGGCCAAAGCACGGATCTTTCTCAATCAAAGCGGGGAAGACGCCGCCGTATTAAATGCCGATGATGCAGTGACCTACGGGTTACGCAGCCGGCCGACGTGTGCTGTGTACTTGTTCAGCCGGAAACGGGAAGTGGAAAAGGGCGCTTTTGTGCGTGAAAAGCAGCTGGTTCTGCGTGATAACGAACGGGAAGTTTCCGTATGCCGGGTGGATGAAATACGCATTCCGGGGGCGCATAATCTGGAAAATGCACTGGCGGCGTCACTTTTAGCCTGGCTTGGCGGTGTCTCTGCCGATGTCATTGCCCGGACCCTGCGCAGCTTCCCCGGTGTGCCTCACCGGCTCGAAGTTGTGCGCAGTTTACATGATGTGCTGTTTATCAATGATTCCAAAGGGACAAATACAGATGCCGCCATTAAGGCGCTGGAAGCATTTCCGAACCGGAAAATACTGATTGCCGGCGGTTATGACAAGGGCGGCTCCTTTGCCTCCCTGGCAGAGCAAATCAAAACGCATGTTGGCCATACCGTTTTACTCGGCCAGGTTGCCAAACGCCTGGCCGCAGAGCTTGCGGAGAAGGGTTATGCGGCGTATACGTTTGCCGATACGCTGGAGGATGCGGTAACACTGGCATTTCGGGAAGCAAAACCCGGTGATGTGGTGCTGCTCTCGCCGGCCTGTGCTTCATGGGATATGTTCCGGGACTACGAAGAGCGGGGAGAGCGTTTCAAAGAGGCAGTCTGGAAGCTAGGGGGGCTTGAAGATGGCCGGAAGGATGAACCGAAACGGGAAGAAAAAAGAAGCTGATTTTATTATTCTGTTTACGGCCATGACGCTGTTGGCCATTGGCATTGTGATGGTCTTTTCCGCCAGCAGCATCGTGGTTGCCGACAATTACAAAGATCCCTACTTTCAGCTGCGCCGCCAGGCGATGTGGGCTGTTCTGGGCTTGGGCGGCCTGCTTTTTTTCAGCAATTATGACTACTGGAAGTTGAAACGCTGGACCAATCTGTCGCTTTTGGTCAGCCTGTTTTTGCTGCTGGCCGTATTTATCCCCGGTGTGGGCCATGCTGTTAAAGGTGCGTACCGCTGGATCCGAATAGGAAGTCTGACAGGACAGCCGTCCGACATGGCAAAAGTATCTCTGCTCTTATTTGCCGCGGCGTATTTGTCGCGTAAAGATATCCGTATAGATAAATTTACCGAAGGCCCGCTGCCTGTTTTAGCTGTGCTGGGAGTATTTTTTGGGATAATTATGCTCCAGCCGGACCTGGGAACGGCAGTGGCTATGTCCGGGACTGTGATGGTGGTGGTGTTTGTGGCCGGTATGCCCCTGGGGCAGATGGGGCTGATTGGCGCAGCCACAGTACCGCTGCTTGGCTACCTGATGATGAGCAAACCCTACCGCGTCCGGCGCCTGATGTCTTTTCGCGATCCCTGGATCGACCCGCTGGATACAGGGTTTCAGATTATCCAGTCACTTTACGCGCTTGGCCCCGGCGGCCTTTTTGGCGTGGGTCTTGGCCGCAGCCGTCAGAAAATGCACTATTTGCCTGAGCCGTGGAGCGATTTTATCTTTGCGATCATCGGTGAAGAACTGGGACTGATCGGCACGGTCAGTGTCCTGTTGCTGTTCTTCCTGCTGATCTGGCGCGGGTTTAAAGTGGCGCTGATGGCGCCTGATATGTTCGGCAGCCTGCTGGCAACAGGCATCACGGCGATGATTGGTCTGCAGGCCCTGATGAATATCGGTGTTGTCACCGGCTCCATTCCCGTTACAGGGATCAACCTGCCGCTGATTAGTGCCGGCGGCTCGTCTCTTTTGTTTACAATGTGCAGTCTTGGTGTGCTTTTGAATATATCCAAATATATAAAATCATAAAACCGGGGTGATGTGCATGCGCGTATTATTTGCAGGCGGCGGCACCGGCGGCCATATTTATCCTGCGTTGGCGCTGGCCCGCTATCTGCAGGAGGCCGACGGCGCAGAGGTCATTTTTGCCGGCACTGAGCGCGGAATGGAAAAGGAAATTATCCCGGCTGCCGGCTTCGGGCTGGAACTGGTACCGGTTGTGGGGTTGGAAAGAAGGCTGTCCCTGCAAACGGGACGAGCCCTCTTCTTGGCCGCCTCCGGCGTGATGACCGCCAGGCGGATGATAAAAAAATTCCGTCCGGATATTGTGGTGGGTACCGGCGGTTATGTGGCCGGCCCGGTGGTGCTGGCGGCCGTACTCGCCAGAATTCCCACCGTGATTCATGAACAAAACGCCATACCGGGCTTTACCAATGTCGTCCTATCCCGAATGGCCAACCGTGTCTGTCTCAGCTTTTCAGACAGTGCACGTTATTTTCCGCGGCCGCAGAAGACGGTGCTTACAGGAAATCCGCGGGCCAGTGAAGCTGCACTGGCTGCAAACGAACCTGAGCTTCCCGGAAAGCTGATTGCCGATGTGCCGCTGCTGCTCTGCGTCGGCGGCAGCCACGGCGCCGCCAGGCTCAACGAAGCGTTTGCGGGAAGCGTGGCCCATGTTCTCTCTGCCTGTGACGCGCAGATTGTGTATGTGACAGGCAAACGCTATTTTGCTGATATCAACAGGGAGATGGAACCGTTGTTTTCCCGCTTCCCCCGGCGGCTGCAGGTCCTGCCGTATCATCCCGATTTACCCGCATTGTTAAACAGAGCGGATTTGGTGGTCAGCCGTGCCGGTGCCACGACGCTGGCAGAGATTACGGCACTTGGGGTGCCCGCCGTTTTGGTGCCGTCCCCCAATGTGACGAAGAACCATCAGGAATATAATGCCCGGGCTCTCTTTGACCATGGTGCCGCCGTATTATTACGGGAAAATGACCTGAGCACCGACGGGCTTGCCAAACTTCTGGCCGGTTTGCTTTCAGACCGCCCGCACCTGCAAGAAATGGCGGCTGCCTGCCGGGCTCTTGGTGTACCGGATGCCGCCGAGCGGATGGCGTCTGTCATCCGGCAGTTAATAAGTAAATAAAAATTTGATTTTATACAGGAAAAACACACAACGGAACTCTTTGCATACTATGAATTACGGCAAAGGGTTATAGCCGGAGGTGCTTATGGAAAACATTGCCCAGGAGCTTACTGCAAAAATTGGCGGACCGGTCAGAACCGGCGAGCCCCTGTCCCGGTATACATCGTTTAAAATCGGCGGGCCCGCCGATCTTTACGTGGAGCCGGAGACGACGGCGGAACTGGTCGCTGTGCTGACAGTTTTGCGGCAAAAGGGAATTCCCTGGTTTATTTTGGGCAGTGGTACGAATCTTCTGGTGAACGACAGGGGGTACCGGGGTGCCGTACTGCGGTTGGGCGGCGATTTTTGCCGCACTGCGTATGACGGCCCGGTAGTGGAAGCAGGTGCTGCTGTGAAGCTGGCTGTGCTCGCCAGGGATGCCGGCCGCAGGGGCCTGGCAGGCCTCGAATTCGCCGCGGGCATACCCGGTTCCGTAGGGGGCGCCCTGGTGATGAATGCGGGAGCACACGGCGGTGCGGTGAGTGACTGTTTGCTTGAAGCTGTAGTCCTCGACCGCGATTTGGAGCTACATAGGCTTGCTCACGATGCCCTGGGACTGTCGTACCGGAAAAGCAGTTTGCCGCCGGAATCCGTTGTTTGCAGTGTAAAACTCGGGCTCAAACCGGGGAATAAGGAAGCGCTGGAGGAGAAAAGCCGGGAATACCTGGCCTTCCGTCGTGACCGTCAACCCCGCCAACCCAATGCCGGCAGTATCTTTAAAAACCCGCCGAGTGATGCGGCCGGACGTTTGATTGAGGCCGCCGGCCTCAAAGGCCACCGATCGGGTGGAGCAAAGATCTCCGAAGTGCATGCCAACTTTATTGTCAATTGCGGTGAGGCCACCGCAGAGGATGTCTTGTCTCTGATTGAGACGGCAAAGGCATCAGTGGTAAAACAGTTTGGTGTCACCCTGGAACTGGAGGTTCGTTTGCTCGGTTATTAAGGGAAGGTGGGAGAATGGAGAGATATGTAATCCGTGGAGGAAACCGTCTGGAGGGAACTGTCAGGATTGGGGGAGCAAAAAACTCAATACTTCCGATCCTGGCCGCCGTTCTGTTAAACAACAGCCAGGACGAAGTTATCCTCAAAAATGTACCGCGCATCCGTGATGTGGTAAAAATGGTAGAGATCCTCAGCAGCCTGGGTGCAAAAATCACCTGGAGCGGCAGCGACATGGTTGTATCCACCAAAGATATTCAAAGCTACTTTATTGACGAGCGGCTGATGCGGGAAATGCGTTCAACCATATTTTTAATGGGGGCACTTCTGGGCCGCTTCGGCCAGGCCTGTATTTCCCATCCGGGGGGGTGTGCCATTGGACAGCGTCCCATCGGCCTGCATACCAAAGGCCTTGCCGCACTGGGTGTGCAGTTTCGCGAGCAGCAGCAGGGCTATATTTATGCCAGCGGTACGCGTATGAAAGGCGCAGATATCCACCTGGACTATCCCAGTGTGGGTGCGACGGAAAATATTATGATGGCTGCTGTCTATGCCCGCGGCACAACTTTGGTCAGCAATGCGGCCAAAGAGCCTGAGATTGTGGATTTGCAAAACATCTTAAACCAAATGGGCGCAAAAATCCGTGGTGCCGGTACGGACCAAATACGGATTGACGGCGTCACACAGCTGCACGGCGTGGAGTACAGCGTGATACCGGACAGAATTGTGGCCGGAACGATTATGATGGCTGCTGCCAACACAGGCGGCGATGTGCTGCTGGAGAATGTGATTCCGGGGCATCTGGATGCAGTCATTTCCAAGCTGCGTGAGACCGGCGCCCAGATCAGGGAAGAGAATGACCGCCTGAGAATACAGGGCCCCGAACGGCCCAAAGCGGTGGAGTTTGTCAGGACACTGCCCTATCCCGGTTTCCCCACAGACCTGCAGGCCCCGATGATGGCGCTTCTGACCCGCGCAAGCGGTACCAGCATTGTGATTGAAAATGTTTTCGATTCACGTTTTAAACATGTGGGAGAACTTACCCGGATGGGTGCCAACATTATTGTTACATCAGATAACCGCACAGCTGTCATTCACGGCGTTAAACATCTTACGGGAGCCAGTGTGACAGCATCCGACCTGCGGGCCGGTGCCGCACTGATGATTGCCGGTCTCTGTGCAGAAGGGGAAACGGTTGTGGACGGACTGCAGCATGTCAGCCGCGGTTATGAGAATCTCGACGAAGAACTAATCCGTCTCGGTGCGGATATCAAACACGAAAAAGGGTGAGCAGGTTGCCTTTAACCTGCTCACCCAGACATGTACTGGGGGCAGCAGCAATGGACAGGCACTACCGGAATACGCGGCAGGTTTGGCAGCGGAAAGTGACGGTGTCTAAAGAAAAGAAAATGAAAGCCAGGCGGCGTCTGCTTGCCATATTTGTCTTCTTCCTTTTTATCTGGGGGGTACTGGGTTTTGTCCGTTCCGGTTTTTTTAGTCTGGAGACGATTGAACTGGTAGGCAATACCTACACAACGGAGTCTCAGATACTCGAGTCGCTTCAGATCCATGAGGGGGAAAATATCTGGGAGCTCAGCCCTGGGCAGTTGGCTGAACGCGTAGAGAGCATTGCGCGGATTGAGTCTGCCAGTGTTTACCGAAAGCTGCCCAGGACGCTGGTAGTGGATGTTACCGAAAAAGGGACATTGTGTCTTGTTCCTTACCGCGAATATCTGTTTGCAGTTGGCTTTGACGGAACCATCCTGGGGGTAACGAATGATCCGCAAAACTACGGCCTGCCCCTGGTTACAGGCATTGCTCCGCTTGAACTGAAGGTCGGCGACCTGCTGTTTTCCGGGGAGCGGCTGGAACGGACGACCGAATTGATTACCGCCATGGACGGGGCGGGGATTGCTGTCTCGGAAATCAATTTCAGCGACGAAGAAAATCTGGTATTAGTTACCATGTCCGGGCTGACTGTCTGGCTCGGGCGCGATGGTTTTCAGGAGAAAGCGGGCCTGCTCGCACAAATTATGGGGCAGCTGACGGGGCGTCAGGACGAGGGATACCTCGATTTACGTGTTCCCACTGCACCTGCTTTTCACATTCTAAATGATTCAAATGATTAAAAAAACAATTCAGCTAAAAAAAGGGAAATTCTAAGTCTTGTTGAATAAGAAAGTAATATGTGTGAACAAGAGGGCGAGGTGGGGCAGTCGTGGTAAAAAGAAACCTGGTCTGCGGCATGGATATCGGCACGTCACACGTCCGGGCCATCGTCGGAGAAATCAATATAGACGGGTCAATCAATGTAATCGGAGTTGGGACAAGCCCGTCTGAAGGCCTGAAAAAAGGTGTTATTGTTGACCTGGATAAAACTGTGGAAGCAATTACAAACGCGGTGGAAGAGGCTGAGCGCATGGTGGGCACGGCCATACCTTCCGCTTTTTTGGGTATAGTTGGTTCACAGGTGGGCCTGGTCAATAACCGGGGCGTTGTTGCTGTCTCCGGGGATGATAAGGAAATTACAGAAGATGACGTGGAGCGTGTCCTGCAGGCCGCCCGGGTCATCGCATTACCTCCGGACCGGGAAATCATTGATGTCATCCCCCGGGAATTTATTGTGGACGGCTATGACGGAATTCGTGACCCGGTCGGCATGGTTGGCGTCCGCCTGGAAGTGGATGCCATGATTATTACCGGTATGGTTACATCAATTCGCAATCTGGTTCGCTGTGTGGAGCGCTCAGGGCTGGCAATCGACGGCATGGTACTCAACTCGCTGGCTAATGCGGAAATCGCCCTGTCCAGGGATGAAAAGGAACTGGGCTCGGTCCTGATTGATATCGGCGGCGGTACAACGGAAGTGTCTGTTTTCCAAAACGGACATATCAAGAACATTGCCGTGATTCCGGTGGGAGGAGACTACATAACAAACGATATCGCTGTGGGGCTGCGGACAACACTGCAGGCAGCAGAAAAGCTAAAGCTGGAACATGGTGCGGCTCTGCCCGCTTTGGTTCCGCAAAATGCTGAGGTTGAACTGTCCCAGCTTGCCGGAAAAGAAGCGCGAAAAATTCCTGTCAGGGAGCTGGCGTCAATTATTGAGCCAAGGATTGTGGAAATTCTGCATATCGCTGCACAGGAACTGGAAAACATGGGTTTCAGGGAACCACTGCCGGCCGGCATTGTTTTAACCGGAGGGGTGTCCCTTACACGCGGCATGGTGGAGTTGACGGAACAGATTTTTGATTCGTCTGCCCGTGTTGCACAACCGGGCTATGTGGGGGTGAAAAGTCCGATCTATTCCACCGCTGTGGGAATTATTCATTATGTTCAGCATGCTCATATGTTCAATGTGCGGGAATACAGGGGAGGGCGTATGGCTCTGCCGGGTATTTTCAATAAAGTGAAAACCTGGTTTATTGAGATGTTTGATTAAATTGTCCTGAGGGGGAAGGGGAGGCTTTCTTTGATCGAATTTGATATTGAAATGGAACAATTTGCCCAGATAAAAGTGATCGGTGTTGGCGGCGGCGGCAGTAATGCCGTAAACCGCATGATTGATGCAGGGCTTCGCGGCGTGGAATTTATTTCGGTCAACACAGACGCCCAGGCTCTTTATTTGGCCAACTCGGACTGTAAGCTGCAAATCGGTGAGAAACTGACCAAAGGGCTTGGTGCCGGAGCTAACCCGGAAATCGGCAACCAGGCTGCCGAGGAAAGCAGAGAAGAAATTAAAGAGGCACTCAAGGGTGCCGATATGGTGTTTGTCACAGCCGGCATGGGCGGTGGTACCGGGACCGGAGCCGCACCTGTCATTGCTGAAATCGCCCGCGAGCTGGGAGCGCTGACAGTGGGCGTGGTGACCAAGCCGTTTACCTTTGAAGGCCGCCGCCGGCAGAGTTCCGCTGAAAAAGGCATTACCAGCCTGAAGGAGAAAGTGGATACACTGATTGTTATTCCCAACGACAGGCTGCTGCAGGTGGTGGAGAAACGGACACCCATCCTGGAAGCATTCCGTGTTGCCGACGATGTACTGCGTCAGGGTGTGCAGGGCATATCCGATTTGATTGCCGTTCCCGGCCTGATTAACCTTGACTTTGCGGATGTGAAAACCATCATGAAAGAGACCGGTGCGGCCCTGATGGGAATCGGTATCGGTACCGGTGACAACCGTACCGTGGAAGCCGCCAAAGCCGCCATCGCCAGCCCGCTTTTGGAAACATCCATTGACGGAGCCCGCGGGGTGCTCTTAAATATTACCGGCGGCTGCAACCTGGGCCTCTTTGAGGTGAATGAAGCCGCAGATATCGTGGCCGAAGCGGCCGACCCTGACGCCAACATTATTTTCGGTGCGGTGATTGACGAAACACTGGAAGATGAAGTCCGTGTAACCGTTATCGCCACCGGATTTGACCACCGGGCGTCGGAACGTAAGCAAATCATCGAAGAACTCACACAGAAAACATTCTCCTCAGACGATATCGACATCCCGGCCTTCCTGCGCCGCAAGCGCTCCTAAAATTACATTATTCGCCACTAAAAAACCGGACGGTGTCCGGTTTTTTTCGTTGGCAGAAAAATGTGATACCGCCTCCGTCTTTTTTGCTTTCGACACGAGGTTGTGACAAATTTTTAAGGCGGTGTACGGTATAATCGGGAATAGACACCGGTGGAACTGCATATAATGTAGCGGTTTGTCCAGCCACGCCGGGTAGGTGAGAGATATGTACGTGGAGGACCTCCTGGCCCTGAATTTCATGATGAACACATCCCTGTTATACTTAACGGCACGCCTTACGGGTAAGCAGCCTGCGGGTATCCGGCTGTTGGCGGGCGGACTGCTTGCGGCTGTATACAGTCTGGTTATTTTTTGGCCGGGAGCCGTATTCGTCTACACCTGGGCGGGGAAAATTGCGGTATCAGTCCTGATTATTGTTTTTACGTTCAGGCCGCGCAGGTCTGTGGAACTGCTGCGCCTGTGCGGTGCGTTTTTCCTTGCTTCCTTCTTTTTAGCCGGAACAATATTTGCACTCTATTTTTTTGGAAGTACACCGGCCGTGGTCAGAGGTGGCGTTTTTTATATCGCTCCCCCCAGGCCCGGCATGCTTTTTGGCGGTGTGCTTGTTGCTTTTTTCCTGATTGCCGGTGTATGGCACTTTAGCGAAAGACAGCGAAAGGGCAGGGATTTGCGCTTTGGGCTGCTCCTGCGAAACGACGGAAAAGAAGTGAATGTCAGGGCCTTTGTGGATACGGGGAACCAACTGCGCGACCCTGTATCGGGCAGGCCGCTGTGTGTGGTAAGTTACCGTGCCGTCAGGGAGCTTATGCCGGACGTTTTACAGAAGGCGTTTGACCACGACGAAGACCCTGTCAGGGCTTTGGCAAATCTTACCGAAAAAAATGCTGGGCGATATGGCGTTGTGCCTTTCCGCTCACTGGAAAACGCCGGCATGCTGGTAACGTTCCGCCCCGAGGCGGTAATTATTACAGGACAGTGCGGCTCTGTGGAGCGGCATGATCTTGTCTTTGCAATTACGGCAAAAGCGCTATCTCTGGACGATGATGCGGAAGTGTTGCTAAACCCGGCGATAATGGAATCTATGGGAGGTGTGGTTATTTGAAGGTACGATCTCATGTCAGGCTAAGACTCCGTTTGCTTGTTTTGCATATCATGCGGCGCCTGGGTATGGAGTTTTTGCCCGAGGTCTATTATGTCGGCAGTTCAGAGACACTGCCGCCCCCTTTGTCACAGGATGAGGAATTCTTTTTGCTGGAAAAACTGAAAAAAGGAGATTTCGCAGTTAAGACGGTCCTGATTGAGCGGAACCTGCGGCTTGTGGTTTACATCGGCAGAAAATTTGAAAACACAGGCATCCCGATTGACGATTTGGTGTCTATCGGCACGATTGGTCTGATCAAAGCGGTGAACACATTCGACCCGCATAAAAATATTAAGTTGGCCACATATGCTTCAAAATGTATTGAAAATGAAATATTAATGTTTCTGCGTCGGAATAATAAAATAAAGGCGGAAGTTTCTTTTGACGAACCGCTGAATGTGGACTGGGACGGCAATGAACTGCTACTTTCGGATGTGCTGGGAACTGAAAATGATTTAGTTCTCAAAGGAATCGAAGCCGAGGTCGAGCGAAAACTGCTTTATACGGCAATTGAGAAGTTGAACCGTCGGGAAAAACGGATTATGGAACTGAGATTTGGCCTCTCCGGCCAGGAAGAAAGGACACAAAAAGAAGTGGCTATTATGCTTGGTATTTCGCAATCTTACATCTCCAGGCTCGAAAAACGGATCATTAAACGGTTGAAAAAAGAAATAAAGAAGATGGAATAACTGCAATGTCCTGGCACAAGGCTCAGGTTTTGTGCCGTATAAATTCACCTCCCAGGGAAATACTGCAATTATACGGTACAGGGAATTTTATTCCTTGTAATTTTCAACTGGGGGGAAAGCAGCTTGATTAACAAGGTGGAAATTTGCGGTGTAAATACAGCAAAATTACCTGTCCTGAAAAACGATGAAATGCGCCGCTTGTTCACCCGGTTACGTGAAGGAGATGAATCAGCCCGGGAAAAGCTGGTGAACGGGAATCTGCGCCTTGTGCTCAGTGTGATTCAGCGCTTCAACAACCGGGGAGAGTTTGTTGATGATTTGTTTCAGGTCGGATGCATCGGCCTGATTAAAGCAATAGATAATTTTGATTTGAGCCAGAATGTAAAATTCTCAACCTACGCTGTCCCCATGATTATTGGAGAAATTCGCCGTTACCTGCGGGACAACAACCCGATTCGTGTATCCCGGTCTCTGCGGGATATCGCCTACAAAGTACTACAAGTCAGGGACTCCCTGGCGAATCGTTTTGGCAGGGAGCCGAATATCAGTGAAATTGCCGGCGAATTAAATCTGAAAAGAGAAGATATCGTTTTTGCTTTGGATGCTATACAGGAACCGGTTTCTTTGTTTGAACCCATCTACCATGACGGCGGTGACCCGATTTTCGTTATGGACCAGATTTCCGACGATAAAGCCCAAGATGATAAATGGCTGGAAGTGTTGGCAATCAAAGAGGCACTGCAGAAATTAAATGAAAGAGAAAAGCTGATATTGACGCTGCGGTTTTACCGAGGCAAGACGCAGATGGAAGTTGCTGATGAGATTGGCATCTCCCAGGCCCAGGTTTCACGCCTGGAAAAAGCAGCACTGGGCCACCTGCGTAAACATGTTCAGTAAAGGAGGTGGAGAAAGGTGCACAAAAAACAGTTTTTCGGAGCGGGATGCGGATTGTTTCTCATGCTTCTGCTGCTAACGGTGTTCCTGTCTCCCCCCGGTGAGTCCGTCCGCGCATTTAACCAGAGTAACCTCATCCGGGTAGCGGAAGTCCGTGAAGTAGACGGTGAGCTTTTCTACAGGCGGGTTGCACCGGTCTACGAAATTCATCCCTAGATTCGGGTAAAAGAATATGACCATCGAAAAGAGGGTATAATCCCTCTTTTTTTTGGTGTAAAAAAGTTAGGTTAATAAAATTAGAACTGACTATAGAGTTTTTGTCCTGCAAGACGAGCTGTGTGTCATATACTGTAGGAAAAGGGAAATGAGTGAGGTGCGCTATGGTTAAAATTTCTGAGCTGAGAAACAGAGACGTGGTGAATATTGTTGACGGAAAACGGCTCGGTGTAATCTGCGACCTGGATTTGGACCTGGAAAACGGACGAATCTGTGCGATTATTGTTCCCGGGGCATCCCGCTTCTTTAGTTTTTTCGGCGGCGGGCGCGACTATATTATTTCCTGGGAAAACATCGTAAAAATCGGTGTGGACACCATCCTGGTGGAACTTCCGGTGCCAACATACAGAAGTAGGTAATATTCGCAATTTCCTTTTGACATACTATATCTAGATGTTGTATAATTTAACCAATACTAGATATGGTGCTTTAAGGAAGGAGGCGGACACTGGTGAAATGCCCTTACTGCGGTTGTGTTGAAAGTCGGGTCATTGATTCCCGGTCGACGGATGAGGGCGGAGCAATTCGCAGGCGTCGGGAGTGCGCAGTTTGCGAGAAACGGTTTACCACCTATGAGAAGCTGGAAGAGTCACCACTGATTGTGGTTAAGCGTGACGGGAGCAGGCAGTTGTTTGACCGGACAAAAATTATGAATGGTCTTATTTACGCAGGAGGGAAGAGAAAAATACCGCTGCGCGTTTTTGAAGATTTGGTGGACTCACTGGAAAAAGAACTGCGAAATAATTTCTACCAGGAAGTGAGTTCTGATGAAGTTGGACAACGTGTACTGGCCAAGCTTCATGATATTGATGAGGTGGCCTATGTCCGGTTTGCATCCGTATATCACAAGTTTCGGGATGTGGACGATTTTAAGAAAGCGCTGGCGGAAATGCCGCAGCATCCTAAGGAGTAATTTACCAGCGACCTAAGAGCGGAGGGAAAAGAGCGTATGTTTATAGAGATTAAAAAGCGCGACGGACGAGTCGTTCCGTTTGACGCGGAGAAAATCACCGAAGCGATTTTAAAAGCCGCCAAAGCCGTGGGCGGAGAAAACAAAAAAATTGCCGAAAGCCTGACAAATCAGGTTGTCAGTGAGTTGTCAAAATTAGGCTATAATGGAATTATTCCGGCCGTGGAAGATGTCCAGGATATGGTGGAAAAAGTACTGATTGAAAATGGACATGCCCGGACGGCTAAAGCATACATACTTTACCGTGACCGGCGGAACCGGATCCGTGAGGGGAAATCGGATCTGATGGACACAGTGAAGGAAATTTTGGTGGAAACCAACAGGGAGAACGCCAATGTTTCCAATTCACCGTCGGCCAAAATGCTGCAGATTGCCAGTGCGGCCAGTAAGCGTTATTACCTGACCAATCTTTTGCCGGAGGAATTTGCCCAGGCGCATACAAGCGGTGCTTTTCATATCCATGACCTGGACTACTACGGAAAGACACTCAACTGCCTGCAGATTGACTTAACCCGTCTGCTGTCCGAAGGGTTTAATACGGGTTACGGTTTTGTCCGCCCACCCAGGCGCATTGCTTCCGCGGCAGCACAGGCGGCGATTATCCTGCAGAGCAACCAGAATGATATGTTCGGCGGGCAGAGTTTCCCGCATTTCGACCGGTCCATGTCCGATGTGATTAAAAACATGCCCAAAGAGCCCGATGAGGAAGAGATTTTTCAGGCGATGGAAGGGCTGGTCTATAATCTGAATACCATGCACTCCCGCGCCGGCGCGCAGGTGCCTTTTTCCTCACTGAATGTCGGCACCGATACATCCGATATGGGCCGGGCTGTGACCCGTTCCCTCCTGCGGGCGTTTGAGCGCGGCCTGGGGAACGGTGAAAGCCCGATTTTCCCCAACCTGGTATTCCGGACCAAAAAGGGTGTTAACCTGGACCCGGGCGACCCCAACCACGACCTGTTCCAGCATGCGCTGAAAGTGGCGGCCAAGCGGCTCAATCCCACCTTCAGTTTTATGGATACAACATATAACAGCAAATACGGTGATGAAGTGGCCTACATGGGCTGCCGTACCCGGGTCATTGCCAACCGCCACGGGGATGAGGTATCCACCGGACGCGGCAACATTGCGCCGGTTTCCCTCAACCTGCCTCGTTTGGCACTGCAAACCCGGAATGTAAATCTCTTTTTCGTGGAGCTGGACCGCTTGCTCCGTCTGGCTGCCAGGCAGCTCTTGCACCGTTTTGAGATTCTTGGCAATTTGCGTGCTCGCGACCTGCCGTTTACTATGGGGCAAAGACTTTACATGGGTTCTGAAAACCTGGGTCCCGATGACCCCATTAAGGATGTCATCAAGCACGGTACACTGACGGTGGGCTTTATCGGTCTTGCTGAAACACTGCAGGCTTTAATTGGTAAGCATCATGCCGAAGACAAGGAAGCACAGGAACTGGGTCTGAAGATTGTTTCCCATATGGCCAAGCGGATGGATCAGTTTTCTGAAGAATTTGACCTGAACTTTACTCTGGTTGCCACACCGGCAGAAGGCCTCTCCGGCCGCTTTATCAAGATGGACCGTGAGATTTTCGGGTCTATTCCCAAAGTGACCGACAAAGAATACTATGCAAACTCCGTGCATGTGCCGGTTAATTACTGCATGTCCCTTTTTGATAAATTGTCTGTTGAAGGGGAATACCACAAATACTGCAATGCCGGCCATATTGCTTATGTGGAGCTGGAATCCCCGCCGGGAGATAATGTGGAAGCGGTGGAAGACATTGTGCGTCATATGTCCGCTTCGGATATCGGTTATGGCGGTATTAATTATCCCATTGATGAGTGCCGCAGCTGCGGTTTCAGCGGGATTATGGTGGATGCATGCCCCGGCTGCGGCGGTACCGATGTGCGCCGCATTCGCAGAATTACCGGCTATCTGTCCACTGAAGAACGTTTTAACAGCGCCAAGCAGGCGGAATTACGCGACCGCAAACCGCACTGCCGGTAAGCGGGCTTTTACAGAAAATCCCGGGAGCGGGCAGGTTGCAGCCGGCTCCCGGGGGAATATAATAACCCAGGGGCGAGAATATTATGAAGCTTAGACTGGCAGGATTACAAAAAAACAGTGTTGTTGACGGCCCGGGCCTGCGTACCGTGGTTTTTAGCCAAGGCTGCCCGCACAATTGCCCCGGCTGTCACAATCCGCAGACACTGGACCCCAACGGCGGCCAGTGGGCGGATGTCAGTGAACTGGCTGCCACAATTTGCGTTGAAAAAGGCATGCGCGGCGTAACATTCTCCGGTGGTGAGCCGTTTTTGCAGGCCAGAGCTCTGGCGGCGCTGGCTGTCCCCCTGCGGGAGAGCGGCCTGCATATTATGATCTATTCCGGTTATACGTATGAGGAACTCCGTGGCATGGCTATATCCGATTCTGCGGTGGCCGCACTGCTGGCTGCCGGCGACCTGCTGGTCGACGGGCGTTTTGTGCTGGCCCAGCGGGATCTGTCCCTGCTCTACCGCGGTTCACACAACCAGAGGATTATTGATTTGCCGGCCACAATCCGTACAGGGGCCGTCGTCCTTTCACCTTTGCACCACCGGGGTTTAGGGCAGCAGTATGCATAGCGAAAAAATCCGGGAAACCGGTGGTGTACGCTGCCTGACGTTTGACAACCTTACCGGTCAGGGGATTATCCATGGGTTTACGCTGCGCTCCGGAGGTGTGAGCACGGCGCCGTACGATACCTTCAATCTTGGCTTTCATGTGGGAGACAGCCCGCAGCATGTGCTGGAAAACCGCAGGAGGTTGGCAGAAGCGCTGGGCTATCATCCCGAACATGTGGTTGCCGGCGAACAGGTACATAAAACAGCAGTGTCTGTAGTCGATGCAGACATGCGTGGGCGGGGCCATGCATCATCGGGCGACGCCGTTGCGGCAACGGACGGCCTTGTCTGTATGGAACCCGGCATTGTGCTGATGGCACACTCCGCAGACTGCACGATTCTATTTTTCCACGACCCCGTTTTGCACTGTATCGGCCTGGCCCATGCCGGCTGGCGTGGAGCAGTGGCAGACATGAGCCGGGCAATGGTGGAAACCATGCACGGACTCGGCTGCCTTCGTGAAAATATCCGCGTGGCGCTGTCCCCTTCTGTTGGCCCCTGCTGCTACCAAATTGGTGAGCCTGTCATAGAAAAAATAGCGCCTGGCCTGAGGGGCAAAGTCATTTCAGTCAGGGACGGGAACAGCTTTCTGGATTTAGCCGGCCTGCAGAGGCTGCAGCTCATGCAGGCGGGTATTCCCGGGCAGAACATTACACGAAGTGCCTACTGCACAAACTGCCGTGACGATCTGTTTTTTTCATACCGCGCCTCCGGGGGGCAAACGGGCCGGATGGCAGGAGTTATATCACTTTTAAAGTAAACAGGGCAGGAGTCTTTTATGCGGACAGGGAAAAGACAGTTTACTGTCATACAGGGGAAAAAAAGGAAAAAGAAAACAAGCGAAAAGCTGGTCTATTTTCTGTTAACCGGGATTATCGGACTGCTGCTTTTACAGGTCGGTTTTTCATTTGCCAGGGATGCGCTGGCGTCTGTTCTGACAAAGACGGTGATCAGTGAAGATAGTGTAATTGAGCATACCGTTACGGCAAAGGGTATTCTGATCCGTGATGAGTCCGTGGTGGCTGCACCGCTGTCAGGTACAGTAAACTGGGTCGTGCAGGAGGGGGACAGGCTGTCTGCAGGGACCAGAGTGGCTGCCATTTCATCTCCCGGCGGAACGCTGCAGCATGTCCCAACTCCGTCACCGGGAATCGTGGTTCTCCAACTGGACGGCCTGGAAGGCGTATTGCAGCCGAAATCGCTTGCAGACACGAATGTCGGCGAGATGATGCAATATGCCGGGCAGGAACGGCATAGAATCAGCTCCGGGGACCATGTTGAGCAGGGCACCATATTATTCAAAGTGGTGAACAATTTCAGCTGGTATTTTGCGGTGGAACTGGCCGGGCAGGAGTATCAGGACGTAGAAACCCTGGCGACCGCGGGGATCAGATTCTCTTTTTCGCCGGAAGAGGAAATCAGAGGACGGGTTGTTGTCCGCAGGGAAACGGCACAAGACACTGCCCTGGTGGTATTTGAACTCAAACAACAGGTGACAGGGTTCGAGCGGGAACGATTTGCGGAAGCAGAGCTTGTTGTCAGGCGCACCAGCGGTATTATTCTGCCGGGATCGGCGCTGGTATCCCGCGGCGGTGAGACAGGAGTCTACATACTAAGTAAGTCGGTTGTCCGTTACCGCTCCGTGGACGTGTTGGAAACAGAAGGAAACAGAGTCATCATCACTGGTATCCCCAACGGGTATCAAATCATCACCAATCCGACTCTGGTCAGGGAAGGAATGCGTTTATGAGTGATTTACAAACCCGGATTAAACATGTGCAGGAGCGGATTTCCAGGGCAGCGGCCCGCAGCGGCCGCGATGCTGTGGGGCTGGTAGCAGTGACCAAAACTGTACCGGCAGAAACAGTCCGGGAGGCCTGTGTGCTGGGACTGACTGTATTCGGAGAAAACCGGGTTCAGGAGGCCCTGCCGAAAGTTGAGGCCGTCCCGGAGGCGGACTGGCATTTTATCGGACGCCTGCAGACCAACAAAGTAAAAGATGTGTTGGGGAAATTCACGCTGATTCACTCCCTGGACCGCTGGAAACTGGCTAAAGTCATACAAAAAGAGGCTGCGGAACGTGATCTTTCGGTCCGTGTTCTGGTGCAGGTGAATATCGCCGGTGAAAAGCAAAAAGGCGGAATTGCACCGTCTGAACTGGCGGATTTTCTCTGTGATGTCTCCACACTGACACATCTGCGTGTGGCAGGGCTAATGGCCATACCGCCTTTTACAGATCACCCGGAAGAAGTACGGCCATACTTTAAAGAAATGGCCCATCTGTTTCAGAATCTGCGAATTCCGGGAATTGGGATGGAAATATTGTCTATGGGCATGACCGGAGATTTTGAGGTGGCGGTGGAAGAAGGAGCCAATCTGGTACGTATCGGCAGCGCGTTGTTTGGCGGGAGAAATTAGATAAGGGGGAATGGAAGTGGCAAATCTGTGGGAGAAGGCATTATCGTTTCTGGGACTGGTGGAGGAGACTGAAGAAGAAGAATTCATTGAAGATACGGAGTTTGTCCGTCCGCAGAACCGCAAAGGCGCTGTTTTGAATTTACATAGCGGAAAAAACAATTTACGGCTGGTCATCACCAAGCCGCGTGAGTTTCCGGAAGCACAGCAAATTGTTGAACATATCAAAGGGCGTAAGCCTGTTCTCGTTAATCTGGAAGAGACGGAAAAAAACGAGGCGAAACGGATTATTGATTTTATCTCAGGTGCCACGTTCGCCCTTGACGGGAATATGCAAAGAGTAAGCCAACAGATTTTTGTCTTTGCGCCGTCCCAGGTTGAAGTAAATGCGGAGATCCGTAAAGAACTGTCTGACCGTGGCGTGGCGGTAACTCTGGAAGAATAAAGGAGCTGATAGCAATTTTTGGTCCGACAGGTTTGGGCAGTACACTGATTAACATTATTCATTTGCTTCATAACATTTTTTACTGGCTTTTGCTGGCAAGAGTTATTTTATCCTTTCTGCGGCTGGGCCGCGATGCCAACCCGACGCTGCTGCATATTGTCAGGATTGTCTATCGGCTGACGGAACCGATTCTGGCGCCGATTCGCAAAGTCATTAAGCCCGTGCATCTGGGCGGCGGCTCGTATCTTGATTTATCCCCGATTGTGGCACTCTTGCTGTTGGGTGTTGTACGCAGTCTGTTGATTCACCTGGTCCGGCTGCTCGTGTTTGGGTTTTAAGACGGAGGTTTGTTCATGGAAAGAGAAAAAATACTGCAGCGTTTTGAGCAGGAAATTGAGAGATTGACCGCAGGGACCGTCCTGGATAAAATTGCCCAGGTGGAAAAAACCGGCCTGCCGCAGGCTACAGATTTCCTGGATCCGTATCAGCAGCGCACAGCCGACAGGGTTCTGCATCTGTTTAAGAATGTAAAGTCCGTTACCTGGGGTGGTTATCCCGGGGCAGAACGGGCCCGCATCCTCATTTACCCGGCCGTCCGCCAGTCAGGCACAGACAATGTGCCGCTGGCGTATGTGGAAGCGGACGCAGGGTCCAAAAGCGCGGAGCTGACCCATCGTGATTTTCTGGGGTCTGTTCTGGGGCTTGGCCTGCGCCGGGAAAAGGTGGGGGATATCATTGTGACAGAGGAGGGCAGGGCCCAGGTGGTTATCCATCCGGAAATCCTGGACTATCTTCTCTCCAACTGGCAAGATGTGGGCCAATACAGTCTGCGCATTAAAGAAATACAGTCTGACGGGCTTACGCCGGCTGCGCCCCGCAGCAGGGATATTAAAACAACGGTGGCCAGCCTGCGCCTCGACGCGGTGGCCAGTGCCGGGTTTGGGATGTCGCGCAGCAAGCTGACGCCGGCCATCCGCGCCGGGCAGGTGAAACTAAACTGGCAGTCCGTCAAAAATGCCGGCGCGGCAGTAAAGGAAGGCGATATTATTTCGCTTGCCGGCCGGGGCCGTGTGGAAGTGGCACAGGTACTGGGCGAAAGTAAAAAGGGGCGAATTCAGCTTTTGTTGAAAAAACGGGTATCCTAGTGCAGGAGTTTACTGCTGCAGAGGCGAAATTATGGATGGACTGGAAAATAATGCGGGGGTGAATGATTTTGCCGTTAACACCGATTGATATTCAAAATAAAGAGTTTAGCCGCTCCATACGCGGGCTCTCACCTGTGGAAGTGGATGAGTTCATGGACCGTGTGGCCAAAGATTTGGAAGAGCTGATTAAGGAAAATATTTCAGCCAAAGAGCAGCTCTCGCAGCTCAAAGAAAAGCTCAGCCATTATCATAAGCTGGAAGAGACACTGCACAATGCCATCGTGGTTGCGCAGGAAACGGCGGAGGAAGTGAAGCGCAATGCCTCCAAAGAGGCGGAGCTGATTCGCCGGGAAGCGGAAAGAGACGCCGCCCGCATAATGGAGGACGCCCGTTACAAGGCGAGCCGCGTACTGTCCGAACAGGATGAAGTATACAAGCAGGCGCAGATTTATAAAATGCGTTTCCGCTCTCTTGTGGAAGCCCAGCTTGCCGCACTGGAAATGGAAGACTGGCTGTCTATGGATGATTCTGATGAAGAAGTACAGCGTGGCGCCTGAGGGATGCCTGAGAAGATTGCCGACAACGGCCGTAGCTGCTTGACAGCATACGGCCTTTTTGTTTATAATGATACGAAATTGCATACATTAAAGATGATGATCGGGACGAGTACGTAAAGCGATGCGCCCCCAGCGAGCCGGGAATGGTGAGAGCCCGGTGCACGGACTTTACCGAAGATCACCCGGGAGTCGCAGGTGAAATTAAGTAGCCCCCGCCGGCAGATGCCGTTATTCTTTGCAAAGTGGCCGTAGTTGTTTTTGTGCGGCCAGCGGGGTGGTACCGCGGGAAAAAACTCCCGTCCTCACACAGAGGACGGGAGTCATTTTATTATAGAAAAACTTGGAGGTCTACACAATGACAGAAAAAAAAGATTATGCTCCGACGCTGAATCTGCCGCAGACCGAGTTTCCCATGCGGGCCGGGCTGCCGCAGCGGGAGCCCGGGTTCCTTGAACAGTGGGAAAAAATGGATATCTATCACTTAGTTCAGGAAAGCCGGCAGGGCAGGCCGAAGTATGTCCTGCACGACGGGCCACCCTATGCAAACGGCGATATTCACATGGGGACAGCAATGAATAAAGTCCTCAAAGACATTATCGTCAAGCACAAAACAATGGCCGGCTACGATGCGCCGTATGTGCCGGGCTGGGATACACACGGCCTGCCCATTGAGCACCAGGTTGTTAAAACCGGCAAGGTAAAGCGCAGTGAGGTCACACCTCTTGAATTCAGACGGCACTGCCGTGACTATGCGCTGCGTTTTCTTGACGTGCAGCGCGAGCAGTTCAAACGGCTGGGTGTGCGGGGCGACTGGGAGAACCCGTATGTGACACTGAAGCCGGAGTTTGAAGCGAGACAGATTGAAGTCTTTGGTGAGATGGCCAACAGAGGCTATATCTACAAAGGGTTAAAACCGGTTCACTGGTGCCCGCAGTGCGAAACGGCGCTGGCCGAGGCGGAAATTGAATACCACGAGCACAGGTCGCCGTCCATTTATGTCCGCTTCCAGGTCACCGACGGCAAGGGAAAAGTGGCAGCCGGTGATACCTGGTTTGTTATCTGGACCACAACGCCCTGGACAATTCCGGCCAACCTGGCCATCTGTCTGCATCCGGAACTGAGCTATGTCCGTGTGCGTACCCCTGAGCATGGCGATTTGATTCTGGCTGAAGAACTGTTGGGCAGTGTCATGGAAACTTTTAAGATTACCGGATACACAATCGAGGAAAAGTTTAAGGGTGCCGACCTGGAGGGTATTGTCTGCAGCCATCCATTGTATAAGCGGGATTCACAGGTCATTCTCGGTGAGCATGTGACGCTGGAGGCCGGCACGGGCTGTGTCCATACCGCACCCGGCCACGGCCAGGAGGACTACGAAGTGGGCCTGCGCTACGGCCTGGACATTTTTGCTCCGATGGATCATACAGGCCGCTTTACCAAAGAAGCCGGCCGTTTTGCCGGTGTGCGCTACGATGAGGGTAACAAGCAGGTGGGCCAGGCTCTGGATGAAGCAGGGGCGCTAATGAACCTGTCGTTTATTAAACATCCCTATCCCCATTGCTGGCGCTGCAAGGAACCGGTGCTTTTCCGGGCCACCGAGCAGTGGTTTGCCTCAGTTGAAGGGTTCCGCAAAGATGCGCTGGCAGCCATCAAAGATGTTCAGTGGATTCCCGCCTGGGGTCAGGAAAGAATCCATAACATGATCGTAGACAGGCATGACTGGTGCATTTCCCGCCAGCGTGTCTGGGGCGTACCGATTCCCATTTTCTATTGTACCGCATGCAACAAAGAGCTGATTAACCGGGATACGATTCGTGCCGTAGCAGACCTCTTTGCCAAAGAGGGTTCCGATGCCTGGTTTGCCCGCGGGGCGGCTGAAATTCTTCCTGAAGGCACCACATGTCCTGCGTGCAACCATGGAGAATTCCGCAAAGAAACCGATATCATGGATGTCTGGTTTGATTCGGGCTCCACCCACGCAGCCGTTCTGGAGACAACACCGGGACTCACATCTCCGGCCGACCTCTATCTTGAGGGGTCCGACCAGTATCGCGGTTGGTTCCAGTCTTCGCTTTTAACATCTGTAGCCACACGCGGCCGGGCGCCGTATAAAGCAACCCTGACCCACGGGTGGGTTGTGGACGGTGAAGGGAAGAAAATGTCCAAGTCCCTTGGTAACGTGGTCGCTCCTGAGCAGATTATCAAACAATACGGCGCCGATATTCTGCGCCTGTGGGTGTCATCCTCCGATTTTAAAAGCGATGTGCGGGTTTCCCCTGACATTTTAAAGCAGTTGGCGGAAGTATACCGTAAAATCCGCAATACAATTCGCTATATGCTGGGGAACTGTCATGATTTTAATCCGGCAAGCGATGCGGTGGCGTATGATTCTCTCGACGAGCTTGACCGTTATGCCCTGCACCGCCTGCAGGCGCTGGTGGAGCGTGTTTCCCGTGCGTATAACGAGTTTGACTTCCACGTTGTCTTTCACGCCATTCACAATTTCTGTGTGATTGAAATGTCTAACTTCTACCTTGATGTTTTAAAGGACAGGCTCTATACTTCACCGGCAGCATCCACCAAACGCCGCTCGGCGCAGACCGTCATGCATGAAATCCTTGTTACTCTGGTTAAACTTGTTGCACCTGTGCTGACTTTCACCTCCGAAGAAGCCTGGGGGTATCTCCCGGGAAACCGTGAGGAAACTGTGCAGCTCACCCTGTGGCCGCAGGTAAATGATGCGTACCGCGACAACCAGCTGGCCGAACGCTGGCAGAAACTGCTGGAATACCGCGATGTGGTGACACGCCGCCTGGAGGAAGCACGCAAAGAGAAAACAATCGGCGGTTCCCTCAGTGCCGCTCTGAATCTGTATCCGGATGAAGAGGCTTATGCCGCCCTGGTACCGTTTAAGGAGCGGTTGGCAGAACTGTTTATTGTTTCAGCCTGTACGCTTCACGATGCCGGCGCAGATGCACCGGCCGCAACGCCGGCCGAAAAAGGCCTGGCGGTGGCTGTCAGCCCGGCTGCAGGAGAAAAGTGCGAACGCTGCTGGACTGTGGACCCCGGTGTAGGAACCCAAGAGGCCTATCCCACACTTTGCCCGCGCTGCAGTGAAACGGTAAAGAACTTATAAAGCGATCAGAAAGCAAAACCGGCATCTCTGTGTAAAAAACACAGATGCCGGTTTTCTTTTATTTAAATGACAGGGAACCGTTATGATATCAGACTGATTTGGAAATTGTAATGAGAAGGGGGCAGAAAAATATGGCGGGGCCGACACGCGACGAAGAGTTCTTACTCAGCAGGCTGAATCAGAGAGTAGGCAGGCTGCTGCAGGAAATTGACAAATTTAATATCGCCGAGTACATGCAGCTACTCAACAGTCCGTGGCGCTTTTTCTGGGTCAATTTTCTGGGGGGCGTGGGCCGGGGTGTAGGTGCGGCTCTTGGCGCCACCATTGTGGCCGCCATCGTGATTTCCGTCCTGCAGCGCATTGTTGTGCTGAATCTGCCTGTTATCGGGGATTATATCGCGGAAATTGTACAGATTGTCCAAAGCAGAATGTAGGAGGTTTTCAGATGAAAGAAAAAACGTTAATTCGTCATCGGCTGCAGCTTGAAACGCTGAAAAAAGATTTACTGGAACAGACGGAATTTACCGAAGGATTGCAGGAACACGAAGGACTGCGGGATTCCACCCAAGAACTGTCGGTGGTGGACAACCACCCGGCGGATATTGCCAGTGAAAACTATGAACGAGCCAAAGATATTTCCCTTCATGAAAAAAACCAGCTTGTACTAAAAAAAGTCGATGAAGCACTGGAAAAAATCGCACTTGGAATTTACGGCGCCTGCGAGAATTGCGGTAAACCCATTCCCGACGACAGGCTGGATGCCGTGCCCTACGCCGAATTTTGCATTGCCTGTAAAGAAAAGTCGGAAGGTGCGCCGCATGATTATCCCCGGCCGGTGGAAGAAAAGTACCTGATGTCTCCTTTTGCCCGTTCATACATGGGAGATAAAGATTATACAGGGTATGACGGTGAGGACGCGTGGCAGGACGTGGCCCGCTTTAATAAGCTACCGCATGTTTTCTATGAGGAGACTGCCGATGAGAGTGACGACACAATCGGCGCTGTTGAAGATACAGACCGTATTTCCAACGAGGAATATGAAGACCAGCTTCCCGATTAGTTGTGCACTGTATGCACCCTGTGGTAAAATAAAATGAAATATAAAACGATCTACGGGGTGCTGAAACTTGATATTTTATCTGATTGCCGCTGCGGTTCTGCTGGCAGACCAGACGACGAAGCTACTGATTATCCGTACCATGAGTCCACATGAGAGCATTCCTGTGATTCTCAATGTCTTTCACATAACCTATATCCGAAATTTTGGTGCTGCTTTTGGTATTCTGGCCCACCGCACGGGTTTTTTCGTCCTGATTACCGTGGCGGTGGTGCTTTTCATTTTATTTTTTTTGCACCAGCTGCCCAAAGAGCATAAGCTGCTGCGCATCGCTTTGGCGCTGCAGCTGGGCGGGGCGCTGGGCAATCTGCTTGACAGGCTGCGCTTTGGCTATGTCGTGGATTTCCTGGATTTTCGTTTTTGGCCTGTTTTTAATATTGCCGATATAGCCATTGTGGTCGGCATTGGACTGTTAATTATTGATCTGGCCCGGACAGCCCGGGAGAAAGGGATTTAAAATGTATCCAATACTGTTTCGCATCGGCAGCTTTCCCGTATACGGATATGGGGTCCTTCTGGCGGTAGCTTTCTTTGTGGGCGTTATCGGCCTGACCAGGGAAGGGAAAAAGGCCGGCCTGTCGGAAGAAAGACTGCTGGATATGACACTGCTGATTATGGTGGCCGCGATTGTCGGCTCAAGGATTCTCTACATATTAATCGAACTGCCCGCCTATCTTGAAGCGCCCCTGACGATTTTTAATATCCGCAGCGGCGGCCTTTCCTTCCACGGCGGTCTGATTGCCGGTATTGCCGTGGGGCTCTGGTATACACGCCGCCATAAAATGCCGCAGGGAAAAGTGGCCGACCTGGTCGCACCGTATCTGGCGCTCGGTTACGCCATTGTCCGCATCGGCTGCCTCTTAAACGGATGCTGCTACGGCCGTCAGACAGATGTTTCCTGGGCACTGCCGGCGTCCTATGTCGATAATGCACCGCGCCATCCAACCCAGCTTTATGCATTTTTTGCCGCTCTTATCATCTTTGCCGTCTTGCGTTGGCGCAAAAAATACATCCGTTTTCACGGCCAGTTGTTCATTGAGTTTATTCTTTATTACAGTATCTACCGTTTTGTGGTGGAAGGTTTCCGTGAAGTCAGCTCTTATGTGGGCTTTTTGACTCTCGGCCAGGCGGTAAGCCTGGTGGCGGCGGTGGCTGCCTTTGTGGTAATTCGGGTTTGGCCCATGGGGCGGAGAAGAGACTAATGAGCACCTCGTTTATCATGGTGGAAGGTGCACTGGCCGGTGAAAGGCTGGATGTGGCAGTGACGCAGGCACACGTTGGCCTTACCCGTGCCCGTGTGCAGAAACTGATAGACGAAGGATGCATTCTTGTTGACGGCAGCACGAAGAAGGCCAATTACCGGCTGCGTACCGGGGAGAAAATCGAGGTCGCCGTACCTGAAACCAAGCCGTCCCCTTTGGCGCCTGAACCCATCAAACTCGAGATTCTCTATGAAGACAGCGACGTGTTGGTGCTCAATAAACCCAAAGGGCTTGTTGTCCACCCCGCAGCGGGACATGCGGGTGGAACACTCGTTAATGCGCTTCTTTATCACTGTAACGACCTCTCCGGGATTGGCGGTGAAGCGCGCCCGGGGATTGTCCACCGCCTTGACAAAGATACATCCGGGGTGCTGGTGGTAGCGAAAAATGACAGGGCCCATCAGTCTCTTGCCAAACAGTTTAAGGAGCATAGCGTTATCAGAGAATATGTGGCTGTTGTCCACGGAGAACCTGCTGTTGACCGTGGCATAATCGATGCCGCCATTGCCCGGCATCAACGGGAGCGAAAAAAGATGGCTGTTACAGCAGCCGGCAAAGGCCGCAGGGCCGTCACGCATTTTCGGGTGCTGGAACGTTTAAGCGGCTATACATACCTGGCCCTGCGCCTGGAGACGGGGCGCACCCATCAGATTCGTGTCCACCTGGCATCCATCGGCCATCCGGTTGTGGGAGACCCCGTTTATGGCCGCAAGAAACAGAAATTCCGGCTTTCCGGCCAGGCACTTCACGCCCGGCTGCTTGGTTTTATTCATCCGGCAGACGGCCGCAGTCTGGAATTTTCCAGTGAACCGCCAAAAGAGTTTCAGGAACTGCTGCAGACGCTCCGGGATGGACGGGAAAGGGAGGAGACCGGTTATGAGGATTAAAAAACAGATCATGGACGCAGAAGCCATGCGTCGTGCACTGACCCGGATTGCCCATGAGATTGTGGAAAGAAACAAAGGCATAAATGGCCTTGTCCTGATTGGCATCCGTACCCGCGGTGTGCCGCTTGCGGAGAGAATTGCCCGTAAAATCGGGGTTATTGAAGGCACGATGCCCCCGGTAGGATATGTGGACATCACACTCTACCGCGACGACCTGAACTTGATGGAAAGCCGGCCGCCCGAACCGGAAACAAAAATCAACTTTCCCGTGACGGGAAGTAAAGTGATTCTGGTGGACGATGTCCTGTTTACCGGTCGCACGATTCGCGCCGCCATGGATGCTATCATGGACCTTGGCCGTCCGGAACACATCCAACTGGCTGTACTGGTGGACCGCGGGCACCGTGAACTTCCCATCAGGGCCGATTATGTGGGTAAAAACGTTCCTACGAGCCACCGGGAGAATATAAAAGTTGTCCTGGAAGAAGAAGACGGCGAAATTGACCAGGTTCTGATTACGGAAATGGAGCATTAAAAAAGATGAGCCGCTTCCATGAAGCGGCTTATCTTTTTTAGATATCTTTTTGAGGGGGTGTTTCCTTTGGCCAGAAAAACCGATTTGGACGGCAGGACCTGGTTGAGCTATTCAATCAGTGTCTGGGATGATTTGCGTAAAACGGCTGAGGAAACCGGCCTGTCCCACCCTGCTCTGTATCCGCTGCAGCTGGCATCACGGTTGATTGAAATATTCAGCCATTCCGGCGAAACGGTACTGGACCCGTTTTGCGGCACCGGGACGTCAATCCTTGCGGCACACAATCTGAACCGCCGGGGAATCGGCTTGGACATCTCTGAAGAGTTTTTGTCAGTTGCAGAAACAAGGCTGCAAAATGCAGGCCATGACGGGTATATCCTGAGAAGCGGTGATGCGCGCCAGGCAGGTACCCTGGTCAGTGAGCCCGTTGATTTTTGTGTAACGTCTCCGCCTTATTGGGATATTCTGAATCAGAAGCGGACAGCCGACCATAAAAATGTGCGCCATTACGGCAATCTGTCCGATGATCTGGGGACCATCAGCTGTTATGATGAATTTATTACCGCACTTGTGGATGTGTTTCGCGGTGTTTACAGCCTGCTTTCGCCAGGTGGCTACTGCTGTATTGTGGTGATGGACCTGCGCAAAAAGGACCGTTTTTATCCGCTGCATATGGATCTGTCCCAAGCTCTTGTCAAAGTTGGATATACGCTTGATGACATGATTGTCTGGGACAGACGGCATGAATACAACAGGCTGCGTCCCCTGGGGTATCCCTATGTGTTCAGGGTTAACCGGGTGCATGAATATGTCCTGATTTTACAAAAAAGGCAGTAGACAGTTTTCGGGTAAATAGTCCAAAAATTGCGGCAAATCTGCAGGGAATTGATGTGCCCCTGCAGAACTCAAAGAAGACAAACATACGGGGAGGAAAAGTTTTGTCCGTACAAAAAAATTTTTTAGATGTTGTTGAAAAGTATATCCGCCCGCTCACATACCCTGTGGCGGTGAAACTGCTGAAGGAAGGAGATGTATTCCCTAAGAAAACGCGTTTCCCCAAAGAAGTATTCGGCTATCGCGGGGCACTCTGCCAGGGAATTGCCATGGCCAGGAGGGTGGGCTGGACGGTGGGTTTCCGTCCCGAAGACCACTCGTGCATTGTGGCGTTGATGATGTTTGGTTTGGAAGAGGAACCGGAGGCGGTAAAGGCAGGGGAAATTGTTTATCCCTATTACGCGGAAAATCCGGAAGCGGCCAAAAAAACACAGGAGGCCACCCCACGGCTGCCGCTGCACAGTATTCACGGCATTGTTGCAGCACCCCTTGAGCGCGCAGAATTCGATGCGGATGTGGTGCTGGTATACGGTAACTCAGCACAGGTAATTCGACTGGTCCAGGGCGCTCTGTATAAAGAGGGCGGGCGGATTGAATCCGCTTTCACCGGCCGCGGCGCCTGCGGCAGTGAAATCGTTGTACCATACCTCCAGCAGGAATGTAAAGTGATTATCCCCGGTGGCGGAGAAAGATTATTTGCCCACACGGCTGATGATGAAGTGGTTTTTGCAGCGCCGGCCGGCAAACTGGCAGATGTGGCCGCAGGCGTTGAAACCACGCATAAAAGCGGCATCGCCAGGATTCCCACGCCTTTCATGGGGATGCGCGGTCAGGTTGCCTATCCCGAGAAATATAATGAAGTGGCCAAGTTATTTGGCATTGGCGAATAAAATATTAAAAATCAGGCGGCAGCTGCGGCAGAGGCCGGCATGCGCAGGATATTTTTGTTTTTGGGCGAATACATTCTGTAATAAGTAAGAATGGGGGTGGTCTCTTGGGTGATGCCCTGTCGTTTTCCTGGCTGCAGAGTTATCCTGACGGTGTCAGGTCAAGCCTGGAGTATCCGCAACAGCCTCTGACGTTTTTTCTGGAGGAGGCAGCTGCACACTGGCCTGACCAGACAGCAACCGTGTTTTTTGGCAAGCGTATCAGTTACCGGAAGCTGCTCGAATCAGTTCAGCGTTTTGCTGCAGCACTCGCGGATCTCGGCGTGAAAAAAGGTGACCGGGTGGCAATGATGCTGCCTAACTGCCCGCAGGCGGTAATCAGTTATTATGGTATCCTGCTTACGGGTGCGGTTGTGGTTCCCATTAACCCGGTTAACGTTGAGCGGGAGCTGATTCAGCAATTACGTGATGTGGACTGCCATACGATTGTTTATCTGGACACAAGGCACCCGCTGATTGCCTCGGTACGTGAAAAAGCCGGTATAGAACACGGCATTGTTACAGGCCTGCAGGAGTACATGCCCGCGCTTGCCGGGTTTAATTACCGCTACCGTCAGCAGCGCAAGGGCCGGACATTTCATGTTCCGCCCGGGCCGGGTGTGATTCGTTTCCAGGAATTTTTGGCCCGTACCGACAAACAGCCGGCGCAGGTGCCCATTGACCCGGAGGAAGACCTGGCTGTGCTCCAGTACACCGGCGGGACAACGGGGACGCCAAAAGCTGCCATGCTGACCCACTATAACCTGGTGGCAAACGCGCTGCAAATTAAAGAATGGTTCATGGGCTGCCGACACGGGGAAGAGGTGTTTTTGGCTGTTCTGCCGTTTTTCCATGTGTACGGAATGACGGCAGTACTCAATGTTGCCGTGGAACTGGCGGCTACGCTTGTCATCCATCCCCGTTATGATACCGAGCAGGTTCTCTCAGATATTGAACGCCATAAAGTAACGATATTCCCGGGAACCCCTGCGATGTATGCCGCCATTAACTCACATAAGAACACACCATACCGTAATCTTTCTTCCATCCGTGCCTGTGTCAGTGGTGCGGCCGCACTGTCACCCGATGTGGCCCGTGCTTTTGAGGAGATAACAGGCGGAACACTGGTTGAGGGATACGGCCTTACAGAGGCTTCACCCGTTACGCACTGCAACCCCCTTACCGGAACACGCAAAGCAGGCAGCGTCGGTATTCCTCTGCCGGATACGGAATGTAAAATTGTCAGCCTGGACCAGGGTGACAAAGAGCTTCCTGTGGGGGTGGCCGGCGAGCTGATTATTCGTGGGCCGCAGGTTATGAAAGGGTATTGGAAAAGGCCCGGTGAGACGGGGGAAACACTGCGGGACGGCTGGCTTTTTACCGGGGATATTGCCCGGCTCGATAAGGCAGGCTATACTTATATTGTGGACCGTAAAAAAGATATGGTGATATCCGGCGGCTACAATATTTATCCGCAGGATATTGAGAGTGTGATTCTTGAGCTTCCCCAGGTGGATGATGTGGCTGTAGCGGGTATACCTGACCGCACACGCGGCGAAACACTAAAAGCATATGTTGTCCTAAAAGAAAACACGTATCTAACCAAAGAACAGATTCTGGATCACTGCAGGGAACGGCTTGCAGCATATAAAATTCCCCGAATTATTGAGTTCAGGCGCGACCTGCCAAAGACAATGGTGGGTAAAACGCTGCGCCGGATGTTAATTGAGGAGGAAAAGAGCCGGCCGTTGGGATTCTAAAAAGAGGTGTTTACTTGATAACTCGTACGACAAAACAGGGCGCCGGACGCTGGGTAATGTGGGGCGTCCTGACATTGGCTTATATTATTGTTTATATGCACCGTGTAGCTCCCAGTGTTGTGGCGGACCAATTAATGGAGACATTTGCAGTCCGTGATGGCGCTGTGTTGGGCAGCCTGGCCGCCATGTATTTTTACGTTTACCTTGTTATGCAGCTGCCCAGCGGCATCATGGCCGATTCACTGGGTCCAAGAGCCACCGTAGCCGCCGGAGCCATGTTTGCTGCATTCGGTTCTTTCTTTTTTGCCATCGCCCCTTCTATTTTTCTGGCGTTTGTGGGACGTTTTCTGGTGGGGCTTGGGGTTTCTGTTATTTTTGTTTCCATTCTGAAGTTTCAGTCTGTATGGTTTTCCCCCAATGAGTTTGCTCTCATAACCGGTCTATTGATTCTGGTCGGCAACGTGGGGGCTATGATGGCTGCCACCCCGCTGGCTTTTTTGGTTGATGCTTTCGGCTGGCGGTTTTCTTTTTTACTGATTGCCCTGTTTACCGTTATTTTTGCCATTGCCTGTTGGGTGGTTGTCCGAGATACACCGCCGAATGTTTACCGGGTGGTTGATGAGGTGTCCGTGGCCGACAAGTTTCAGGAGAATCTGCGTCAGATGATGCTCGTAATCCGCAATCGCCAAACCTGGCCGCCCTTTTTTGTGGCCTTTGGCATCTACGGTACACTGATAACCTTCCAGGGGATGTGGGGTGTCCCTTATTTGATGCAGGTATACGGTCTTTCCCGCACGGCAGCGGCAAACCTGATGCTGCTTGTTGCCGCCGGCATGGCAAGCGGGTCGCCGTTTATCGGTTTTTTATCCGATAAAACCCAACGGCGTAAATGGCCTTATATTCTGTTTACACTGATGTTTACAACAACCTGGGGAGCTCTGGTTTTTTGGAACCAGGGGAGAGCACCGCTTTTTGCACTATACCCGCTTTGTTTTTTACTGGGCTTCTTCGGCGGATCCATGACGCTGACGTTTGCCCTTGGTAAGGAACTGAATCCGCCTGAGTTTGCGGGGACTGGCATAGCTCTGGTAAACAGCGGCGGGTTCCTTGGCATTGCCTTACTGCAGCCGTTTTTGGGCTACCTGCTGGATTTGCGCTGGGACGGTGTACTGCTTGAAGGGGTAAAAATTTATTCCCAGGATGCATATTTTACTGCGTTTGGCTTTTGCCTGGTATTTCTGGCATTGTCTGTGGTCGGTGCGTTTTTAGCCCGTGAAACAAAGGGAAAAAACTGTTTCGTCGATAAAAAATAATTTTTTGCAGGGAGAATGTCCTGCCCGGCAAGTCTCCGGTTTATTACTGTTAATAACAGGGGGTTGAGACGTTATGCCAAACAGTAAACGTAAACTGCCGGTCCTTCAGGCTGAAGCCGTATTACGCAGCCTGCCGGAAGGGACAATTGTTACAGATACGGAGGCAAAAATTCAATATATCAATACCAGGGCAGCTGAAATATTTGCAGTGGAGCCGGAAGAAACAGTGGGGCGGCCGTTTGCAGATGTCATTAGCCATCGCGAGCTTAACGTTACCATCGACAGGATTAGATCTACGGTGGGTCAATGGCGTCCCGCTGGCGCGCCGCGGACACTTAATATCACGATGAACGGTAAGGAACAATATTTTAAGGCTGAAGTCTCTCCACTAACAGAAGATAACAAGTTTGTGGGTACTGTGATCTTGCTGACTGATGTAACTCACTATGAACGGGTTGACAGACTGAAAACACAGTTTGTCGCCACTGTTTCCCATGAGTTTCGCAACCCGCTTACATCCATTGTCATGGCTGTGGAACTACTGCTGGACCAACGCCAGGCGCAGCTGTCGGGTGAAGGGTTGGCTCTGGCTCAGGCAATCCGTGATGATGCCCAGCGTCTGTCGGGCCTGGTAAGCAACCTGCTGAAGCTTTCCAGCCTTGAAGATGGTGGTATAAAGATGGAAAAGGAAAGCACCAGTGTGGCTGAGATGGTAGAAACGGCAATAGAGCCGTTGGTCATGCAGCTGAAAGAAAAAACTATTTCCCTACGAGTAAATATTCCAGACCTTATCCCGGATATTTTTGTGGATGCCACAAAAGCTACCTGGATTTTAACGAACCTGGTGGGAAATGCCATTCGCTATACACCGGAGGGTGGAGAAATTTGCGTGACGGCATACCACCGGGACAGTAAGGTATTTATCAACGTATGTGATACGGGATTGGGAATCCCGCAGAGCTATCATGAAAAGATCTTTGAGAAATACACACAGGTCAAGGGCAATGGCAGTACCGGCGGCGCAGGTTTGGGACTGGCTATCGCTAAAGAGATTGTAGAAGCCCATGGCGGCCGGATTTGGGTGGAGAGCGAAATGAATAAAGGCTCATGTTTTACATTCACACTACCGGTTATAGAAAAGGAGGGTACAGGTAATGAGCAAAATTTTGTTGGTTGAAGATGAAAAGAATATTGTTTTAGGTGTTACCATCTGCCTGCGCAGTGAGGGAATTGAAGTGAATGTAGCAGAAGACGGAGCCGATGCATTAAAAAAGATTGCAGCAGATAAGCCTGATTTAGTCCTTTTGGACCTGGTCATGCCCAAACTAAACGGCCTTGATGCCTTACAGGCCATGAAAGAAAACCCGGACATGAAGGATATTCCCGTTATTGTCCTCAGTGCCCGCGCTCAGGAAGAGGATATTCAGCGTGCTATGGACTTGGGTGCCGCCGATTATATGGCCAAGCCTTTCCGGCCGGTTGAGCTTCTCGCCGTTATTGAGCGTGTTCTCGGCATTTCAGAATAATCTTTATCAAAAACCAACGGCATAAAGCCTATATTCCGGGTAAAGATATAAGGGTGTTAAGACTTACTCAGGGAGTGTTTTACCTTGGAATGGGCACTGTTTTACAGAACGGCTTTTCTTTATCTGGCCGTGTTGGTGGCAATCCGCATTATGGGCAAGCGGGAAGTGGGCCAGCTCTCCGCGTTTGATTTGGTTGTAGCTATTATGATCGCGGAATTGGCGGCGATGTCCATGGAGAAAATTGAAATGCCCCTGTACGATGGGCTGATTCCTATTTTTACGCTGGTGGGACTGGAAATTCTGCTGTCTTATCTGAGCATGAAAAGCCATACGATACGCGGGATTGTGGATGGCAGTCCGAGCATTGTCATTGCAAACGGAAAAATACTGGAAAAAGAACTCCGCAAGCAGCGCTATAATGTGTCGGACCTGTTGGGACAGTTGCGTGAAAAAGATGTGCCCAATATTGCCGACGTACAATTTGCCGTCCTGGAAACATCCGGTGAACTCAGCGTGGTCCTCAAGGGGGATAAAAGACCGGTAACCACGGCAGATCTGGGCCTTCCCACAAAGTATGAAGGACTGCCCACACCCCTGATTTTTGACGGGCATATTCATTTTAAAAACCTGCGCGGCCTGCACCTGGATGAAGAGTGGCTAAAGAGTGAACTTGGCAGGCACGGTGTTCAGCAGGTCGAGGGCGTGCTGTTTGCCAGCCTGGATACAGACGGCAACTTATATGTCAGCGAAAAGGAAAGCGTAAAACAACAGCAGGCTGTTCACTAGCCTGCTCTTATTTATCATAAAGAAGGTGTACATATGAAAAAACCATTACTCTTTGCCAGGGAACTGGTTTGTTCAGCGCTGAAGGCCGGCGGCCTTGCCGTTGATGCAACATGCGGCAATGGCCATGATACAGTGTTTTTGGCACAGCAGGCCGGCGAACAGGGTACGGTATTGGCTTTTGACATACAGCCCGAGGCCCTCAGTAATACACGCCGGAGACTGGAAGATGCCGGATTCTCTGACCGTGTCACGCTGATAGCCCAGGGCCATGAACACCTGACAGAGCATATGCACGGCAGAAATGCGGACGCTGTGATGTTTAACCTGGGCTACCTGCCTGGCGGGAACCACGCAGTTGTGACAAAAGCGGAAACAACAAAAGCCGCCATTCTGGCGGCTGTGGGAATTCTGAATCACGGTGGGATTATTACAATTATGGTGTACACGGGGCATCCCGGCGGCAAGGAGGAATATCAGGCTGTACGGGAAACAGCAGCAGTGCTCCCGCAGCGTGAATTTTGGGTCCTGGAATACAAGTTCCTAAACCAGCAAAACGACCCGCCGCTACTGGTCGCCATCACCCGACTCTAGATGGGGTTTGCCAAAAGGGCAGGCTGCCAGGCACAACCCACAGACACGTTTACCGAAGCGGTCGCGCACCTCATTTTGATAGCTGTCACAAAGCTGTGGTTCCAGCCGCTCTGGCAGAGGTATGTCAGGATCAAATAATTTTCCCTTAATGGCACCGGCCGGACAGGCTTCAGTACAGAGCATGCACTCACCGCAGCGAATTTCAGGCGGTCCGTCAGGCGGCAGCGGGGCGTTTGTCAGTACTGTGCCAAGACGCACACGGGGCCCGAAGGTCTCATTGACCAGGCAGCCACTCTTGCCAACCCAGCCCATCCCGGCCAGATAGCCGGCCACACGATGCGGAAAAATGCTGTCAAGCCTGTGCTTGCCTGTGCGCTGTGAAGACGGTACAGGAAAGGCTTCATAACCCCGGGCTTCCAAAATTGCCGTCAGCCGGATAGACAGATCGTCAATCAGTGTGTTGACAGCGCGGTAATAGTGAAGATAGGTTAGTGACGGTCCCTCCAGCAGTTCTTCAATAACTGAGCGCGGGAAGGGGATGATAAAAGAAATGGCCCGGGAGAACCGCCGCAGACGGGGATCCACATGAACATCCATTGCAGCGGCTGCAAGTGCCAAATCGGCCACGCCTGCATCTGCAGCTCCATTGTTTTTCAGTACGTCTAACATTTCCTGCTTTAGTTTGAGTAGATTTTTTTCATTCATATCGCTCTTATCACCCTGACTGCAGAATACCAGATTTAACGGGTAAATGCAATTCCGACAGGCTGATAAAACAGTTATTGAGATTAGAGTAAAAATTCCGGGAGGGAAAGAAGGATATTGTGAAAAGTATCTTGAATAACTTGAACTATGCGTTACGTTAGGTGGGTGTTGAGGAATGGAGACAGGCTTCTATGAGCAAATTTCAGCCCCTCTTACCAAAATGGAAGAGGGGCTTAGCATAATCCTCCAGTCAGGAGAACCTTTTGTTCAGGAAATCAACGCTTATTTACTTAATGCCCCGGGAAAAAGAATTCGTCCTGCTCTGTTTTTTCTTACTCTGGGGCTCTGGAGCGGGAAATTTGAAAAACACATTCCTGTCGCCATCGCCATTGAGCTGATTCATACCGCTTCGCTGGTACACGATGATGTGGTGGATGACGCCCAGAAGCGCCGGGGCTTACCCACCATAAATAATGTCTGGGGAAACCATGTTTCGGTTTTAATGGGTGATTACCTTTTTGCCAGGGCATTCGCACTCCTCACAGAATATGGCAGCCTCGCCCTGATTCGTGAAATGTCCACACTTGTGGAAAAAATGGCTGAGGGAGAGATGCAGCAGCAGGCAGAGCGTTTTAATCCTGAGATCGGCCAGGAAGATTATTTGTGCAGGATTGCCAAAAAAACCGCACACTTTTTCGTTGCTGCAGCCCGCGCCGGCGGCATCGTTACGCAGGCCGAAGAAAAAGAAATACAGTTACTTGCGGACTATGGATATAATATGGGTATGGCTTTTCAACTAACCGATGACCTGCTGGACATTTGCGGAGACTCACAAACAACCGGTAAACCCGCAGCCGCTGATTTGCAGCAGGGAATCATTACTTTGCCGGTTCTTCATGTCCTGAAAAATTCCCCTCAAGGCGAAACGTTGTCAGCCCAAATATCAATTGGCCGGGTCAATCAACAGGTTATTGCAAAAATATGTCGTGAAATGGCGAACTGCGGCACAGTGGGTTTTGTCCGGAATCTGGCCGCAGGTTATGTGGACAAAGCCCGTCAGGCGCTTGCCGGACTGCCGCAAAATGCCTGTCATGATACACTTTATATGGTTTCTCAGTTTGTTCTCGAACGAAAATGGTAAACAGTCATATATAATTTTATGTGTTTTTATTTGACATTTTGTGTTAAAATAGTAACAAGTCTATTTTTCTATTACCTCACTTTCGACAAAAAACTATGAAAAAAGATACAGGAGGAGGAGAAAAGAATATGCCTCGACGTAATGCACCCAAGTCTGTCATCAAGCGTTTGCCTGTTTATTTGCGGATTCTGGACAATCTGATCAGGAGGGATGTGGAAATCATCTCTTCGCGTGTTCTCAGTGAAGAGACAGGGTTTACCGCAGAACAAATCCGCAAAGACCTTGCTTACTTCGGAGCCTTTGGAACACGCGGCACCGGTTACAACACAAGCTACCTCCGTGAAAAACTTCTGAGAATTATTGGACTTGACAAACAAACCAAACTGGTCGTAATTGGTGCAGGCCACTTGGGTAAAGCGCTGTCCCGTTACAACATTACAAAAAACCCCTATGTCGAGATTGTCGCCATCTTTGATGCCAGCCCGGCGGAAGTGGGATCTCAAATTGAAGGCAAAGAAATCAGGCCCATGGAAGAACTGTCTGACGTAATTGAAGAGCATAATATCAAAGTAGCCATGGTCACCGTTCCGGCCGAACCCGCACAGGTTGTGGTGGATCAGCTTGTTGAAAACGGCATTACCGCCATCCTAAACTTCGCACCCACGAAGCTGCATGTCCCCGACAGTGTTCATGTACATAATGCTGATTTGACCATTGAGCTGCAGAGCCTGATATACTACTCGCTGGAAGACGAGAAGCACAAAACAGCGGAATAAATTACCTTAATAAATTTAAATTATCCCGGTTGACTTTTACTATCGCGTTGTGTATACTATAAAAGTGCTCTCGATTGAGTACACAATTACGGAGCTGTGGTGTAGTGGCCTAACATGCCTGCCTGTCACGCAGGAGATCGCGGGTTCGACTCCCGTCAGCTCCGCCATTTTATTTGCCGAGATAGCTCAGTAGGTAGAGCAGCGGACTGAAAATCCGCGTGTCCCCAGTTCAACTCTGGGTCTCGGCACCATGCGGAAGTAGCTCAGTGGTAGAGCATCGCCTTGCCAAGGCGAGGGTCGCGGGTTCGAATCCCGTCTTCCGCTCCATAGCAAACTTAAAACGGCGCACACTGTGCGCCTTAATTAATCATAATGGCCGTACTTGACGGCCGGCCATCCGATATGCTAAGATGGATGTGCCAAAAAAATAACAGGCGGGGCGACATAGCCAAGTGGTAAGGCAGAGGACTGCAAATCCTTTATTCCCCGGTTCAAATCCGGGTGTCGCCTCCATTTTTTATTTCTGAAACTATTTGCCGGAGTGGCGGAACAGGCAGACGCAAGGGACTTAAAATCCCTCGACCCAAAAGGTCGTACCGGTTCGATTCCGGTCTCCGGCACCACAATGACATTAACGCCGGGGTAGATGACTACCCTGGCTATTCTATGTAATGTGGCCCTTATTTTATAAAAACAGAATATTCAAGGATTTAGAAAAGCGTCCGATAAATGGGCGCTGTTTTATTATTTGTATTTACATGAAGTATGAACAAGGCTTATAATATGACCAAGGTCATTAGTTGAACATAGTCAAGAGGAGGTGTGGTATGTCATTTTACCAAAAACAAAGAGAACAGATACGGATAAAAATTTTAGAGACTGCAATCACCATCTTTAAGGAAAAAGGTTACGAGAATGCTTCTATTGACGAAATCACGAAATCTGTGGGTATTGCAAAAGGGACGTTTTATAACTTTTATACCTCGAAAAGTGAAATTCTGATTACCTGGGCTGCTGAAAAGTTTAGCGGTTTTGATATGAGTGCAGCCATCTGTCACGAGAAAACTCTTGAACAAAACCTGATTACATTTACAGGCATTTTAATTGAGGCTATTGAGGATGAAGTGCAACTGTTTCAAAGCTTTTTAACTGAGATTATAAAAGTTCACGGTAATCCGTCGTACCAGGTTCAGTTTGACTTCCCAGCTATTTACAGGGAAATTTTCAGGCATTCGAGTGATTCCGGGATTGTGTGTAAAACATTACCGAATGTTAAAATCGCAGTTTTAAACAGTGCGCTGTTCATGGGAATCATTGACTGGTTTGCTGCCGGCAACTCTGTGACCGGTCTGAAAGATTATCTGACCGATATTATCTTTGTTTGTATGCATGGCCTTTTGGGAAAAGAAAGGAGCGCGAAATCATGCTAAAGATAATGGCTGTAATTACACTTGGACTTCTTGCAGTTACTATGGGATGCGGGTTCGCCATTACTTACGGCGGAGAGTCATTTCAGAATGCGGCAAAGGGCGACATGGTCCTGGGAACTCTTACATTTGTTTCATTGCTGGCCCTGGTGGCTGTAATCTTTAAACAATAACGGTTTTTGCGGGGTGAATGAGAATGGAAAATGTTCGGGGTTGGGCAGCTGTCTCACTATTCTTTACAGCTGTTTGGTTAGTACTGATGGTTTTTTCCGTGTCGCAAACCGGTGCCGTCAGTACAATTGAGCAGGCACTGGATTATGCGGTAAATTCGGGACTGCTTTTTCAGGCAACTTATGTGAATGCGGTTCTTGTCACGTTAGCCGTCACTGTTTTTTTTGCGTACTTGTCCGAATTCTGTAAATCTCTAAACCCGGGTTTCGCCGTGACGGGGATTGTATTCGTGTCGGTGTACTGTCTTTTAAATCTGTTTGTTTATTTCTCTCAAATAACGATTCTGCCGCGTTTGCTTGCCGCGGTGCATACCTCGGCGAATCCGGAAATCTACCGGATTCTGGCGGGTCAGTTTGTACAGCTTTGGCCGGGATCGGTAACGGCAATTCTTAATCAGTTGGCCTACGGCTTATTGGGTATTCCTTCAATACTCTTTGGTATTTTATTAATTCAGCACAGGGAAACATGGTCCCTCGCCGGATGGCTGCTTGTTTTAAACGGCATGGCTTGTATCATCGGAATTTTCGGCACTGTAGCAGGCAACTCCCTCCTAGCCGCAGGTTCTGTGGCCGGTGGGGCGCTGTTCCTCTTCGCTATGTTAGCAATTACAATGAAAAAAGGAACTTTATCCTGACTTTTTTCTATCCGAATAGTATTTCAAAAAGTACTGCTCCCCTACGAAAATTAAAATAACAGAAAGAACGGCGAGTACGACGATTAACCTGTCTGTTGTTGCTTTCAGCCAGAGAAAGGCACTCAAAGCGACTACATCCAGTATAATTGCTGCGTAAAGTACTGAAACCTTTGCTTCAATTTTTTTGCGGAGCCGTCGTAAGATTCCCCACTGGAAGATAATATCCATAACCAGATAATAAATAGCGCCAAGTGAAGCAATCCGGCTTAAATCAAAGAAGACCGTTAGCGTAACACCGATGACGAGGAGATATACAAGCATATGTTTTTGAACAGGGCCATCCATACCAAAGTGACTATGGGGGATTAAGTTCATTTCCGATAACATGGCTGTCATGCGGGAAACCGCAAACACACTGCCGATACATACTGTTACCGTGGCAAGAATGGCAAGTCCTACCGTGAACCACAGTCCGTAAACGCCTAGTGTAGGGCGTGCAGCCTCGGCGAGAGAGTAATCCCTTGCGGCAATGATTTCCGGTATGGGTAGGCTGGCTGACACTGCCAGAGCCATGAATAAATATATGACGGACAAAAGGATAATGGAAATGGTGATGGCCCTGCCAATATTCTTATGTGGATTGATAATTTCCGACCCACTGTTTGTTATCGTAGTAAAGCCTTTAAAGCTAAGGAGGCTCAAAGCCAGAGAAGCAATAAATCCTGCAGCGTACTGGTCAGGCAGCTGCCCCGTTACACCCCCGAAAGAAAAGTTGGTTGCTCTGAGTGCGGCAAAGGAAAATATAACAATGCCAATTATTTTTATCAGAGATACTATGGACGTAAAGGTTTGAATAAGGTCGTTGCCGGAAAGGTTAACCAAAAAGGTAAAGATGAGCAGCAGCACACCCAAAAAAGGGACAAGCCAGCTTTCGGGACCTGTATTGAACAGCTGAAGAGTGTATGTTCCAAACGTACGGGCTACAAGACTCTGGGCAATGACCATGGAAAAAGCCATGAGAAGTGCAGACGACGCAGTAACCGTTCCTTTCCCGTAGACCTTAACAAAAAACATACCAATTCCTCCGGCTGATGGATACGCATTGGCCATTTTTACATAGGCATGCGCACTACAGGCGGCTATGACGGCGCCTCCGATATAGGAAAGGGGAAATAAAGCCCCTGCCAGTTCCGCTACCTGGCCAAGTACAGCAAAGATAGCAGCACCAAACATGACGCCTGTTCCCATGCCAACGGCTCCCCAGAGACTAATGCTGTTTTCTTTATATGTTGTCTGTTTCATGATGAAGCCTCCATAAAAGCTTAATTCTTATCTGTATAATTCTATTATAATGAGTAAACCGCCGGGTGTTATTAACACGGACTTATAATTACGCTCTGACAAAGGGGCACCAATGGCTTCAAGAATAATTTTATCTCCTGTAATATTGGATCCCTTGGATCCTGGTTATGATTAAGAATCTTGCCTATCTTGACTTTGAACAAAAGAGTCATAGAGAAACATTAACCCGGCATCTGACAATGATTCTTCTTGATGTGGATAAGTCGATTGTCAACTGTGAAGACCGGCAGGTTATTCAGGAGAAGCTATTTGAACTTCTGTCAGTGCACAACTACTTTCATCTATCCCCAGGAACCGATGACTTTTTGACACCCGCCTGGTGGTAGAGTAAATTAGAACTAAAGGCAATAGTTTCTCCTTTCTTTGTCTGCATATAAAAGCCCCGGACAATTTACTGTCCGGGGCTTTCACTAATTCGATTACATCAGTCTAGCATTTTTATTATTCAGAAACATCCTTCAAGTTGTTGCTTTTATATAGAGCTTTGTAATCATCCATCCCAGTACAATACCATAGATAGTGGCACCGACGAAGTTAGAGACTGCTGTTTTGAGAAGAATTGGGACTGTTCCTTTAACTTTAAACAACAATGTCAGCGCATAAATCGAAAACCAGGCACCTACAGCAAAGAACCAGCCTTTGATTACAATCCCGCGACTTTTCAGATGCGGTACAAGAAAAGAAAACAGGATGCCCATAAATCCGGTAAAAATAAGATGAGTGACTATCCCTAATATATTTTCTGCTGTTCCGCTGATCTGGTCTCTGCCAAGCACCATAATAGCGGCCCACTGCCAGAACGGCAGTTCTGTAAGGTTGAGTAAATACGTAAACAGGCTGAAGATGTTCATAGCAATTCCACCGGCTACACCGGCCAGAAAGCCGCGAAACATTCGATCTTCGTACATATCGGGATCCCTCCGTTGACATTGCATGAAACACTTTGTCTAGTTTACCCAATCTTTACGGTTAGACCCGCAGAAGGAGATTTTGGTTCACAGGAGAATACAAAGAAAGATTTTAAAAAAGTCATTATTTTTGCAACCAGATATAATTACGGTGTGTCTAACAGACAGAACCGGGCCTGGAGGACGTCAATGTATTCGGAAGCAGAGCTGATTGAACAACTAAAAGCAGGCAATGAACGTGCTGTGGAAGAGCTGCTGGAACGTTTCGGCGACAGGCTGCTGCGTACCGCGGTGGGAATTTGCGGGGATATACAGATAGCAGAAGAGGTGGTACAGGACGCCATGCTGCAGGCCTGTAGAAAGATTCATGCATTCGGCGGGCACTCCTTGCTTGGCACCTGGCTGTTCCGGATTACAGTAAACCTTGCCAAAAACAGACTGCGCAGTGGTTGGTTCAAAAGGGTCAGCGTCTGGGATGAGGGGAAAATCAATATTTTACCCGACTCTGATACACTACAGCCGGAGTCGGCGGTTATCCGGAATGAGAGCTGCAGTGAAATTTTGGGGGCTCTGGGGCGCCTGCCCCTGAAATACAGAGACGTACTAACACTTTACTATCTGGAGGAGTTTAGTATAAATGAAATCAGCCGGATTCTTGAAGAACCCGAAGGAACGGTAAAAAGCAGGATGTCACGGGGCAGAGCTTTACTGAAAGCGGAGATGAGTGTAAAGGAGGCTGCTTACTGATGGATGCATTGGATAAGAAGATTAAGAAACAACTGTCCGCAGAAACAAAAAACATCCGGTTATCCGCAGAGTGCAAGCAGGGCCTGCAGAAAGCCCTTATGGCTGAGATCAGTGCAGGGAAGAGCAGTTGGCCCCGTCGCCTGTCGGTAAAGACAAGCGTCTTCTGGGAGTCAACCTACGAGCTGTCTCTTGCTCCTCTGGCTGCTGCTTGTATCCTGTTTGTGGTGGCCGGTCTGGGTATTCTACAGGCAGGACCTGAGCCGGCCCTGGAAGAACCGGTACCGCAAGTCTATTTTGTGAGCCAGTCGGACGGAGGTATGGAGATTATCCGTCTGAGTGATGAATAGGAGGATTCATGATGTTTACGATACGGATTAAAGGGAAATATATCGTGCCGGCCGCTGCGTTGGTACTGGTTTTATCCGTTATGCTGTATTCTGCGGCAGCCCGTGCCGTATCCCTGCGGGAGCTGGAACTGGCTCAGCAAAGCCAAAACCTTGATGAATATATACACCTGCTGAGGGATCTTTATCCGAATCCGGAAGATGCGACCAGGGAGCTCTATAACTCTGCCATGGATGATGCCGGGGGCGGTGGAGGACAGCAAAGAAATATGGTCTATATTTTTCCCCGGATGAGTTGGCAATCGCCGATTTCAGGGGGGCAGGAAAATCTGCTGGTACGTGGCGTGACCAAGTATGAACTTTTACTGGAGCATTTTCCCGATACCGTGTGGGCAGTACATGCTCTGCAGCAGCTGGGCCATGCATATTATGACCTGGGTGACTTTACAAAAGCGGAGTCGTTTTTTCTGGCCTCAATTGCCGAAAACGGGGATGCGGAAAGTTCCCATTCTCTGGCCCGTCTCTATCTGGGGCGTGGTGAATACCGGGTTGCGCTGGATATAGCCGAAGAAAGCCTGGCAAGGCAGCCCGATCACCTGGCTTTGGACATGATGCTGATCAGGGGGCAGGCGCTCTTGGCGCTGGGTGAATGGGACGAAGCGGAAAAGGTTTTCAGGGCAATTTGGCAAAAAGCTCAGGAGGACTTTGAACGATTCCCCGAAGATGAAGACGAAGGTGCGCCGGCAAGGAACACCAACCACTGGACAGACACAGCAAACCTTTATCTTGAACAGTTGTCGCGGCTGCAATCAGGCGGCGGCAGTGGCTCGGTAACCGGCCGTGTAACCCTGGGTGGGTCCGACTTTTCCGGGGTACGGGTTTATCTGGTGGACACAACTCTTGACCGGCCGTATTTCGGCACAGCTGAAGTTGATACTTTGCGCCAGGTTGTTACAAATGAAGAGGGCCGGTTTATTTTTAACGAAGTGGCTCCGGGAACCTACGCTTTTGGTGTGGCCGTCCGAATTTCTGATGTGGAGGGTTACACACTCCGGGAGCAAAGTAACTTCGAAGTCATCCCCGGGAAGAACACAAACCAAACACTGGCATTTTTGCCCAACGCGGCCACACGCCATCCTCTGGGCGGGGAGGTTTTTGACAACGAGGTGGAGTTCCGCTGGGACGCGGTGGAAGGCGCCGCAAGCTATGATATCCATGTAACGGCAATGTGGCCGGGTGAAAACCGGATGAGTTCAGTCGGGTCAGTGCTCCAAAGCGGAATCACAGCCAATCGGGTTGTGATTAACCTGGAAGAAGAACTGCAGAAAGCGCGTTTTTATCCCAGTTACGGGCACTCTGACGGGTATCTGCAGCCGCTGCCGGTTCTCGGCCAGATTTTCAGGGGCGGGGAGTTTGCCTGGAGTGTCAGTGCGTATGATGCAGACAGAAAAAAATTCTCCGACAGTACGGGCTACGGCCGCTTTGTGGCAGAAGAAGAGCTACCGGTTTTCCGAATTCAGGGGGAACTGACCGAAGCCGACAGATTACTAATCACCGGGGATTATGAGGGCGCGGTTGCCGCATATGAAGCCAGTGTGGCCGCGAATCCCGACGATACACATTCCCTGCTGATGCTAGCCAGAATCCACCACTTCGGTGTCAGATACGACGAGCGGGATCTTTCCCGGGCAGCCGATTATTATGAACGGTTAATCGCCGTGGAAGATACACCGGAAGCCCGCAAAGTACTTGCCGGTGTCCGTGCGGACCTGGGACGTCATGAAGAAGCATACAGCTTATATCGTGGTCTCATTGGGACCCGGCTGGAAGGATGGGATACCCATTACTCTCTGGCCAAAACAGAATTCTTGCTCGGCCGGTCTGCAGATGCACTGCAGAGTGTGAAGCAGGCCGTAGAGATGGAGCACGGTCAGTATGCCAGAGCCTGGCCCGTGGCATTGGCACTGGTGATGGGTGAGGAAGAGCAGGCCCTCGTATTTGCCCGTCAGGTGGACGGCGGAGAACACTATGCCGATTTGCTTGCGGATTTTATGCAGGCAGGCTACAGAGTCCCGGAACCATTCCGTCAGGCTATGGCAGACGGTGATTACACCAAGGCACGCCGGTCACTTGGTGAAACAGAACACGACCAATTTCTAAGCATCTTACTGCAATATCTGGAGCATAACTCCCAGGCCCTGGAACAGCCCATCAGTAACATGCAGCCGGGGACCCTGAAAAACTTACTACGGAAAATGTTCGGAAGTTAATTAAAACAGCCTGAGGATTGCTGAATAATTTTTTTCAATAACAAAAGGAACTGACGGTTCAGTTCCTTTTGTTATCCGGGTGTTATAAAGATGTTGATACAGTGCAATCTTTTGTTTTCGAAGGCCTTGATGTTCCTTTGGAAAATATTTTTGTATAATAACCGTCACCGGTCTTCGGAAGCACTAAAAAAATCCTGTCCGTAGTGGACAGGATTTTGGTTTTGCAGTATGGTGGGTCGTACTGGATTTGAACCAGTGGCCCCTACCGTGTCAAGGTAGTGCTCTCCCCCTGAGCTAACGACCCATTATTTTTTTAAACGCAAGATTTATTGTAACAGAAATAACGGGAAATTGCAAGGTTTGGGCCGCAGAAGCCATTTGCGTTGTACGCTGTTTTTTAAAAATGCTCATGTTATCATTGAGGTAGCACAGGCATTTTATTAGCTGT
>JAWSUT010000013.1:0-79265 GCA_033549345.1 Bacillota bacterium | reverse complement strand
GGAAGCTCTTTGCCGAAGGGGTGCACGTGGGTGCGGGCCCATTTACCAAAACGGCTTAAGGAGTTGCGGTCCTCCAAGATCAGGTAGTAGGCTACAGAGAGAATCTTTTTGTAGGTTTCTGGAAAGCACTTTTTTAGATCTGCACTAACCCCCAACTTTTCCCCGATCGCATCGAAGAGGTAGGTTGCCCCGTAAAACCTGCGCTTGCACTCGGTAACCGGAACCGGGCCCCGTTTCCTGCTCTCTTCAAGCTGCATTTGAAGCTTATATTTCTTGTTTGGGATGAACTCGCCGTCAACGATTTTTCCGATGTAGTTGCGCTTATGGGTGCCGTATTTCTTCTCCTTGTCCCAGATGGAATCGTACTCATAGACGTACTCGGTGCCATTTATCACCTGCGTTCCACGTGGCATATGTAACGCCTCCCCTAGGTATATTTTATACCTAGGGGCAAGATCTGTCAAGAATATTTTCCCTTATTTTTAAGGGTTTTTTGGGATCATAGGTATAATAATCCGGGAATGCAGGTTACATCGCTGCACTGGCCGGATTGCTTTACTCGTTTCGGCAGGACCGCATGAAAACGAAGAAATCACTGAAAATAGCCCAAAAGGCATTCCTGAAGATTTTTCCTGAGTTTTCAGCAATCCTGATTCTGATTGCCATTGTGTTGGCTCTGACGCCACCGCACGTTATCCGGTCACTGGTTGGTGGTCAAAGCGGGTTTATCGGCATGATGATTACTTCATTTATTGGGTCGGTCACGCTGATTCCGGGGTTTATCGCTTTTCCGCTGGCTAAGTCACTCCTGGATGCGGGAGCCGGCGTTACGCAGATTATTGTCTTTATCTCCACTTTAATGATGGTTGGTTTTATCACAGCTCCACTGGAAATCCGCTATTTCGGCAAGCGCCAGACTTTTCTGCGAAACGGCATTGCTTTCCTGTACTCATTTATTGTAGCGCTCATTGTAGGAGGCCTGATTACATGGAGATAATTAAACGCTACTGGCTGTCGCTGGTTTTAATTGCCGTCACACTGGCACTCTGGGCCTGGCACCCTCCTTTGGGACGGGATATTACAGTCCGTACAGGAAATAACTTTCGGGAAATGCTGGGCGTTTTGCCTCCCATTTTTATCCTGTTGGGTTTACTCGAGGTCTGGGTGCCGCGTGAAACGATCATCCGCCACCTCGGCGACACATCGGGAGCAGGCGGTATTATGCTGAGCATTCTACTCGGCGCCGCAGCCGCAGGTCCCCTGTATGTTGCATTCCCTGTGGCCGTGACCATGCTGAAAAAAGGAGCACGCTTTGCCAACATCATTATCTTCCTTTTCTCCTGGTCCACATTGAAGATACCCATGCTTCTTTTCGAGGCAACAGCCCTGGGCTGGAACCTCACTCTGACCCGGGCGGCCGTAAACATACCCTCCATTATTCTGATGGGGCTTTTTGTAGACCGGCTGATACCGGCTCAGGAAAAGCAGGTACTTCGTGAACGCCATCTGGCTGAAGATATGCCTGCACCGGGAGCTCCCGCAGCACACTAACAATAAAAAGATAGTCCGGTTCCTGCCGGACTATTTTTTTACTTTTACTTTTCCTTGATGATTTTTTCCAGCTTGGCTCTATACAGCTCCAGCGTCTGCAGATCATTGGTGAGAATTTCATAGATTTCCCGCAAGTCGACATGCTCATGAGAATGTACCAGGCCCTGTCTGTAAGAAGAAAGCCTGGCCATATCATCAGCCATCTGTTGATCCAGAATACCGGCCTTACGTAAGATCAGAAATGTTTCCTCATACGTCCCGGGTTTAGGCAGATAATCCTGTACAATCAGATGATGGGCGGAACGAATCGCAGCCTGAATTGTAATCAGCATGGCATAAAGAACCATGTTCCGGATATCTCTGTTGTCAAGAAGATCACGCAGCGATATCTTCTCCCGGTAACGCCGCCAGTCAGCCAATATTTCATCGAACCGAGACAGCTGCCTGATCATATCTTCTTCGCCACTGTAACGCATTACCAGCTTGCACCTCCCTGGGCATCAAACCAATTCAGAATCTCACGGTAATCCAGATAGTCGTCGGTGACCTGTATTTCAAAGTCCACTCTTTCCTTCTCATTTCTGGCATAGAAAAGACAGCCGCCCCGGACAATGGCATAACGGAACTCAATCGGTGAGTCATTTAAAATTTTCAGGTCAACGTCGCAGCCCAGGCTAAGTGCCTCGCCAATACGGCAGCCCAGTGCACCCGCCGCAAAAGGAGATCTGTCTGCGCCTGTATCCAAGAGGATTGCAATATCAACATCCCTGAAGTTTTGCCTGCAGAGATACGATCCGAAGACATAACCCAGCCTGATTTGCGGGTATTTTTCCAAGATTGGCGATAATACCTGAATATGCAACTGTCTGTAATCAAGCATGTGTTTCCTCCGGTTTTATACCATACTCATTTACTCTATTCTATTCGCTTTTGCCCACTGCATTCCTGCAAGCAGGAAAGATTGCCGGTGTAACGAAATAGATACCAGGGGGAATGCAGCGTGACTGAAAAGGAACGATTTCAGACCAAACTTGCTGTACTGGCGGCTGTGGCGGCTGTTTCCACATCCGCTCTTTTTGTGCGGGCAAGTAACGCCCCGCCCGTGGCCATTGCAGCAAACAGACTCCTTTTGTCACTGTTGTTTTTGGCGCCCCTGGCGTTTTATACAAGTTCCGGAGAGATTCGGGCGGCAAAACCTAAGGACAGGGCTCTCGCTGCGTTGGCCGGTGCATTTCTCGCCCTGCATTTTCTGCTCTGGTTTTCTTCACTGAACATGACAAGTGTGGCGGCCTCAGTGGTGCTCGTCTCCACGCATCCCTTATTTATATTGGCCTATTCCCGCTTTTTCTACGGTGAAACAGTCGGGGCCAAAGCACTGGGCGGAACGCTTCTTTCCCTGGCGGGAATCGTTCTTATTGCTTTTGCAGACTGGCGGCTGGCGGAACACGGCTTGTCCGGGGATTTTCTGGCCCTGGGAGGTGCTGTTGCCGTTTCAGGGTATTTTTTGCTTGGCCGTCATCTGCGTAAAACCATGGGGAATTTAAACTATGTCACCCATACCTATACAGTGGCTTTTCTCATTTTGGCTGCTTATGCCTGGGTATCGCAAACACCGCTTTTTTCCTATCCCGCACGTGAGTGGGTTATTTTCGGCGCCCTGGCCCTCTTCCCCACCATTCTCGGTCATACCGTATTTAACTGGGCACTGGCCCGGATTGAAGTGTCTTTTGTCTCTGTGATGATTCTGGCCGAACCTGTGATTGCCACTGTACTGGCGCTGATTATTTTTGGGGAAGTTCCACATCTGCTGCATATCGGCGGAGCCGCTCTTGTCCTGAGCGGACTGGGAGTCTACCTGGTCTCAGCAGGGCGCAGTTGACAGGACTGCTGTCCCTGCGCTATGATGTGTAAAGCGAGGTGGAAATGATATGAAAATAGGTATTGTGGGCCCGGCCTTATCCGGTAAAACCACATTGTTTCAGCTGCTAACAGGCGCTTCTCCCGTGGGAAGCAAAGGCGGTATACCGCAGGGGGCGGCCCGTGTTCCTGATGAGCGGATTGATCAGCTCTCCGCAATATACAAGCCCAAGAAAACAACGTATGCAACGGTGGAGTTTGCAGATTTTCCGTCCCTTGGCAGCGGTTGTGAGCTGACCGGCGAAACGGCCAGTCGCTTAAAGGCTCTGGATGCGCTGGCTGTGGTCGTCCGCGCCCATGATGATCCCTCTGTGCCCTGGCCCGATGTTCCGGTAACAGCAGATCAGGCTTTTTCCAGTTTCCTGCAGGAAATGGTCTTAACCGACTTATGCCAGGTGGAGTCTCTCTTAACCAAAGGCAAGGACAAAAAAGATAAAAAACGAACCCCTGATGAACAGCGGGTTCTGGAAGCATGCCAGGTTCTTTTGGAGGAGACGAAACCACTTTCGGCAGGGAACTGGAGCGATGAAGACCTGCCTGTGATGCGCAACTATGCTTTTCTTTCTTCCCGTCCTGTTTTGGTGGCTGTCAATCTGGATGAAGAGCAGCTGCAGGAAAAAGATTATCCGGGCCGGGAAGCGCTGAGTGCACTTTGCGCAGAGGCCGGGTATCCGCTGGTGGAATTCTGCGGCACACTGGAGGCGGAAATCAGCCGGATGGATAAACAGGAGCAGTTGGAATTTATGGCTGAATACGGGCTGACTGAAACCGGTATCGCCCGAATCGCAGGCGCCGCTTATGAACTGTTAAACCTCTGCTCTTTCTTTACTGTGGGTGAAGATGAAGTCCGGGCCTGGACAATCTCAGCCGGACTGCCGGCCAAAAAGGCGGCCGGTAAAATCCATTCCGATATCGAACGCGGTTTTATCCGCGCAGAAGTAATTAACTACGAAGAATTCATGTCCCTTGGCGGGGCGATGAAAAACGCCCGGGATCAGGGGAAACTCCGCCTGGAAGGCAAGGAATACCCCGTGCGGGACGGTGATATCATCAATTTCCGTTTTAATGTATAAAACTGCATTCAGTAGGCAAAGCAAAACCCTCTTAACAGATTGAATAACTGTTAAGAGGGTTTTTTTTCAGGATGCTCATAGATATTGCCAAGCACTTCGACCGCCATGTCTCTGTGTATAAATAACTCTTCACCGTCTGTACGGACAAAGTACACCGCTCCCCGTCCTTCCACTGTTCCCGTATAATCGTTTCCGGATTGTCTGTCTGTTATTTTAACGATGTCACCGACATAAACGGGTTTTTGGGCCTTGTCAGTTATCCCGAGCGACTGCATCAGAATACAGTCCGGCCCAATTTTATGCACGCGGTTTGCGAATCCGTACTTGCTGTCGAGGACGACCTCTCCTGTATAAATCTGTAATACCTGAATCGGAGACATCTGCCACCTGTATGTCCACTCTTTTGACTTTGAGTCAAACGAATGCTTTATTTTGTGCCAGATGCGATATTGTGGGATTTCCATCGTTCTCACCTCACTATTAGGATGTCTGTTTTCTGTAAAGTTATTGCCAGTTCAGTTCGTTGTTCAAAAAAATTGTGCCCTACATCTGCCGGCAGATGTAGGCACAATTTTTTTCGACGGATGCGTTACTTTAAATAGAAAGCCAGAGCAAAAAAGATCAGAGCGAAGAACAGAATAACAATTTTCAGGTTTCTTTTACCGATTTTTTTCATGATAAACCTTGTTTTGGGATTCCCTTCAAACATAATCGGAAATTCAAAGAGCGCGCCGAAGATATAGAATAGGGCCAGCAGAAATAAGATGATTGACCAACCTGACATCTCTCACCCTCCTTACATATCATTTTTTTTCCTGAACAGCCGGTATGTGGCTGCAATCAGCAGCAGATTATACAAAACGCCAATACCCACATATTGATAAAAGTTCAGGTTCATTTCAATGAGCCCGGCTTCAATCTGCGGTCGCAGCAAAGCATACTGCACGGCCTTGGCCGGCCAGTGAGGAGGTGCAAATGCAAACAGCCATTCCTTGGCATCAAGGAAAAAGAACGCCCCTACCGGAAAAATCAGCAGGAAACCGGTTGCCTTCATCGCCACGAATCCTTCCACCTTGTTGCCGGCAAAAGCATTCACCAGAAAAGCCACGATGGGCACCTGCAGCGCGGAGAGCAGGGAAACCAGCAGTATTTCTCCACCGGACATGGGTATCGCTCCGGTAACCCAGATAATAAAGAATCCGGCTATAACAGCGAGAACATAAACAAAAATAATTTTAAACCAGACATAAAACGCCAGAGAAACCGGTGAAATCTGGATGGAAGCAAACACCTGGTCATCCTTGTCGTCCAACAGTGAAAAACCTGCCATGGCTCCATAAGAAAATCCTGCCAGAAGTGTAATCATCATGGCGATAACGCCCAGAGCCTGGCCTTCCACGATTCCGGCATCAAGGACATACTTGCCCACACCCCCCAGAATCAGCGGATAAAGAAGCATCACCATGGTCATACTTTCGCGGAGGATATTTTTAATTTCAAACTTTATAAGTGACGAAATCACACCTACACCCCCGTTTCCCGCATGAGGTAATCATTAAACCTTGGCTTCACAAAGAAGCGGTATAACACAAAGGACAGCGCCGGCAGATACACGTAACCAAACAGCAGCCTTGGGGTTGCAAAATCTCCTGTCAGGGCACTGATTAGTATCCTGGATGCTTCCGGCGGAAGCACAATCAGAAACCTGGCTACATTTTCCTCAATGATACCCAGAACGGCGAAGACTGACGGCATCAGGAAAAGAAAAGTATACACCATAAAACTGACCAGAAGCGACGAAAAGCTTTTAGCCCGGTAAGAAAGAAGAATGCCGATTATGGTGTGAACCATCGTGACCACAATCATGGCCGGAATCAAAAGCAGGTAGTTATACGTTACATCTTTAATAAAATACAGTGCAGCGGAAATAAAAACCACAGTAATCAATGAGTTGAGTATACCCACGACAACTTTGGCCAGCAGATACTCGTCTTCACTGACAGGAGAAATCATAATGGAATTAATGGTGTGTTCCTGCTTTTCATAAAAGAGTGTGGCACCAACCAGCAAAATGGTCATCATCGTGGCATCCATGAGAAAGATAACAGGAATGAAGGTCATTAACTCCGATCCTTCAAAAAACCAGACCATCCCAACCCAAAGCAGCAGCACGACGAAGTTGGCAGAGAACAGGTTATACTTGTTAAGCCGGTCAAACTCACCCTTAACAAGCGGCATCAGCCTATGCACGTAATGCCACCCCCGTTACCTTGATGAATATTTCCTCCAGCGTCGTTTCTCCGCTGTGAATGGTTTCGATCTCCTTATCCCGCAGTAAGTCGAAAAACACCGGGGTTTTTATCTCCTCCATGGAAAATTCCCGGGTAACCAGCTCCCCCTCGTCCCTGTATTCCACTTTCACTGAGCGTTTACCGTATTTAAGCTTCAGGTTGCGCGGCGAGTCAACTTCCTGCAGTTTCCCCTCAGCGATAAAAGCCACACGATCACATAACTCATCCACATCACTCATAATGTGGCTTGTCAGAAACACTGTCCCGCCCTCATCCCGAAACTCCCTGATCATGTCTTTCATTATCCGGGCATTGGCAGGGTCAAGCCCGTTTGTGGGCTCATCAAGAAAGAGCATCTTTGGTCTGTTCAAAAGCGCGCGGATGAAATTGAGACGAATCTTCATGCCTTTGGAGTATTCGCCTGCCTTTTTATTCCGGTCGTCCCAAAGTCCAACACGTTTTAAAAGCGGCTCCACGTCAACCGTCTCTTTATACAGTTGTTTGAAAAAATCCAGATTCTCCAGTGCCGTTAATTTGGAAAACGAGATGGGCATCTCAAACGATACGCCAATATTCTGATAAAACTCGTTCCCATAGCTTGCAAGAGGTTTGCCATAATACTCAATTTCTCCTTCGAAATTTTTGAGGAGCTTAACCAGGATCTTTTGCGTTGTACTTTTCCCTGCAGCGCTGGGCCCGAGAAAGCCGAAAATTTCTCCGTCACTGATTTCAAAATCAATACCGTTAATGGTGTTACCGCTGTTTTTGGGATATCTGAACTTCAGGTCCCTGACTTTAAACATCTGCAATCCTCCCTTTTGTTCATCTATTCGGGGCAAACTCCTTATTTGTCCTTTGCATTCAGGCCATTTGCCAGAATATACAGTACTTTATCTGCTAAATCCAGGAAACCGTCGTGCTCGGCAAACAGGTATTCCTGGCCACGGTTCTGTATAATGTACTCCACGACGGCAATGTGCGTGGTATGGAAAAGATATGCGGCAACTTTGATGTCAATCTTTTTATCTACATCGCCTTTTTCCTGGCCGCTTTGCAACAGACCCTCAAAATATCTGAGAGACGTATCTTCAAATTCGCCCATGATTTCCCGTCTAAAAGAGGGGTCTTCTTTATAAAAATTAGCCCCTAATCTGGCAAATCTGGGGTGATCTGCCGCAAACCGGATTCCGGCGGCATACAAAGCTTTGATGATTGCCAGGTAGTCGGCCTGCTGCATCTGTTGGTGTGTTTCCGTTACATAAACCATTTTTTGTTCACCCACCAAATGGAACAGATACTTATATAAATCTTTGAGGTCGCTGAAATACTGGTAAAAACTCCCCCGGGGAATGCCTGCATTTGCAACGATTCTGGCTATACTGGCATTTGTAAAAGAATAGAGAGCAAACTCGTCAAAGGCTGCTTCAACAATTTTCTCCTTTTTTGCCTCAGGTAAATTGAAAAACGTCTGACTGGGCAATGGGCTCAACCCTTTCTGTTCATGATTATGACAGTAGTGTCATAGTCTTATCTTTATGATATGACATCACTGTCATATTGTCAATCATTTTAGAAATTTTTTCCGGATGTAAAAAAAGAACTGTCCCCTACTTGCATCTGCACGTAGGGGACAGTCATGACGCTACTTTAAAAGAGCTTCCGCATATTCCAATAAAGACTGGGCCATGGCATTCATTTCTTCAACGGCTGCCATCATCTCCTGAGTTGAGGCAGCCTGCTCTGAGGATATATTGACAATTCGGCCGATTTCACCGCCCAGGCTCTGCCTGGATTTATTCAGTGCGCTAAGTATTTCTTCAATCTCTTTTAAGGAGCGGGAACTGTTTTCAGCAAGTTTGCGAATCTCATCGGCCACCACGCCAAAGCCTCTCCCTTTTTCGCCCACACGGGCCGCTTCAATAGAAGCGTTTAGTCCCAGCAGGTTCGTCTGGCTGGTTACTTTTTGCATAACCTGCAGCAGGCCGTTTGTTTCTGCCACGCTGCTTTCCAACCGGTTACCAAGAGACCCGAGCTGCTGGCCCACAGCTGCAAGCTCTTGGGCCTGCGCGGCCAGGCTTTCTGTGGAACCGGTCAGCTCACGTGTGGCTGTACTTAAATTATCTGCCATATTCATCAGTGATTCCTGGCGTTCCAGGCTTTCATTAAATGACACTGCGCCAATAATTTTGCCTGTATTGTCCCGAATGGGGAGGCCGATGCCAACGTAGGGAATCCCGTAGACTTTGCTGTCTACCTGTCGCATGACGCGCTTGCCGCTAGCCAGGGTAGTGCCCACCACGGAACCGGGTTTGATTTCATCACCGGCATTAATCTTGTGGTCAATGGTCCTGCCGGGAATGTAGGCCAGGATCTTTTCCGTGTCACTGACAGCAACAGCAACATCTCCTATCGTCAGGTCATTTATGTACGGAGCTGTTTTCAGAAAGCATTCAATCAGACTTATCTCTGTATTCCCCATAGTTCCTCCTTGTTGTCAGTTTATATAGTTAGCTATGATTCGATATTTGTTTGAATTTTCCTGCAAATAACGACAAAAACATCTTGTTGGAATTTTACCTGTCGCCGTTTGTCTCCCCTCTGTCAATAGAAATGATTTGAGCCAGTATTTCTGCTACGGCCAGATAGAGGTCTTCGGGGATTTCCTCACCAGGCTCCAAAAGTGACAGCGTCTCGGCAAGTACCTTTTGCTGCCGGACAGGCACATCGCTTTGGGCTGCCAACTCTAAAATTCTATCTGCAATTTTACCTGTACCCCTGGCAACGACGCGGGGAGCATTGTCCGCTTCGCTAAGATACGACAAAGCCACCGCCCGTTTAATCTCTTTGGTTTCTTTCATTTTCAGCCTCTCCCTAGCGCAATCGATTCAGATTTCCCCCCGGCTTGCGGAGTCTGGTGAGTTCAGCTTTGTTCATTACCCGGATCCCCTGCAGATAAAACCTGCTTGTTCCCGGGGCAAACGAATTTGTCAATCCGGCAAGCCGGGCCGCTGCATCCTCGTTCTCCACAAGCAGACTTCCACAAAGGACATCTTCTTTTTGCCGGACCAAGAGTGCCACCATTCCCAAATTCTCAGTATGCAGCGTAAATTGCCACATACGGTATCCCTGCTTTGCTGTGGCCGGCGAACCGTCTTCTTCGCCTGCGGCCAACAAGTAAGGAAATGAACCCTGTTCATCGGGATAGAAGAAACTATACGCCGTGTCAGGCATGGGTCCCACCTGTTCCTGCGGCGCCAGGCGGCGAAGAATACGGCACTGCAGCCGGCCATCTGTCATATCCTGCTGCTCGAGAAACAGCTTTTCACCGGCATGCACCGGCGTCTCCAGTTTTACCTGCAAACGTTCTCCCCGGGTTTCCAGGAGTGCTGTCTTGCCGTCAGCCTCTAAAACCATAGCCCAGAACCGCGGGAGAGACCCGTCCCGGGAAGCTGAACTCTGCAGCAGGGCCAACAGGGCTGTGATTTTATGCAACATAAGATTCCCTCTCGGAGCGTATTTCCTGTTTTTTTCTCTCTGTGAGTATTAATTCCTGCTCAAACTCTAAACTTTTCTGATAATCAAAAGGCGCCCGTGCATTTGGCACGGACGCCCGGTGCTTTTTAAAAACCGGCAGCGCTTACCCCCGGCATTAGATAATTCATTGACCCCATTATATAGATAATGATCACGCCGGTTGTCAGGGCAACCCCGTAAGGAATGGCATACTTTTCTGCATCCGCATCATCCAAATTGTTAAGATGTACAGTTTTTCTCGTTGCCACAAAACAGCCGACACCGATAAAAAACGTTTTCAGCCGCTTTGTAGCCATGCCTTGCCGCAGCATGGATACCAGGGCAAACAGGCCTCCGGCAATTGCTGAAACAATTAAGACTTGCAGCACCAGGTTATGCCCGACAAACGCGCCGATCATGCCCAGCATTTTCACATCACCCGCTCCAAGTCCTCCCAGAATAAACGGAATAATCAACAGAGAGATACCCGTCAAAAAACCACTCATTGTCAGAGTCACACCCAGATACAGCCCCTGCTGCATCGTATTGAGGATAAGTGCAGCAACCAGTCCGCTTAATACAACTGCGTTATAAATTTTCCGCTCTGTCAGGTCGGTGTAAAAACAGATAGCGACGAAAACAAACAAAATCCATACGATTAACATGAAGACACCGCCTTTCCCTGTTCATTTTGGAAACACAATCGGTCACCAATCTGAATACCACAACGTTCTGCATGGCCTCCCAGTACCTCAACAGCGTATGAACTTCCTTTGATTACCGGTGAAACCCGACCAGGCACCATGTTGTGTAATATATGAAGCACTTCATGGCTTTGATCCAAAAACAGGACATCAATACAAAATTGCATAAACATGGTGTGGACACTGCTGCAGGGTGTTATTACCAGGGCGTCATAATCAGGCGGAAACTTATTCTGAAACATGAGCCCCTTCAGCCGTGCCCCGAATGTATCTGCCCTTTTCAGCCGTTTTGCCACCACGGTGCCGTCAGGCTTAATCAGCATCTACATCACCATGCTTTCCATGATCTGTATCAGCGCAGGTCCCAGCAGGACAACAAAAATTGTGGGGAAAATAAATGTCACCATCGGTATCAGCATCTTAACCGGGACTTTCATCGCTTTTTCTTCCACACGTTGTCTGCGTTTACGACGCATCTGTTCAGACTGGTTTTTCAACGTTTTGCCAATGTTCAGACCCAATTGATCTGACTGGATAATCGCAGATGTGAACGATCTGACATCATCCACACCACTGCGGTCTGCGAAATCCCGCAGTGCATCCCGCCTGGTTTTCCCCATTTTAACTTCATGAAGCACCCGTCTGAATTCTTCCGCCACCGGGCCCTCACTTTTTTCCACCACTTTCGCCATGGCCCCGTCAAATCCCAGTCCCGCCTCCACACTGACGGTAAGCAGGTCGAGAACATCGGGAAAATTTTTTTCGATATCGTTTATGCGGCTTCGCACCTGGCTGTCAAGCCGTACATCGGGAAACTTCCAGCCAATCAGGGCAGAAACTCCCATCAGCATCATGACCCGCGTTTCCAGGACACCGCCACTCACTATATAGAATGTAATGGGCAGGCCGATTGCGAAGATTACTTTCATGCCCAGATAATCTCTGGCCGAGAATCCTCCGGTTCGGCCGGACTGCTGCACTTTCTTCTCCAGTGACTGCAGTATTTCTGTCGGCAGCAGACGCGTGGCCAGGCCAGAAAGGGCGCCAAGCATGGGGCTGATTAATCTTTCGCTTAGAGATGTGCTTAGTTCAGCCTGCCTTATGTCTGCAAATTCTTCATACTGTATAACATTCTTCAGGCGGCCCTGCAAATCGACCTTTGCCGGTTCCACACGTTTCTGAAAACCGGCCAGGAAGGTGGCAATCACTACAAATACCAAGCCTGCTATCATGAGCTGCATAAACTTTGCCCCCCTACATCTCAACGTTAACAATTCTTCTGATTAAAACAATACCAATGATTTCAGAAATGATGGCTCCCCCAAGTAAAAGGTAACCGATGGGGTGAGAAAACAGCAGTCCGGCATAAGGTGGGTTAATTAATGATATAACGACCATCAGAAAGACTGGAAGCAGCGCTACAATCGCACCGGAAATCCGGCCCTGGGCTGTTAAGGTCTTGATTTCCCCTTTGATGCGGACACGTTCGTTAATGGTTGTGGCAATACTGTCCAGAATTTGCGCTAAATTGCCGCCAACCTGCCTTTGAATGTTCACTGCGGTAACAATCAGTTCAAGATCGTCGCTCTCTATACGCTCGGTCATATTACGCAGTGCCTCTTCTGTGGGTGTCCCCAGACGCATCTCTTTTAACGCCCTGCTGAATTCGGTGGAAATGGGCGGCGGGAGTTCATTGCTCAGGGAATCCATGGTCTGCAGAAAGGAAAACCCGGCGCGCAAGGAGTTGGCCATAATCATCAGAGCGTCACCCAGTTGGTCATTAAATTTCCGGATTCTGCGGGTTTTGGCATTCTTAACAAAAACCTGCGGCACCAGCGCACCAATGGGCAAAAGCATTACGGCCAGGGCGGCATTCTGCAGAATCAACAGAGCAAACGATGCGGGAACTATGGCTGCTGCAAGGTTGATAAAGATCATTTCTTCCGGCTTTAACAGGATATCGGCCTGAACCAGATCCGCTTCGATACGGTCCAGGAGCTTGTGTGGGATAAAAATACGAAACAGGGCTGAAAACAAACCCAGTAAATATTTCTTCCTGTCCTTGTCCTGTATATTTTCCTGACTGTTATGGCCTGCAAACTTTTTTACCCGATTGACAACCTCTTCACTTTTCTCTTCGTTGCGCGCAGTTAAGGCCCGCATAACTGTCAGGATGATAAAAAATGCCAGTAAAGCTACTTTTGCGGCTGGATCCACTATACTCACCCCCCACTAATCTTTAGAATCGTGCATCTTCAAACATTACCGTTGGCAGATTAATTCCCGCAGCTTCCAAATTACTCATAAATTTCGGACGGATTCCGGTCGATCTGAAATTGCCGATTACTTTGCCGTCCTCATCCATGCCGGTCTGTTCAAATTTGAACAGATCCTGCATCACAATGATGTCGCCTTCCATGCCCTGCACCTCGGTAATATGTGTCACTTTCCGTGACCCATCCCGTAGGCGGCTCTGTTGGACAATCAGATCGATGGCTGAAGAAATCTGCTCACGGATGGCACGGACCGGCAGGTCCATGCCTGCCATCAGTACCATTGTTTCCAGTCTCGAGAGCATATCACGCGGAGAGTTGGCATGACCCGTGGTCAGTGAGCCGTCATGGCCGGTATTCATGGCCTGAAGCATGTCCAGTGCTTCACCGCTGCGTACCTCACCCACAACAATCCGTTCAGGGCGCATCCGCAGAGAGTTCTTTACCAGGTCACGAATGGTAATGGCCCCTTTTCCTTCAATATTTGGTGGCCTGGTCTCCAGGGAAATGACATGATCCTGGCGCAGCTGCAGTTCTGCCGCATCCTCAATGGTAACAATTCGCTCGTCATGGGGAATAAACGAGGAGAGGACGTTTAGTGTTGTTGTTTTACCGGAGCCGGTTCCTCCGGACACCACCACATTAAGCCGGGATTTAACTGCCGCCTCCAGAAACGCTGCCATTTCCAGGCTCATGGTACCAAAGCTCAGCAGATCGTCGATTGTCAGAGGGTCTGCGGAAAACTTCCGGATGGTAATTGAGGGGCCGACCAGGGAAATGGGCGGAATAATGGCATTCACACGGGAACCGTCCGGCAGACGTGCATCTACCATGGGCGAACTCTCGTCAATACGCCGGCCAATGGGAGCCACTATTTTTTCAATAATGTGCAGAACATGGTCATTGTTACGAAAAACGACATCAGTTAGTTCCAGTTTTCCTTTCCTTTCTACGTAAACCTGGTTGGGTCCGTTGACCATGACTTCAGAAACAGATTCATCGTTTAGCAACGGGTGAATGGGGCCAAAACCAATCGCCTCATCCACAATCTCAGTGACAATACGCTGTTTATCACCCCTTGGAATGAAGGAAACTTCCTGATCAATGGCTTCGGAAACCAGCTTTAAAAGACGCTCCGAAAGGCTCTCGCCACCCTCTGTTTCAATGTGCTTGCCCATCTCTTCGATAACCTTTTTATGGATCTTAATTTTCAGTTTCGTATACGGATCGACTTTAGGCTGCACTTCTGTTTTTTTCTCAACTGCCATTAAACCCGGGGAACCCGGTTTTTTTTCGGTCTTTTCCTGCTGTTTTACTTTTTCCAACCGTTCCAACAAAGACATACTGCTCCCCCCTTACAGGCTAAACATACGGGTGATAATACTCTTTTTCAGATTTTCTTTCGATACTGTATGCTTTCCACCGTTTGTCATTCGTTCACAGAGCCGTTTAAACGACTTGGAAAGCTCTGAGTTGAGATGGCTGACAACAACGGGCACACCTTTATTAATCGAGGATATAACGGCCTTCTCATCACTGGAGATTTGGTGCGCTACCGTAATCTCCAGCCCTTTCTCCAGGTCGGCAACTTCAACTCCGAGGTCCTGGTCGCTGCGGTTGAGCACAACACGGATTTTATCACGATAGTTCAATGATTCCAGGATATTAAGGCTTGTTTTTGTGTTCTTAATGGTCACAATATCCCTGGTAGTCACCAGTAAAATCTGGTCCGCAAGATCCATGGCAGACAGGTTAATTTCATTAAACATTCCTGCCGTGTCTACAATGACGTAATCATAAATTTTCTTTAAATGTTTCAGTATGGTGTCGGTATGGTCGGCAGTAATATATTCTGCATCCTGTGGGAAGAGCGGTGCCGGCAGGATGTCGATTCCGGTGAAATGACGAATCATGTAGTTTTCCAGCAATTCATCCGTTATCTCGTCCGGCTCCTGCACTAAATCACTGATATTGTTTCCGTCTGCTAAATTCAGCAGAACAGAAATATCACCAAATTGCAGGTCGTAGTCTACTAGGGCAACTTTTTTCTTTTCCTGCTGCACCAGTGCAACGGCAAGGTTTGTGGCAATCGTAGTTTTACCTACGCCTCCTTTTCCGCAAAACACTACGGTAACAAAACCAAGCGGCTTTTCATCCGGGACGGAAACTGTTTGCCTCTGGCCGCTCTGTCGTTCGATTCTGATCTCGCCCGCAGGATGTGCACTTAGGTGCTGAACCGGCTTTGGCCGCTCTTGTTCGTGCCTGGGTGAATCCACTCTCTGCTGTATGCTTTGCTGTCTGATTTGCTGTGGTGTCACCGGGTGGATTACTTCATATTGCTGCGGCCGTGCATGATACCCTGTGGATTCTGCCATACCCGGGGAATTCTGGCGGGAATATTCGGGCTGTCTGTATTCCTGAGTCGGTCTGTTTTGATATTCACTGTAGTCCTGTGGTGCCGGTGTTTGTGTATGAACCGGCTGCTGACCGCTTTCAGTTTGTGTCTTAGCGTGACTGTAATGCTGCTCTGTTTCGGGCCGGGCCGGATCTGGTACCTGGTGATGACGGCCGTCCTGTGTCACGGCATCCCGTTGGCGGTAAATTGCCTGAACACGATCCTGCAGGGAAGGTTCTGTCTGCCTGGTTGCCGCCGGTTCCGGCGGGACTGCAGCGTTCCCGGAGTAATGCCCCTCATGCCGGGTAAGCTGTTGCGAAGCCCGTTGGGATATATTTTCCTCGGTATAATAAACCTGTGGGTCTGCTTTACCGGGTTCTTTCTGCTGATTAGCAGACAGAGCCTCAGAAGCTGCCGGCTGATTTTGAGCAGTCTTAGGCATCCGCAGGCACTGCTGTTTATATACAGAACGGATTGTATTTGCCATTTCTTCGCTGCCGAGGGGCTTGACAAGATAGTCGCGCGCCCCGGCAACCATGGCCTTTTTCAGATATTCCGACTCACCCTGGATAGAGATAATGACAACCGCAACGTGCGGATACATATGACAGGCGCGCTCCGTGGCGGCAATGCCGTCCATCTGCGGCATATTGATGTCCATCAACACCACATCCGGCTGCAACTCAGCGATTTTTTGCAGCGCATCTTTACCATCAACCGCCTCACCCACAACGACCATATCATCCTCAAAGTATAGTAAGCGGATAATATCTTTACGTGTTTGCGGTATGTCATCCACTACCAGCAGCTTTATTTTTTCCATGTCTGTTCCCCCCGGCTACCATGGATTTAGAGTTTAATTATCAAGCTGACTTACCTGTTGGGGCTGGCCCTGGCCGAACTGCATAAGGCGGTGTGCCCTGATTTTCTGATTGGTTTCATCTGCAGCCGGACGAAGAACCAGGCGCAGGCTGCCGCGTTCCGATGCCTGGACAATGGCAGTCACTGCATCCACCGGTACATCCAGGGTTACTGTATCCACTACCAGCTGTTCATTGTCCTGTTCGTATGTGTACTGCCCGGCCGCCAGAACGCGGATATTATCTGCGACGACTGCAGTAATGGTCTGTCCATCGTTAGGCGGGTCGATGGTCACGATGCTGTCCACATAGTCTCCCGGCAGAATATAACCGGCTACACCCGAAACATTGTTAACAGGCACTGTTACAGCTCGGTGCCCTTCAGAGATTTTATAGGACAGGCCCGCCTGGCTGGTTTCAAAAACAAGCCGGGAAGAGAGAATCTGTTCTCCTGCAGCCAGCCTCTCACGGGCGTAGGTTCCGGTTAACTGCGATACATCCGTTATGGCATCGCTGTGAATGGCATCTTCCGGGATCTCAACCGTAGCAAACATAGATGCTTCCAGTTTTGTGCGGGCCGGAATCTCAGCACTGGCCACATAGACTTCAACCAGATTAGCGGCGGCTTTACTCTTCTGCTCCATTTCATTGAGATAATTGTATACAGCACCTGCCGCTACGACAGCCAATATTAATGAGAGCAGAAAAAACTTTTTCCCCTTCATCGTCGGAACCCCTCCGTTATCATATAATGTGGTTTATGGAAAAAGTCCGGGGCAGGCCGGCGGGTCGCTTTCGGGGGAGCATATTTAACCCCGCCGGCGGATATAAACATCCTTTCTGCCTCCGGAAATTGTTAGCACGTTTATTTATTCTACCAGACGTGTAGCCGTCATGCCGTAGGGACTTTCACCCTCAACACTGATTGCCGGGTTAACATTGGGTTTAATGAAGTAACCCCAGATTTCCGTCTTGGCTCCGCCGATATCATACTCACTGACCCAAAACGCGGCAAAGTCAACAATAATGACTTCCGACGTTTTGTTCTGGTTGTTATCAAGAACCGCCCGGTAAATCGGCAGCACCAGAATGCGGGCGCAATCCGGCGGACATTCTCCCAGTTGGCACTGGTGTGTCTCGGCAGCCAACTGAAAGCGGTAGTCCAGCGATTTTTTAATAGCCTGCGGTGTTGCACCACCTTTTGATTCTGCATCATCTCCGATGGTGACCAGGCCGGGATACCCCTCCTGGAGGTGCACCCGATATGTACTGGTTCCGGTTGAATCGTCGAAATATAAAGCGCCCCAGTTACCGGAACCCAAAAGCTCCTTGCTGTAAAGATTAACGTGTTTGAAATATTCAAACGTAATCTCCTCATCCAGTCCCAGAGGATAGATATCCATAAATGCAATGGGCCTGGTGAGTGCCACCCGGGCACGCTGTTCCATGACCCCACCCTCAGCTCCGAAGATCTGAGCAAAATACAACTGCATGGGAGCCTGCGTTCTGACTGTAACACCCTTGGCGTCGTTGTCGACTTCCACAATAACCCGTTCAGCAGGCACACCGTTTTTTTCTGCTGTTGTCACTGCCAGCTGCGTAATCTCATCGTACCCGCCACCGAGCTTCGTTCCCGCCGCAAGGGCCGCGGCGTCTGCCGCGATGGATAGCCGGCCCTGGATGACGTAGTTCACACCAATATCCGTCACAACGGCCGCCCCGGCCAAAAGACCTGTCATCACTATGGCCAACAGGACAATAACAGAACCCCGTTGATTGTTTAACATACTGCCAAGACAATTCATCCGGTTCATCGGTTTGCACCTCACTCAACTAGCATCGTGATATCGCTTCTGACAGTAATCGGTTCTGTAAAAATACTGCCGGTCAGTGGTGTAAGCATCGTGATCGGGTAGGTTACAGTTACCTTGATGTCCTGTCCGCTTTGCCGCCCAGACTCCGGGTTAATGAGAACCGTCAGGTTTGTACTGTCCAAATGTGCGGCTGAGCTTAGTACCCGGGAGATAATTTCATCGTTTGTGGCACCCACTGCTCCATAGCGGGCTCCGTGCCTGGCAGCGTGCATCACTGCCAGATAGGCGTTGCTTACCCGGCCCAGCTCAACCATTCCCAATAACAGCAGCAGGATGATGGGAAGCACCAGCGCCGATTCCACCAACGCCTGGCCCTTCTGGTTTCTGATCCACTTAAGTGCCAATTTTCATCACCCCATCCAACCGCTTAATTTTTAAAAAATGGCCCTGCCCTTTCGGGCAGGGCCAACCCTGGGGAGGAGCATTCAACAGATACTACATGGTAGTGCCAGCGTTGGGGTCTGCGCCACCGAGACCGGTGGTAATGTTACCAAAGATTGTTTTGATTGTGTCACCCATTGTGATCAGCGCACCAATTGCGATGATGGATACCAGAGCCAAAATTAACGCATACTCTGTCATTCCCTGGCCCGACTCCTCAACAAACAACCGCTTAACCATTTCCTTCATTTTGTTACCTCCTGTTTTTTAAAAATTTTATTGTATGATACCCGAAAGCATTTCTATGGTAAGTCTAACATGGTCTGGATATTTGTGGTATCGACCTTATGTCATAAAAACTGCGGGACCCTGGTCCCAATTTCCTGCGGGTGCCAGCTGCTGGATTCCGTCGGCACCGCTTTGTGCACTGAATGCATCAATCACCTTGGCAAGTAAATTATTAATGGGCCCTGAAATCTGACTGAGTGTTATGATAACCAACAGAACCACACAGGCCATAATTAATGCATATTCGGTCATTCCCTGGCCCTCTTCCGATACCAACAATCGTTTCATTGTTCCGGTCAAGTATCTCACCTCCGGGACTCAATACGTGTTAAGGTTAGTGTACCATGCTCTGGAAAATTACGGTATCTGCCCGGGGTCTCAACTTAACTGGGACCAGAGTCCCAATTTTTTGTGCAATAAAAAAAGAGTCCATTGTTTGCCGGACTCTCTTTGCCAGGTTAGATTTTGACTAATCTGTTCTTAACAGCATACAGGGCGGCCTGGGTACGGTCCGTGACCCGTATCTTACGGAAAATGTTGGTGATATGGTTTTTTACTGTTTTTTCACTGATATAGAGCTCACTGCCGATTTCCTTATTGCTTTTTCCCCGTGCAATTAAGACCAACACATCCACTTCCCGGCGTGAAAGGGATTCTTCGTGCACACTGCGCATGGCTATCCGCTGAAACTCTCCGCACATTTTCTCGGCAATTTTCGGGTGATATACGGTTTCACCACGGGAAACGGCGCGAATGGTATTAATCAGAAAATCACTTTCGATATCCTTGAGGACATAGGCAGAAACACCGACTTTGATTAATTCATAGATATATTCCTCGTCATCATGTATGGTAAGAGCAATGACTCCTGTTTTGGGAAACTCCTGCTTGATCCGGCGGGTCGCTTCAATACCGTTCATATTGGGCATATTGATGTCCATCAGGATTACATCCGGGCTTAATGTAGCTGCCATTTCATATGCTGCCTGGCCGTCGGGGGCTTCCGCGACCACATCCAGGTCACCGTGCATGGCAAGTATCTTTCTTAGTCCGTCGCGAATCAGGGCATGATCGTCGGCTATAACGACCCTGATTTTCTTCTCTGATGTCATCCGGCTCACCCCTTTATCGGAATACTGACCTGAATCTCTGTCCCTCTGTCTTTACCGGAAATAATCTTTACCTGTCCGTCCAGCAGTTCCACCCGTTCGCGCATCCCCAGAAGACCAAAGCAATCCATATCAATGTTTTTCATGACTCTGTCTGTATCAAATCCGCAGCCGTCATCCGCTATGGAAATATTGATGCGGCTGGACAATATCTCCAGTTTAATTACACTGCGTTTTGCGTGTGCATGTTTGTAGATATTATTTAAAGATTCCTGAACAATCCGGAATATCGCCACTTCCAGTGCACTGGCAAGGCGCTGGTCTTCACCGTTTAGTACCACCAGTTCAATGCTCATTTCCGTTCTCTTTTGCAGTTCTGCAATAAAGCGACGCAGTGTGGGCACAACTCCCAGGTCGTCCAAAACCATCGGCCGCAGGTCGAAGATAATTTTTCTGACTTCATCAAGGCTTTCTTTAACCATTTCTTTTAAGTCATGGAGCTCGGCCCGCACCTTATCCGGCTCCACCGCCATCAATTTCTCACAAATTTCAGCACGCAGCACAACGTTGGCCATAGACTGGGCGGGACCGTCATGAATTTCCCGGGCCACACGGAGCCTTTCTTCCTCCTGCGCTTTAATAATCCGTAACGACAGCTGCTGGCGCAACTGCAGTTCATCCAGTTTGACTGTGACACCCTGCAGACCGCCGGAAATCAGCTGCAGTGCCATACCTACCTGGGACTCCAGCTTTTCGGCCCTGAGAACTGTTTCACTCAGACGGCGCAGCATGGCTTCCAGCTGCTCCCTGCGGGCTCTGTGCTGAGATTCCCGTTCGCGCATCATACTCAGCTGCAGTTGGATATGCTGCGCTTCTTCATAAGCCTGCTGGATGTCTTTTTCTGAGTAACGTGTAAAATTGCGATTCACTTCCATCAAATGAATCCGGGCCAGTTTTTCTTCGCGTTCCAGCCTGTCAACAGCTGTAATCACATCCAGAATTTCGCCCTTTAAGTCCACAAGCTTCGCCAGAAGCTCATCCCGCTGTTGCCTGGCACTGCCTGAAATGGAATGAATTTCCCGTTGTCCCTCTTCTACAGCAGATATAGTATTGCGAATAGCCTGGTCGAGTCTTTTTATCTCCTGCAAATATCTGCACCGCCCCATAGTCTCTTGTTCTGTTTGAAACTATATTCGACCCGGTCTTGTTCTTTCCTTCCTCTTTTGTAATATTACGACACGTTTTTACCTAAACGCACCGACAAAACCTTCAGCAAATTCCGCTGCTTCCTGTTTGTGTACAACATCTCCCAGTGCCGCTGCGCGGCGTAGAGACTGCTGCAGTTCACCTGTCAGCGAGGATGGCAGACGTGCTTTACCCACCATGGCTGCCAGTTCCCTGCCGGTGAGATATTGCGGCGGGTTGGCCAGACGGCCGGCCGGCGAAATATATTCCCAAAGCAGCCTTGTTGCGGCCGGGTGTGCTCCCGGTCCCCGCAATGCACAGAAGAGTAAGGCAGCGTCTGCTCCCCAGGAACCATAGCGGTGAAAATAGTTATATATCTCTTTTTTACCAAACCCCCTCCGGCTTCGGGAAAGCCAATGCAGGGCTTCTGCCAAAGCAAAAAGCGCCTTGGATTCGCGTCGTGCCAGCGGTAGGCGCGCCAGAGCACGCAGCGTTTCTTCCCGGACAGGAGCGATGCCCTCCAGATCACACAGCATGGCAGCAAATTTAATCATTTCACGGGCGCGTGTCAGGGCAGCCATGGGGCGCATCAGGTGGATACGCAACTTTTCTCTCAGTGCCGCAGGCCATAAACTGCTGTTGTTGAGAATGGTTTCAGTCTGCTGTGTCACAAAATCTGATTGAATTGTTAAGCGCCGGCCAAAGACCGGCTGAACAGCGCCCAGTGATTCCAGAAGTGGCAAGTAACCGGATGCATTGCCCTGCAGCACGGCAAATATTTCTGCCAGAATTCGTTCACCGGGCACAGCGGATAACAAAATGGCGGTTTTTCGTGCTTCTGTTATTGTCTCTTTGGCCGGTGTGAGGCCAAAGAGAACTGCCATACGGGCACCCCTGAGCACCCGCAGCGGATCACGCTCCAGTGCGCCCGGCAGTGCACGCAGCGTCCTCTGTGATAAATCAATAAACCCGCCCAACGGGTCAACCAGCTTGTCAACCTGCACTCCTGCCGCCAGATAGTCCGCCAGCGGCAGTGCCATAGCGTTTAGGGAGAAGTCCCGCATAGCCAGGTCTTCTGTCAGGTTGTTTCCTTTAAACTCAGAAATATCAAGGCTAAGGCCCGACAGCTGCAGCCGCATCAGGCGGTGCCGGCTAATCAGATATCCCTTAAGCTGATTTTTTCTGCAGAAATCCGCAGCAAAAGACAAAGCACCGGGTGGGCCGCTTAAATCCAGGTCTGCACTGGCACGTCCGGTGAGACTGTCCCGCAAAAAACCACCTACCAGATAAAATGGCAGCCCTTTTTCTTGTGCTTTTCTGCAAAATTGCTTTAACACGTCCACACGACCACATCCCGGGCATAATTTTTTACCGGTAACTGAACAATACAATTATAATGAAATTGCAATAAACTCAGGGAAAATATATGTCACCATTAAAGTATCGGCATCTTTTTAACTTACTTTACACAATTCATCCGCAAACCGGTGAGCAATCCGGGCACGCACAAAAAAGGTGAGTGAGCAATGAGCGACTTGCAGTCCCTGTTTAGCCCCGACTCCATTGCAGTGGTCGGAGCCTCAAATAACAAAGAAAAAATCGGTTTTGCCATTATGGACAACATTAAAAGCAGCGGTTTTGCCGGTGAGGTTTTTCCCGTTAATCCGCGGGAAACTGAGATTCTGGGGTATCGCTGTTATTCTTCCGTTCGGGATGTCGGCAAAGCAGTTGACGTGGCTGTAATCTCCGTACCTGCCGAACGTTCCCTTGACGTCGCCAGAGAGTGCGGGGAGACAGGGGTCAAATTCCTGGTGGTGGTCAGCGCCGGCTTCAAAGAAATCGGCGATAAGGGGCTGAAACGGGAAAAAGAACTGCTGGAAATCTGCAAACAATATAACATGCGTATGGTTGGCCCCAACGTGGTAGGTATCATGGATACACATGCGCCTGTCAATGCTTCGTTTGCACAGGGTTTCCCGCAGAAGGGTGAAATTGCTTTCATTTCACAAAGCGGGGCCATGCTGCTGGCTATCTTTGACTGGAGCCGCAGTGTGGGCCTTGGCTTCTCCCGTTTTGTCTCCATGGGGAATAAAGCTGACCTGAATGAAGTGGATTTTATCTGGTCGGCAGCCCAGGACCCCAACACCCGGGTCATCCTCTGCTATATTGAAGATGTGGCTGACGGTAAGCGTTTTCTCGAGGTTGTCAGTGAAGCATGCAAACGTAAACCTGTCATTATCCTGAAATCCGGGACGTCTTCAGCCGGTGCACGCGCAGCATCCTCACATACAGGAGCTCTGGCCGGCAGTGATTTGGCCTACGATACCGCCTTCCGCCAGTGCGGTGTTATCCGCGCAGAAACCATGTCCGACCTTTTCGATTTAGCAGTTGCTTTTGTCAGCCAACCTGTTCCGGCCGGCAACCGTATTGCGATTGTGACCAACTCCGGCGGCCCCGGGATTATTGCCACAGACAGTGTTGAAAAAAATAAGCTTTCCATGGCACGCTTCAGTAAAGAGACCATTGAAACACTGCGCCATGCACTGCCGGCGGAGGCAAATGTGTACAACCCGGTCGATGTACTGGGAGATGCCAGGACAGATCGTTACAGAGATTCTCTGGAGGCGGTACTGGCGGATGAAAATACAGATGGCGCCCTGATTCTTCTCTCTCCCGCCGCTGTCACCGAACCGGTGGAAACGGCTAAAGTTGTTTCAGAACTTCATGCAAAATTTGAGGGAAAACCGGTCTTCGCCGCCTACATGGGTGGTGAGGGATTGGCGGAGGGCTGCCGAGTGCTCACCAATTCCGGTGTCCCCTGTTTCACATTTCCCGAGCCGGCATTAAAATCCCTCTCCGGTATGGTCAGGTTTTCCGCACTGCAGCGAAAGCTGGCCAGAGAACAGCAAATTCCGCGAATTGAAAACCTTGACAAAAATGCGGTGAAAGCCACTTTCTATGATGTTCTAAAAGACAGGCGCCTTGTCCTGTTAGGCAACGAAGCAACCAGCGTGGCGGAAGCGTACGGTATTCCCGTTGCGCCGGTTCTGCTGGCCAAGAAGCCCGAAGAAGCCGCACTGCAGGCTGATCGTTTGGGGTATCCGGTGGTGCTGAAGATCGCATCTCCGAAAATTATCCATAAAAGTGACGTCGGTGGAGTAATAATCGGCCTGGAAACCCGTGAGGAAGTGGTGACTGGTTTTCATGGCATTATGGACAGTGTACGGCGATTAATGCCCGGCACGCCTGTTTATGGCATTGAAGTTCAGAAAATGATGCCAAAGGGTAATGAACTGATTATCGGCATGAGCAGGGATGTTCAGTTTGGCCCCCTGCTGGCCTTTGGCCTGGGCGGTATTTATGTTAATCTTCTAAAAGATGTCTCCTTCCGGTTGGCAGCAGGACTGACTCTGGAAGAAATCGAAGAAATGATTGCTGAAACCAAAGCATATACCCTGATTCGTGGTTACCGCGGCAGTAAACCGTCGGATATCGGAGCGCTGATCCAAACTTTGGCCAGGGTTGCACGCCTTTCACTCGATTTTCCGGAGATTACCGAGATTGACCTTAACCCCGTAGTTGCCTATCACGATACAGCCGTTGCGCTGGATGTGAAAATAACCGTATCCTATGACGATAACCAGGAGTAGAAAGGGTGTTCTCTATGAAAAGTATCTTTATCAGCGGGATGGCCGGCAGCGGTAAAACAGCCATTGCACTGGGGCTGGCACTGAAGCTGCGGGAGGCAGGGATCAATGTCGGTTATTTTAAACCGCTTGGTACAGCCAAAGGGCCTCATCGCCAGGAAGATGAAGATGTCCTTCTCTTTCAGGATGTTTTGTCACTGAAGCATGAAGCATCCCTGCTTTGCCCTGTCCGCACCGGCCCTTACTACTTAAGCGGCGGGCCCCACCGCGATCCCGACAAATCCGCGGCGGTAATCAAAGAGGCCTATGCAACCGTGTCCGACGGTCTGGATTTGGTATTAATCGACGGCTCACTCTCCCCCTATACTGCAGCAAGTCTGGGTCTGGATGCCATCAGCCTGTCTAAAATGCTTCAGGCTGCCATGATTCATGTGATTCGTATGGAAGATGACTACAGTCTGGATAAAGCCATTTACTATAACGAACACTTCCGTCTTGCCGGCCTGAATCTTTTGGGGAGTATCTTTAATAATATTGAACGGACGCTTCTGGATAAAACCAAAGGTGTCTACGCTCCGATTATGGAAAAACTGGGTCTACCTATATTGGGTATCATCCCCCGCAAAGCAGAAATTGCCGCGCCCACAGTTCTGGAGTTTTATGATGCATTGGGCGGGGAACTGCTGACCGGTGAAGAAGTGGGCATGAACCGTATGGTGGAAGAAGTGGTGGTCGGTTCAATGACTATCGAAAGCGCCCTGGGATATCTCAGACGGGCACCAAATAAGGCGGTTATTACCGGCGGTGACCGCTCCGATATGGCTGTGACTGCCCTGGAAACCAGTACATCCGTCCTGATTCTGACCGGCGGCCTCTATCCCGACGTTGGTGTTCTGACCCGGGCCATAGAAAAGAATGTGCCGGTCATCCTTGTCCACTATGATACCTACACCGCCATCGAACGTCTGCATGTAGTCTCACGGCGCATCCGTCCCGGCGATGAGGATGGAATAAAAGTCGCCAAGGACAACGTGTCTGCACACTGTAACGTGCAGCCCATCATTAACTTTGTCGAACAGTAACTGCACTAGAGCACATATGGTGCTCTATTTTTTTTATCTTATCTGAGGACTGCGGGAACTTCCCCCGGCAACTAAACGTCTAAGAGAACAACATGTCCTACAGGAGGGGTCGGAATGATAAAAAAGTTTATATTGCTGGTTTTATTTATTCTGCTTACACTGCCGGCAGCATCCATGCTTGCCGGTGACTATCCGCAAATTGCACTACGTTATATCATGGAAACATACAATGTGCCGGCTGAACGTATCGAACTGTATCAAGGCGAGATGATGACACTGGAACATTTAGGGGAGTCTTTTTGGTTTGCCAAGTTCACCATCAACCCCGAAGGTACGGGTTCATCCGGTGAGGTGCAGCCGCTGCCGCCTGATACCCCCGTCTCCGACCGCGGTGAACTGATTGAACAGCGGCCTGCCGGTGACGGCACAATCTACAGCGGGGTCTACATTAACACAGAATCGGGCGAAGTCCTCAGTCTTCAGGAAATGGAGCCCAAAATGGCCGAAGACCGAAGGCTGGCCGTGGCAGAATGGGAGCGGCTCAGCCGTGAAGCGGGGAAACTGGATGTTTCTCTCTACCAGAAACTGAAAACCCTGCCCTCATCTGAAACAATTAAGGTGATTATCTACCCGGCATTCCGGGAAACTGAGGATCTTCGTAACCGCTTTGCATTGCTGAAAACCGAGTATCCTGAATTTGCCGGCCACCTCCCTTCCCTCTCCGAGATGTTTCAGGGTGGCTATGTAAGGGATATTCCTGAACCGGAGATTCGTCCCGAAGCCATTGACGAGCCTGAGTCCGCTGACAAAGGGAGCGACGAAAACGGCGTGTCACCTGCCAATCCTAAAACTGACATACTAAACGAGGAAGATTTTGAGCGTTCTGTTGCCTTCTATGAGGAACTGAGTACGCTTCATCGGGAGGGCGTTGGCCCGGCTCTGACAAATATCACCGCTGCACTCAATGCCATGGGCCTTGACTACGAACAGAATGAGCTAATGATAACAGCTGCACTGAATGCGGCACAGATCGAAGAAATTGCCGCTTTGGGTGATGTGGGTTCAATCCACGAAGATGCCGTCTTCACCATCCTCCCGCTCGCAGAGCGAGAGGTCTCTGCTGCACCGGCCACAGACAGCGCAGATACACCTAATAAAGCGCAGTCATCTCTTTGGCTCCTGCTCCCCGTTTTCTTACTGGGAGCCGTACTGGCCTTTATGCGTTACTCCCGTTTAAAAACTGACCAGTAAACAAAAACAGCGGAGCGCCTGCTCCGCTGTTTTTGTTTATAATCCTTCTTTTAACCATGTACGCAAAAGAGCAATTTCTTCTCCATACTGGCGGTAGTCCTCAACCGGCGTTTCCAAGACCATTGGAATGCCGCTAAGCACAGGATGCGTGATCAAATTAAGCATCCCTTCCCTGCCCAGATAGCCTTCACCGATTCTGGCGTGCCGATCCTTATGTGTACCGGGCGGAAATTTCGAGTCATTCAGGTGCATGGCACGCAGACGTTCAAGACCGATGAGTGACTGCAAATCATCGGCCAGCCTGTCAACCTGCTCTTTTTGCATAAAATCATATCCTGCACCGGTCAGATGGCAGGAGTCAATGCAAACACCCAGGTTATCCGGCCGGCCCAACTCATCCATAATCAGTTTGATATCGTCCAGCGTCCCGATTTCCGAACCAGCTTTGGCCATCGTCTCCAACAGCAGCATGGTTTTTCCGGTAAACGGTATAAACGACTCTTCCAGACAGGACACAATCCTCCTAAGGCCGGCCTCTCTGCCGGAACCTGCGTGGGAGCCGGGGTGTATCACCAGGTATTCTGCACCCACAGCGTCCATGCGCGCCAGGTCTGCCGCCACCACCATATTGGCAAAAGCAAACGACTTTTCCGCCGGAGCCGCCATGTTTACAGTATAGGGTAAATGGCCCACAATCGGAGCGATATCATACGTTTGTCTGGCTTCCCGCCACTTTGCCACTTCTTCTTCAGGAATGGCTCTGGCCGCCCCGCCCCGTGGATTGCGTGTAAAGAACTGAAATGTATTGGCACCGATTTCGTGCGCTGCCTCCGCCGCTTTGTCAAACCCTTTGGAAACTGATAAATGGCAACCGAGCCGCATAGTGTCCTCCAATACTTTTTTATAGATACCTTTATCTTTTTATACCACAGAACCAAGCAGATTTGAAGACACTAAACCTGTCCCCGCTGTCTTCATGAAGACGCGGGGACAGGTTAACTGTCTTCATTTTTGACGTTTGCACTCTCTTTTTCGCTGCGCAGACGGCGGGACATAATTCCGCCCACACGACCTGTCTCCCGGGCTGTCATGTTTTCCCAGCCCCGGTCTTTGACTTTATCACCCAGGCCAAGTTCATCGGCAATTTCCAGTTTTAGTTGTTCCATTTCCAGTTCACGTGGCGTCATTTTTTCCGGCTTCTTCTTATACTTGGGCATAGCCTCTACCTCCCTGAAACTTTTACCGGTAGTATGCACCGTAGAAATTGTGGTATTCAGCTGCTCAGGCGAAAAGGCCCAGTGAATAGAGAACCAGCATGAACGCCAGTCCGATTACCGGTGTCAGGACGGTGGCAAAGAAGTAGTCTTTGTATGTTTCCCGGAATGTGAGCCCGGAAAAAGCCAGCATCGTAAGATAGCCGTTATTGTGCGGTAGGGTGTCGAGTCCCGCTGCAGCCAGCGTAACCACTCTGTGCAGGAGGTCCGGATCAGTCCGCGCAGCCAGTTCTCCCCCAACTGTAGTCAGCGTGAGAACAACCCCGCCGGAAGCAGAGCCCATCATGCCCGCAGCTATATTCGTTATGATGCCCGCCAGGACCAGTGGGTCCCAGGATGAACGGGCTAATTTCTCTATAAACAGGACAAAGGCCGGGATACCCCGCAGCGCCAGGCCGAACCCCACCGACGATGAAGCAAACAACAGCGGCATCATCGCTGTTTTTGTCCCTTCATTCAAGACATCAAGCGGATGTGTCAGATAGCCAAGCATCAGAATATAGGCAAGCATAACACCGCTTCCCAGGGAAAGCAGCGGGTTCAGCCCGAAAACAGAAAGCATCATGATGATAACCGTCAGGGGAATGCAGGCAAGCCAGACAGGCGGAAAATGAGCCTGCGTGCCCGGGGTATATCCGTTTGGCGGCAAGAAGACTTCTTCCCGCAGCCGGGCCTTTTTTGCCTGTTTTTCCAGATACAGCGCCGTTATGACAGACGAAACGACCACGCTGATTACACCGGGCCAGAAACCGGCTGTGGGTGTTGTGCCCAGGTATTCCATAGGGATTAAATTTTGAATTTGTGGTGTGGCCGGTGCAGAAATAGCCATAATAATTCCGGCACCAATACAGGGAATAAGCAGTCGCCTGGGGAGGTTTGCCTGGTCGAACACGGCAAGGCCCAGGGGATACATGGTAAAAATGATGACAAAGCCGGCAATACCACCCACTCCCAAAAACAGTGACGCCAGAAAAATGGCGGTGGCAGCCCGGCCCGCACCCAGCCAACCCACAAGGGTACGGCCGATGCTAAAAGCACCGCCGGACTGCTCCATCAGTTTGCCGAATATACAACCCAAAAGAAAGATAAATAAAAAGTTCTCAATAAAATAAGCGGCCCCCTCCAGATAAGGGCCGGTGACCATTTCATATGGGCTCTGGCCGTTTCCCAGAGCAATCAGCATAATAACGGCAGGTGCAGCCACAACAACATTCACTTTTTTTGATACGAGCAAAATTAAAAGACCAAGTCCCAGGATGACAGCCAGCAAAAAAACAACACCCCTTTTTTGTCTGTAGGAATGTAATATTCTACAGCAGAGGGTATTGTTCCTTCACCAAAGTAAAACAGCCCTTCGGCTGTTTTACTTCTTGCTAGTGGTTATTAACTGAGTTGACCATTTGCTCCATATCCATGACTTTGTCACGGCGCTCGTCAATGGTGACGTTGGTAATCACCCTCTCTACTCCTGACGCAAACGGCAGGCTGTGAACATCCCTGACCACATCCATCAGCTTCTCCATTTCGCCCTCCACCATTGTGGCCATAGGTGTAACGCGGTATTGTAAACCGTGATTCTCCACAACATGGCAGGCTTTGTCGATGTAGCTGCTGAAACTTGCCTCGTCTGTACCGATGGGCATGATACTGATCTCTAAAATCGGCAAACTAAATCACCTCTTTTTAATATATCATCTCCCAAAGCGGCATAATTACTAATAATTTTTTACCTGTTTAGCGTACACGCTAATTTTACATACGCATTTGACGACGCCGAACCGGTGCGACACGTAACCTCGATTCAGGCAGAAGAAATGCCAACACCGTATAGATTTCCAGACGGCCCACCAGCATCAGCAGTGTGAGCAAAATTTTTGCCCTGTCATGCAGCGTAGCGTACGTATGGGTTGGCCCTACTTGTCCCAGTCCTGGTCCCACATTTCCCTGAGTAGCGGCTACCGCTGAAAAAGCTGTCACCGGTTCGTAGCCCAAGTACGTCAAATACAGGCCTGATATGACAAAAATAATGATATAAAGGCCGGTAAACGCCACTATGCTGGTCACTACGTCGTGAGGTAAAACATATCCTCCGACCCTCAGGGGGATTACAGCATGCGGGCTTACAGTTTTTTTTAGTTCACGTAACAGAAACTTAAAGACAACCAAAACCCTGATCACTTTGATTGAGCCTGCAGTTGATCCACCGCATCCGCCGAAAAACATCAGCAATAAAAGTAGCATTCGGCTGAATTCCGGCCAGGCGTTAAAATCAGCGGTTGTAAAACCTGTGGTTGTCAAAATGGAAACAACCTGAAATACCGCAGTACGTACACTTTCTGCCGGATTATCGTAATAACTGTGAATATTGATGAACACCATGGCGGAAGCCATAAGAGCTATAAAAAAGTAAAAGCGTGCTTCTCTGTCATTCCAAAGGGCCGCTATTTTACCAAATACCAGATGATAGTAAAGTGCGAAATTACATCCGGCAATCAACATAAATATAATAAAAATCCATTCTGCAGCGGAGCTGCCAAACGCAGCAATACTTGTGTTTTTCGTAGAAAAGCCTCCGGTGGCAACGGTTCCGAAAGTATGTGTCAGCGCGTCAAAAAGAGAAAAACCCAAAGAAATTAAAGAAACAGTCTGTGCAGCACTAACTACAATATAAATAATCCATAGAATTTTAGCCGTCTGGGCGATACGCGGGGCAATACGCTGTGAAATGGGACCTGGTGATTCTGCCTGGAGCATGTACCCGGCACTAACTCCAAGCTTGGGGAAAACAGCCACAAAAAGCACAATGATTCCCATACCACCCAACCAGTGTGTCATGCTGCGCCAGAACAAAATTCCTTTGGGCAGAGTTTCTATCTGTGGAAGAATGGTCGCACCTGTCGTTGTAAGACCCGACATAGTCTCAAAAAAAGCGTCAAGGAACTGGGGTGTGACCCCTGATATATAAAACGGTAGTGCGCCAAATACTGCTGCGGCTATCCAAGCCAGAGTGACAAAAGCAAAGCTTTCCCGAACGGAGAGTTCATCAGGTGCCTTACCCAAACGCATTAAAATATAACCCGCAAAAAGTGAGAGCATTACGGACAAACTAAATGCAATCCTATCCGGACCACGGTCCCACATTGACCATAAAAGTGGTACAAGCATGGCAAAGGATAGATAGAGTAAGAGTGAACCCAAAAGATAGCTAATTCTTACCCATTTCATAGATTTTTACCCACATTGAATTTGTGAAGAGCAGGAAAACTACCAATATTTCTGAACTTACCGGTTGAGAATATTCCTGCCAGGCGATCTGCATGTTCTGGCAGCATAAACACCACTACCCTATCCCCGGCATAAATGCGCTGATTACCGTCCGGCACGATAATTTTTTCCTCACGGGCAACTGCGCCAAATAAGACACCCTTCGGAAAGCCTATATCTTTCAGCCTTTTTCCGTCAATGGCCGAACCCTGTGCAATTACAGCTTCCATTAACTGCACTTTACCGTCCCTGAGAATAGACATGCTGACGATGTTGTCTGTACGAACCAGCCGCATGATAATCGTGGCCGTCAGTAACCTGGGACTCACGACCTTATCGATGCCAATGGAGCTGAGAATCAGCTGATAATCCTGACGAATAACTTCGGACACCGTTCTTTGGGCTCCCATCTTTCTGGCAAGCATAGTGGAGAGTAAGTTAATTTCATCATCACCTGTTACTGCCACAAAGATATCTGTTTCGTTGATATGAATATTTTTCAGAAACTGAACATCAGTGACATCTCCATGATACACCTGGGTATACTTCAGTTCCTCAGAGATTTCTTCACAGTGGTCTCCGTCTTTGTCTATTACTTTAATGTGATGCGGAGCTGAAGGACTCTGTTCAAGAAGCTGTGCCAGCTGCAGGCCTACCCGCCCGCCTCCGGCAATAACCACCCTCTGGTTCGAAACTTCTTTTTTTGCCCCCCAGAACAATGTTGCCCGGTTACTGGTTTTACCCAGTACATATATTTCATCTTCTTCTAATAGCACATCCCCGCCACCGGGCAGTATCACTTCATCTCCGCGAATGATGGTACAGATAATACTTCCAGAAGGCATTTTTATGTTTTGCAGTTTTTTATTGATAAAGGGAAAGCCTTTATCAACCCTATAGCCGGACAAATGAACACGCCCACCGGCATAATAATCACTTTCGATGATTCCGGGATTTAGGATAAAGTGGGCAATCTCCTCACCCGCCACACGTTCCGGATTTATAATATAGTCAATACCCATCAGTTCATTGTGCAGTATGTGCTTGCCATGTGTGTATTCACTGTTTCGTAACCGGGCAACCGTCTTATCCACGCCAAACCGTTTGCCCAGCATACAGGAAATGATATTAACCTCATCTGTTTCAGTAACGGCAATCAGTAAGCCTGCTTTGCGCACTGCGGCAGCTTCAAGGACAGCAGTAGAAGCCCCGTTGCCTAAAATAAACTGACAATCAATCTCATTGCGCAGCTTCGTTGCTACCATTTTGTTTTGCTCAATGATGACCACATCATGATCAGAAGAAAGGCTGCGGGCCAGTTCGGTTCCCACCTCTCCTCCACCGATTATTATTACCCGCACAATGTTCCCCCCCGCACTTTTATACCATAGCCCACGTCCAGTGAGCCAATTTATTTATTGTCAGCCTCCGCCTCCACCCAGTCTTGTGACCAGAAAGCCGATACCCACAAGCAGCACCAGGTAAAAAAGTCCAAGCAGCAGTGTATTCATATACTCACCCCCCTTTTCTAGAGAGTACCATCTTTTGCTGTCGGTTGGCAAGAATTAATGAATTATTACGTGTTGCTCCGGCGGCTTTTATCCCGGCCAGGAAATTGATATGATAGACGTAAATGAGCAGCTTAAACTTAAGGAGGGAAAACAATGTCTGAACTTGTAGCAAAAGAACTGAAAACAAACGAGATGGACGGCTTCTCCAAACAGCAGTTGGAAGACCATCATGGTGTTCTCTACAAAGGGTATGTTAATAAAGTCAATGAAATTCGCAATGCAATAAAATCTGTGGATTACGGGAAAGCCAATCAGACCTACAGTGATTTAAGGGCCATGAAAATTGAAGAAACATTCGCCCTAAACGGAGTCAAACTCCATGAAGCATATTTTGAAAACATGGGTGGGAGCGGCGGCCGGGCCACCGGCAAAGCGCTGGAACTGATTGAGCGCGATTTCGGCTCCTTTGAAGCCTGGGAAAAAGATTTCAAAGCCACAGGGCTTGCAGTACGCGGCTGGGTAGTGCTGATGTATGACCTGGAGAGCGGCACGCTGCATAACATCGGCAATGATGCCCATAATCTGGGGCCAATCTGGAACTGTGTCCCCGTACTTGTCATGGACACCTATGAGCATGCCTATATGATTGACTATGGCGTAAAACGTCCTCCCTACATTGACGCCTTTATGAATGTCATTGACTGGGATGTTGTCAGTGAGCGACTGACCAAACTAAATAAATAAGCATGTAAAAGCCCCGGCAATGCCGGGGCTTCATCAGTGGCAAGGGTAGGCAGGTTACCTGTCTACCCTTGCCTGAACCTTACACGTAACGTTCTTTCTTCCACAGCGGCAGTCCTGTCTCCTCATCATGGCAACGATGAAGTTCTTCGCCCAAGAGTTCTTCCAGATAGAATTCCGCAGCAAAAATCACCGTACCCTCACTGAGGTGGCCGCCGAAACAACGGCCTTCTTTATCGGAGTAGGTAATGTGCAGATGGGCTTTTTCCCGCCCGTCTAAAAACGTCAGATTGCCGATACAGGAGACAATTTCCAGGTGTTCATCAAGGCTGTGAAACTGGTATGTCCTCTTATTCTGGTCATAAAAAGCATATGTGCCTTTCGCTACTGCACCGATAATACGAAGAAACCCTACTTTAATCTGCAGCTGTGCGGCCAGTTTTTCCGCTTCCGCCAGCAGGTCACCGCCAAACGGGAGCCTGCCCAGAAATACACGTCCTTTGCTGTATTCCTTAATCATGTAACTCCTCCTCCGGTAGAATAAGAACAAGCATCTTTGCCCGGCGCTTATGTAAAGAATCCCGCTGCCGCCACCAGGCCAAAACAACCCATGAGCATCATATTGCCCTGAGGTGCGGCAAAATAGTATTCATCGGGTGAGAGCATGGCGCGCCGCGGCCCTGTGGCTACTGTCAGGCTCGGTTCCAACGGGCTGGCCGGTGGAACCGAGCCGTGCCCCAAGTCGTCCTGAATCTCTTTGTTTGTCAGTTCTGCCGAACAAAGTTTCTTCAGATAACGATTCACTTTTTCCGCGGACATTACACCTGTATGATGCTCAAAAAGACCCAGAATTCTGTCCTTTTGCACGATGGCTGCAAATGTATGCTGATTGCCCAGATTGATGATTGCTACCGGGGCACGTTCTGCCGTTTCACTGACCAGGGGGTCTGTCAGGGCGCCCAGAAGCGCAGCACCGCAGGTATCCATCAGCAGAGTATCCGGAAATTCATCCTGCACCGCGCGCATTCTGGTCAGGTACTCAGGAGGGTTTTTATAGGCCAAATCCTTCAGCCTGCCTCCTGCGGCCATAAACTGCTCCCAAATCCGGAAGCGGAAAATCCGGTTTGACTCGTCAGGGGAATAGCCGTGATCCTGGACGGCAACAGCGTACTGCTCAGGCAGCGTAACACCGACCTCACCAAGTATCCGCTCCAGCATGTGGGTGTCCAAATCACCAAGACGCACATGCATTGCCTTTGCCGGCGGGTCTTCTGTAATGACAATACCCGTTTGCCTGACTATTTCCGGGTTGTCGTGCATAGTCAGTGCCGCTTCCCGGGTGGCAAACACCGGCAGGCCGCAGGCAAGGTGGTTCTTAACAGCTTTTGCAGAAGGGCCTCCCCCCATAACACGGCCATGGAGCCAGACTGGTTTGCCCTGTTCTGTTGCTCTGTTGATTTTGCCGGCCACAATCACCGTAGGTGAAGGCAACACCAGTTGAACGCAATTCTCCAGCGGTTTTCCCGTTTCATAGAGCAGAATATCCTGCGTACCGCCGCCAATGTCAATGGCCAGCAGTCTATCCATCGTTTTCACTCCTTAGTATCTGCATGTTGCATGCGATTTGGGCGCCAAGCCGGGCATTTTCGACCAAGAGCGCCAGGTTGGCTTTAAGCGTCCGCTCTTCCGACAACACAAACATTCTTCTTAACATTTCCGGTGTCACGTCCTGTCCGCTGATTCCTCCTTTGCGGATTTCGTCATCAGCCTGCGCCACAAGACTCATGAGTTCGCTCCAGGGTATTTCCACATCCTGCGGTACAGGATTGCAGACAAGAAGCGCCGAGGGAAGCCCAAGACCGTCTCGGACCAACGCCACCTGTGCGGCCTGGCTCGCCGACGTTAACTGCAAAGGCAGCTTGTATGGGGAACTTTGTGAGTAAAAGGCGGGAAATGTCTTTGTTTTATAACCGGCAACAGTGACACCCGCCGTCTCCAGATACTCCAGGGTTAGCTTCAGATCCAGTATCGCCTTGGCACCGGATGAAACCACCGTCAGTGGTGTTCTGCCGAGTACCGTCAGATCATTCGAAATGTCAAAGGTTGTACCCGCACCCCGGTGTACTCCGCCAATGCCGCCGGTAGCAAAGATGCGAATGCCATAGCGGTGGGCAAGGTATGACGTTGCTGAAACGGTGGTGCCGCCTGACTTCTCAGACGCCGCAGCATAGGGCAGCTCCCGGAGGCCGATTTTAACCGGTTCATTTTCAGCAGCCAGCCGGTCAAGTTCGTCTGGGGCCAGACCAAGCACAATACGCCCCCCCAAAACACCGATTGTGCAGGGCACAGCACCTTCTGCTCTGACCGCTGCTTCCATTGCCAAAGCAGTCTCCACATTCAGTGGTTTTGGCAGCCCGTGCGTGACCAGAGCCGTTTCCAGTGCCACAAGTGGCATTTTTTCCTGCAAGGCGGCTATCACATGGTCACCAATGAAAATTTTTTCAGTCAAATGGATCACTCCCGGTTATGCGTAGTATCTTTTTATAACAGGCTATTAACAACATGGAGGTGTTTTTTTTGCAACCGGTACATCTTAAATGGCACGACGGAATGTTTCTTGAAGCGGATGCGCCTTCCGGATATACGGTAACCCTTGATGGCTCTGCCAAAGCCGGAGGACAGGGTAGGGGCTTTCTGCCAAGTGAACTGCTGCTCACTGCTCTTGGAGGTTGTACCAGCATGGATATCCTCTCCCTGCTGGCAAAATTTCATGCCTCTCCTGTCTCATTCGATGTAGAGCTCTCGGGAACCAGAAAAGAAGTACGCCCAAAATCATTTGCCTCCATTACCGCAGTTTACAGAATAAACGGGGAAATTGACCCGCAGCAGGCCTTAAAAGCAGTGCAGAGCTCGTTTGAAAAATACAGCGTAGTTGCTAACTCCCTAAACGCAGAACTTCATTATCGGGTCGTTGTAAACGGCAGGGAAATACCAAGAGAAAAATAACCCGGGCTTTCCCGGGTTATTCTTCCTTCTTCATCGGTTCCCCGCAACAGACGAGTGTTCCTGCACCGTTTTTCAGTACTCTCACCGTATTGCCGCAGATTTCACAGACATACACTTCATCAACAGCTGTCCCCATGGGTAACACATCCTTTCTTTAGTTTCCCGGCAGCGGCAGTTCCAACTGCCGTTCTTTGTCACTTAAAACATCAGTAATCACAAGGTCAAGGCGGTCGGTCAGATCGATATCAAACGGCTCAGCATACAAAAAGCCGTCTCCGTCTTTACATACCCGTACCACGGGACGGAGGGGCACACCTTTGCGGTTCTTAACCACCAGAGCCAGATCTCCACTGGAAAGACGGACGGCCGATCCCACCGGGTATGCCGCCAGATGCAGCAAAAAAGATGTGACCATATCGTTGTCGTATATCTCACAGCTGGCTGTAATCATCTCAATGGCCTGATGAGGTTTCATTGAGTCACGATAGGGCCTGTCGGATGTCAGTGCATCGTACACATCAACAACCATGGCCAGCCTGGCATAGGGATGGATTTCTTCTGTGGTAAGCTGGTAAGGGTAGCCGCTGCCATCACACCGCTCATGATGCTGCATCACAATTTTTACGCTGTCCGGCGATATATTTGCCTGAGCGGAGAGAATCTCGTGGCCGAAACTGGGGTGCTTTTTGATTTCTGCAAACTCTTCCGGGGTTAGGCTGCCCTTTTTCTTAAGAATCTCATCGTCTATCCAGATTTTTCCCATATCATGCAGCAGAGCACCCACTCCCATGTCGCCAAGCTGCGACCGGCTCAGGCCAAACTCAGCACCTGCCAAAAGAGTCAAAACACAAACATTAACGGAATGCAGAAAAGTATAGTCGTCAGCATCACGAATATCAGCAAGATTAACGACAATATCCTTGTTTTCCAGGACTTCCTGAACCATTTTTTCCACTATAAATGAAAACCGGTTGTTAACAAGGGGGGTAACCTGTCGGAACGTGTTTGCCTTGGTAGAACTGAGGGTTTCTTTGAGAATTTTTACGGCCTGCCGGCGAGTCTCTTCGGAAATAACTTCTGCCACCACCGCGTCACCCAACAATGGATCGCTGATATAGACAAACGGTATCCCGGTACGCCAAAGGCTTGCTATATAGTTACTTCTCAACTCTACGCCGGCGTTTAGCCACAGCTGGCCGTCAGGCCCGTAAACGGGCTTGGCCAAAACCATGCCGGGACGCAGTAAAGAAATGGACGTCTTACGCATCAGATATCTCCTGTCTAAAAACTGGGATTTGATATGCTGCAATGAATGACACGTTCTTATGAATATTTTTCTACTTCGACATTTGCCATAGTATTCCTTTTTGAAAAGATCGCAGATAAAAAAATACCCGCCTATTTGACAGGTACTTTCTGATCAGTGGTTGCCTGCAGCACTGTATCGTTTTTTGAACACTCTTTATTCCTGCGGCAGCGCCAGTACCAGATCAGGGGCCATACCACAAGTTTGGGGATAAGAAAAACAGCTACCGCCAGGTTGCGAAACATGGTACACCCCGCATCAAATCAGTCATTTATGTTAATTATATACGGTATCGGCAGGAAAAGAAAGGTGAACATCTTTTCACATTTTATTCATTGTTAATGAATATGAATGCTGATATGATGAATAGAGGCAAATCGCCTTATTTCTCATTCGATAAGGAGGATACAAAATGGAAAAATGGGTTTGCACAGTATGTGGATATGTTTACAATCCCGAGGAAGGTGACCCCGATAACGGCGTTTCTCCCGGTACTGCTTTTGAAGACCTGCCTGAAGACTGGGTTTGTCCTGAATGCGGAGTTGGCAAAGATATGTTTGAAAAAGAATAAAAAAAAGAGCAAACCTCCCGGGGGTTTGCTCTTTTTTTGCTATACAGCTGTGCTGCCTCTTTCACCGGTACGGATGCGAATCGTTTCCTCCACCGGTGAGATAAAGATTTTACCATCACCGATTTCACCGGTTTTTGCTTCCGCAGAAACCGATGCGATGATTTTTTCTGTCATCTCATCTGCCACAACAAGTTCAATTTTAACCTTTGGTAGCAAATTTACTTCATAAAGGTTTCCCCGATACTGCGCGGTGCTCCCTTTTTGCAGGCCGCATCCGGTTACATGGGTCACAGTCATGCCACAAATACCATCGCGTCCCAGCCGCTCTTTCACCGCTTCCAGCTTTGCCGGCCGAATAATACAGGTTATTTTTTTCATATATTTGCCTCCTCCCTTTTAGTGAACCTGGGGGACATTGCGCTTGGCAAAGTCGGCATAGGCTTCCATCCCGTGCTCTCCCGCATCCAGGCCCTCTTCTTCTTCTGTGGCGTTTACACGCAGGCCAACGGTCACACTGATCAGCTTAAACAGGATATATGCTGTTGACATGGTCCAGGCAGCCACTGCCAGTACGCCCAGAGCCTGCACACCCAAGAGTGCTGTACCGCCGCCGTAAAACAAGCCGCCGTCTGTGGCAAACAGGCCAACCATCACGGTGCCATACGCACCGCAGACGCCGTGTACCGCTACTGCACCCACAGGGTCATCCACATGGAGTACTTTCTCAATAAATTCAACGGCCAGGATAATCAGGACTCCGGCACCGGCTCCAATCAGCAGCGCGCCCACAAAGTCCACAGCGGCTGTACCGGCGGTGATCCCCACCAGGCCGGCCAGCGCACCGTTTAATGTCAGACTGACATCAGGCTTCCCATAGCGTACCCAGGAAAAACTCATTGCCAGTAGTGCTCCGGCGGCAGCGGAAAGGTTGGTGGTGACGGCGATATGGGCAATGGACAGATCAAGTCCGGAAATCGTACTGCCCGGGTTAAAGCCAAACCAGCCAAACCAGAGAATAAACACACCAAGTGCACCCAGTGTAATGTTATGTCCCGGAATTGCGTTTGCTTTACCGTCGCTGCCGAACTTACCGATTCGCGGTCCCAGTACGGCCGCGCCGACCAAAGCGGCCCACCCCCCTACGGAGTGAACAATGGTGGAACCGGCAAAATCAATAAAGCCTATCTCGCTAAGCCAGCCGCCGCCCCAGCCCCAATGCCCGACAACAGGGTAGATTACCGCACTGATTACCACTGAGTACATCAGATACGAAATAAACTTAGTCCGTTCGGCCATTGCTCCCGAGACAATTGTCGCCGCCGTTGCAGCAAACACCGTCTGGAAAATGAGGAATGCGGTGATGGGAATATCCAGTCCCAAATGCTCAAATGTGTCTGCCACAAAGAAACCGCTAACCCCGATGAATCCGCCTTTTGTTACACCGAACATAAATGCAAAACCCACTGCCCAGTAAATAATACTACCACAGGCAAAGTCCATCATATTCTTCATAATGATGTTACCCGCATTTTTGGCCCGCGTGAAACCGGCCTCTACCATGGCAAAGCCTGCCTGCATGAAAAAGACCAAAAATGCTGCCAGCAAAACCCACATTGTGTTAATAGCTACTGCAAGTTCGTTCATTCTTTACTCCTCCTCGTATAATGGATTTAGTTAATAAAAAAGGCGAAGGGAAAAGCCGTATCGGCTTAAACACCTTCGCCAGGGAGGACACCCATGTCCGTCTTCATTATTTCTGTCAGAGCGCATCTGTACCCCGTTCACCAGTTCGGATACGAATTACATCTTCAACCGGGGTGATAAAAATTTTACCGTCGCCGATTTCTCCTGTTTTTGCCTCGGCAAGAATGGCATCAACAATTCCTTCAACCATATCTTCCGCTACCACTAGTTCAAGCTTGACCTTAGGCAGTAAGTTCACTTCATACAAAGTGCCACGATACTGCGCAGTACTTCCTTTTTGCAGGCCGCAGCCGGTCACATGGGTGGCAGTCATCCCATTAATACCGTCCCGGCCCAGCCTTTCCTTCACTGCTTCAAATCGGCCCGGCCGGATGATGCAGGTTATCTTTTTCATGCTCCCACCTCCTTTGTCTCCGGCTAATCTAAAAAGAAAAAAAGGCGAAGGATGGAAAGTGCAAGACTTTCCTGCTCCTTCGCCGGGAGGACCTCAATGTCCGTTCATCGTTGTTCTGTGGTAAACGTTATACTTTTGCAAGGTAATGATCGAGTTCCCACTGGTGGACAGCCATTTTATAGCTTTGGAATTCTATGCGCTTAGCCTCGATAAAGCGTTCAAAGGTATGCTGACCCAGCGCTTCCTGTATAACAACGTTATTTTCCAGTTCCCTCAGAGCATCTTGCAGTGAGCCGGGAAGGCTGCCGATACCCATTTCTTTGCGTTCAACCTCAGTCAGTTGATAGATGTTCCTATCAACGGCTGCAGGAGCCTGAATTTTGTTCTTAATTCCGTCCAGCCCGGCTTTAAGCATAACTGCCAGCGCCAGGTAGGGGTTGGCAGAGGGATCCGGGGAACGAACTTCCACCCGTGTACCGACGCCGCGGCGGGCAGGAATCCGAATCAGGGGAGAACGGTTCTTTTCCGACCAGGCCAGGTATACCGGCGCTTCATAACCGGGGACAAGACGCTTATACGAATTTACGGTGGGGTTAGTAATGGCTGTAAATGCGGGAGCATGCTTAAGGAGCCCACCGATATAGTGATAAGCGGTTTCACTTAACTGTTTGGGGTCTTTGGGATCATAGAAGATGTTCTCCCCATTTTTAAAGAGAGACTGATGCGTATGCATCCCCGAACCGTTAATACCAAAAATGGGTTTAGGCATAAATGATGCATGCAGACCGTGGCGCTGGGCGATGCTGCGAACAACAAACTTAAACGTCACCAGTTTGTCGGCGGTAGCCAGTGCTTCGTCATATTTAAAGTCAATTTCATGCTGACCTTCAGCCACTTCATGGTGAGATGCCTCAATTTCAAATCCCATTTCCTGCAGCGTCATCACCATATCACGCCGGGCATTTTCGCCAAGGTCTACCGGTGAAAGGTCGAAGTACCCACCCAGATCGTGTGTTGTTGTTGTCGGACGGCCGTTTTCATCTGTGTGGAAGAGGAAAAATTCCGCTTCCGGGCCCGCATTTAATGTGTAGCCCATATCTTTTGCCTCTTCCAGTACCTTCTGCAGTGTGCAGCGGGGGCACCCGGCAAACGGCTCACCGTCAGGAGTATACACATCACAGATTAAGCGGGCCACACTGCCGTCACGGGGACGCCACGGAAACACCGTAAATGTGTTTGGATCCGGTCTCAGGTATTGGTCCGACTCTTCAATCCGCACAAATCCGTCAATCGATGAGCCGTCAAACATTAACTCCCCGTCCAGCGCTTTTTCCAGTTGTTCAACAGGGATAGCAACATTCTTTAGCACCCCGAAGATATCTGTAAACTGGAGGCGGATGAACTTGACATTGGCCTCTTTAGCCTTACTGATTACATCCTGCTTGGTCATCGTCATTGTTACTGTCAACTCCTTACATATATTTTTTACCAAAAAACAAAAAACACCCCTGGGGTGAAAGGTAGCTCCCCGGGGCGCCATTGCCCACAATAAATATTCAGTTATCTTTTTGGTTATCTGAATTCATGAGCGGTAATAATTGCTTCCGCAATTCTCCGCAGTGCCACCCGTTTATTCATACTCTGTTGCTGAATCCGCTTATACGCCTCGGCTTCTCCGATTGACAGGGTATCCATCAGGATTCCCTTCGCTTTTTCCACCAGCTTTCTGGTCTCCAGTGTATCTTTTAGCTTTGCCAGTTCGTCCGCCATTTTACGCAGCCGTGTCTGGCCGGCGGCGGCAAAGTCTACCGCGGTGAGTAGTGCCGCATCATGAACAGGTTTTTGAATCTGCCCGGAAACAACAGGTGCATTGTGTTCCCTGCGCGGATGCGTCCCAATCAGCACCAGGCCAATTTGGCCGTCTTCTTCCAGCATCTTGGCCGCCGACATGCCCTGCGATGAATCAATATCAATTATTGCCACATCTGGTTGCAGCGACTGGATAAGCCGGAGTGCGCCCGGGCCGTTGTCCGTCTCTCCGATAATCAGATTGCCTGCCGTGGCAAGTACAGAGCTAATTTTATTACGTATACCGCTGGACCCGGCACTAACTACAATCCGTATGCCACTCATAGGCAACCCCCCCCCTAAAAAAATAAATGACGCCTGTATACAGAGAAATCCCCTGAAAATGGCGCCGCTGCCTGGTACATCGTTGTACCTGTTTAATTTACTTGACTTTATTATAAAGCCCAGCCGGGGGAATTGCAAGAACTTTTTTTGGAATTCACTTTCGCATTGTGGAATTTTCATTGTGCAATATCTGATTTCATAAATCGGCGATGGGGAGATACATGCTGACACGGGTCCCTTTTCCCTCTTCACTCTCCAGCTCCAGCTTTCCCCGGTGTGCCTCGACAATGTGTTTGACAATGGCCAGTCCGAGGCCTGTGCCGCCCAAACGGCGTGAACGGGCCCGCTCAACGCGGTAAAAGCGCTCAAAAATTCTTTCTTTTGCTTCGTCCGGGATTCCGATTCCGTTGTCTGACACACTCAGACGGATATAGCCGTCGCTGTTGTCGGCAAGAACTGTGATGGTGCCCCCCTGGTGTGTATATTTTGCGGCGTTTTCCACCAAATTGTATAAAGCCTGCCCGAGAAGGCCTCTGTCTCCTAAAACAGGCGGCAGCATTTGGGCCGTTTTGATTTTAACTTTATGCCCCTTTGTCCTGTCGCCGATTCTTTCCATCACATCAGCCACCAGCATTTCCACCTCCACCGGCTGCAGATTTATGGTGGTTTTGCCGCTCTCAATCTGAGATAATTTCAAAACATCTTCAATAAGACTGTTTAGCCGCTTTGCTTCACGGTGAATAATTTCTGCAAAGCGTCTGGCTGACTCCTCTTCTTTATATGCACCGTCAAGCAGCGTTTCAGCAAAGCCCTGAATCGCCGTCAGTGGTGTGCGCAGTTCATGGGAAACATTGGCAGCAAAATCAGCTCTCATTGCTTCCAGAGTCCTTAGCCTGGTTACATCATGAAAGACAGCCAGCACACCTCTTACTTCCGATACGGCGGGACTGACAGGGACAAGGGTGACCATGAGTACCTTTTTGTCCGGAAAGCCGGTGATAATCTCATGTTCAAGAAATACCCTGTCCCGGCCGGTCATTAAAATTTTTTCATGGAGCTCAGTGTTACGAACAATTTCCAGAACCCTTCTGCCCTGCCAGTTGGTTTTTTGTAACCCCAACATTTGCTCTGCTGCGGGATTGGCCATAACGGCCCGGCCATCGGCATCAAAAACAAGTACTCCCTCCACCATGGTAGACAATACGGATTCCAGCTGATCACGGCTCTCCGTTATATGACGCACCTGTTCTTCAAGCGACTCGGCCATCCGGTTAATCGCCGTGGCCAATGTACCTGTTTCATCCCTGTTTCGCAGATAAATCCGGCTTTTGAGCTCACCTGCCGCTATCCGTTCCGCCACTTCGGCCATCTGCTCCAGCGGACGCGTTAGGCCGCCGGAGAGTTTTAAACTGATGGCAAGGACCAGAAGCAGCACCAAAAAGAGCCCCGCCATCAGCCCCAGTTGGACGCGGCGCAGCGCAGAGTTTAGTCGGGCAAGGGGCAGGGCCAGGCGCAAATATCCTGTATTCTGGCCGTTTTCAGTCAGAGATACGGCAACATAGAGCATATTTTCATTAACGGTGCGGGAATAACGAATGGCACTCCCTGCGGCATCCCCTACAGCGGCGCGGATTTCCGGCCGGGTAAGGTGGTTGTCCATTAGGGCTGCGTTTTCAGCCGAATCACCCAGCACAACTCCGTCTGTTGCCACCAGTGTAATCCGGGCATTGATGTTTTCCCCCAGTGCACTGATGAATCCATCAATTCGGGCAATCTGGTCCTTCGTTGGCGCAGTCGTTACATACGGCCTGAGCAGTTCTCCGGTAACACGGGCTTCCTCCGCCAGACGTTCGCGAAGAGTATCAATGTAAAACCCTCTGATAAACCAGGTAAATCCGGCTCCCAGAACAACAATGGTTAAAATAAGCAGCGCCGCATATGTGGCAAACAGCTTCGTTCGGATACTTTTCATCGGCGCAGCTCCCTGAATCTGTAGCCGACACCCCGCACGGTCTGCAAAAGCTGCGGCAGGTTGGCGTCGTCTTCAAGTTTCTGGCGCAGATGCCGGATATGCACATCAACAGTACGGGTATCAGCGGGGTAATCATACCCCCATACTTTATCCAGAATTTCTTCACGCCGGTATACGCGACCCGGGTTCGAGGCCAGCAAAAGAAGGAGCTCAAATTCTTTAGGAGGCATTTCAATCACAACTCCGTCCTTCTCAACTAAATACCGGTCGGCATCCAAAACAAGGGTTCCCTGCCTCACCACTCCGGAGCTTTCTTTTTCCGGCCGGGAGTTTGTTGTCTGCGCCCGCAGCTGCGCTTTGACACGCGCCGCCAGCTGGCGTGGTGAAAAAGGTTTTGTGACATAGTCGTTTGCACCCAGTTCCAACCCGAGAATGATATCCACTTCTTCACCGCGGGCCGTGAGCATAATGACTGGAATGTCCGACGTTGCCGGATCTTTCCGGATACGGCGGCATACTTCCAGGCCGTCTATGCCCGGAAGCATCCAGTCCAGGACAATCAGATCCGGTTTATTTGCCGCCACTTTCTGCAACGCTTCCTGCCCGTCTACAGCGGTCGACACCCGGAATCCTTCTTTCTCCAGGTTAAACGTAATCAGTTCCAGGATTGATTCTTCGTCATCAACAACCAGTATCAGCGGCAAACAAACCACCTCGCTTATCTGACTCTATTTTACCTGGATTTACTCCAACAGACAACTCGGTGTGTAAACCAAGAAATATTATTCATTTAGATCAACGCGCCTGCCGCTGACAAGGTAGATGACACTCTCACTGATATTGGTCGCATGATCGGCAATCCTTTCCAGCGAACGGCTAACAAACAGCAGGTGCGTAGCCTGGCTGATGGTGCGCGGATTTTCCATCATTAACACCAACAGCTCCCTGAATATCTGCTTATGCAGGGCGTCCACATCATCATCCGCTTTGCCCACCTTTTCTGCCAGTTCTATATCTTCGGAAACATAAGCATCCAAAGAATTTTTTGCCATATCTTCTACCATGCGTGCCATATGCGGTAAATCAATAAGCGGCTTAATTAGCGGATCATCCCCGATTCTCCGGGTGACTTTGGCAATATCCACCGAGTAGTCACCCATCCGTTCAAGATCAGTAATAATCTTGAAAGCAGACGCTATTTTTCTTAAGTCCTTTGCCATCGGCTGCTGGGTGGCAATCAGCCTCAGGCAGGTCTCCTCAATTTCCAGCTCCATTTTGTCAATGTTCTTTTCAACAAGAAACACTTTTTCTGCCAGCTGCATATCCTGCCGGGCCAGTGATTCCACAGACCTGGCAATGTTTTCCTCTACCAGGCTGCCCATTTTTAAAATATCCTGCTGAAGTCCTTCCAGTGATTTCTGAAACTCACTGCGCTGCATCGTGTCTCTCCCCTTTCCTGTTTTTGTCTTTAGCCAAACTTACCAGTGATATAGTCTTCGGTACGCTGGTCGCCCGGACGTGTGAACATTAATTCGGTATCACCCATTTCAATCACTTCTCCGTTGAGAAAAAATGCCGTAGTATCTGAGACACGGGCAGCCTGCTGCATATTATGCGTAACAATAACAATGGTGAATTTCTTTTTTAACTGTCGAATTAGATCTTCTATTTTCTGGGTGGCAATGGGGTCCAGTGCCGACGTTGGTTCATCCATCAGTACCACGTCCGGTTCAACTGCCAGTACGCGGGCAATACAGAGCCGCTGCTGCTGCCCGCCGGAGAGGCGCAAAGCCGAGCGGTTTAGATCGTCTCTGACTTCATCCCAAAGAGCCGCCTCCTGCAAACTCTTCTCCACAATGACATCCAGCCGTTTTTTGTCCCGGATACCGTGAATTCGCGGCCCGTATGCCACATTTTCATAAATTGTTTTTGGGAAGGGATTGGGCTTTTGGAAAACCATACCCACTTTCTTGCGCAGCGCTACCACATCGCAGCTTTTATCGTAAATATCTGCACCATCAAGCGCGACATTCCCTTCGATTTTTACACTGTCAATGAGATCATTGAGCCTGTTTAGTGTCCTCAAAAATGTGGACTTACCACAACCCGAGGGTCCAATCAGTGCTGTCACCTCATGCCGGCGAATTTTCATATTCACTCTTTTCAGTGCCTGAAAACTGCCGTAATACAGATTTAGGTTTTGCACATCGAAAGCCTGGTTATTATTCATGTTTTCCTCCTAACCCCGCATTTTCCTGCGGTAATAACTCCGCACAACTATTGCCGACATATTCATGGCTACCACCAGAGCAATCAGTACCAGGGCGGTGCCGTAGGCCAACGGCCTCACTACATCAATGGCATGATGCTGTGTGGACATAATAAATAAGTGATATGGCAGCGCCATAAATTTGGAGAAGACCGAACCCGGCAGTCTGGGCAGATAGAACGCCGCCCCGGTAAACAAAATCGGCGCCGTCTCACCGGCTGCGCGGGAGACGCCCAGGATCATGCCTGTAATGATGCCGGGGATGGCCGAGGGAATGACATTGGATGAAATGGCCTGCCACTTCGTGGCTCCCAGAGCCAGCGCCCCTTCCCGGTAAGAGTCAGGCACTGTCTTTAAAGCTTCCTCCGAGGCGGTAATCGTTACCGGCAATGTTAAAAGCCCCAATGTCAACCCGGCGGAGAGAACCGATGTACCAAGTGCCAGGGCCCGAACAAAGAGCGCTACGCCGAAAAGACCATAAACAATCGAAGGTACCCCTGCCAGGTTTCGTATGGCAAGCCGGACTGCCCGTGTAAATAGATTTTGCTTTGCATACTCATTCAGATAAATAGCGGCAAACACACCCACGGGAACCGAAGCCGCAGCCGTAATCAATGTGACGCAGACAGTTCCCACAATTGCAGGCCAGATTCCTCCCTCCGTCATCCCTTCGCGCGGCATCGCGGTGATAAACTCCCAGTTTATCACCCCTGCCCCTTTGCTGACAATGTCGAAGAGAATATAGGCTATGGCACTGACAACCAGAAGCATACATATTCGCATCATCCAGAACATAACAGACTGCAAATCAGGAGCCTTTATATGGTTTCTGGCCGGAATTGTTTCAGGTCTGATGCCAATCTGTTTCGATTGTGTTTCAGTCATCGTTTGCTCACCTCACTTGACCGGTGCAAAAAAATATCCGCCAGCAGGCTTACCAGAAACGTCATCGCAAACAGGACAAACCCGATGGCAAACAGGGAAAAATAATGTGTGGTATTGTAGGGAACTTCACCTAGCTCTATGGCGATGGTGGCCGTCATTGTCCTGACAGAATCGAAGAAGCCAGAAGGAAATTTCAGAGCGTTTCCTGTGGCCATGATCACAGTCATTGTTTCCCCGACTGCGCGTCCCACGCCAAGCATAACCGCAGCAGTGACGCCTGAACCGGCGGCAGGCAGCAGTACATGTAAGAGAGTCTGCCAACGTGTGGCACCAAGCGCCAGGGAAGCTTCCTTAAATTCACGCGGCACGGCAGTCAATGCATCTTCGGCAATACTAATCATTGTAGGCAGGGACATCAATGCCAGCAGAATAGCACCATTTAATGCATTTAAGCCGTTATTCAGTCCAAAGAACCGGGCAAGCAGCGGGCTTAAGACTACGATTCCAAAAAATCCGAGCACAACAGAAGGTACAGCTGCCAGCACCTCAACCACCGGCTTGATGACCTCCCGCTCCCAGGGAGATGCAACTTCCGCCAGATACGCTGCACAGGCGATACCCAGCGGGACTGCAATTACCATAGCCCCGGCAGTGACCATCAACGTGCCCACAATCAGTGTCAAAATACCGTAAGAAGATTCATGGTACCCTGTGGGGTTCCATGTCAGGCCGGTCAGAAAACGTAAAAAACCCACTTCCTGCCAGGCTGTAAAACTGTTGGCAAGCAGTAGATAAAAAATACCGGCTAAAATGAAGATTACCAGTGCCCCGTTCAGGAAAAAGAACCCGGCAATGGCGGTTTCTCTTTTATTGTTCATACCTGACCTCCGCTTCATCTGTTTCCCCGCAGGGACAGGGAGCCGCATTGGCTCCCTGCTGCAGTGATCTTTATTTTACACCGTGCTGTGATTATTTGAAAAGTTTATTATTCTCCTGCATCAAGGCCTGGGTAACCGGCAGGAAGCCCTCTTCTTCTATAATTCTCTGTCCGGCTTCACTCAGTTCGAATTCCACATAGTCTCTCAGCGCTCCGGTTGGCACACCGTTAAAATACTGGTATAGGGGGCGGGTCAGGACGTATTCGCCGCCCTTGACTCTTTCGTACTCTGCCGGGCTGATAAACGGCCCCGCTTCCGTTTCCGCAACTCTCAGGGCCCTGATGCCCGTAGTCCCCTGGATGTATCCAAGAGCCACATAACCGATACCCGTTTCATCGGCACGGACACCTTCAACAATTTGTGAGTTTCCGTTCATGTTCTGCATGGCAGGTGAATAATCACCCCGCACGACCCTGTCCATAAAGTAAACATACGTACCCGAATTGCTCTGGCGGCCATAAAGTGAAATTTCCCTGTCTTCTCCGCCAACTTCACTCCAGTTGGTAATTTCGCCGGCAAAGATTTTGCCGATTTGCTCTACAGTCAGATTCTCCAGCGGGTTGTTCTCATGTACAATCACTGCAAGGCCGTCCATGCTGAAAATAACAGGAACAGGGTCAACACCGTTTGCCCTGGCTTCGTCAATTTCGGAGTCCTTCATCGGGCGTGAGGAGTTGGCAATGTCGGTCTGCTTATTAATCAGTGCTGCAATCCCTGTGCCCGACCCGCCGCCTGTTACGGAAAATTCCGCTACATTGTTTACATCGGCATACGCTTCCACTAAAGCCTGTACCAGATTAACCTCACTGTCTGAACCTTTAATCTCATAAAAACCGCCTAAATCAGTACTATCCTGCTCTCCATTATTGTCTGCCTGACCGTTTCCGCCGCAGCCGGACAGCAAGCCTGCCGTCAGTAGTAAGGCCAAAATCAGAATAACCCCTGTACGAACCATTTTCTTCATCTGTTTTTTCTCCTCCCAAACTGTTTAGACTTACGGACTCATTATAACAAGGCCATGTTAACTGAAAAGACCTGTAATGTTAACTCTTTGTTAACTTTAACAAACCACCGCCGCAGAGGATTTTACAGCCCTTCTGTGGAATAACAGGAAAAAGCGGAAACCTTTGACTGGAGGGATATCATTGAAGGAAATAAAACGGCTTGGCATCCTGACCGGTGGCGGCGATTGCCCGGGGCTAAATGCTGTCATCCGTGCCGTAACAAAAACTGCATTCTACCGCTACGGTATAGAAGTGATGGGCATTGTGGACGGGTTTGGAGGCATGATTGAAAAAAGACACTTCCTCTTAGAAGACAAGGACGTGTCAGGCATTCTGCACCGCGGAGGCACCATTCTCGGCACGACCAACCGGGACAACCCCTTTCGTTATCCCGTTGGGGAGAAAGACGGCCAAACTGTATGGGGCGATGTATCGGACGCGGCCATTGCCAATCTTGAAAAAATGGACGTAGATGTACTGGTTGTGGTGGGCGGTGACGGCAGCCTGAATATCGCCAACCAACTTCATAAATTAGATGTTCCCGTTGTGGGTATCCCCAAAACCATTGATAACGACCTATCTGCAACCGATATCACATTTGGTTTTGACACGGCCCTGAATACGGCAACCGATGCCATTGACAAGCTGCATACCACCGCAGAGTCCCATCACCGTGTAATGATTCTGGAAGTAATGGGCCGCGATGCCGGTTGGATTGCCCTGCATTCCGGCATGGCCGGAGGAGCCGATGTGATTCTGATCCCGGAAATCGGGTTTTCTTATGAGAACATCTGCCGGAAGATTGGGGAGCGCCGGATGCGCGGTAAGAAGTTTTCCATTTTAGTTGTAGCTGAAGGTGCTGCTCTTCCGGAAGGTAAACTGATCTATCAGGAAGAGCGCACAGACAATCCGCACTTAAGTAAACTAGGCGGTGTCGGCAATGTTATCGGCGATAAAATTCAAAAGAGCTGCGGTGTGGAAACTCGGGTAACGGTGCTGGGCCACCTGCAGCGGGGTGGTACACCGACCCCCTTTGACCGTATTTTAGGCACCCGTTTTGGTGTCAAAGCGGTTGAGCTGGCCATGGAACGCCAGTGGGGCCGGATGGTGTGCCTTTGCAGCGGCGCCATTCAGTCAGTCCCGCTGGATGATGCAGTAAAAGAACAAAAGCTGGTTAAACCGGACGGCGAACTGGTACGGGCGGCAAAATCCGTCGGCGTCTCATTTGGCGATTAGGAGGATAAACGATGCATAAAGCACTGACCATAGCAGGTTCAGATTCAGGCGGCGGTGCCGGAATCCAAACAGATCTAAAAACATTTGCCGCTCTGGGTGTTTACGGCACAAGTGTCATTACAGCTCTGACAGCCCAAAACACAAAAGGCGTACATGGCATTCATACTGTCCCGCCGGATTTCATTGTCAGCCAGCTGGACGCTGTCCTCTCAGACATTCCAGTCCAGGCTGCAAAAACCGGCATGCTCGGCGAAACAGAGGCAATCCTGGCTGTCACAGGTGCCCTGACACGTCACAGAATCCTCAATCTCGTTGTCGATCCTGTGATGGTCGCCCAAAGCGGCGACAGGCTGCTCAAAGAAGATGCCGTCACTGCCCTGCGGGACCGCCTTCTGCCGCTGGCACTTGTTGTCACACCCAATCTGCCCGAAGCCGAAGTCCTCCTGGAGAGAAATATTAAGACGGCCGACGACATGGCGGCCGCAGCCAAAGACATTCATAAGCTCGGGCCGCACACCGTCCTGGTTAAAGGAGGCCACCTGGCCGGTGAGAACATGATTGACATCTTCTATGACGGTAAAACAATTCACCGCTTCGCTGAACAGAAACTGGATACAATCCATACCCACGGCACAGGCTGCACCTACGCTGCCGCCATTGCCGCTCACCTGGCCAAAGGCCTGTCTCCCCTTGATGCCGTTTCCCGCTCCAAGCAGTTTATTACCGCGGCAATCTCGCATGGCATCTGTATCGGCAGCGGGTACGGCCCCACAAATCCCATGGGTGCTCTCTACCGCCAGGCGGAAAGCGGAACGGTTATCGATGACCTGCAAAACGCTTTGGCATATTTACAGAAAACCCCCCAGGCAGCAAGTCTTCTGGCACCCGGCCTCTCCAATCTCTTTGCCTGCCGGGAAAACGCAGCTGTCAGCGCCGATGTGGCATCCTTCCCCGCTCCTCTCTTACGCTCCGGCGACAAGCCTGAGGCTGTGGGTTCCCCTCTTTTTGACAGCGCGCAACAGCCCGGGGAACAACTCTTGTCCGCCCACCGGAAAAACCCGACCATACAGGGCATGATTACTCTGAAAAATACTCCGGAAATCATCAGCGCCGCCCGAAAGCAGGGACTAAATATCCACGTTACAGAGGATTTACTGCTGCTCTTTGCCGGCACAGCCCGGGATGCAGCCAATAAAACGGTCACCCTCAGCCGCACATTCCGCGGCTGCTAACCTAAATGAAGACGCGGGGACAGGTTCCACTGTCTTCATTTCAACAAAAAACACGCCATAAGGGCGTGCTTTAGGGAAAATGAAGAGTATTTATCTCACTACTTTGCTTTTCTATAACAGTCGATCTAATGCTAACATAAACAACCTTACCCTACCCCACTATCTAATTGGGAAGGCAAAGGCATCAAATGAAGACAGTGGAACCTGTCCCCGCGTCTTCATTTGATGCTTTTTTTATTTTTCTTTGTCGTTATATGGGATGGGAATGTACTGGACAGAGGGGCGTGATCTTGTGGGCTGCGGGAAATGGTCCATTAACTCGTAAATCTCTCTGGGTAGGATGCCGCAGGCCGGAAGGCCCAGGCCGGCCAGTTCGCTGCAGGATATGGGGTAGTCGTGAGTCCACTGCCCTTCAGTAAGAATTTTTGCCGTGTCCCGCGCTTTCTCTTCACCAAGTTTGTCCACCAGAATATCGTAGACCCGCGCTCTGACCTGGTTGATGGCTTTTTCAGCTATGTCTGCCATGATCAGTGTCTCATCATCCACTTCGTTAATGTCTTTGGATCGCACGGCTTTAAGAATGGATACCGCCGGATAGCGGCCCAACTGGGGATCCACAGGGCCAAGGACCGCGTTGCCGTCCATCACAATTTCGTCTGCCGCCATGGCAATCATCGTGCCACCGGACATGGCATAATGGGGAACAAAAACCGTTACTTTGGCAGGGTGGTTTTTTAAGGCATTGGCTATTTGCTCTGACGCCAGAACGAGGCCGCCCGGTGTATGCAGCAGAATATCAATGGGCATATCCGACGGTGTCAGCCGGATGGCCCGTAAAATCTGTTCCGAATCCTCGATATTTATATATTTAGTGATGGGTATGCCTAAAAGAGAAATGGATTCCTGCCGGTGAACAAGAGTGATTACCCGGGAATTCCGGCTCTTTTCCAACTGCCGGATTAAACGTATTCTTGTCGCCTCCATCCGGGCCTGTTTCATGGCCGGGATAATGGCTGAAATAATGAAAAACAGCCAGATTAACTGAAAGAAAGAAACATTCTCAAAAATATTCTCCATACAGCACCTCCTGTAATTGTTAGACCGTAGTTAGCTGCTCCAACCGACTTCAAGTCTGTCACTGTGCTTGATACATGTTGTGAATTGCGCTTCCCGGCCATTGACGCGCAGAATCAGTTTATTGCGCCCCACAGGCGGTGTGGCCTCAAAATCAATCATGTTTAAGATGGCTGCCATGGTAATATCATGTTCAGTCCGTTTAATTTCCACCTGGTCACCTGCGTGCAGCGGTGTGTCTTCCGGCACTTTCCGTCCGTTGACAATAAAATCAACCTCTGTGAGAGGGAGCGTGACAATCCTTTCATTGACGCTAATTTCAATCATCCGGGTTCTTTCTTCAGTCAGCCCGCCCACGGTGGGAAACGAACCGTCTGCACTGACCTGCAGCGTATCACCGTCTGACACGGCACTGTCGGGAACGGCAGCCTTACCGTTCACACGTACGACCTGCGGCCCGTAGGGAATCTTCTTTTTCTTGCCGTTTAGCTGGATATCTATGGAACCCCCTGCCAGATAGTCATCCATTTTGATCTGCTCAAGCACCCGGATAAGAGGCATCGTCATTAAAATTCGGAGCTTGTCGCGGTCGTATATTTCAGCAGATTCAGTGAGCAGGTCATCGCTGCGATATACCGGCGAGCGCAGTTTGTACTCCTGGCCGTTGACCGTTACGCAAAACGGATTCATTCTCGACAGCAGCATAGCCACATTGGCCCGGGCATCTTCACCGGGTTCTGCCGCTGTGAAAGAAACCTTATCCCCTTCACTGATTTTATCTTCCAGGCTGACCGGTTCTCCATTAACCCGAATTTCCGCCATACTTCCCATTTCACCGGGAATTGCCACCGTTTGTCCGTTTACTTCAATACTGAGCCCTTTTCCCGGCGGGCCGACAAGTTCGCGCGAACCGATTCCTGCAGCAAGCAGCACATCTGAGACCCGGCTGCGGCCCAGGTCCATCACATCCACTACCTGTTTGTTGACTTCCACACGATAAAACTGTAGGGCGTCACCGGAGACGCCGGTGTAAGCTATTCCCAGAGGCGTGACCAGCTCCGGCCCCTGGTAATTCTTAGGTTTACCCGGCAAAAGGCTTAGCATGTCTTTTCCCTTGATTGCGACTCTGCCCGGATCCATTCCAAGCTTCTCGGCAAGTGCGGCTGTCAGGCCGGCAGTCAGGCTGCCGCCGCCGACACAGAATACTGCCTGGGGAGCCTGGCCGTTGTTATCTAGGAGTGCACGGGAGATTTTTTCTGTGAGCGTATCAAGCGCGGGGGCCACTTTCTCACGGAGAACACCGGCTTCTTCAGACACTTTTTCCCCCAGGATATTCGTAAATGAAATCTGTCCTCGTTTCCCAAGCTTTCTTTTAATTTGCTCAGCCGTCATAAAATCCAGCAGAAACTCTTCGGCTAAGGCTTCCGTTATTTCATCTCCCGCCACCGGCACCATGTCATAAGCAAACACTGTGCCATCCCGGGTGATGGCAATATCTGAAGTACCGGCACCAATATCTACAAGCGCCACATTAAGCCGGCGCATTCCTTCCGGCACAACCATACGGAGCGCAGCAATCGGCTCCAGTGTCAGGCTTTGCAGTTTCAGCCCTGAGAGTTCCAGCACACTGCGCAAAGAATCAACAACAACTCTTGGCAAAAATGTAGCTATCACTTCACACGCAGCGGAACCTCCACGTTGACCAATCAGGTTGCCAATAGGTGAATCATCCAGAATATACCTGATTACACTGTAACCAACGCAGTGGTATTGTTCTGCAAAGCGGGATTTCCCCGCAGGCCCGGAGAACAACTGCTGCTGCGCCTGCTGGACAGCCGCGTATTCCAGGCGAAGGACGTCACCCTGCTTAAGCCTGTTGGATGATAGGACCTGAACATTTGCCTGACCGCGCACAGTACACAAAGATCTCCCCGCCGCTGCCACAGCAGCGCCGTAGATTTTGCAGCCCGCTTTTTCTTCGAGACTGCTATGGACTGCGGACACTACGTTTGCTACCTTGGGAATGTCATGTATCTGGCCGTCAAGCATCGCACGTGTGCGATGCTCCATTGTCTCCACTGCCAGTATTTCAAAGCCTTCCTTTTTTCTTTCCAGTAAAAATCCTGTAACTTTTCTTGTGCCGACATCAAGCGCCAGCAAGTGTTTTTCTTTCATGTCCCCACCCCGCCAACTTCTTCCTGTTTACATTCGACCTTGATAATTATTTTCCTTTTTATTTGCTTCAGACAAAGAACATGCTTCCGGGATGTGCCCGCTCTGTAGCGGGAAATGTTTCCAGTGCCTCACGCAGGCCGGCTGCAGAATCACGGTCAGGATGATGGTGCGTCAGAACCAGTTTTCCGACGCCTCCTTCTGCGGCTGCCCGGGCCGCCTGGTATGCAGCCATATGATTGGGATGCCCTGCGTCAATGTCTCCGCGCAGGTAATTTGCTTCACAGAGAAACAAATCAGCCCCGTCAATGACCTGAGGGAGCGCCGGAAAGAATTCCGTGTCACCGGAATAGACCAGCTTTTTCCCCTCGTGTTCCACAGTTGTCAGATATGACGGTACAGGATGAACGCCCCGTGTAAAGGTAAACCTCATCGGGCCGATGTCCAGGGATGTCTGGTCGTTTAGGGGATTTGTTACAACATAGTTTTTATAGGACAGCCGCTGGTAGTCTGCGGCTGGTTCCTGAGGTGCATAGACATGCAGCGGCTTACCCGGTTCTGTTTGCCGCCGAACCATCATTGCATACCGCAGAATCATCAGATCACTGATATGGTCGTTGTGCAAATGGCTGACAATAACTGCCTCAAGTTCCCACGGTTCAACAAAGTACCGCAGACGGCTCAGCACACCGTTGCCACAGTCCAGTAACACAGAATGACCGCCCGCCTGCAGAAGATACCCTGAGCAGCACTGGCCCGCAGGCGGATAAGGCCCATAACACCCTAACACTGTTAACAACAAAACAATCCCTCCCGCTACGGCATATTATCTAGTATTCTACCTGACTTGAAATTTCTCCCTCTTTCATTTATCATTTTAATACTTTTTGTATATTCTCCCTGTTTAAAACCAAAACTACTTGTGAAATTTACCTAAAAGGAGGGAGAACATGCATCATTTAACACAACGTGAACTGTTATATCTGGAAGATTTTCTCAAGGAGGAGCAGTTGGCCTACAAGTCCATGAATTTTTTAGCGGAACAGTGTACAGATTCGGCCGTTAAGCAGGCTTGTCAGGACTGCGCGCAGGCTCACAAGCAAAATTACCAGACTATGGTTAAACATTTAAGCAGCGGCCAACTGCAATAATGATAAGGAGGGAAATCATGCAAAAACTTACCGATCAGGATATAGCGCAATGCCTGCTAAAAGATGAAAAATACATGTGCAGTATGGTCAATAACGCCATCTTGGAATCGACCAACGAAAACTTACGGCGGGACTGGATGACCTGCCTGCAAAATTCCTATCGCGTACAAAAAGAAGTCTTTAATACCATGAGTCAAAAAGGTTGGTATCAGCCGGCCAAAGCCGACACACAGCAAATGACCAAGGCACAGAGCGAATTTCAGGCTAACCAGATGCAATAAGGGTAAAATAAAAAGGGCTGCGGCCCTTTTTATTTATTTTACATCTTCCATCTATGGCAATGTTTAATCTGCAAGTTTTGACGATTATAACAAATACTAAAAAGGCAAACGAATATTTTACACCAAGGGGGTGTAACCAGATGTCTTTTGTACCTGAACCATGGAAAGTTGCAGAAGAAAGCCCGGATGTGGAAATTGCTGAAGAGCTGTCCGACATGGAGGCACTGGCCCCGCCTTATGAACCTGCCGGCAAAAACAATACATCGTTGTTTCGCCGTTACTGGGAAAGACTGCTGCGCAACAACTACAGGTGATTGAGGTGAAATCACTTTGCATTGCCGTCCATGACCAGATGCTGGCAGCAGCACTGTCGGTACCAGTGGTAGGGCGCATACTCTCTGCACACGAGTCAATGCGTATCCGCCAAAACCAATACCAGGCCGGGGGAATAATTTACCCGTCCTGGTATCTTTTCGGTTGCAGGGAAAAAAATGTGGAAGGGCTGCTCTCCCATTATAAAAATCTCTGTGATGACGTCTACCTGTGCCCGCAGAGTCATTTAACACCGGATCTGCAGGCAGATTTCATTGACGTCCAGTTTTGCAGTCTTTCAGACAACATGCTGGAAATGTTTCAGCGTCAGGGTAGAATCATTTCCGGATATCTGCCGGAGTGCTATTCATCTAAGTCTGTACAGGCAAAATTACTTAAAGATGCCGGAGGCGGCCGTTTCGTTCCAACGCAACAGACATATACAAACAGCAGCTCTCCTCTGCTGCCGGATTCAGCAGAACAGCTCTGGATTATCAAATCTCCAAGCGGTTCGGCCGGGCGCGGTGAAAACGGCATGCCCTATTCCGTATGGAGACACGAAACCCTAGCAGCAAACCTGGAAAAAATAATCTCTGCTCTTGGCTCAGGAGAAGAACTTATTATCAGCGAATTTATCATCACAGCGGACCCGTATGCAGATTTTGCGGACCACGTTGTTCATAAAATGCATTATGTCGGCGGCACAGAGCGATTCGATGATTCTGTAGTTCCCTATGGCTCCGGCTGCCAGAAACATGTCTACAGATGCAACTGGCAGGCTTTGCATAATCGTGGTGCGCTGCCACTGTCGGATTTTATCGGGAAGCCGGAATTTACCGTGGGAAACATTGAAACCATTGACGGTATGGATAACTTTAGCAAATGTATGGGCTTTCACTCCGGGCGTGTATTAATTTCTGTGGATTTTATTGTGCCTTCTGACGGTATTCCCCGTTACCTGGAAAGCAATAAACTGGCAGCCACTTATGCAGAGCAGTTCGACCAAAATCTGCCGGCGCCGATTGATTATTATGGTTCTCTTCCTGTGGAAATAAATTAGGCCGGTCCTTTCGGACCGGCCTGTCTTAGGAAGTGCTGCCTTCCTCGGACTATTGACCTAATTTCTTCTGCTTTTCCATGTCGCGAAGTTCGATACGGCGGATCTTACCGCTGACAGTCTTGGGCAGGCTGTCGACGAATTCAATCTCGCGCGGGTACTTATAAGGAGCTGTCAAGTTTTTGACAAAAGTCTGCAGCTCTTTGACAAGTTCCGGAGTTCCTTCATAACCGGGTGCCAGGATAATGAATGCCTTGACAATTTCACCGCGAACGTCGTCCGGGCTGGCTACTACTGCAGATTCAGCAACAGCGGCGTGTTCAATCAGGGCACTTTCCACTTCAAACGGCCCGATTCTGTAACCGGAGCTAAGAATAACATCGTCGGCACGGCCCACAAACCAGACATATCCGTCTTCATCGCGGATACCGCGGTCGCCTGTCACATACCAGTCACCACGCATGGTAGCGGCAGTACGTTCCGGCTCATTATAATACTCTTTAAACAAACCTACGGGGCGCTCGGGCTTCACTCTAACTGCGATGTCACCTTCAGTACCGGCGGGTACTTCATTGCCGTTTTCGTCAATCATAGCTACCGTAAACCCGGGGGATGTTTTACCCATGGAACCGATTTTAACTTCATTACAGGGGAAGTTAGCAACCAACAGAACAGTTTCGGTCTGGCCGTAACCGTCATAAATCATGGCTCCTGTAGCTTCTTTCCATACATTAATAACTTCCGGGTTCAAGGGCTCACCGGCAGCGACACAGTGGCGCAGTGTTTTAAAGTTATACTGTTTCAGGTCTTCCTGAACAAACACTCTGTATGCAGTGGGCGGGCCGCACAGTGTTGTGACAGGATAATTGCTAAGCAGGTCAAGGACGCGTTTGCCGTCAAACTTACCGGTGCTGTCATGAACGAAGATGGCTGCACCGCAGTTCCAGGGACCAAAGAAGCTGCTCCAGGCTGCTTTTGCCCAACCGGTGTCGGACAGGTTCCAGTGCAGGTCATTTTCGGTCAGGTCAAGCCAGTATTTACCGGTAATCCGGTGACCGATACCATAGGATGCATGAGTGTGAACAGTCATCTTGGGCATACCGGTGGTACCGGATGTGAAGTATAAAATAGCGTGGTCATCAGAGCGGGAATTATATGCTTCAAATTCATCTGAAGCTTTTTCAACTTCCTCGTCAAATGACAACCAGCCCTCACGCTTGCCAACCACTATTTTTGTCGTCAGCGTCGGGCACTTGTCCGCAACGGCGTCAACTTTGGCGGCGATATCCTCATCCACGATAACTGCCACAGCGCCGGATGCTTCAAAACGATACTGAATATCCTTCGGTGTCAACTGAGCAGTACCGGGAGACACAACAACGCCGGAACGCAGAGAGCCAAGCATGGTAATCCAGAATGCAGGGATTTTACCCAGAACAATGATAATTTTATCTCCGGGCTTAATGTTATTTTGCTTAAAAACGTTTGCCATCTTGCAGGACAGCTTTGTCAGTTCGGCAAATGTCAACTTGGTTTCATTGCCGAAATCATCCACAACCCAGAGTCCGAGTTTGTCCGGGTCTTTCCCCCAACGGTCAAACTCATCGGTAGCCCAGTTAAAATACTCAGGGACTTCCAGCTCAAAATTTTTGTAAGTTTCTTCATAATTCTTCATATTAGCCATATCCATTCCTCCTCTTTAAATATATGTTACATTTATTTGTTTTAAGGCTTCCCTCTGGTGTCTCCTCCCCATCACCTCCGAAATTTCTTTATGTAAGCAGGGGAAACCTTACTGATGCACAAATGCATAGATATTTAATTGTTTTGTATGTTTCAAATACTGTAAATTTTCTAATAATTATATGCAAAAAAAATCAACCTTTGGAATAGCTGCTTAGTTTACACAAAAATTATAGCATATAGAAATTAGAAAATGCAAGGATGATTTTCTACTATACCTATTCTACCTGTAAAGTCGAAATCCTTCTTATTCTTAAAATCTGATGCATGATTTCATCTTATCCGTACAAATTAACCATAAAGAACGAAAAGAGGTGTATATTTTTGGCCGATGTGAGAAATCTTGTTGAGGATTCGATACAAAAATGTCAGAGTTCCGCTGCCGATTTGCGTACCGCCGCTTCCCAGGCACAGAATACCGCCGCAAAGAATTCATTCGAGCAGGCTGCTAAAGAACTTGAGCAATGTGTACAGAAATGTAAAACTGCATTAAAGCAACTCTATTAATAAAATCCCTGCGAACTAACGCAGGGACCTTTTTTTTGGTTTCCCAACACTTTCACCTGTTGCGCTGCATGTTCTCTGCTTCCAATAATAATAACCCGTTGCAGCAATAATCACCAGTACTGAAATTGCAAGGAGACTCAGGTAAAGATTCTCCTGGAAATGTTCGGCTAACCGGGCCAGCATTGTAGCCAAGACCATTGATAAACCGATTGTCAGGGCACTATAAATCGCACCACCGATAGTTGTATAAAGAATAAAATTCCGCAGCCTCATCTTCATGGCGCCTGCAGGTAAAGAAATCCATGTTCTGGTCACACCGAAAAGCTGGGCAATCAGGATACCAAATTCCCCCCACCGTCTGTAGAGCTCGGTGAATTTGTTTCTGCGCTCATCGGGACATCCCAAAACAAACCGGCCCAATTCGCCGCCCCAGTAACCAATATAATAACTAACGATACTTCCCAATGTAAGGCCTGCCGTGGAAATGAGCAAAGCTTCAATAAAAGAGGTTTTTCCTGTGGCTATCAGTGTCCCGGCTGTAAGGGCCACCAATGCCGAAGCAAACGGTATGCCCAGACTTTCCAGAAACATCCCCATACCGAGGCCTAATACCCCATACCCGCTTGTTATTGCAGACAGGTTTTGGATGAAAGACTGCACAGCGGTTGCTGACATATCATAGATCACCCCCGGATTATGCATTACATGATATTTATATGTTATTGTATCATATTCTTTGCGTCAATTACAAAAAAGTATGTTCGAGTGCGTTCGGGAAACAAGTAGAACTGTAAATTTTATGCTATAATGGATTTCATACAAACGGAGGTGCCACCAGTGAAACTCATTAAACTCCCAACAAAAACCGCTATCAGGTATGGCTCTCTGTGGAGCGGTCTGTCAGATTCAGTCTGCCCTCCGGGTACTCTCTTTATCAACCGTGGAGTAATTGAAACGGAAAACAATGGCCGTGCTCCGCAAACGCTGGATCTCTCCTCCTATACTCTGCTGCCGGCACTAATCGATTGCCATGTCCATCTCATGCTGCCCTATAATGACAACGAGGCGTCCCCCGCATTACGGGCCCGGAATTTGCTCCATACCGGTGTTGCCGCCGTACGGGATGCAGGGTCACAAAAGCCATGGCAGCAAATTCCTGAACTTACAGTTACCCACACAGGATATGCCATCACTAAAAAAGGGTATTATGGTGAAAACCTGGGTATTGCCGTGGATGGTTTGACTGAGGCCTGCCGGCTTATTGATACTCTGGCTGCCCGGGGTGTATCACAAATTAAGCTCATTGCTTCGGGTATTTTTAGCTTTAGTCACTATGGGAAAATCGGCTCTCTGCCTTTTTCTGAAGACGAGCTGAGTACTCTGGTCAGCCATGCGGCGGCCAACGGTTTGCCGGTGATGGCCCACGCCAGCGGCGATATCGCGGTGCAACACTGTTTACATGCCGGTATTCGCTGCATTGAGCACGGGTATTTTACCAGCCGGGAAACGCTAAAGAAAATGGCCTCCATGGGCGCCTACTGGGTTCCTACCCTGGCACCTGTGGCAGCCTGGCTCGAAAATCCCGGCCTTTTGGCATCACTTTCAGTCAAACAGAAACAGGTTATCAGGCTCACGCTCAATCGGCAGCAAGAAATGGTGGCACAAGCAGGCCTTCTGGGGGTACGTATCGGTGCAGGCACCGATGCAGGAGCCCCGGGTGTGCCGCATGGCCCCTCTCTTTTACGGGAAATGGAGCTGCTTTTTGCGAGCGGCCTTGCACGACAGGATGTTCTCAAAGCAGCTACATCCACAGCAGCAGAAATTTGCGGATTGCCGGATTACGGTGCTCTTGCGGCCGGAAAGAAAGCAGCAATTCTTGCCGTATCAGGCAACCCGGCCGCCGACCTTAACGTCCTGCATGCTCCCAATTGCCTGCTTCTACCGTCATAGGATAGTCTCCCGTGGAGAAGCTAAGGGAAAAGGAAGCAGGTGAATGCCTATGCCCGAACAAATCTGCCCGTACTGTAACGGACTGTCCCCGCTGGAAATTCTTTGCCCTGCCTGCAGTACACCAATGGATGACTGTGGTACGCTGCAGGAAGCATTGGGTCCGTATGCCCCCTATGAGGAAAACAGCCTGGTGCATGCCCGGTTTGACTGTGTGCACCAGGTTTTTTGCCCCAACTGCCGGATTGAATACCTACTTTCAGTTCCTTCCGGCTATACCTTTTCCGATCTTCTGTAATGTAATACCGCATAAAGCACCGGTATGACAATCAGAGTCAGCAGTGTGGCACTAAAGAGCCCGCCAATGACCACACGGGCCAGAGGCGCCTGCAGCTCAGTTCCGTCACCAAGTTGGCCGGCCAGCGGCAAAAGACCAAGAATCGTTGTAAACGCTGTCATAAGCACCGGCCGAACTCTGTGCCGCACGGAATAAACCACAGCTTCGGTTAACACCATACCACGGCGACGTGTTCTTTCGATATAGTCCACCAGGACAATTCCGTTGTTTACCACAATCCCGCCAAGAATAATCACTCCGATATACGCTGTAATACTAAAGGCCGTTTTGGTTATCAGGAGGGCAGCAACCACACCGGTCACTGCAAGCGGGGCTGTAAATAAAATAACCAGTGGAGCCCGCAGTGACTCAAACTGAGCTGCCATTACCATATAGATTAATAACAGGGACAGAATCAAAGCAATGCGCAGGGATGAAAAGCCTTCTGCCATCAAAAGAGCTGTCCCTGCCGCACGTACTTCATAAACCTCAGGCAAGTCCAGCGTCTGGGCCCGTTCAAGCACATCCGCTGCAACAGAGCCGATATCCCTTCCCTCAACCTGCCCAGTAATCTCGATGCTTTGCTGCTGGTCTTCGCGAATAATGGATGTTGGGCCTAAGTTTTCAGACACAGTCGCCACAGCAGACAACGGCACGAGACGTCCTCCCGCATCCAGTGGAATACTCTCCAGATCAGCTTGCGTATTTTGGTCCTCCGGGCGTAACAACACCCGAATGTTAATAGCTTCGCGCTCCCGGCGGACCCGGCCGGCCAACTGGCCCTGGACGGCTCGGCGCACTTCATCCCCAACCCCTGCCAATGTCAGGCCACTTTGCAGAGCCGCCACCTCGTCGATTGCCAGCTCCAGCTCCGGCAGGCGCGCATCCGAACTGCTTTGCAGACCGGAGAGCCCCTCTACATCAGCAAGGCGTCCTTTCAGATCGGCGGTATATGCTTGCAACCGTGCGGCATCCGGGCCGCTGATTGTCAGCTGAAGTAAATTTGCGCTGCTGCCCGGCGTAAAAAACATTGATGAATAAAGGTTAAATACCATTTCTTCATCATCTTTCTTTTTTGCCGTTAGTTCATTCCTGGCCTGCTGCATCACATCCAGGGTAGGCGGAGCATCCTCACGGAGAGCAACAATCAGCTGCGCCGTATTCCCTGCCGCTCCGCGCAATGCTGCCTGCGGTCCGGAAAAGCCCGCTCCCGACCCGACCAATGCCGTCACCTGGTCTACTTCCCTCATGCTTAAAAGCTGCTGCTCAAGCCGTTCTACCCTTAGCGTTGTCTCCGCAAGAGGTGTTCCTGCAGGCAGCCGGAAATCTACTGAAAAAACTTTTTCGTCCACCGCAGGCAAAAACTCTGTACCGATTTGGGGAATTTGTACCAGTGAAGCAACAAACAGCAGAGCGGCCAGCCCTAACACAAGGATCTTCCGCTTTAGGCCATACCGCAGAATTTGCCCGGACAACGTGTTTTTTCGTCTAAACCTCACTCGCCAGTCTTCTTCAAAGGGGCGCAGCCAGCGGGCAGCCAACATTGGAATGACTGTCAGTGAGACAATCAGAGAGCAAATCAGGGAAAATGTGACTGTAATGGCCAGTTCACGAAAAATTGTACCGGTAAATCCGCCAATAAACACAACCGGCAGGAACACGACCACTGTTGTCAGTGTGGATGAGGTGATTGCTGCTGCCACTTCACCTGCACCCGCATTCGCTGCCTCAGCCGGTTTCTTTCCGCCTTGCAGATGCCGGAATATATTTTCGATCACCACAATGGAGTTGTCGACGAACATACCCACACCAAGAGCCAGTCCGCCCAGCGTCATAATATTGAGCGTCATCCCCATCATGAAGAGCAAGACGAATGTTGTCAGAACAGAAAAGGGAATTGCTACCGCCACTATGAATGTGCTCAGCAGACTGCCCAGAAAGCCAAGCAAGACCAACATAGCAATAAATCCGCCTACCACAAGGCTTCTTGCACTTGAGAGCAGAGATTCTTCAATAAACGCTCCCTGATCCAGCGCCACAACCAGATTTATTTCGGGGTGATCGTCACTGATTTTCTGCAGTTCCCGATGAACACTCCGGGAAACGGCCACGGTGTTACCGCTGCCCTCTTTCTGAATCTGTAAGCCCACAGCGGGGTTGGCATTAAGACGTGTTATGGATGTGTCTCTGCGAGAAGTGTCCACCACATGTCCCAAATCGCCAACCATTACCGTCTGCGGCCGACCCAATTCATCTGTCACCAGGCCAACGGCCAACTCCTTCAACTCTTCAACATCGCCTACGTGATAAGGAAGCCTGAGATTTCTCTCAAGTCCTCCGTCCGCCACCTTACCGAGAGGCATGCTAACTGTAGCTGAGTGAATAAGACCGGCCACCCTTGAAATTCCCACCTGGTAGCGATATAATTTTTCAGCCGACAGTTCGACGCGGATTTCCCTGACGATGCCGCCCACCACACTAACAGCGGCTACTCCGGGCACAGCTTCGAGTCGCGGCTTAATATCGCCGGCCATTTCTGCCGAGATAGTCTCCAGGGCAGAACGGTCATGCGTTGTGGCAAAGATTTGCATCAGCGGTAATTGTGTCGGATCAAAGCGTGTAACCTGGGGTCTGCCCGCATCGTCCGGAAGCGGAAGTAATTCGATTTTTTCAGTCAGCTCCGTGCGAACATCCGACATGTCCGCATCCCAGTCAAATTCCAGAATGACAAGAGACAGGCCTTCTCGCGAAACCGATCGCAACCGTTTAATTCCGGAGACCGTAGCAGAAATCCCTTCCACAGGTTCGGTTACCAGTAAGAGGATTTCTTCTGCAGAAGCACCATGCAATTCAGTAATGACAGCCATTACAGGCGGATTCATTTCAGGAAGAATATCGAGCTGCAAAAAAAATAACGAGACAATCCCAAGTATCATGATCACCAGCATGAACATCAATGTGGCAACAGGCCGGCGAATGGTCCATTGTGACAGGAACAAGCTGATTCCCCCTTGTCTTCCCCCGTTTTTTTATGCCAGAAATGCCTACTGTATATGTCGGGAAGGAACCATTTGACATTTTCCGTCTCAAGTGCCACAATTCAACATGGAGGGATAAAACATGCGTTTGCGAATAATTGAGCAGAATGAGGCGGTTCGTTTTGACACATTTATCGCCGGAGCAAAGTATGGCGATATCCTGCAGACATATGCCTGGGGTCACATTAAACAGCCGGACTGGGAACCTCTGCGCGCTGTAGTGGAGGATGATACGGGGACAATCCTTGCCGCTTTTTCCATCCTTTTTCGCCGCTTACCTGTTGCAGGCTATTCGGTGGCTTACGCTCCCAGAGGTCCGGTGGTTAACGATGCGGGCAATCACCATCTCTGGAACTTTACCCTGCACGCCATGAGTGACCTTGCCCGGCAAAAGAAAGCTGTTGTCTTGAAAGTCGACCCGGCCATCCCTGAAAACCAGGACGTTGCCGAGGCCTTAAGGAATGCCGGTTTCCATCTGACGGGCGCAAAACATGAGTTTGGCGGCCTTCAGCCGCGCTACACGTTTCGTCTTCCCCTAAACGGGTCCATAGAAGATATTTTTTCCCGTTTCCCCAAAAAACTACGCTATAAAATTAATTATGGCCCAAAAAACGGTCTTAATTTCCGTGCCAATGAAGAAACGAGTATTGCAGACTTCTACGCAGCCCTCGCCGAAACCGGGGAGCGAAACGACTTTTTAACCCGCTCACCGGGGTATTTCCAGCATCTCTACGATACGCTACAAAAAGAAGACCGCATTCTTCTGCTGACTGGATATGTCGCAGACGAACCGGTCATTTCCTCATTAACATTCTGCCTGGGAGATAAGGCCTGGGCTGTTTACGGCGGTCAAACGGACAAACACCGCAAACTCTATACATATCATGCCATGAACTGGGAACGAATCAAGTGGGCATACGCCAAAGGTGCGGTCTGGTTTGATTTCTATGGCGTTCCGGGAGTGGTTGACGAAGAGCATCCCCTCTATGGCCTCTATCACTTTAAAAAAAGTTTCGGCGGAGACTATGTCTCCCTTGCCGGCGAATGGGACAAGCCTTTCTCCGGCGCTCTTTACTGGCTTTGGGAAACCGGCCTCCCCCGCTACAGGAAATTTGTTAGGCAAACATTACGCTTCAGGAAATAAAGAATGTTTCCACTGCCTGCTTGTCCGAATATGGAACCTGTTTATCGCCAACCAGTTGATATGTCTCGTGTCCTTTTCCGGCTAACAGCACAATATCGCCTTTACCGGCAATTGACAGTGCGTAACGCACCGCTTCCTCCCTGTCCGGCAAAACAAACGGTTTTGTTTCCATCCCGGTCAGAATCTCCGCTATAATCTTTTCCGGGTCTTCTGATGCCGGGTTATCCGAGGTCACCACAACCACGTCACTGTATGTTTCCGCAATCCGCCCCATTAAAGGGCGTTTGCTCCTGTCTCTGTCGCCAGGGCAGCCAAACACCGTAATTAACCTGCTGTGAGGCACATTGCCCAATGTTTGCAGCACTTTTTCCAAACCGTCCGGCGTATGGGCAAAGTCAATAATAATATTATATGCCTGCTGAAAATTCACGGTCTCCATGCGGCCGGGGACTGTTAGCAGATTACCGATTCCTTCAGAAATCGCATGCATGTCCACTCCGTCGGCCAGCGCCGCAGCAGCCCCGGCCAAAACATTGTAGACGTTGAACCGGCCCGGCAGCCGCAGTAGTATTTCAAATTCACGCCCGCCGTAATGGACAGAAAGGACTGTGGATGTGCCTTCGCTGATAATCACACCCCGTACATCTGCATCTTCGCCAAGACCAAAAGATAACGCAGGCACGTCTACCATATTTAAAAGACGCCTCCCGTATGTATCATCAGCATTGATGATCGCACGGGGACCGTCTTTTTCTTTTTCCAGTAAGGAAAACAGGTGTGCTTTAGCCAAAAAATAGTCTTCCATCGTGTTATGAAAATCGAGATGGTCGTGACTGAGATTTGTAAAAACACCCATAGAAAAAGCAACATGTTCCACCCGTTTCCAGACCAGGGAGTGCGACGATACTTCCATCGCCACATTGGTCACATGCCTGTTTTTCATTTCGTATAACGTCCTGTGCAGGTCAAAGGCCTCCGGGGTCGTCAGCCGCGCCTGATCGTAATCCTGGTCCACTTTAATGCCCACAGTACCGATTATCGCACAAGGCTTTCCGGCAGCACGGTATGCCGCCTGTAAAAAATGGGTTGTTGTCGTCTTACCGTTTGTACCGGTGACTCCGATAATATTCATTTTTTTACTGGGGCGGGCAAAATATTTATCAGACAGAAAAGATAAAGCGTGACGTGCGTCAGAAACCCTAACCACCGGCACCGCAAGGTCAAGCGGTTCTTCAGCGATCACAGCAACGGCCCCTTTATCCGCTGCCTGGGGGGCAAAACGGTGGCCGTCGGTACGCAGGCCTTTTAGACAAACATAAATATCTCCCGGCCGCACATAGCGCGAATCGTGGGAAATTCCATTGACCTCGATATCAAGATTGCTTCCCCTGCTCTGATGGGGATAATCCTTCAGTAATGTCTGCAGTTTCATGTTATCTCCTCTTCAGGTCTTGTCCGTTCACAGTCAGAAGAAAAGACACCGGGCAATCGCCAGTGTCTTTATGCTTCCCCATGACAACAAAGGCTACGCGCCCTTAATCTTTTTCTTGTTTCGCAAGTACTCTTCGTATACATACATAATTTCTTTATCAAATAAGATCCGCTTCAGATCAACGGCGGCGGCACGAACCATCGGCAGCATTTCCCCCGCTTCAGCATCACTGAGCATAATACCGTACTCCTGGAATTTGAGAACAAGGGAGCGGCTGCCTGAGTGTTTGCCAATTATAATTTGTCTTTGCAGCCCCACTTCCTCCGGGTGAAAGACCTCATATGTGGATGGGTGTTTGATTACACCGTCAGCATGGATGCCAGATTCATGCGCAAACATATTGGTTCCTACAATGGGCTTGCATACCGGCAACGCACGTCCGGAAGCCAGCGCCACATACTCGGACACTTCCCGCAATTCCGCGGGTTTTACGTTAACGTTAATATCAAAGAGATACTTTAAGGACATGGCCACTTCTGCCAATACGGCGTTTCCGGCGCGTTCGCCAAGACCGTTCACTGTAACTCCGACCATACTGGCACCGGCTCTGACACCGGCCAACGAGTTCGCTGTGGCCATACCGAAATCGTTATGGGTATGCATCTCAACATCCATACCGGTGGCACTGATGAGTTCCTTAATAACCTCATACGTTTTAAACGGCTCCAGTATCCCCACCGTATCACAAAAACGCAACCTGTCCGCACCGCATTCTTTAGCACGCAGGGCGAACTGAACCAAAAATTCCAAATCGCTTCGTGAAGCGTCCTCAGCATTAACAGATACATACTTATCGTGTTTTTTAGCAAACTCGACCGCCTTGGCCATACTGTCCAGAACCCATTCACGCGATGTCTGCAGTTTGTGGATAATATGAATGTCCGAGGTGGAGATGGAGATGGCAAGTGCATCCACGCCACAGTCAAGTGACTCCTGAATATCACTGATATTGGCACGGTTCCAGGCCATGATGCTGGCTTGTAAGCCCAGGTCGGCAATGGCTGTTATCGCGTCCTTCTCGTCACCACCCATGACAGGTATGCCCACTTCAAGCTGATGGACACCCAGTGAATCAAGCATCTGAGCAATTCTGATTTTTTCCTTATTGGAAAAGACCACACCGGCCGTCTGTTCGCCGTCACGAAGGGTGGTATCCACCAACATAACCTGCTTGTTTTTCAAGCCATCCAGAAAACGTTTCATCTCCAACTACCTCCCTATAAGTAAATAAGGTGAAAAAGAACTCTCCCAAAGGCAGAGTTCAAAGGTCTATTTTGTTTGTTTGCTTATACGTACTCATAATCTATTTTATCCCAAGAGAGGAAATACTGTCAACCAGGTGCTAGCGAATCTGTCCCTCTCCATTAACAATAAATTTAGTCGATGTCAGTGCCTGCAGGCCCATCGGACCCCTGGCATGCAGCTTTTGTGTGGATATCCCCATTTCCGCACCCAAACCAAACTCAAACCCGTCTGTAAAACGCGTTGACGCATTGACATATACCGCCGCAGCATCCACTCTTGCCTGAAACTCTCTGGCATTTTGATACCCGGCCGTGACAATTGCCTCCGAGTGCCGGGAGCCGTATTTATTGATATGGCTGATAGCTTCATCAAGAGATCCGACAACCCGGACAGCCAGGATCATATCCAGAAACTCACTGTACCAGTCTTCTTCGGTGGCCGGAACGACCCTGGAATTGTAAGCCTGCGTTTTTTGGCAGCCCCTTACTTCCACACCGGCTGCCAGAAGCTTCTCCAGCATGCCCGGCAAAAACTCCCCCGCCACAGCCTCATGGACCAAAAGCGTCTCCATGGCATTACAAACGCCGGGACGATGAGTTTTTGCGTTAAACGCAATATCTTCGGCCATCTTCAGATCAGCACTCTCATCAACAAATGTGTGGCAGTTGCCTGTCCCTGTTTCAATCACAGGTACACTGGCATTCTCCACCACCGACTGAATCAGGGCAGCGCCGCCGCGGGGAATCAAAACATCAAGATACTCATTTTGCCGCATCATTTCCATCACAGCCGCCCTGTCCGTATCTTCAACAAGTGTAACCACACCGGCCGGCAAGCCCACGGACTCTACCGCCTGCCGCAGCAAGCCAACCAAAGCCTTATTGGAATAAATCGCCTCCGAGCTGCCCCGGAGCACCACAGCATTCCCCGCTTTAAGTGCCAGCCCTGCAGCATCCACAGTCACATTGGGACGTGCTTCGTAAATAATACCAATCACGCCCAGCGGTACGCGTACCCGGCCAATCTGCAGCCCGTTTGGCCGTACCACCATGCCCGTCACTTCACCTACAGGATCCGGCAAAGCCACCAGCTGCCGCAGTCCCTCCGTCATGTCATCAATCCGGCCGTCTGTTAACTTTAGCCTGTCGTAATATGCCCTGCTGTAGCCTTCTTTTTTCTCAAAGTTAGCCAGGTCCCTGGCATTGGCGGCCAAAATCTCTTTCCGGCCGTTCTCCAGTGCCTCTGCCATCGCCAGCAGTGCCTGATTCTTCTTTTCTGTGGAAGCTACAGCCAGGTCCGCTGCCGCAGCTTTTGCTTCAGAAGCCTTTCTGACAACTTCGCTCATCACGTATCATCTCCTTACGTTACCACCATATTGTTTCGGTGGACCGCTTCATCGCAGTGCCTCTCAAGAACACTTGCCGCGCGGTCGGTGCGCATGCCTTTAATCTTACGCAGTTCAGCGGAACTGTAGTTGACCAGCCCCCGGGCCAGTTCTTTCCCGCAGGCATCCTCAATAGATACCATTTCGCCATGTTCAAACTCACCGGACACTTCCAGGATTCCGCTTGGCAGCAGGCTTTTCCCGTCATCAACCAAAGCCTTTCTGGCTCCGTTGTCTACAATCAGGCGGCCATGTGGTGTCTGCCCGTAGGCAATCCAGCGTTTTCTGCTCTCCAGGCACTTCCCACGGGCACAAAAAAGTGTCCCCACATCTTCGCCTTCCAGAATTCTCTGTAAAACTTCCGGCTCCCGGCCGTTGGCAATCACCATGGGTATCCCGGAGTTTGTGGCAATTTCAGCCGCTATCAGTTTGGTCACCATGCCACCGGATGCCAGCGCTTCGCTGGTTTCTCCCGCCAACTTCCGGATATCCGGCGTAATCTCCTCCACCGTCGCAATCAGCTGAGCACTTTCATCAACTTTTGGATTCGCTGAATACAGCCCGCCAATGTCTGTTAACAACACCAGTAAATCCGCATCCAGAATACTGGCCACCAAAGCCGAAAGCGAGTCATTGTCACCAAACTCTATTTCCTCTACCGCAACGGTATCATTCTCATTAATAATGGGTATCGCCCCGAATTTGAGCAGCGCCTGCAGCGTATTCCCCGAATTCAGATACCGCTTGCGGTGGTTAAAATCATCCCTGGTCAAAAGGACCTGCGCCACCACCAAACCGTATTCGGCAAAAAATTTCTCATACATCTGAATTAACAGACTCTGGCCAACAGCTGCCACGGCCTGTTTTTCAGGAATGGTCTGCGGTTTTCCTGCAAGGCCCAACTTGCCGATGCCGGCACCCACAGCTCCTGAGGACACCAGTACTACCTGCCTCCCCTGGTTCGCCAAATCAGCCAGCTCCCGAACCACTTTCTCCATATACCGCAGATTCAGCTTTCCCGTAGCATGGGTCAGAGTCCTTGTCCCGACTTTTACCACAACAGTTTCTGCGTTTTTTAATGTCTCCCTCATGAATTGCCCAGCTCCTCCGACCGCTTGGCAGCCTTCTTCACCGCTGTCTGTACAGCAGCACGGAAACCGCCTTCTTCCAAAGCATACAGTGCGGCAGCGGTCGTACCTCCCGGTGACGTGACCATCTCCCGGAGTACGGCCGGATGCTCTCCTGTTTCCATAACCATTTTTGCTGCACCAAGCACTGTCTGCGCCGCCAGTTCGGCGGCCATGGCCCGGGGCAACCCGGCCAGCACACCACCATCGGCAAGCGCCTCAATCATCAGATACACATACGCCGGCCCGCTTCCGCTGACACCGGTAACAGCATCCATCAACTTCTCAGGCACAATACGCACAATACCCAACGTCTCCAGCCAGGATGCCACCTTATGTACATCTTCTTCTTTAACATCCTTTCCGGCACTGATTGCCATAGCCCCTTCACCTACCAAACAAGGCGTATTGGGCATGACCCTGATTACACCCACACCATCCAGTATACTCTCAATGTCAGCTAAACTTACACCCGCCGCAACAGACACCACAAGCTGGCCCTCTGTCATCACCGGGGCAATCGTCTGCAATAGCCCTTTCATATCCTGGGGCTTTACCGCCAGAAAAATAACCCTGGCAGACTCAGCAACACTACGGGGATCCTTTGCAGCCTCGATTCCATACTTTAAAGCCATCTCATCCAGCTTCACCTTTAAAGCATCAGATGCCACAATCGTTCCCGGCTCTACCCCACCGTCCAACAATCCTTTCAGCAGAGCACCGCCCATCGCTCCCAGGCCGATAAATCCAATCCGCTCCTGCATTGCCTCGCCCCCATAAATTGATAAATCCATATTTCTTCTATTGTATTACAGCAGATTGCCATTTTCAAGGTATTCTTGTTCCGTGAATCTGTGGAGTAAACCTGTGGGTAACCTGTGAAATAAAGCTATATACCTGCCATGTTATACACATGAAATAGACATGCAATAGATACCATTTAAGGAAAAGCAAAACGTTTGACAATTTACTGTACATACGCTACAATAGACTATGCAATGCAGGGGTGTAGCTCAATTGGTAGAGTAGCGGTCTCCAAAACCGTTGGTTGCGTGTTCGAGTCGCGTCACCCCTGCCATAAATGAATTCTATTAGCCGTGGGAGTTTCCACGGTTTTTTATTTGGCTTTTTTAGCATTATTATGTTAACTATTATTCTAAATGGGGAACAAAAGGGGAACAACCTATAATTATATGCCCTGAAACGTAAAAATAGAACAGGTTTTTAGACCTGCTCCGGATTTTCATTTCCTTTAATTATATCCTGGGCTGTCATGTATGCCATGAAACGCTCAGTGTTAATGTAATACCGCCACTGTTTTTCCATATGGACAGCAGCCCCAAAAGGAAATTTTTCTTGCTGTAGCCCGAACCTTACAAGTGTCCCCGTTGCACCCATAATATGGGCCGCTTGCTCAGCGGTGATATTAACCGGCCTTATCGCCTTAAGTTCATCTAAAGATAAATTTTTTGACATTACCTTCCCCTCCCTTTTGATAAAAACTAGATTAGAGATCCTGTTCATCTATCCCCAAATATTCATAGAATCTTTTTGGGTTTATGTAGTAAGCCCATCGTTCACCCTTTGGGTAAGCAGCACCAAATGGGAATTTGCTTTGCTGAAGGCTAGCCCGTAAAAACATGGCATCAATATTCATTATTTCAGCCACTTCTGGAAGTGATAGAGGCTTATAAGACCGTACGTTTAGCCCTTGATTTTCGTCGCTATTACGTCCTCTTAAATAAGCAATTTCAAGTGCAGTCTCGGTTAACATTTCTTTTATTAACCCATCTTCCACCTTCAAGAGCATCTTTGCAGCCTTAGATAAATTACCAGTATTAATACATGCTTTTATCTGGCTTTCTAAATCATAGTAATCCACTGGGGGCCAGTAAATTCGCTTACCATGGGAACAATGAATTCTTTTGCCACCACATATAGGGCATTGTTCTTGGTCACAATCCTTGTGGTGGTAACCGCCAATTCTGACACCGCAATCAATGCAACGATGGTTTAAATCAGTTTTTTTGCGTCCTGTGTTCTTAAGAGATTCCTGACCATAAGGAATTTTTGCATAAGTACTACTAAATTTATGACGAAGAGGCTCAGAGACACAGCTTTTCGCGGAACTCATAACTTGACCGCAATTTTCACATATTTGCATTTGTAACACCCCTTATGTATATCAAAAGCGCCCTTTCGGACGCTTACTAGATTATTTGCGTTTTGCAAAAAACCTGCCGGAGACCTTTGGAACAGTTACATTCCATCCAGCCACTGACTGGTAGGTTTCGGAGCCAACCACTTCACCCCAGAAGGCAATAATATCATCTTCGTAAATATCTATAGTCCCATCATATGTAACCATAACAGTGTCAGTGTACACATCATATCCTAAGTTTGTGACCTGGACCAGCATTATGGTGAAATTACCCGATTCCTGAATTTGCAGCACCTCACCCTTCATCGTAACTCGCTCACCAACAAGCGAGTCGGGGTTTTTATTGAGCACTTTGAACTCAATGGCTTTACAACTTTTTTTGTAATGCTCCTTCTCTAAGTCTGGTAATTTTTCTACCAAATCTGTGGCTTCTTTAAGGTCTGGGTTATTGTTTAGTGCAGCTCTGAGGTCAGTTTCTGCATCACCGAATAACCCTTGATCTATCTTCTCTTTTGCTAAGGCCAGCAATTCAGTCGCCCTCGCAGTTTTAATTTCTGTTATTTTTGCTTGAGCATCTTCGTAATCAGGGTCATCCTTTATCACCTTTTGAAATTTTTGTTGTGCCGCTGTATAGTCTTTCTGCTCATAGAACCGCAAGCCCGTCTGATACGATTCAGCTGACTCCTGCAGCATCCGTGCCTGCTTCTCCTCTGGCGTTTCACTGGATTGTGTCACCGCAGGCGTGGTTTCTGCCGGAGCTTCTTTATCGCTGGAAGGCGTAATAATTATTAGAAGCACAAAGAAATAGAACACGCTAGCGATTGCCATCTTCCACGGCTTTTTCGAACGGTAACCAGGTATTTTCCTAAATATTGATTTTTTGGCATTTTGACCTTCATCATACATTTTCTAACACCTCCGATATTTTATTCTATGACTCACATTACATATCCTTCTTTTTACTAAGGTGACAGCCTGCTAAAGTAGGGGCACACCAGAAAAACGTCGTTGAAAATCTACTTTTGAACTATTTTTGACCCATTATTCAGCTTCCGATAATGTCTCTTTCCGGAAACAAAATAATTAAGCTATCCAAGAAAACCCTTAGATAGCTCACAAAATTTACCGTTTCTCTGTTTCATTTTAGGCATTGGTCGTGGTGTATAACCAGAAAAACCTCACCTTACATCAGTCAGCTTTAAAGCTCCCGTACAGGTCTCCCTGCAGTGCCCCGTTAGCTGCTCTGTAACAGTAGCATTCCTTAAGCAACTAGCAAATCTTCATCTCAAGGTAAAGAACATACCATCTGTTTAAAATAATAGAAAGACGTTCGGTAGAAACAGTTAAACGTTACCGGTCTCTTATTGGTGTTTGGCCTTCTGGTGGCCTCGGGCGCGGTGTTTCTGGGGGAGGGTTTTTCCCACCCTTCTTTACAAAGTTTTCCTTAAGCGGATCCGGCCGTCTTTCCGTCATTCTTTTTTCACCCTCTTTTTATCCTCTTTTTTAGGTTCTTCAAATTTTGTTACTTCTATCGTAACATTATTATTTTTTGGTATCGAAATATACAGTGAAGCTAAAGGCTCTTTATAATATCGTTCCCCAGTAGTGTTTCTATAAACAAGTACCTGTCGTAACAACAATTCCCGGTCTTCTTCGACATCCGAATATTGTTCTATCCAGCCTTCATACATTATATCGTTTTGTATATCTCTTATGACCACCCATTCAATCTGGGGCGAGTCAAAAAAAGCCTCCCATACCGAAGAAAACCCGTGAACTTTTGTAATTCTAAAAAATCTCGCAACTCGATAAACAATCTTATAGTTAGATATTGCTGCAACAACAATTGCCAAAGGAATGGACATTAATGTCGATTTAAGAATGTCTACCTCATTAATCGGTATTGAGGAATTAATTATAGGCAGGAAACAGTTACTTTCCCCTTCTACAATTATATTTTGAATGAGAGCCAATAGCGAGTATACCCCCATACCAAACACAAATGATCTTATGAAAAATTCTAAATGCTGTCTTTTTTCCTGAACTGAGAGTGCTTCGTAGATAAGTGTGGCAACTATTCCCGGGAAAAAAATTAGCAACAACCTAACCGTTAAATCAGTTATATTCAAATTAACGATACCTCACTTATGCGCTACTAGACCTTAACATCATATATTTCCTACTCTTTAGACAAAATCCTTTGTTGAGACATGTATAGATTTGTCGAATTAAAAAGCTGCCCAGGAAAACTCTGAACAGCCTCTGAGAAATAGCAATTTGCGGCGAGTTGGATGTTATGACACTTAACCTTACGCTTCTCGTAAAAAACTGCCTTCCTGAGCGTTAATAGTTTCGGCAGAATTGATTTTGCTACCCACCTGCTTACCTTTCTGGGCAGGACGCTCAATAAATGGGTTTTTACCCATCCTGTACGGCCACAACGTACAGGCATCCACAGGGCACTCCCGCACTTCGGCTCTTTGTCCCCCGCTGCAGTCCAGACACTGTTGACGAATTGCCTTAATTGGTGTTAGTCGTTTCATTTTCTTCCCCTCGATTCACTTAGAATTTGGGTGCGCAGCCCCAAAACACCTCTCCTGCTTTTAAATATCAACGCTTAGAGTTGGCCTTTGGAAGTCAAAGTAGAAGTAATTCTTAACACCTTTGAGTGTCCGCTGCTCTTTTTCGATGGCATCCAGGCAGCCGCCTTTAGCCGGATCCGGGAAGATACAGGGGTCATGCCCGTGTATGGCTTTATAATCCGCCGAATAGTCCGACCGGCAATTTTTAAACCCAAGAGCTGATTTTACTGCCGCTTCTAATTCAAGGACTCCAAGTATGTCTCCTGGTCGTCGGTTTAACTGATCACAGATATAGGAGCCTGTTTTCATGTCGAGAATAGCACGGCTGTCTGTATATTGAATAACAGGGTCAATTACTATTTCCAGTGACGCCACTTCTCTGTCTGTTAGCTTGGCCTTTAACTTCTCTAGCATGGCGTATGCTCGGCAGGCATCTGAGTTAGCACCGTCTACGATGACTGATAGGGAGTAACTAGCACCGCACGCCCTGAAATCCAGAATTGTGTCCAGTATTTTATTGACATCAACTCTTCGGCCACCACTAACGACCTTGTCATATCCCGCTTGGTCAAAAGCAGCCTTAACCCCTATTACTGCGTGTAACATACTTTTAGTAAATTGCTCTGTTACATAAGGTGTAGAATATCCATTTGTAAAAAGCAGTGTTCCAATTCCATGTTCTTGTGCTTCAAGCCCGAGGTGATAAAAATACTCGGCGTTAATAGTCGGTTCGCTTCGGCAGATATTAAGCAGACCTAAGCGATTTTGTTTAGCAACTTCCACCACGAGTGTCGGTGAAGCAATGATTGCCTCCCTGGTTATCTTGCCCGGGGGGGTCATCCTTATGTCCCAAACCACCCCAGGGATACACAAAAGGCCGTAAAAAGGGCAATTCTTTCTTATCGTGTATCCAGGTACAGGCTAAACAAAACTTGCACCGGAAGTTGCAAAAGAAAGACCCCACATTCATTACCCTTTCTCCCCGGTAGACATCCTGACAAAGAACAGACAATTGACCGACAATACGGCTAACTGACTTCCCTTCTATGTTTTGCCGGCCGCCGCAGAAACCTACACCATCAGGCTTTATTACACATTCATGCTTGCATACTTTACAGCGGGTTGACCCATCGTCCTGCGTTTCGTAGAGTTCCGGTGGGGGCTCACATTCAAAAAGCTGCATGTCTGGGGGCAGCAGTGACGACCGGGCTGAATTCTTTAGCTTTGTCATAACGTTATCCACTACGCTCACTCCGTTCATTACGGTTAACATATATGGGGCCTTTAAAGAGTTTTTGCCCTTGATATAACCTTGATATAACCTTGGGAGAACCTTAGGTATTTTTTACCGTTAGATAGTTCGCGCTCTCCCTAAACGCTCTTAAGTACAGGCAATAGAGAATTTACCGTCCTGTTTTAATCTTTTCTTGTTCGCGTAAGCGCTGCTTTCGGCTCCGGAGTATCCCTTTGCCACGCTTTAGGCCCTCAGCTAACAGTTCCGGTGGGGAGAAATTTAAACAGTTCTTGCTCATACAGGAACAGAGTACATTTTGTGAGCTTAATTTCTAGCAATTTAGGCATCATATCACCTTGTATAATGAACTCGTAGTCAGGCTGCGGGTTCATTACCCTTTCTTAAAATTACTGTATAATCGACATAGTGTTGTGGATTGGTAG
>JAWSUT010000012.1:0-83256 GCA_033549345.1 Bacillota bacterium | reverse complement strand
TGTAACGGCCGTCTTTGACTAACATGGCTATCGTTTTGGGATCCTTACGGTCGTTTTTCGTAGGGTTGTTATCATCCATTTCCTTACTACGGTTTACATGGAACGGATTTACCAAGACAACTTTGATATCGCAATCCTTAAGGTAATGGCCTATGGCAAACCAATAGTGTCCTGTGGGCTCCATGCCAACCATAACGTCTTTCTTTCCATGCTTTACTTTCAGTTGATTGATCCAGGCAGCGAAGTTGTGGAAGCCTTCAGCATCGTTTGAAACTCGCAAGACATTGCCAAGCTCTATTCCTCTAAAATCAAAAGCTCTTGCGTAATGAATCTCGCTGGCTACATCTACGCCGATAACTAGAGTCTCATCTGTCACTTGCATACTTTTCATTCTGGGTATACTTCATGTTGGGTACCTCCTCTGTTATTTAAGGGTCGCTTCGCGAAAGCTGACACCTCGTATGTTAACAGGAGGTACTCTTTTTTTCAAAGTTCATTTTTGTTTGTTACAGGAATGCTCCTTTATTTTGGCAGGGGAAACAATACTGTTCATCTGATACTCAATTCCCAGACTTACTCTTTCTTCATCAGGGTTTATTTTCCTGCCACAGGAGTTAATTTATCACCGGCCGCCCGTTTCCTGTCTGTCCATCTCGAGATATAGTTTGCGTGCACGGTAGTAACTCTCAAGCGCTTTTCTGGTTTCACCCAGACTATCATAGAGTACGCCCAGTTCAAAAGCCACAAACGGCTCCTGCGGCGCCAGGTGAGACGCCTTAAGGTAATTAACCAGGGCCATTTCGTCATTATCCAGTTTCCTGTACGCTTTACCAAGATAGAAATAGATCTCCCAGTCCTTGGGGAATTTTTCCTTGACGGTTTCAAACGCTTTTACACTTTCTCTGTAGTGTTTCAGGTTATAATAAACAGCACCAAGATTAAAAAATGCAGCGGAAAAATCAGGATCCATTTCCACAACTTTTTTGAATTCTTCCAGTGCCAGCTCGTATTGTTCACGGTCTGCATACACGTTCCCAAGCGCGTTGTGGACGATGGCGCTTGTCTGGGTCTCATCGGTCAGTGCCTGAACGAGCCGTAACTCACGCATGGCTTCATCGGCCATTCCCCGTTCGGCGTAAGCCACACCAAGGCAAAGATGAGCCAGAAGCAGGTCGGGCTCCTGGGTAATCACCTGTTTAAATTCCTGTATGGCTTCATCCATCATAGCCAGTTCCATAAAACCCAGGCCACGCCTGAAGGAACGGATGCTGGCTTCATTATCTACCTGTAAAAGCAAAGGCTTAATCCCTCTCCTCTCCGTTTCCGTTGCCGGATGGCTCAACTCAGCCTCCGGCAGTACAGTACCGAATGCCTGCAAAAAAGACTCCGGTAAATCATCGGGCAGCATAAAATCATACCTCTCCTGTAAATCATTAATTTTTTCTTCAAAACGCAGCCAAAACTCCACATAGCGGTCCATCCGCTTGCGCAGTTCAAGTAAATGGTCATAGCATTTCTGCCGCTTTTCCTGGTTGTTGCCCACTTTCTTCAGTTCATCTTCCACTCGCTCAAGGTCAGCGAAGATTTTTGTGAAATCACTTTCTTTCATCGATATAGTGTCCTCCTTCAAGCAGTCTCCTTCACTAGGTTTTCACAAACTAGTGGAAAAACATACATTTTAAAATCACCATGAGAAGTGTTGACTTGGGATTTGAAATATGTTAGACTAATTAATGTCGCAAAACCGCGATGCCGGCGTAGCTCAATTGGCAGAGCAGCTGACTTGTAATCAGCAGGCTGCGGGTTCGAGTCCCATCGCCGGCTCCAATTCAATACTGTTTACGTGGAGAGGTACCCAAGTTGGCCAAAGGGGGCAGACTGTAAATCTGTTGTCTCAGACTTCACTGGTTCGAATCCAGTCCTCTCCACCATATATACTGGGGCGTAGCCAAGTCGGTAAGGCACGGGACTTTGACTCCCGCATGCGTAGGTTCGAGTCCTGCCGCCCCAGCCACATGATTAATCCAGGTGGTTAACCCACCTTTCTTTTAACTTTGAGCCATTAGCTCAGTTGGCAGAGCACCTGACTTTTAATCAGGGTGTCGATGGTTCGAGCCCATCATGGCTCACCACGCGAGAGTGGTGGAACGGCAGACACGCTAGATTCAGGATCTAGTGGGCAATACGCCTGTGGGGGTTCAAATCCCCCCTCTCGCACCACTGCATACAAAACCGGGGTCACAACCCCGGTTTTTTGTTTTATTCATAAGACGGCGCTGCCGTCTATTTTGGTATATAATACACCCAAAGAGGTGTTTTTGTATGGGAAAGCCCTGGGGTAAAATGGTCGGTATCCGGCCAACAAAAGAACTGCACAGATTGCTGGATGCCGGGATGAATTACGAGGAAGCTTTTGCCAGGATGCATGCCGAATACAACCTGGGGGCAGAAAAGTTTGACCTGCTTTGGCGTGTTGCCCGGGTTGAGCGGCCGGTCCTGATGGAGTGTTCTTCTCCGGACCTTTTCAGCGCATATGTGGGTATTCCTTTCTGCCCAACCCGCTGTCTTTACTGCTCCTTCCCCTCCCACTCCCTGCATGAGCTGGGCGAACTGCGCCAGCAGTTTGTGGACACGCTGATTTCTGAAACCATACAAACTGGGGAGCTTTGCCGGTCATTAGGGTTAAAGCCGTATAGTGTCTATGTCGGAGGCGGTACACCCACCGCGCTTGACCCCGGAGATCTGGACCGCATCCTGGGTGCGCTGCGTACTGCTTTCCCGGGTGTACTGCGGGAGTTCACAGTGGAGGCAGGCCGGCCGGATACGCTGACCGGGGAACATCTGGCTGTAATGAAGGAGCACCGCGTCGACAGAGTAAGCGTAAACCCGCAGACCCGGCATGACAAAACCCTGGAATTGATCGGCCGCTGTCACAGCTTTGCCGACGTGGAGCAAGCCGTCAATAGGGTAAAGGGTTTTGGCTTTACCGTCTTAAATACGGATATCATTATCGGACTACCCGGTGAGGATACAGACATGGTACAACAAACCGCCCAGGCAGTTCTCTCTCTTGCCCCCGAAAATATCACCGTTCATATGTTTTCCCGAAAACGGGCATCCCGTTATAATGAAGAACAAAACCGTTTTGTGCTCCCGGCTGACCATACAGCTGCAGCGATGTATCAGGCGGTCACCGGTCTCCTTCAGGAAAAGTACAACCCCTATTACCTCTACAGACAGCGGGACATCCTGGGCGGTCAGGAAAATATCGGCTACTGCCTGCCGGGTCATGCCTGCGCCTATAATATAGCCATGATTGAAGAGCGCCACCATATTATCGGCCTGGGCTGCGGCGCCACCAGCAAACTGATTCGTCCCGACTTCACCCTTACAAATCTCCATTCTCCCAAAGACCCGCGCATTTACCCGCAGCGGCTCAACCAACTTCTGGCCACCCGCAAAGACCAACTCACCAAACTGCTCAAATGAAGACGCGGGGACAGGTTCCACTGTCCTCATAATAGCAGCTTTTGGAAGAAATGAAGACAGCGGAACCTGTCCCCGCTGTCTTCATTTGCCCTACTGTGGGCTGATGATTTGTTTTTGGATTTGGTTGACCAGTTCCTGCTGTCCGGGTTCTGAAAGGAAGAGGTCGCGTCGCTGCTCGCTTTCACCCCGGGCTCCTTCGACGACCAACACGGAGCCGTCATCCAAAAGCAAAGCTTTAAACTCATTTCCCCGGGAGTCCCTAAATCTGAGTTCAATGGCATTGAGAGTTTTACCCTGCACCAGAACAAGATTCACTTCTTCGTCGTAGGAAAGTTTGCGGACCTCAGTTTTCTCCAGAATGGCCATTACATCACGGATTTGTCCTTTGTCACGGATTGTAACCGCCGGATAATCTTCCGAGATGATCTGAACGGACGTTGGCTCACCCAGGTGTGCCGCAGCACTGTTCTGATTGACCCGTCGCCCGCATCCGGACAATAAAAGAACCAATAGCAAAAAGACTAGTATCTTTTTCATAGCTTCCACCCTCTGCTGCTCCGGTTTTTTAAAACATGTGAAGAAAAAGCGCCGTCAAAGCGGCGCTTTTTTTATTTTCCGTAAAGCCAGGTATCTGTTGCTTTCTTGTAGGTAACCAGTTCCTCAGGAGAGAAAAAGAGATTGATTTCACGCTCTGCACTCTCAGCTGAGTCGGAGCCGTGCACAACATTGTTGCCCATAAAGAGCGCAAAATCACCGCGGATGGTTCCCGGAGCAGCTTCAGCCGGGTTTGTTTTGCCCATCATTGTACGAATGACGGATACTGCGTTTAACCCTTCCCAAACCATGGCTACAACGGGACCTGAGGTAATGAAGTCAATGAGTTCGCCAAAAAACGGCTTCTCCTTATGTTCACCGTAATGCTTTGCGGCCAGTTCCTCGGGAATCTGCATCAGTTTCAGTCCAACCAGTTGAAAACCCTTCTTCTCAAACCGGCTGATTATTTCTCCCACCAGATTACGCTGTACGCCGTCCGGTTTGACCATTACATACGTTCTTTCCATGACTGTCACTCCTTGTTCGCTTAGTAAGTAGTCAGCGGCCTGTCGTCTGCAATAATTCTTACTTCTCTGTCCTTTGCCGACCGTACGTCTTTGGGTATTGCAAACATTGAACGGTGCGTTTCACCGTCATAGTATTTCAGCTCTGTAATCTTCCTGTCCTGTAAGCGCTTGTCCACTTCTTCAACAGAGAGATTCAGAGGGTCTAGCTGTTTTGATGCCAGGGCAAACCCCCATGCCGCATCATAGGACGGGATGAACGACGCATACGAGCGGACGATGGGAAACGACGTGGACAGTGTATTACAGATGGCAGCATGACATTCTATCAGTCTGGGATTAAAAGACCCTGCCTGCAGGGCAATAATGCCGTCATCACTCAAGCGTTCTGAAACAAGCTTATAAAACTGTTTTGTAAACAGCAGGTAAGACGGCCCGTCATCCAGCGGCTCTGTCAGGTCCATGTAAATAATGTCAAAGGTTTCATCCGTTTTTTTAAGAAACTTACGGGCATCCATATAGTGAATCTGGACTTTGGGGTCTGCAAAAGCGTCCTGGTGCCACTGCGGCAGATACTCCTTGCAAAGTTCCACCACTTCCCGGTCGATGTCCACCATCACCACCTGTTCGATGGTGGGGTGCCGCAGGATTTCTCGCAGAACAGCTCCTTCTCCGCCACCGACAATCATGGCGTTCTTCGGTGCGGGATGTAAAACCAGGGCCGGTTGAATTAATGTTTCATGATAGATGTATTCATCATACTCAGAAGACTGAATTTTTCCGTCCAGCACCAGGCACCTGCCGTAAAATTCGGTGTCCATAATCTCGACGACCTGGTATTTTGTTTTGCCGCTGTAAATCACTTCTTCCACACCGTGCATGTGAGCCTGCGTTGGATGTGTGTATTCAATGAACCACTTCCAGGTTGGCGCGCTCAAGCAAAAACCTCCTTTAGAAGTTCGCTGCCTTTACAGAGACTTCATGGTCGAAAATGCCGCGCGAAATTTCCTGTGCATTTAACTGTTCTGCAAAAAAATGTTCCTTGAGATAATTGCAGGACACCCAGGGATCAACCTTGTCTCCGCAGGTGAAAACATCCACCGCGGCGTAACCCAGCTCGGGCCACGTATGAATCGCCAGATGGGATTCTGAAATAACGACGACCCCGCTAACGCCCTGTGGGCTAAACTTATGGAATGCCACTTCACGGATTTCTGCACCGGCTTCCAGGGCAGCATCAACCATCGTTCGCTCAATCCCCTGTATATTGTTAAGGATTTCCGAAGGACAACCATAAAATTCTGCGAGAACGTGACGACCTAATGCGCTCATTTTCTGAAGCCTCCTTTTATTTAATTTGGCCCAAAACAAACAGTTTCCTGCCCGATTGGACATCAAGTTAAATTGTAACAAATTCACCGGAAAAGTCAATATTATTTCAATAAATATTTATCTTTTTGGTTATATTCATTGATTATTGTAGTTTATGTCCGTAATTCATCTATTACCTCTGTATTTTACAGGTTTTCATCCAGGAAAAAAAACAGCCACTTTGAAGTGACTGTTTTTCTAGCAGTTTTAAGCTGTCTCCGCCGCATCCTTCTTCACCTTAAAGAACGGCAGGCTGTGTGAGAAGTACACAAAGACCATCAGGCCGATTCCGACGAGGTCACCAACCTCGCTTGGTGTGACCAGTGCAATGGATGCCACTAACATAATCAGCCTCTGCAGGGTGTTAAGATGCCCCCTGAAGTAGGACTGCGCAGCAGATGCCAGCGCCAAAATCCCGATTAATGCTGTAACTGTCCGGACAGCGATCCAGAACGGTTCTCCGATACCCAGAATTTCCGGGGCATAGAAGAACATATATGGCACGATGTAGGAGGCGATTCCCAGACGGAACGACATCACACCGGTCCGCATCGGGTCGCTTCCCGATATACCTGCGCCGGCATACGCCGCCAAGGCAACAGGTGGCGTAATTGAGGAGACACAGGCAAAGTAGAAGATAAACATGTGTGGCAACAGTTTAATAATGTCAGCGGGAACGTGGGCAAAGGCCGGGGTCGCCACGGTTATTTCAACCAAGCCCGATCCCATTACGGAAGCGGCCACAGCATACGCAGCCGTTGTCGGCATACCCATGCCCAGCAGAATGCAGACACCCATAGTAAACACCAGTGCCAGCAGCACATTGGCATCGGCAATTGCCATCAATACGTTGGCAAAACGACCGCCAATACCCGTCAAAACGATGACACCCATGATAATACCGGCTGCAGCACAGACCGACATTAACTGGACCGAGCCCCGTGCACCTTTTTCAAGTGCTTCGATAACCTGTTTCGGGCCCATCCGCGTTTCCTTGGCAATCAGGCTAACCAGGAAACTGGAAACAATACCCCAGAAACCGGCCATAATGACGGAGTACCCCGCCAGCAGGGCATAAATCAGAACAACCACCGGAATAAAGAGGTAAGCACGTTTTAGTGTTTTGGGGATACTTGGCAAAAGATGACGGGGAACACCGTATAATTTCAGCTTAATCGCTTCGTAGTCCACCATCATATAGGTTGAAAAGAAATACAGGATTGCAGGAATAATTCCGGCAAGCATAATCCGTTCATATTTGATGCCGGTGATCTCAGCCATGATGAAGACGCCGGCGCCCATAATCGGCGGCATGATCTGCCCGCCCGTTGACGCCACCGCTTCGGTGGCAGCCGCAAACGTTGAATCATATCCAACCCGTTTCATCAGAGGAATCGAGAGACTCCCTGTGGCAACCACGTTACCCGCCGATGTGCCGTTCATCATGCCCATCAGGGCGCTGGAGATAACGGCCACTTTCGCCGGGCCGCCGCGGGCAAACCCGCTGACAGCAAACGCAAATTCAACAAAATACGTTCCTACTCCGGAAACTGTTAAAAATGAACTGAAAATAATAAAGAGAATGATATACTTAGCGGAGATGGCAAGCGGCACACTGAATATACCGTTTGTGGTATAAACATATGTCAGAATGCGCTTTGCCGGGTAAACCGGTGTCGTAAAGATACCGGGCAAATATTGTCCGATAAAGGGATAGATCAAAAAAATTATCGCGAGAATAGGCAGCGAATTCCCACTTGTTCGCCGTGTCAGTTCAAGTACCACAATAATTCCGGCCAGCGCAATAAACATATCAAGGTTATTGGCGCGGTTCGTACCGTAGAAATACTGAACTCTGTCGAAGTTCTGAATGAGATAAGCCGTAACGGCGATAATCACGGCCATCCCTGCATAGTCAAGCAAGTGAATCTTTTGTTTTGCTTTCCCCCAGCCGGGAAAATATGCAAACCCTAAAACAGCAAGTAGCATAAGGTGGTAATTTCTAAACAGAAGCTGTTCCATGGGAGAGAAAACAAGAAAATATATATGAAAGATAGAAACAATGGCGGCATAAAACAAAAGGACCCTGCCTACGATACCTTTGATGTCTCTTTGATCGGATGTTTCCGCCTCCGTATCAGGAGCTAGCTCCATTGGAAGTTCCACTTCTTCAGTTGTGTTCGTTTCCTTATCCCTTTCCAGGTCCTCTGACATTGGAAGCCTCCTTTCTGTAAAAGACCCTCCCTGCCGCCGGCGTTGGCGGCAGGGAGGCGTCCCATATCAAGCTCTACTGCTGGTACTCTTCCGGAATCAGATGGTCGGGAATAGTATAGCCTTTTTCCTCAAAGTATCTGATTGCACCTGGATGCAGCGGAATGATGTCCATGTATTCGAAGTTCTCGGCAAGAGTTTCTTTGGCGGCACCATGGCCGTCTTTCATGGCATCGTTGTTTTCCAGTACTGCCTTAACCATTTCGTAAACCACATCCGGATGAAGATACTTGCTACCAATGGCGATATTCCATACACCGACTGTCTCAAGGTCTTCTTCCAAAGCGGAGTAGGTGCCCGCGGGGATCACAGCGTCGGCAAAGTAAGGCCATTCCTGCTTGATCTTTTCGCGGTTTTCACCGTTAACACCAATAAAGACTACATTTTCCGGACCTTTGGTTACTTCATACTGTGAATATGCGGAAACCGGGATACCGGCCGCAAAACCGTTAGCGTCAAGCAGGCCGTCACCCTGGTTCTCCATCAGGTCACCGATGCCGCCGTTACTGATGGTGACGTCGATTCCCAGCAATTCAAAGAAACGGGGACCGAAGGTGCCGATTGTGCCGGCTGCGGGGCCGGAACCAACGCGCTTGCCGGCCATGTCGTCCAGGCTGGTAATGCCGCTGCCTGCATCTGCGACCCAGTGGAAATAGGTGTTGTACATCGGGAAGAGGGCACGGACATCTTTGTGTTCCAGGCCGCCTGTCCAGTCTTCCTCACCGTTCCATGCTTCATAAGCGGGGCCCATGGTGGTCATCCCAAGGCGGAAGTTGCCGTCCTGGATACCAATCAGGTTGTGGTTCGGGCCGTCGGTTACTTCAACGGAGGTCGGAATACCGGTGGCTTCCGTGGCCAGGCCGGCCCATGCCTGCGCATACAGGTAATAGGTGCCGCCGATTGAAGCACTGCCGATAGTTAAGCTGTCGGGAGTTTCATATTCAATACCGGGTGCATCACCATTATTACCATTATCACCATTGTTCCCGTTATTATCGGGCGGTGTGGTTGATTCCCCGCCGCAGCCGGCCAGAGCCAGCGCCAGAACCAGAATTGCCAAACCTAGTACTAACCATAATGATTTTTTTCTCATTTCTTTAAAACCCCTCCTCAGTATAGTTTGTGTGCTGAGAACATTCTGTTTCAATGCGTTGCTTTTGTATACCTCCTTTCGGTTTGTCTGCGTTTTTACAGACAATAACAAAGTATTCGCAAAATTTATACTATTTATATTAAACGATAATCACTATACAGACAAGTTTTTGTTCATATTGTTCATAAAATATTTCGATTATTCTCTTATGTTATATTCGCAAAAGCCCGGTGAATTCCTGCTTCTTTGACATTGTCAATGTTTGTTAGCCTATAAAAAAAACAACAAAAAAAGCAGAGACAATGTCCCTGCCATTTGCTTGCTTTATATGTATCTCTATTCGCTGACCGTTAGCTCCGTTACAACAAAACGGACCCACTCCGCTCCATTGAGTGCTTCTTTTACTGCATCATAGGACTCCAGTAAATGTCCGGTGCAATTTTCTTCTTCGTCACAACCAACTACTTCAAGGTAAAACATTCTCTTCCCCCCTTGCAATTAAATGAACCATTCAACAAAGAAGGGCAAAATCCTCTACATCTTAGCTGGTATATTTTTACTTTCCGTTTCTTCCAGCATTCCTATAAACATCTCCACCAAATGTGGGTCAAATTGCCTGCCGGCGCCTGCACGGAGTTCGGCAAAAGCATACTCCTGTGTACTTTCGTCCCGGTAGGGACGCGTATTGGTCAAAGCGTCATACGCATCTGCAATGGCCAATATTCGACACTCAAGGGGAATTTCTGTTTCCTTTAAGCCGAGCGGGTATCCTTCCCCGTTCCACCATTCATGATGTTTTAGAATCCAGTCAGATAAATGAGTCAGGTCGGGGGCCGACAGGGCAATGCGGTGGCCGACTTCTGAATGACGCCTGATTTCTGCCATTTCCCCTTCCGTCAGGGGGAGATCTTTTAGCAGCACATCTTCCGAAATACCAACTTTACCGATATCATGAAATCGGGCAAACAACCGCAGATCAGGGAGCTTTTCGCGGGCTATACCGGCTTTCTCCGCCAGGCTGACCACCATATCCTCCATACGTTCCGTATGTCCTCCGGTGATAAAATCTGTTGAGGAGAGTGCTTTCATCAGTATTTGTACCGTGGCATGGCGTACATTCTGATTACGCTGCAGCTTTTCTCTATACATATTATCATCGGCTTGTTTAAAAAGTTCTGTTATCTTACTTTGCTCTTCACCGACAGCATAACCCATGGACATACTAAGGTAAAGTTTGCCGTTCTCTTCATTAAATTTCGCGATTGCTTCGCGAATTCTCCGACAGCCGCTCTCCAGCGCATGTTTGTCCGTATCAGGCAGCAGAACGGCAAATTCATCTCCGCCAATCCGTGCAACCATATCGCTTTCCCGAAAACAGCTCCTGATAATATTTGCAGCGGCTTTCAGCAAAATATCCCCGATATGATGTCCCAGACTGTCATTATACAGTTTCAGGCCGTCCACGTCACAGACAATTATACCAATACGGGGGTGTCTGCTTGTTTCAAGACGGTGCATCTCCTGCTCAAAATAAGCTCGGTTATAAATACCGGTCAGAGAATCGTGCAGGCTCAGGTATTTTAACTGCTCTTCCTTACGCTTCTGCTCGGAAATATCTGCCAAAACGGCCACCACACCTCTGACATCTCCCTGCGCATTACGTATCAGTGCGGTCGAAAGGCTGACATCTATTGTACTGCCGTCTTTTCTGAGCCGGGTAACTTCAGCTCCATAAACTGCTTTACCGGAAAGAGCCTGATGGTGAAGCTTGCGAAATTCCAGATAATTCTCCTCAGAAACAATGGGATTCACACAGCCCAGGACTTCTCGCTCCTTCCAGCCAAACATGGTTTCCGCAGCAGAGTTCCAGCTCATCACACGTCCGGCCACATCCAGTGTCATAATCGCAAGGGGTGAAGCCTCAATCAGGGCACTTAATTTTTCATTTGCTTCAAGCAGTTTGTGCTCAGTTTTTATGCGTGAGCGAAAAGCCAGGTGGATAATGAGGAAAAGGACAGTACCTGTAACAACCACAAAAAACCAACCCTTATACGTTTGCAGCTGGGTCAGCAGTTCAACATCCGCTACGGCGGCAGAAAGCAGACGGTCGGAAAAAACAATCCATATCCCCGCGAACAGAATGTAGTATAATGTTAATCTTAACGCGAAAAGACTGGTTCGTTTGGCCACATAAGCCACTTCCTCGTTAGATATTCGCCGCTGAACTAGTTATATTCGCTTTTTTCCCTGTCATTACCTGCTGTCTTTACCCTTTTTTGCTATTTGTTGATCATCTGTAGCTTCATTTTGCAGCGCAGCGGGCATCATCTGGATTTGTTTGTAATACTTTTTAACTTCCCTAAACATATGAACCAGAGATGACCGGCTAATAAACTCATCTCTGGTTGCGGGCAGCTCCATGTGTGCAAAGGTACCTTCAAGGTTTGCTATCACAATGTCGATGAGGCAAAAATGCGTATTTTTTCCATACAGCCTGCGTTTCTGGACATACCCCATAATCCGCAACAACTTGGCAATGGGCTGCGATTGGGGCACTTCAATTGTCATTCTTCTGGCTAGTTTATGCATTTCCAGCAGAATTTCTGTCTGTGCGGTAAACACCCGCAGGGTGTCAAGGTAACGGTCGGCTTGTGTTTCACTGTGTGGATTAAACCGCTGCTCTTCCCGAAAAAGCTTGGAAATCTGTAAACCGCTCCGGATTTCTGCTTCAAGCTGCTCCACCTGGCCTGATATATCACTGTTGAGGTCCGGATAATGCATTTCTGCTGCTACGATACCCAGCATCTGGCTCAGTGAAGTTTCAATACTTCTCAGCTTATTGTGAACATCAGGCTGATAAGTCGGTGCAAAGAGAATATTTATACTCAGCGCCACCACGGCGCCAATCAGCGCACTGATAAACTGCTGCATTGAGTAGAGGAAAAGGTTCTCTGCCTGACTGGAGATCACCCCGATGGCCACTACGGCTACTATCACGATGTTATCCTGCCAGTTCAGCCGAATGCTGACTACGATGACAGTTAGGATGGCCAGGCCAAATGCCAGAGGGGTTCCGCCAAGAAGAAGGGCAAAAAAAGTACCCAGCAGCGCACCGAGGATGACACTTCCCAACCTGGCTGCGCCCTGCTTTAGGGAACCGTAAAAAGTCCGCTGGATGGTTACCAGAGCAACAATGGCGGTCAGGGTTACCCGCTCATAGCCCAGGTTTTGGACGATGTAAACAGAAATGCCGACCGCAAGTGCAGTTTTTAGAACTCTGCCACCTAGATGAATCTTACCCGGCATACAAGCGTGTCTCCTTACATTCCCTCTGATGTTGAAGAAAAACCCCTGTTTCAAGGGGGTAGAACAGATTAGTTTCTTAAACTGTGAATCGGTGCAGGGATTCGGCCGCCGCGGCGTACAAATTCATCGGCAGAAAATGGATTGACAGCCATAACAGGTGCACGGCCGAGCAGTCCGCCAAACTCCACCATATCACCCACACCTTTGCCGGGAGCAGGAATAATCCGGACCGCTGTGGTCTTTTGGTTAATCATACCGATGGCAGCCTCGTCTGCTATAATAGCAGCAATTGTTTCGGCCGAAGTCTCTCCGGGAACAGCTATCATATCAAGGCCCACAGAACAGACGCATGTCATGGCCTCAAGTTTGTCAATACCCAGCGCCCCGTCCTCCACAGCACGAATCATACCGGCATCTTCACTGACAGGAATAAACGCACCTGACAGTCCGCCAACATAAGACGACGCCATGGCTCCGCCTTTTTTTACAGCATCGTTTAGCAAGGCCAGTGCAGCCGTGGTTCCGTGTGTGCCACAACGTTCCAGGCCCATGGCTTCCAGAATTTCAGCCACACTGTCACCCACCGCAGGCGTAGGCGCCAACGATACGTCTACAATACCAAACGGCACACCAAGTCGATCTGCGGCAGCACGTCCCACCAATTCCCCCATCCGGGTTATTTTGAAGGACGTCTTTTTTATAGTTTCCGCCAGGGCACCAAAGTCCTGCCCTTTTGTCTTTTCCACAGCACGTTTGACCACACCCGGGCCGCTTACCCCTGTATTGATAACACACTCCGGTTCACCAACACCGTGGAAAGCACCGGCCATAAACGGATTGTCTTCGGGGACATTGGCAAAAACCACAAGTTTTGCACAGGCCAGCCCGTCACGGTCGGCAGAGAGTTCCGCCGCTTCCTTGACAATCCTGCCCATCCGGTAAACAGCATCCATATTGATCCCTGTCTTCGTTGTAGCTACATTGACCGAGGAGCAGACCCGCTCCGTTTCTGCCAAAGCCTGGGGAATGGCAGCGAGCAGTTTCAGGTCACCCTTTGTAAACCCCTTATGTACCAGGGCGGAAAAACCACCGATAAAATTAACCCCCACTTCTGACGCCGCACGGTCCAGCGTCCGGGCAAACTCAACATAACTGTCCGTGTCTGCGGCTTCGGCAACCAGGGCAATGGGGGTGACAGAGATGCGTTTGTTGACAATGGGCAGACCGTACTCACGCTCCAGGTCTTCCCCCACAGCCACCAGGCCGTTGGCCAGACGGGTGATTTTGTCATATATTTTGTCACAGGCAACCCGAACATTACTATGGCTGCAGTCCCGTAAACTGATGCCCATTGTAATTGTCCTGATATCCAGGTGTTCTTCCTGTACCATTTTGATTGTTTCCATGATTTCCTGCATGGTGTACACGGTTGCAACCCTCCATTATTTTTTAAATGCGGTGCATATAGCGGAAGGCATCTTCATGCTGGGCATCTATTCGCAGGCCCAGTTCATCGCCTTTTTTATTTAGCAGCGCTTTGAGTGCCGCCAAATCGATTTTACTTTTTTCCATATCGGCAATGAGAATCATTGTAAAAATATCCTGTAAAATCGTCTGACTGATATCGAGGATATTGATTCTGTTGTCTGAGAGGATGTTAGCCACACCGGCTATAATCCCCACCTTGTCGTGACCCAGAACACTGATGATAATCCGGTTGCCGCCGGTCGTTTCAGGTTGCTTTGTTGTCATATTAAGTGACCTCCCTGATTAAAGATGCATTACTCCTGAACTTCCACCGATGCTTGCGGATTAAACGGGTTGGTTCGCATCGCAAAAGAAAACAAAAAGGGATAATCGTCCCGCAGGTGCTCCATATAGATCAACCATTGTTTTGTTAGCGTCGTATACACCCGTTTAATATCTCCGCTTAGATGTTCAAGGTCCGCCTCGGGCAGATTCTGCAAATCCTCTCTTGCTGCCAGCTCTTCGGTAAGGTGAAAGACAGCCCACAGAAGTTCGGTAAACGTATCATGCTCGAGAAGGTTCGGGTTTTCCAGTAACCTGAGCAGGAAGTCCCGCTTATCCAGCAAATATGTCCTCATACTTTTTAAGTCTTCCCTGCTGAAATGAAAACTGTAGTTGTGTACGGAGAGTTGGCTGCAGACCCGTTTAAAATCCTGCCTGGACCACTGCTCGTCTATAAGGAGCCCGTCACGAATCTCACACGATTTGGGATCAAACGCAGAAAGCATTTTTAACAGGCCTGTCCCAGCCTCACTGAAAAAAGCACCGATAACCATGTTCAGCTTCTTTAAAAGGGCGTTCTTTTCACGCTCTTCCAGCAGTTTTTGCAGAATGAGCGTAACCATCAATACCTGAATAAACACAAAGGCAATGTCACCGATCAGATAGAGAAAAATATGGTGAACATCGCGGAAAATCAGATAATGGATATAGTATACCAGTCCTGATAGTCCCAGTAAAGCCAGAATAAAGTATGTGCGCCAGTTGAATATTTTCATGGACATCCCTCCGGGAAACAAAATGACCACACCTGTGGCCACCTGCACTCGTGAAAATTATACCATGTCACATCATATCATATACAACCACAAACAGACAACAGAAAAGATATTACCTGTGATTAAAAATACCCGTTATGTCTAACGGGTATTCGCTGTATTAGCCTGCATACTTTTCAAAATCTTCTTTTTCCGCCCCGCAATCAGGACAACGCCAGTCATCCGGTAGTTTCTCAAACGGAGTGCCTGGAGCCACATTGTTCTCCGGATCGCCTTTGGCCGGATCATAGACATAGCCGCAATATGTGCAAACCCACTTCTCCATCGGTCAACCTCCTCGTATGTTAGAGTACTTATTAGTTCAATTTTATCATCTTGACTTCTAAAGTAAATAAATGAAATATTAATTACCGTTTGAGCGATTTCTCACAATGGAATAAGCCGCCAGGGCAATAGAAGCCGTCTTACCATAGGACGGTTCATTACGCGATGTTAGAATAACAGGTTTTTTCGCGCCGAGCACAAGCCCTGCCATCTTACCCGAGGCAAAATAGATAATTGCTTTACCTAAGAGATTTCCCGCTTCAATGTTGGGCACGATTAAAAGGTCCGCACGTCCGGCAATGGGGCTTTCAATGCCCTTGTGCAGCGCTGCTTCCAGGTTAATGGCCACATCAAGCGCCGTGGGACCGTCCACCACGGCTCCCCTGATTTCACCGCGTTGTGACATCAGCTTCAGCTCCTGGGCATCCACAGTGGACTGAACTTTAGGATTCACTTTTTCATTGGCCGTCAAAACCGCTACCTGAGGTTCTGCAAGCCCAACTGAATGCAGAAATTCAACTCCATTTTCGAGAATCGCCTTTTTCTGTGCTAAATCCGGACTGACATTTAACCCTCCGTCAGACATATAAATTAGGCGATAGTATCCCGGAATCTCGTATGCTGCCAGATGACTAAGAATCCTGTCTGTCCGCATACCCCCCTGCGGGTCCAGCACGGCACGCAGAAAATCCGCGCTGTTGACCATGCCTTTCATTAAAATATCCGCCCTGCCTGATGCTGTTTCTTTTACAGCCACAGCCGTTGCTTCCAGCGGATCTTTAATGTTAATAATCTCAATGCCTTTCAGGTTTAGGCTTGCTGTCATAGCCATCCGCCAGATGCGCTCTTCGTCTCCCACCAACACAAAATCAACAAGTTCTTCTTTTCTGGCATCGCGGACAGCATGCAGAACAGTTTCCTCCGCAGCAGCAGCTATACACATCCGGCATTTTTTATAATCTTTCAGCGCAGTAATTACCTGGTGATAATTTTCAAAATTCACGACCCGACCTCCAGACTGCATTTTACTTATTTATATATCTTCGCTTCTTCATGCCCCCGCAGAACACGCAAGGCTCCCGCTGCAAGTGCTTCCAGTTCTTCCTCACCTGGCATCAGTTCCACAGGCGCAATGAATCTGACCTGCTCGCTGATCATTTCCACAAGAGGAGTGGAATAGGCCATGCCTCCGGTGAGAATAACCCGGTCCACACCGCCATGCAAAACAGCCGCCATGGCTCCGATTTCCTTGGCCACCTGATAGGCCATCGCCCCGACTACAGCTGTGGCAGCAGCATCTTTTGTCAACACTTTCTCCGTAACCTTCTGAAAGTCCTTTGTTCCCAGATAGGAATACACGCCGGCTGCAGATGTCACAAGCTCCTTCATTTCTTGTTCCGTCCTGCCGCTATTATAGCACAGATCAATCAGTGCCAGAGCGGGTAATGTACCGCTTCGTTCCAACGAGAAAGGGCCTTCATTGTTGGCATTATTGACATCCACCATTTTCCCCCTGCGATGAGCAGATACAGAGATGCCGCTGCCAAGGTGTGCCACCACCAGATTGAGTTCCTCATATACAGTATGCAGTGCATTCGCAGCTTTTCTGGCCACAGCTTTCATATTCAGTGCGTGGGACATACTCAGGCGCCGGACGTTTTTTAATCCGGAGTAACGGGCCACATCCTCAAATTCATCTACAGTAACAGGGTCTACGGTAAATACGGGTATCTTCAACTCCCTGCCAACCGGGTAAGCAATCACCCCACCCAGATTTGACGCATGCGTTCCGTATCTGCACGCGGACAAATCTGCCACCATCTCTTCGCCAACCAGCCATACGCCTCCTTCCAGAGGCCGCAGCAGGCCGCCACGCACCACAATGGCTGACAGCCCGGCAGGGTCTGTACCGTTTTCCTGTAGTGTTTCCAGAATAACCTTCCGACGATACGGGGCCTGGTCCATTACGGAGGCAAATCCGGCCAGGTCCTGCTCCGGATGCCGGATCACTTCTTTTACCAAACACTCTTCACCGGAAAACAAGCCAATTTTTGTTGACGTGGAGCCCGGGTTTACAGCAAGAATTATCTCCATTACATTCACCTCTTCTCCGCTTTCTTATATTCTGCCACCTGTGCTGATTTCCTCCCCGGCACAAAAATCTGACGCATGGCAAATGGAATGTTATAATAAAATTCAGGTGGTAGATATTAAAATTCCGAAAGGATGATACATGTGGATGAAGCTTCCTTTTACAATCATGTTGAAACGTTTGTTATGTGGCTGCTTGAGCGCTCACCTGCCATGGCCACTCAGATGGGTGTACATACCTGGGACGACAGACTGGCAGACTGCAGCCTGGCGGCAATCGGTGAGACCGAAGCGGGACTAAAGCAGTTCCTTGCAGAATTTGCAGAATGTAAAAGCAGCACATTCAGTAGCGCCGCACATGTTGACCTGGCACTGGTAATCCAGCTGATTAAAAGTATGCTGCGGGAACATACCGGACAAACCTTCCATCTGCGCAATCCCGGTTTCTACCTCAGTGCAGCGTTAAACGGTGTTTTTTCCTTAATTCTTAAGGATTTTGCCCCCTGGCCCCAACGGCAGGCCAGCCTGATTTCGCGGGTACATGCAGTGGGCGATGTCCTCACTGCCGGCAAAAAGAACCTGCAGCCCAAGTCTGTGCCGCCTGTCTGGGCCGAAGTTGCACTGGAACAGGCGCAAATGGGGCAGGCACTTTTTATGGAGATGATACCGGCCATGGCCGACAGTCCGGAGGCCGCAGACCAGCTAAAAGAAGCCGGCAAAAAAGCTGCAGCCGCCATGGACGATTTCGCAGCTTACCTGCAGGAGGCTGTCCTGCCACAGGCTGCCGGTAGTTATGCTGCAGGAAAAGAACTGTTTGAAGCCATGCTAAAGGAAGACCATCTGGTTGATTACGACAGTGAAGAACTGCTTGCTACCGGGTGGAGGCTTTTTGAAGAAACAAAAACAGAAATGGAGAACCTGGCAAAACAGATTGACCCGCAAAAAACTGCGGAAGAAATCATGGAAGAAGTTAAAAACAACCACCCTGCGGCAGACGGCCTGCTAGACGCCGTCCGCTCCGCTATGGAGGCTGCCCGTGACTTTGTCGTAAAACACGATCTTGCCGGTATCCCCGAGGGTGAACGATTGAAAATTATCGAGACACCGCTTTTTCTACGGCCCCTGATTCCGATTGCTGCCTATATTACCCCCGGGATCTACGATACATCTCTGACAGGGGTTTTTATGGCCACCCCTCCTAACCCGTCCGATCCGGCCGATGTGGCGGAAGCCAAGTTAAAGGGACAGCACTTTGCCAAACTTCCGGTCACGGCTCTGCACGAAGCATACCCGGGCCATCATCTCCAACTGGTCTGGGCTGCAAAATACGGCTCAACAGCCCGCAAACTGGGCAGCTTACTTTCCACCCTGTTCATCGAAGGCTGGGCCTTCTATTGCGAAGAAATGATGGAACAAGCCGGGTTTATCACAGCACCTGAGCAAAGAATGGGGCGGCTGCACGACCAGCTTTGGCGCGCAGCCCGCATTATTCTCGATGTCAGCCTGCACTGCAAAAACATGAGTATTGCTGAAGCCGTAGACTTTCTTGTCACACGCTGCCGGCTTGAGCCGGGGAATGCCCTGGCTGAAGTGAGGCGCTACACCCTCTCCCCCACACAGCCGCAGTCGTATCTGATGGGCAAACTGGAGATTTTGCGCATCGTTGAGCAGTATCGGGAAATTTACCCCCATCATTCCCTGCGCACAATGCATGATACCATTCTCTCCTGCGGTTCACTGCCTCCCAAACTTTTGAAAGAAGCATTGTTCTCTGCCAAATAGCTTTTCCACTTCATTATCTGCAAAAAAAGGTCTGACCCTCTTTTGCACTGCAAAAAGGGTTAGACCTTTTTTTGCACGTTATACAAACTCCATGTTTACTGGTCTAAAAGATGACAGGCTGCGCCGTGACCGGAAGAGACAATATGGGTGGCCGGCTCTTCTGCGGCACAACGCTCGAAGGCGTACGGACAGCGCGTACGGAAGCGGCATCCAGAAGGTGGATTCAGCGGGCTGGGGACATCCCCTGTAAGAATGATCCGCTGTTTTTTTATACCCGGGTCTGGAATGGGAATCGCTGAAAGCAGCGCCTGGGTATAAGGATGCTTCGGGTCTCTGTAGAGTGTCTCTTTATCAGCCAGTTCCACGATTTTGCCAAGATACATAACCGCAATTCGGTCGCTAATGTGCTTAACCACACTGAGATCGTGGGCGATAAACACATAGGTAAGCCCAAGCTTCTCCTGCAAATTCTCCAGCAGATTAATGATCTGGGCCTGAATTGATACGTCCAAAGCAGAAACGGGCTCATCACAGACGATAAGCTCCGGATTCAGAGCCAGGGCTCTGGCCATCACAATCCGTTGTCGCTGCCCGCCGCTAAACTCATGTGGATAACGGCGCATATGCTCAGGACAGAGACCAACCAACTCCAGCAGGTGCTCGACCCGCTCGCGCAGTTCCTGTTTGCCGCTGGCCAGACGGTGGACACGCAGCGGTTCGCCAAGCGCATGACCAATATTCATCTGGGGATTTAAGGAACCAAAGGGATCCTGAAAAACGATTTGCATTTTCCGGCGATATGGCATGAGGGCTTTGTGCGGGAGTGATTCGATGTTAACGCCGTCATAGAGAATTTCACCGGCGGTGGAATCAAGCAGGCGCAGGATAACACGGCCAATGGTGGACTTACCGCAGCCGGACTCTCCCACCAAACCCAGTGTCTCCCCTTTACTCACTGAAAGGCTGACGCCGTCTACGGCCCGGACGATGCCTTCCTTCTCAGAGCCGCTGCCTCTGCCCATAAAAAAGTGCTTCTTTATGTCTCTTACTTCCAGAAGTGCACTCATATTTTCACCTCTTCTGCGTACAGCCAACAGCGGACCTCAGCATCGTCATGCGGCAGCAGCTGTGGTTCTTTTTTGCGGCAGACATCCATTACATGGGGGCAGCGCGGCGCAAAACGGCAACCGGCCGGCAGATTAAGCAAATTAGGGACAGCTCCGGGGATGACATTGAGGCGCTCCTTTTTCCCATCAAGGCGCGGCAGCGAAGCCAGCAGGCCCTGAGTATAGGGGTGAAGCGGTCTGGCAAAAAGACTTTCCACATCCGCATTTTCCACAACCACGCCGGCATACATCACAACTACACGTTCCGCCACTTCCGCCACCACACCAAGATCATGGGTAATCAGCATAATGGCCATGCCCAGCTCCCCCTGCAGTTGGCACAAAAGGTCCAAAATCTGAGCCTGAATGGTCACATCCAGGGCAGTGGTCGGCTCATCGGCAATTAAAAGTGAGGGTTGACAAGCCAGGGCAATAGCAATCATCACCCGCTGCCGCATCCCTCCGCTTAGCTGGTGCGGGTAGTCATCCACGCGCTTGGCCGGAGATGGAATATGGACAAGCTCCAACATTTCAACGGCTCTTTTTCTGGCCTGTGCTTTGTCCATCTGCTGGTGCATTTGCAGCGCTTCCATAATTTGATCTCCCACAGTAAACACAGGGTTCAGTGAAGACATCGGCTCCTGAAAGATCATGGAGATTTCATTGCCTCGCACTTTGTTCATCTGCACTTCTGAGAGGCGTAACAGATCCACACCGTTTAGCTCCATTTTATCGGCCCGGACTTCTCCGGGAGGGGAGGGAATCAGACGCATCAGGCTCAAAGACGTCACACTTTTTCCACAGCCCGACTCACCGACAATCCCGACAATTTGCCCTTTACAGACAGTCAGGTCAATGCCGTCGGCTGCTCTTACTTCCCCTTCATACGTATGAAAAGTTGTTCTTAGATTTTTTACATCAAGCAGAATATCCGACAACGCGTTTCACCACTTTTCTGTTGGGCTAGCCTTTAATGTTTTTCAGTTTAGGATCCAGGGCGTCGCGAAGGCCGTCTCCGAAAAAGTTAAAGCACAAAACGGTGATAAAGATTGCCAGCCCCGGGAAAAATGCCGTCCAGGGAGCATCGCGAAGCAAAATAATATCCTGCGCAGCGTTTAGCATGCTGCCCCAGCTAAACTGCGGAGGCTGCAGTCCAAAGCCGAGAAAGCTGAGGACGGATTCAATCAAAATGGCATATGCCACCATCAGCGTGGCATTAACGATTATGGGAGCCGTTACGTTAGGCAGGATATGGACAAAGATAATCCGGCTGTTGGAATAGCCCAGCGCACGGGACGCTTCCACAAACTCCTGCTCTTTTAAACTTAAAAACTGTCCGCGCACCAGACGGGCCACACGCATCCAGCTTGTCAGCCCGATGATTACGACGATACCCAGAAAGTTCGGTTTAACAAACGCGGCGAGAATAATCAGTAAAAAAAGTGTCGGCAGCGACAACAGTATATCCACGGTTCTCATCATGACGGTATCCAGCCTGCCGCCGTAATAGCCGGAAATGGCACCGTAAACAGAACCGAACGTCACAGAAATCGCCATGGTTAAAAAGCCAACCAATAAGGATATCCGGGCGCCAAAGAGCATGCGGCTCCAAATGTCACGGCCAAGGTGGTCTGTGCCCAACAAATGATCTGCAGACGGAGCCTGTTTGATAGCATCCCGTGAGAGGCTTATCAGCTCTGGGTTATGGGTGGCCAAAAACGGGGCCATAACCGCAATCAGAAAGATCAAAATCAGGATGATGCTGGAAGTCACAGCCAGCTTGTTTTTTCTAAAAGCACGCCAGAACTCATATAAAAGACCCGAGCGCTGCTGCAGGTTTCCGTACAGCGCACTCTGTTCTTCGGGTTGCGGCTCTGTAATCTGACGCGTTGAAGGCATGCTAGTCATTTAATCACCCGCTTACCCTTCGTATTTAACTCTGGGATCCATCAGGGAATAAAGAATATCCGCCAGGATATTACCCAACAGGACAAGTAATGCTGTAATCATCGTAATTCCCATCAAAATCTGGTAATCTCTGTGGCCGATGGACGTAATAAATAAACGCCCCATACCCGGCCAGGCAAAAATATGCTCCGTAACAACTGCTCCGGCGAAAAATGCCGGTAAGTCCAGGCCCATAATGGTGATAATCGGAGTCAGCGCATTACGCAGGGCATGCTTATAAATAACTTTCCGCTCAGGCACCCCTTTGGCCCGGGCGGTCCTCACATAATTCTGATTTATGACATCCAACATGGATGAACGCATATAGCGGCTCCAGCTGGCCGTATTCATGAGACTAAGCACAATAGCCGGCATAATCAGGTAGCGGATATGTTCCCACAGCACGTAAAAAGGCCGGGTCAGTGCCGGATAAATGAGTGGGTCAAACCAGGGTGTAGACTGGCCGCCTGCGGGCAGAACTCCCAGCCTGATGGAAAAAACATAAATCATCAGCAGGCCAAACCAGAATGAAGGAATGGAAAGGCCGATAAATGAGCCAAATGTTGATATATTATCTAAAGAAGAGTAACGGTGTGTAGACGAATAGATCCCTATAGGGATCGCTATCATCACCGATAAAAGAAATGAGACCATCATTAATTTAAGGGTTGCCGGCAGCCGATCCATAATCTCAGTCATCACCGGCCGGCCTGTCTGGTAAGAAAGTCCCAGGTCTCCCTGAGCAAGATTTTTAAACCAGATAACATAGCGAACATGCACGGGTTTGTCCAATCCGAACTTTTTTGCAATGCGCTCTTTGTCCGCCTGGCTGATCTTGGGGTTCTCAGCATAGCGGTCCATGGGGCCGCCCGGTGAGAGTTCCATCAGCGCAAACGACAGAACAGAAATGACCAGAAGCGAGAGCAATGAAATTGCAATCCGCCTGACGATCTTGTTGTTCATGGATTTCCTCCCGAAAAAAAACCGGAGGGCAGCGGATTGCTACCCCCCGCTTTTTAAATTAGACTAGTTTCTCTTCCACTCGTAGATATTCCAGGTGCTGTTGGCCTGGGTGGGGTTAGGTTTAAAGTTCTCCAGGTTGCCCGGAACAGCCGTTACTGTGTTATAGAAGTAGACGAAAATGTAGGGAACTTCTTCGGAGAGAATTTCCTGAACTTCATGGTAAATCTCAATCCGCTTTTCCTTGTCAGTTTCTTTCAGCCCGGCTTCAATCAGTTCATCCAGACGGTCGTTTTCCAGGCCGACATAGTTCTGGCCGGTGCCGTATTTATCGGGTTGCTGCTTGGAATGCCACAGCGTTTCGGCGTTGGGGTCAAAGCCGGATACCCAGGCAAAGATAATCATATCAAAACTCATGTTTTCCAGGATGTCACCGAACAGTGTGGCCCCCTCATAGTTCTGTATCTCGACGCTGGCGCCGATGGCTTCCCAGTTCTGCTTGGCAATTTCCTGGAAGTCTTCGCGAATCTGGTTACCGGAGTTGGTGCTCATGGTGAACTCAAGCTTAACCCCGTCTTTTTCACGGACACCGTCATCATTTAGAACCCAGCCGGCCTCTTCCAGAATCTCAACGGCTTTCTCAGGATTGTATTCATACTGCTTCACATTGGGATTATAGGCCCAGCTCATCGGCGGTGTATCGGAATGAGCCACTGTCCCCACACCGTCGAGAACGGTGTCAATGAAGTCTTGTTTCGGGAAGGCATAGTTCAGAGCCTGGCGGACAGCCTTATCCTGGAAGACCGGTAAACGCAGGTTAAAGTCGGCGTGCATATAGATAAAGCTGGGGAAGTTGTGCACTTCAATGTCCATACCCTGGTCTTTGAGTGCAAGCAGCTCCTTGTACTGGTTCGGCTGCGCTCTGTCATAGATATCAATTTCGCCGGACTGGAACTGGGCAAACATCGTGTTGGTGTCCGGAATCACCTTGTAGACGATTTTTTCAATTTCAGGTTTGCCAAGGAAAAAGTCATCATAGGCTTCCAGCATGATATATTCATTGGTTACCCACTCTACAAACTTGTAGGGGCCGGAGCCAACGGGATTACGCGAGAATTCGCCGCCCTTGGTCAACTCTTCGCCGCCTGCATTGAATTCTTCTTCCAAAATATGTTTAGGTACAATCATACCCTCGGAATACGCCCAGCCCTCAAGCCAGGTCACATCCAATTCCGTCAGAGTGATCTTGAAATTATAGTCGTCGATTTTTTCAAAGTCTGCAATTTTTTCCCACATCAGGCGGGACGGCACAGCATTCTTCTCAGCCAGTTTCATGTCAATGGTAAACTTAACATCGTCAGCAGTCAGTTCAACACCGTCATGGAACGTAATACCCTCGCGAAGCTTAAAGGTATACTCCAGGCCGTCCTCACTTTGCTCAGGCAGCTCGGCCAGCAGATGAGGCACAAATTCAAGGTCCTCATTCACTTTAAGCAGTGTGGAAAAAATACCGTTCATGATGTCGGTTTCGTTTGAGGATTCCGACAGCACGGGGTTTAATGTTTCGATATCGGTAAGCATACCCCATACCAAAGGCTTCTGCTGCTCGGCAGGCGGCTCACTTGTACCACAGGAAGCAGTGACACCGGCCACCATCACCAGTACCAGCAGTAAGACAAGAGACTTTCTAAACAGGTTGACCTCCCCCTTTACGGGTATTTTTATTTAACAAAAATAAAATTCGCGATTTATTATTTTTCCCCTGCTATAGGCCGTTAAATAATTTTAACAACTGTTTACAGGTTTTGCTGATAATTTAATTCTTAACGGTCACCGGCAGGGAAAAACGGGAAGATAATTGAATTGTTTAGCATAGACTTTATAATGGAGAAACACAAAAAGCGCACAAAAGGAAGGGGTCATTCCCATTAACATTGCATTCTTTCTTATTCCCAAAAAAGAAGTCATTTTTCTTCCCGTGACATGCACCATGCGGCAGGCCATTGAGCGTATGGAATATCATCGTTACACCGCTGTACCCCTTGTAGACCAAAACGGGAAGTATGCCGGAACATTAACCGAAGGCGACCTGCTTTGGAAAATGAAGAACACACCGGGCCTTACCTTTGAAAACACGGAGAAAATTCCTGTAAGAGAAATCCCCCGCCGGATTGTGAACGAGCCTGTACGCATTGAAGCCAGAGTTGATAGCCTGGTTAACCTTGCCATCATACAGAACTTTGTACCGGTTGTTGATGATGAGGGGACCTTTATCGGTATCATTCGCCGGCGTGAGATCATTGAATACTTTGCCAGGCAGCTTTTGGAAAGAAACGGCGCTGTTTAGCCCGCTCGCTCTATGACCTGCGGCGTATTGTTGCGGGATGAATTAACCAGAGCTGACACCTCATAGCATACCAGGCCGTCGGTTTTATGGGGGACAAGCAGGGCCCGCAGTGCATCATTGTTAACACCCGCAGGCTTCAGCCAGGTCTGTTCATCTTCCCTGTTAAGAATGACCGGCATTCTGTCGTGAACAGGTGAGACCAACTCATTAGCCTGTGTGGTAATAATCGTAAACGAACCAACGGCTTCCCCCTCCGGCGCACGCCAAACATCCCATAAGCCGGCAAAAGCAAACAGCGCACCGTCATAACGCGTAAAACGAAAGGGCTTTTTAACTGAACCATCATTCTTCCATTCAAAAAAACCGTCTGCAGGGACAAGGCAGCGCCTACGCCGGAAACTTTCCCGGAAACTGTTTTTTTCATGAACAGACTCCGCTCTGGCATTAATTAGCTTATTGCCAATGGATTTATCTTTTGCCCAAAACGGGATCAGACCCCAGCGGAAAAATTTTAGCTGCGGACCGTTATCATCAATAATCACGGGGACCGTCTGGGTTGGCGCAATATTGTAACGAGGCACAAGCTTATCGGCAACAGCCACTCCAAACCGCTCCTGCAGCTCTTCCCACTCCACCAGTGTATACCGTCCGCACATGCAGCCAACCTCCCAACATCACGTTTTACTTCATTAGTTTCCCGGCTTCCATGGCCAGAGGTGACCGTTTGGTTTCCGTCAGTGTGATATGGGCATGAAGCGAACTTCCCTTCATTTTCTCCACAGCCCAGGAAAGCCCGTTCGTTCTGGCATCCAAAAACGGATTGTTAATCTGTTCCGGGTCACCCACCAACACAATTTTTGTTCCTTCACCGGCACGTGTTATAATCCCTTTGGCTTGTTTAGGCGTGAGGTTCTGCGCTTCATCAATCAGAATGTACTGGCCGACGATGGAACGCCCCTGCAGGTAAGCAATCGCCTCGGTGACAATTTTCCGGGTCATAAACAAGTAGGATATCTTACTGTCCAGTTCCTTTTCACTTTCATAGCGGTCGGAACGGGAATGGACAAGTTGTTCCAGATTATCATAGATTGGCCGCATATACGGGGCAATTTTTTCCTTTTCATCGCCCGGCAGAAAACCGATATCTTCACCCATCGTAACAGATGGGCGGCAAATCAGCATCCGTCTGTACATACTGTCATCGAGCGTCTTTTCCAGCCCCACGCCCAGAGCCAACAGTGTCTTACCACTGCCTGTGGCCCCCATAATGGTTACAAGCGGGATATTGTCATCCCGCAGTGCTTCGCGGGCAAACTTTTGCAGTAAATTCAGTTTAAAGCTGTAAAAATCCGGCTTTGTATCCCGCAACAAAGTTAGTTTCCCGCTGTAATACTGTGCCAGCACACTTTTCTGCGGATTTGTTTCTTCCTTGAGGAGATAATATTTTCCCGGGAGCTGGCCCTCATGCCAGGGAATGCTGCCGGCGGCATAAAGCTCATCAACGGTCCCTTCGGGCACAAATTCTTCCGTCCAGCCGGTATACTGTTCATCGATATCAAACTCCACTTGTTCGTTGCGGTAGTCCTGTGCAGCGATGCCGAGCACATCGGCCTTAATGCGCAGGAAAATGTCTTTTGTGACGATGATTACCGGGTGTTTGTGCTTCTGCAGGCTTTTGGCAACCGCCAGAATCCGGTTGTCCGCCTTAGAGTCCATCCACGTTTTCGGGAGCTCGATTGCTTCAAGACAGTTCATCTCCACCCGCAATTCACCGCCGTTTGGCAGGGGAACCGACTGATAGAGACTGCCTTTTTTCCGCAGCTCATCCAGAAACCGGGCCACCCAGCGTACATTGGCGCGAATCTCATAATTGGCATCTTTCTTCTTATTGTCCAGCTCTTCCAAAACCACTTCCGGTAAAACAACAGTGTTCTCTTGAAAACCGAGCAATGAGTAGGGAGACTGCAGGAGTACGCTTGTGTCAAGAATGTAGGTCTTCTTCAGTGAAAGTCACTCCTTCGGTATGTTGCAGTTTTTTATTGCGTAGGTCAGAAAAGCGTGCTCCTACGCAATTGGGGAGTAGTAGGGGGATTCCCACCTACTCGTGCGGGGTGGTCAGGGTCGAAGACCCGTCGAAGGGTTGGCAACCCCTAAAGAACAAGAAAGACGCAACCACCATGCAAACACGCGTCAGCGTCTTTCTTGTTTCCCCCGTCCTTTCTGTTATTTAATTCTACAGCAGATCACGTTTTACCTTTTGCAGGTCGGATTGTGCCTGGCGAAACGAACAAGATCCTACCGCTGAAAAATGCGTACTAAAGTATATGATAAAATTCCCGGGTAGACTCCGGAACAGTAAAAAATAAAAAAGGAAGTGATACCGTGACATACGAAGAACTGCGAAGACTGGCGCGCCAGACGAACTGGGAGAAATCCCGCACCCTCTTTCAGGTTTTAAAAAAGGTTCTTGAAATCATGGATGAAGAAGATTATGTAAATGGTTACGTTAAACATCTTTTCAATGATGAAAATGATATGCTGGATATTTACATCGTGACCAGCAAAGAAAAACTCATCGTGGCAAAATACCTTCATCCCGATAAAACAATTCAGCTCAAAATACTGGATATTGCCGCCATTGATGAAATTGACCTGCTGGAAAACACCGACGGTACCATGGAACTCAGCATTGCTTTTAACTCCGGCTACACCATTCATTTCAACAGTCGTGAAAACTACGACCATGAGCACAAAAACCATATCCCGGATTTTCTCCGTAGCCTCTACAATTCATAACAAAGGCGCGCTCTTTAAGCCCTTTACCGCGCACTTTTCAATATTGCTTACCGCTGATCGTTATGCATATGCAAAGCATAATTTCCCGGTAGTGTAAAAACACGCCTCTGAAGTGCGGCGTGTTTTTTATTCTTTAATAAACAACTGAACAAGCACGACCTGATGCAATTTACCGTCTGGACGGTCAATAATCCCGCCCACACATGCCGCCCCAATATGCGTGTAATTCGTGTGAAGCAAGTTTTTACGATGCCCCTCAGAATTCATCAGTCCCTGGTGCGCTTTTTCCGCTGCGCCGGTCAGAAAGCCCCCGTGATACGTTCCCTCCTGCTTCCAGAGATTTTCCGCGGTCATCTGCGGCAGAGGAACCAACTGTGCAACGATCATTTCATGCGGCGAACCCAACCTGGGAGAATCATGGCTAAAATAGTCATGGGTAACAAGGTCCTTTGCCTTCTCCAGAGCAAGAGCCGTCAGGCCGGAATGAATTGTCAGACGCCTCAACCCACGGCTTGCCCGCTCTTCATTTAAAACAGTGATGTTATTCTGGGCTATTTCCTGATACGACGTCAGGCCTGAGGGTGGCGGAGTCGGAGTAAACACCCATACAAAAACCATCTTGTATGTTTCCTGTCCGTCTTCGGTAACAGTGGCGCCAAGGCAGGCTGCTCCGGTGTGCGTCACATCTGCATCAAGAAAATTACTGCGCAGGCCCTGTGAAGAGGCCGTATCTTCAGAACGGTTCTCTGCAAACCACGTAACAAAATTTTTATTGTACGTCCCGGCAGCCGACGACCTGTTCATCGTAAATGAAACAACAGCAAAACCGGGATACGAATCCATCTTTCTCCGGATTTCATCAGTTGGGGTATCGTCTCCCCGCTCCAGGTGAGACCGGGCGATCCATTCTGCCACAGCGGACAAATCCTCACTCACTTTCAACTCCGCCAAGCCATGATTTTGCCGTTCGCGGTTGATGAGCGAAATGTTCTCATCTGAAAGATCCTGATACCTGCTTATACCCGGTACAGGTTGGGTAGCTGCCGCTTCATCTCCCGGTTCAATCTCTTCTCCCTGCCAATTCGTTTCTGTCTCCGGTGCCTGTAAATAATTGATTTCCGGTATGCGGCAGCCGGAAACTGCTGTAATCAGGGTAAATGCAACTATAAAAATTTTGGCTCTGCTGCTCATTGCCTCTCCCCGTTTCTCTCCAGGTTTCACTTTCATTATATAACGTTATGCGGAAAACCAAGATAATTTCGCCCGGCTCTGTTCAATCAGCTATTTATATCACAAGTTTATCACTTTTCCATATACTGATATATACATTTTAAGGAGGTGATTGTATGTCACCCATACGCAAAAAGGGCATTTCCGGTAAAAGCAGAGCAGTTAAACCGCACACTACGGAAGTGATTCCGGAGCCTCCGGAAACCTGTGGCGGCTATCTCTATACCGTCAGGGAAAATGACAGTCTGTATTCCATTGCCAAACTGTTTCACTGTCCTCTGCAAACGCTGATTAAAGCAAACCCCCAGGTGGTAACCCGATCCGGTACCATTTTTGTCCGTCAGCTTATCTGTATTCCCGATATTGAAATTCTCCCCGTTACAGACCTTTTACCTTTAGGCCCTCAGGTCCTCTTCGTAGAACTTTTGGATGCAATGGGTAACGAGCTTCCCGTAATGAACGGACACGTGATGCTTGCTCCCAGAACATTTATTCGCGTGACGTTTTCCGAACCGGTCAGCCAGGCATTTTTTTTCTTCTCTGAGGACGGGACACTGTTTCTCCGGCCATCCTTTTTGGCCGGTGTGGAAACACTGTCTCCACCGCAACGCTCTGTACGTTTTGTCTGGGATGTTCCCAGTCGTATCCGAGGCTCACTCTTTATTATCGGGTGCAATGAATCTCTCTGTGGACCGGCACAGGAAATACTGGTCAAACGCTCTTAAGACAACCGCTGCGGGCAAAAAATTGCCCGCAGCTTTTTTTATCTGTCCGGATAAAGTGGGCGGTACAACTTAACAATAAACACAGGAGGTGAATTTCTTTGGCTAAAAGCTCAACAACCAGCATGGCAGTAGCCGGAACCGGTGCATTGGTTACCGGAATCGGCAGAATGGTTGGCGGCAGGATGGGAGCGTGGATATCAGGTTTTGGTCTGGCTCACATAGCGCTTGGCCTGCTGGACCTAACAAGACCCACCATCCGCAACAACTCATAGGTTCATCTCCTGCCCCTGCCTTGTGCGGGGGCTTTACAAATAAAACAGGTATCTTTTTGTGCAGTGGGAAACACAAAAAGCAGTATTTGAAATGAACCAAAAAGAATATTTACACGTCAGACAAAGTAAGCTCTATATCGGAAGGGGTTGAGCAAGTGAGAAAATCAGTCACTGTTATTTGTTTCATTCTGTTGCTTTTTTTGGTCGGATGCGGACAACCTGAAACCTTACCTGATGCCGAAAATTCACCCCAAAAAGAAGTGCCGCAGGAGATTGAAACTCCACCTGAGAAAGAAGAACCGCAAATTGAACTTCCCCTGACCGAACCCGAACCAAAAGAAATTTCCGGACTTGTCCGCATCGCAGATCTCGATGAAACCATCCTTATTGATTTAAAGTATGCCACAGCGGATAACTTTACCGGACGTCCCCTCTATCCCGTCTCTGTTGGGGTGATAAACAAAGAAACCGGGGAAAGACTGGTTCAGGCCGGTGAAATTTTTCGTCGGGACGGTTACCGGATTAAAGTGTGGGATGCCTACAGACCGTACCGGTATCAGCAGGACCTCTGGGACGCGTTTCCTGACAGCCGCTATGTCCTCAACCCTGCTAAAGATACGATGGAAAACCCCCGCCCCCGACATAACAACGGCTTGGCTGTTGATATAACACTTGTTGATGAAAATGGGCACGAGCTCGAGATGCCCACCGGATTTGATGATTTTAGTACAAAAGCCTGGCCGTCATCGACTGACATGTCCCCGCAGGCAAAAAAAAATGTAACATACCTGATTGAAGTCATGGAAAGTGTCGGATTTAAAACGCCAAAAACAGAGTGGTGGCACTTTAATGATATGCTGACAGTCCCCGGGCCCTATCTTGATATCCCCCTGGAAGAATTTTTGGATTGATATAAAACGAATTACTTCCTGCAACGAGGGTTATTATAGTGCAGACGACTATAAAATCAAGTATCTTGTTTCTTAAAAAAGGAGTTTACCCATGGAAGTTGTCAATCGCGCAGTTATTGTATATTTATGGTCCATTATTCTTCTTCGTCTGATGGGCAAAGGCCTGACATTCCAGCAAAAGCCTTATGACTTTGTGGTCATGATGCTCATTGGCTCTACATCTGCAGCATTAATTGTTAACAGAGATGTGCCGCTGCTTAATGCACTTGTGGCACTGGCCGGACTGGCTGTAATGCACACGGCCATCAGTGTAGGAAGTTTAAATAATCGCCTTAAGGGGATCATTGGCGGAAAACCTGATATCTTGATACGTAACGGGCGCATTGTTAAAGAAAACCTGATTAAAAACCAGGTGAATGTAGAGCAACTAATGGCTGCACTGCGTTTCCAGGGATACCGCAGAGTTCACGATGTAGAATTTGCTATCCTGGAACCAAGCGGCCAGCTTTCTGTTATCCCTAAATCCCAGATGCGGCCGGTCACACCGACAGATTTGCAAATCAGCACATCGTACGAGGGAATCCCCACACCACTCATCATTGAAGGCCAGATTATCAGGCAAAACCTGTACTCGTTGGGCCTGGATGAACATTGGCTGTATGCGGAGCTCGCTAAACGCGGGTTAAAAACGCCCAATCAGCTGCTGTTGGCGCTTCTTGATACGGACGGCAGCCTTTACCTGGCCGAACAGCCGCCAATAAGTGTGGTAAAAGCATTTTTTGCCGGAGAAGGCAACGATAACAGACAGGGACAGGAGCCCTTTAAATAGTGCGACTTAAATGTTCGCGCTTTTTTTGTGCAAACAATTTAATCACTACAAACCCTATTTGGCTGGAACTACACTTTCCGGGCTGTTTATTCCAGAATTAAGACATGGTTCTTAGATTAAGTGAAACAGGTGTCATGTGAACATAAAATCTGTATAAATATGTACTAGACGTACAATGTTCCGGGGGGTGGGATATGGCTTCTTTATTGATGTTGGGCCCAAATTTATCTAAGGAGGCAGATTTACCATGCTTCAGAAGTTGACCCGTTTTTTTGTCAGCCTGGTCCAAAAGTATCTTCCTGACCCCTTCCTGTTTGCGGCTATTTTAACATTTATCGTTTTTCTTGGCGGACTTTTTCTGACAGAGAGCTCCGCAACCCAGATGGTTGCGCACTGGGGAACCGGTTTTTGGAATCTGCTGGCTTTTTCAATGCAGATGGTATTAGTGCTGGTAACAGGCCACGCTCTGGCAAACAGCCCCCCGGTAAAAAAAATCCTGGAGGGTATCGCAAGTCAGGCTAAGACACCTGCCGCCGCAATTATGATTACCTGTTTTGTAGCGGCTGTGGCCAGTTGGATCAACTGGGGCTTCGGCCTTGTTGTCGGCGCCCTGCTTGGCAGAGAGATGGCGCGCAAAGTCAAAGGCGTTGACTATCGCTTAATTATTGCCTGCGCTTATATGGGATTTCTGGTCTGGCACGCAGGCCTGGCCGGGTCCATCCCCCTGGCCCTGGCCACTGCCAGCGACTGGTCCAACGAATTAACCGGCGGCATCACGGTGGGCAGAACCATCTTCTCTTCTTTTAACCTCACAATAGCCATTGTGCTGATTTTCACTCTGCCGATTCTCTCGCGGCTGATGATGCCCAAAGAAGTGGTGGAAGTTGACCCGGCGCTTTTGGCAGAACCGGAAGTTGAGACACCCGCTTTGCTTACACCGGCAGACAAGGTAGAAAACAGTCCCATCGTCTCCCTTCTGCTCTCTCTGGGTGCACTTGTCTATCTGATTGGTTACTTTGGCCAGGGCGGTACGCTGAACCTAAACATTGTCAATTTCATCTTTCTTTTTGCAGGCATTCTCCTGCACTGGACACCCAGACGCTACATTAATGCTCTATACGCTGCCGTTCGCAGCTCAGGCGGCATTATCCTGCAGTTCCCCCTTTACGCCGGAATTATGGGCATGATGGTTTCATCCGGCTTAGCCGCCATCATTTCCCAATGGTTTGTTAGTGTTTCCACCGCGTACACATTCCCGTTCTTTACCTTCATCTCCGCCGGTATCGTAAACTTCTTTGTACCCTCCGGCGGGGGACAATGGGCCGTACAGGGACCCATTATTATTCCTGCCAGCATCACGCTCGGTGTGGACCCGGCACGGGCAGCCATGGCTATTGCCTGGGGCGATGCCTGGACCAATATGGTGCAGCCCTTCTGGGCGCTCCCTGCTTTGGGTATCGCCGGCTTAAACGCCCGCGATATTATGGGTTATTGTATAATGGCTCTGCTCTTCTCCGGGGTCATCATCTCCCTGGGTCTCGTATTTCTCTAACACACCCCAAAAGCGACCGGCTGCACAAGAACTGCAGCCGTCTTCTTTTTTAACTTTCTTCCTTTATGCAAAGGAATTTCCCCGGAATAAGGAGAAGCTAACTATCTACAGAAAATGCATGTAGAAATAGACGCTGATCGGGAGAGTGATACGTTGAAAGCCACTGAAGGTCAAATAGGACGCGTCTTTGTCATCCGTCTGGAGGATGGCGATATTGTCCCGGGCTGTATCGAGGATTTTGCAAAGAAAAACAACATAAGCGTAGGGTTTGTTACAATGATCGGGGGCGTGTCAGACGGTGAAATAGTTACCGGGCCCCGCCGCTCACAGGAAATGCCCCCATCTCCTATCTTTCTGCCGGTGGACGGCGCACATGAAGTGGTAGGCACAGGTGTCCTGGCACCCGATAAAGAAGGGGCCGCTGTACTTCATCTGCATGCAGCCCTGGGCCGTGCAGGTAAAACCACCACCGGCTGCCTGCGCCCGGGAGTGACAACCTGGCTTGTCGGGGAAGTGATTCTCTGCGAAATTCTCGGAGTTGACAGTAAACGCCTGACAGATGAACAAAGCGGCTTTGCTCTGTTGGAACCGTAGTAGCCTCAGAGTAGTTCATCGCTGGTATCCCGAAATATACTTAACTATTTCAGTATTCCAACATTACAGCAAAGCGTTGAAATCCTCCTGAACAAGAGTTAAAATGTTACTATTCAAATTAAGGAGGCGCTTTTCTGATGCCGCTCTGGTTGGGAATGATTGTCACATATTCCGTCTTAGGTGTGTTTGCTCTGATCTACAAACTTCTCTAAGATATGTAGTATCCTACAAAAGTGCCGTCACGAGTTTCGTGGCAGGCACTTTTTCAGTATGGAAAGACTGTAGGGCTTGACTCTTCTTTTATTGCGTGGCGGGTCACTTCCATGCTCTAGCGTATTTATCTTTGGTCACCATACAGCCACAGATATGTCAGGTAGCTGTCAGTCACTTTGGTGATATATTCTCGTGTTTCAAAAAAGGTGATGGCTGTAGGAAATCCGGAACTCGTTTTTCCCAGTTCGCTCTTATGCCAGCGGCGTACATTGCCCGGGCCTCCATTATAAGCAGCCAGGGCCTTATCTAAATCATCTCCGTAGAGATTTAGCATAGAGCGCAGATAATAGGCGCCCCAGCGGATATTTACTGACGGTTGCGTCAGGAGATCCTCGCTAAAACGTTCATCTAGTTTAGCCGCAATCTCCTCCCCTGTAGCGGGCATAATCTGCATCAGACCAATCGCACCCGCCCATGAAACAACTGCAGGCTGAAAACGGCTTTCCTCACGCATAACAGCCCAAATCAGTTCCGGCTCCAGATCAAACTCCGCCGCCGCCTGCCCGACCTCTTCGAAAAACGGCCTGGGATAGGCTAATTCATATGCTTCTCTGGCAGTTATCTCCTTAAGGGCCCCCACCCCCCAACGCGCCGCCTGACGAAAGTCCGACCTGTCAGAATACCAATTACCCAGAGAAATCTTATCCTGCGGTGCAGCACTCTGCCAAGCGATGGATAATTCCACGTTAACAAGGTCATCCCTTCCCGCCTGCCGGTAGGCATCAAGCCTCATAAGCAGCATACTTTCATCAGACTCTAGTGCCGTAAGTAAAGGCCACGATGGCTCCATATTCAGCCTTACCATCCATGACGGGCGGGCAGATAGCTCACCAAGATAGTCTTGGGCTTCCGGACTGCCGGCCTCAACCAATAGAAGATAGCTGCGATACATTGCGTCGTCCCGGTAGGGACCGGGTTCATGTGTCAGCTTCCGGTAAAGAGCCAGTGCCCTCTGGTGCTCGCCAAGCTCATCCCAAAGCACAGCACCCCGCCAGATTACAGCAGGGTCAGTGCTTCTTGCATATGCTGCGGCAGCCAGTTCACGCTTGTCGTCCTGCTCATATAACTGGCCCAGCCGCTGCGCGCCCCGCGAACCCAAATCGTTGTACAAAATGATTGCCTCTTCTGTCTTTTCTATGGCTTCCAGTGTTCTGGCATAGTGCCACATCACTGTCTGGTCTTCCGGGAACTGTACCGCAAGCTCTTTCAATAGCGGTCGTGCCCGGTCAAAATCATCGAGTTGCACCATGGCCTGTGCCAGATAGATTTCATCCCTGTCGGTAAAAGCTTCCGTAGGAAACGTATTCAAAAAATCTACGACAGCTTGCCAGTACCCGCCTTCGGCCAAAGCTGACAAGATAACCTCCCTGTCTGTGTGTATTGACTGCAGGGCATCTATTGCCCGGCTGTCCGGGAGTAGGGTGAGATATTCCATCGCTGCCGCAGCAGTATCACCTTTGCCTTTTAGGCCTTCTGCCAGACGGAAGCGTAAGTCTTTACTCTCATGCAGCTCCAGTGCCCGGCGCAAAAAAGATATGCCCTCAGCCTCTCTGTCCCACAGTAAATCTGCCAGTGCCAGGTTCGCCGCAAACCCGATAGCGTCTTCCCTTAATGACAACGACAGCAATGGGTCTTCTCTGCCGGCAGCTGCTGCCTCTCTCAGCAAAGCCAGAATGTCAGCCGGATTCTCAGTTGGTTTTGTATCTAAGGGCAGGCCGACCGTTTTGGGAAACGCAGTCAGGACAACAACAACCAGTGTAGTAAGGATTAAAAGAACCCGGCCCGAATTTTTACGCATATTACATCCTCCAAGTTTTCCTGAGTTCTACTGCAACACAGTGGCTAAAACCCCAAAATGTGAAACTCTGGCAGTATGAGTCGCTATTCCCATGCATTTTAGCCAAAAGTCCCAAAGGATAAAACAGTGATTTACAGAATAATACAATCAAAGAATAACACCGCCGCCCTCTTAGGGGTGGCGGTTGTGGTTTAACCTGAATTCGACAAAATACAGGTAAATAACCCATAAAAGGAGCTGATCTGCTATGAAAAAAGAGAACAACTCCCGTGCTACGGAGAAATCACTGTTTACACGTGACACTCTTGTTTTAACTGTCTTCTGGTTTATCCTGGCAGTTTCTCTTTTTCTCTTACTCAAAGTTGTTTTTCTATAACGCGTTTAGTTGCCAATAAATATTTGCGTGAAGATCAAACCATACGTTTCACTTGGCTTAATACCAATTCCGATATGTGTATAGTTTGCATTCAGGATATTTGCCCTGTGACCGGATGAATTCATCAAATTGGTATGTGCGGCACTTACACTCCCGGCTCCGGCAATATTTTCGGCAGCATAACTATAACTGATTCCAAATGAATTCAACATATCAAAGGGTGAACCATATGTCGGTGACTCATGTGAAAAATAATTGTTATCAACCATATCCTGGCTTTTGAGCCTGGCAATCTTTATGAGTTCCGTGTGAGCCTGAAGAGCTGGCAGACCTCTGTCTGTTCGCTCCTTGTTCACCAAACTAAGCATTTGCTGTTCCGCCTGGGTAAGATTGCTTGGAGCTGGTTCTGGTTCTGGTTCTGGTTCTGGTTCCGGTTCTGGTTCTGGTTCTGGTTCTGGTTCTGGTTCCGGCTGCGGTTCCGGCTGCGGTTCCGGCTGCGGTTCCGGCTGCGGTTCCGGTTCTGGCTTAGGCTCGGGTTTGGGTTCCGGTTCTGGCTCCGGCTCATCCACCGGCTCGGGTTCCGGGGGGAGCTCGGATTCAGATTCTATTTTGGGCTGGACGTTTTCTGCGGATTGTTTGCCCGGGGTGGATATCAGTTGCCCCTGGGTAGTTTCTAACCGATCTGTATCGGCCTGAAAGCTGGCCATGCTGAATTGAAGATACTGTGTACCGAACGCGAGGGCAGTCGCCACTGTGGCGGCAATAAGAAGAAACAATAGAATCTTCCTCAAAGATTGACTGTTCATTTTTTATCCCCCTTGCACGTTGCTGTTGTCCTCTTCCTGGGTGTTTATGTAAAGTTCTGCAGGGTTTTTCATATATCCTTCCTTGTCGACACATTTTTTGAATTTTTGGTACGATAGGGAAATATTTGTGACCAAAGTACTAAAATACATATACTGCAGGAAGGAGATACCGTGTTGCATGTAAAAAATATTTGATAGAGCCGCATCAGTCTCTAACCATCACTCATAACATGCACCAAAGGAGTGTTATCTGATGGTCAGGATTTTATATGAATTAGACGAACATATTGACTCACTTTGCAGCAAACTCAAAGAAAATCATGGCCTGCAGTTTAAGGCAACCGTCCGTAACCGGTTTCACCATATCGAAGTTTTAATGACGGATACAAATTATCCTTACGGTAAAGACTGGATGCCCCAAATGTTTTTCATTATCAGGTTAAATGAGAACAAGGTCTTTTTGAAGTACCTGCGCCTTCCGGAGACACTACGGCATCAGGGCATTGGCACACTTTGTTTTCAATGGCTTATCGGACTCTGCCGACACTACGGTATCGATGAAATAGAAGGCGGCGCCGTTGATAGTTCCAAAGCTTTCTGGAGTAAGCTGGGGGTTGTCCACACCACTCAGAAGTCCAGATATCTTATACAAGAAAAGTCTGCTGAAAAAGTAACGTCAGAAACATAAAAACAGCCCGCAGGCTGTTTTTATGTTTCTAATAAACGGAACATGTTCCTCTTGTATGCTTCAACCCCGGGCTGGTCAAAGGGATTAACCCCCAGAAGATATCCGCTAATCCCGCAGGCCTTCTCAAAAAAGTAAACCATCCTGCCGTACCAGTAGGGGGTTATCTCCGGGACAGTAACTAACAAATTGGGCACACTTCCTTCCGCATGAGCCAGCATTGTCCCCTCCCGCGCTTTCGCGTTTACTTCATGCAGGCTTTTGCCCGCCAGATAATTTAGTCCGTCGGGGTCATCTTCTTCCCGCGTAATGTTCATGTCCACTGCCGGCCTCTCTGCCCATAATGTGGTGGCAAACAGGTGTCGGTAACCGTCCTGAATGTACTGGCCCAGTGAATGCAAATCGGTGGTAAAGTTAACCCCTGCCGGTAATATCCCCTTATTCTCCTTGCCCTCGCTTTCACCGAAGAGCTGCTTCCACCACTCAGTGAAATAGTAAAAGGAAGGATCATATGTAGCAAAGAGTTCCACCGTTTTCCCTTTGTTATACAGTATATTTCGTACCGCAGCATACCGGTAAGCAGGGTTGGACCCCAGGTCCCCTACCCTGTAGAGCTCCATAGCTTCCGCTGCGCCGGACATCATCTCATCTATGTTGATACCGCCGACGGCAATAGGTAAAAGGCCCACCGGGGTCAGTACAGAATATCTGCCTCCCACTTCATCAGGCACCACAAAGGTTTCATAGCCTTCCCTGTCGGCCAGCTTTTTTAAAGCACCTTTTTCCCGATCCGTAGTGGCAATAATTCTGTTTTTTGCCTCTTCCCTGCCGTAACGTTTCTCCAGAAGCCGGCGGAACACCCGGAAAGCCAATGCCGGCTCCAACGTGGTGCCGGACTTGGAAACCACATTGATATAGAGCTCTCTCCCTCCCACCACGTCCAAAAGGTGGGTCAGATATGCCGGGCTCACATTATGTCCCGCAAAGTAAATCTCAGGACCGCCTCTCCTTTCCCGCGAAAGCTGGTTGGCAAACGTATGCGTCAACAGCGACAGTGCCGAGCGCGCCCCCAGATAAGAGCCGCCGATTCCGATCACAATAAAGACTTCTGCCCTTTCCCTGACTTTTGCTGCCACGCTTTTAAGCCTGGCAGCCTCTTCCCTGTCATGCGTTTTAGGCCAATTCAGCCATCCGGCATACTCACTCCCCGGTCCCTGGCCGCTCTCCAGCAGTTCATGAACCACATCTACCTTTGGCTGCAAATAGTCCAGTTCCCGTTCAGAGATAAAATCCCTGGCCATACTATAATCAAACATTAAATCTCCCATATATACCTCCCGACAACCGTTTCCCTTATAATACCATAAGCAGCAATAAAAAAACTGTATTCTGATTAACAAGGCGTTTATTTATTACATAGACTTCCCCGCACATCCACAGAACGCTGATCGGGACATTCTTGTTAACAGGTGCGTCCTCAGAAAGTGTGGCAGGTGAATAGGCATACAGTGCATTCTTCCAGTTGTTAATATCTGTTATTAGTATAGCCAACTATGTTGCTCTTATAAACAGCCGTATTTTCAAGGCTGTACTTAAGCTGCTGTTTCAGATAAAATAATTTTAGAACAGTAGTAAGAAAAGGAGGAAAACATCATGCCGTATGTAAATATTAAAATCACCAAAGAAGGAGCCACCGCCGAACAAAAAGCAGCCTTAATCAAAGGGGCAACACAGCTGTTGGTAGACATTCTGGGTAAAAACCCAAACACAACCGTTGTGGTTATAGACGAGGTGGATACAGACAACTGGGGTGTGGGCGGAGAGTCCATCACAGTAAGACGCAAAAAAGGGCAATAAGAAGAATATTTAAAGGAGGATATTTACTTGAACAGCCCGCCAGTCAGCCGGCCTTACTTTTCGGCAGTGCCGGCAAAAGAAAAATTGTTTATCGGAATATGTTGGACAGTTACAGTGATTTTCACTTTAATTCTTATTTTCTTCTGGGATAAAACCAGAGACTTGGGACTGATTATTTATCTGCAGCAATTTCGCACAACGCCGGTAGAGACTATCTTTCGTTTCTTTACTTTTTTAGGTGATGATCAATTTTATATGGTCTTCTTCGGTGTCCTGATCTGGTGTGTCAGCAAGCCGCTGGGTTTCTGGGCAGCGTTTGTTCTGCTTACGTCGGGTACATACAGCGGGTTGCTAAAAGACCTGACTGATTTGGAACGCCCGGCTTTGACGGGAATTGTTCATCCCGGTAATCAAGCTTTCCCAAGCGGCCATACACTTACAGCTGTTACTGTCTGGGGTTACATGGCGGTGCGTCTGAGGAACAAAGCTTTCTGGCTCTGGGCTGCAGTCGTTATTGTTATGATTGGTTTATCCCGCCTGATCCTGGGCTACCATTTTCTTGGTGATGTTTTGGCAGGTGTGGCTTTTGCCATACCCTTTCTGCTGCTTTTCCTCTGGCTCAGCACATCCTTTGTGGAGCAGGGATGGGCAGAAAAATTTTCACTGCCGATGCTCCTTGCTCTTTCCCTGGCAATCCCCATTTTGCTAACGTTTCTGTTACCGGGTAACGATCCGCCAAAGCTTATGGGCTACCTGGCGGGCGCTTGCTTTGGCTACATCCTGGAAAAAGAAAAAGTCCGCTCCGTTGTCGAGGCTCCGTTTTTTAAGCAAATTATAAAAAGTGTCTTAGGCCTGGCCGTCCTCTTTGGTATTATTATGGGCCTGGGCCCCCTTCTTCCATCCTCCGTGGCTGCGTTTGGTTTCATCCGTTACGGGCTCGGTGGTATATGGGTAACTTTACTGGCACCGGCGCTGTTTGTGAAATTGAATCTGTCCGCTGCAGAAAAAGATTTGGCTGAAGCCACCGCTAAGGCAGCGGGTTAGCCCCAATTACCCTGGCAATAAATTTAGATCACACCAAAGCTCCTTACGTAGTTATGTGTAAGGAGCTTTAACTTTTTGAAATAACAGTGAAACTTTTTCTTTTAAAGTACGTCTAACCGATTAAACACAGAAAGGAGAATCTACATGAAAAAAAAAATCAGTATACTGCTTGTTTTGTCACTGCTCGTGCTAACTCTCGCAGCATGCAGCAGCCAGGAAGAGGCTGCACCACCAAACATTGAAAATGATCCACCCTCCGCCAATGACAGCCAGCTCGTTGAGTACGGTGTTGCCGGGCATATCGTTGATATTACAGTTTCCGAAAACGATGATGTTCTGGGTACCATTCAGGTTGAAGGGCCTGAAAATAACGGTGCAGAGTATGATAAAGCCATTGTTACCGTAAAACCCTCTACCAAGATCTATTTATCAGACCTCACAAGCTTTGATTCATTGGAAGTTGGTATGTATGTTGCCGTATTTTTTGATGGCCCTGCAAGAGAATCTTACCCGGTTCAGGCCGACGCTAAGCAGATTAACATTATCCCTGATGAGTGATTCTTTACCTAATTAATTCTACGAATATAAATAAAGAGTATTAGGATAATCTCTTCCTTCACCAAGGGAGAGGTTATTCTTTTTTAAACAAATGCGTACTCGAAGTCATGTGAACTTTTTACTTTTTATACGGAGCAGGATTTCATGGGTTTTATCTAAAATTAGAAAAGCAACCACATAAATTAGTATAGGGGGAACGCGTAAAAATGGGGAAAGAAGAAAAAAACCTTAATTGTACGGATTGTAGCGTATATAACTGTTACAGACAGGAAGGGGGATTCCCGCAATTCTGTTTGACTACGAAAATAAGCCAGGAAGAAATCGAAGAAGCCAATCAGCTCTACAGGACTGATGATTTTACCTCCAAAATTGCCGTTGCGGCTGCAGAAGTTGAAGGCTTTTACTACGGTAAACTCACCCGGGTAGAAGAAATCGTTGCCTTTGCCAAAAGAATCGGAGCAAAAAAAATAGGCATTGCCACTTGTTTGGGCCTGATTAGCGAAGCAAAAACATTTAACAAAATCCTCACTGCAAAAGGCTTGGAAAGTTACGGCATCATTTGTAAAGTGGGCTCTACCGACAAAACAGACATAGGAATATCCGATGAAGCAAAGATCCAGTCGGGCTGCCATGAATCTTTGTGTAATCCGGTATTACAGGCAAAACTGCTTAATAAAGAAAAGACCGATTTAAATGTCATTGTCGGCCTCTGTGTTGGCCACGACTCACTGTTTATCAAGCACTCAGATGCACCAATCACAACGCTGGTCACAAAAGACAGAGTATTAGGCCATAATCCTGCGGCAGCACTCTACACCAGCGGCTTCTATTACAAGAGATTACTAAAAGAAGAGTAAATTATTACCGGTTTCAAACCTGTTTTAGACTTTTCTTACAGCCAGCCTGTGTAATGTCTCCGCCAAAACAAGGCCATAGACAGAAGCCGTGACGATATTCGACATTACAGTATCCGGCTTGATCGGCATGAGTGGAGTTACCTTAAAGAGTGTAGCTACTGCGTACGCTCCGAACCATACGACAAGGCTGTACACCCATCCTTTAAAAAGGTAGTACCGACTGCTTGTCAGGGGTAGCAGATAGGCAAAAAGGATACCCAGCAGGGCAGAGAAAAACAACTGACCGAGCTGACCGATGACAGCTTCAAGCATGGTTGCGAATCTGTACCCGAAAATCAAAACGGAAGCCCAATCCAGATACAGCAGTTCCGCAATATTAAGCACATAGTACGAAATAAGATTTAAAATGCTCATGGCAACTCCACCGAGAAACCCCGCAATAAAGCCGTTTAAAAATCTGTCTTTCACTTGTATCACCCTTCTACCATGCTAGGCTGATTGCCATCGCTCATTTAACTGTCCCGGCTCTGGGGGCAGCATTTAGCCAACCTTTCATTTTTCCAAACTTAACCAGATTGTGATATATTTCAACCTCATCCAGGAGTAGATCCTTAAAGATACTCCGCAGCCTGTTATTCGTTACGCTTTGCTTTAGGCCTTGGGCATGAAAGACCAATGCTCCCTGAATACCGGTTATCAGTGCTCTAAACATGTAATCGTCATTCATTAGCTCCGTTTTGGTCTCCGGCGGTTTCACGGTAGGAGGTCGGACCGGTAGGGGAAGTCCATACCTTTGCAGCTCTTCTTCCAGCATTTTAGATTGCTTCATTAAGGTTTTGCCACCCTGCTCCAAAAATAATTTAAAGTCAGTATCATATGTAAAAGATGCAAATAAGAGAGTCTGATAGACATTGTCGTATCGGTATGTCAGATGGTTCCAGAGGTGGTATGCCTCACCATTATCAATGCTTTCACCTGAGGTATTATTATGATACATAGGCGGGACACCAATCCATCCTCTTATCTTAAGATATTGGGCCATTCTATCCGCTCTGTTTATGGCATCTTTAACAAGCTTGATAAATAAATCCCGCACCTCATCATTGCTGGTGGCAAGTCGCAATGCTCTTAAAAGCATCTCTATATTTTCCTGCAAAAAGATAAAGAATTCGCCGGCAATGAACTGATCTCTGAATGTCTCAGCATTGACTGCGGAATGAGGTTGTAATACATGATTATTTGCACCGGCTATGCCAAACTTCTCAAGCGCCTTCTCCATAATTTTGACATCATTTTCAAGGTCTTTAATATCCGTGGCGATAATCGACTTCAAATCCGGGTCATGTGCAAACGTTCTTAAGATGATTAGTCTTTCTAAAGCAAAGTACTTAGCACTAAGAACATCCCACAAACTATAACTTTCTCCAATATTTACCTGATAAGCGTTATCGTTATTTGTAGTGATAAATGGAATTTTAAGCTTCATTCTTTTTCCCTCCCTCAGTCAAAAATAGTATATCCTACTTTACACCACGCTATCTATTTAAACTCAGACATAAAAAGACATCCAGTATTAGGAATTCCCTTTTACCACAAGGCCCAAATAAAAATCCCGGAAGATTTGCCGCTTCCGGGATTATCTTTTATGTATAATCGCTTTTATGATTTACTAAATCAGAGCTACCTCTGCAGGTTTTGCACCATTAAAATGCATCCCCAATATACTATTATAAGACATCTTCATACAAGGGGTGACAGGTGTGGTTTTTTTACGGGAGCTTTGGCAGAAATTCATCCGCTTCCTTCATCGGATTGCAGAAGAAAATATGAAACAGTTTCATGGCAGGCCGCCAAATCGTTATACGTTAAACAGTACACCTGCAATAAAGGCCAGGGGAAAAACCCGCAAAAGTGACTGAATGTTTACCCTGTTTTCTTGCGTGGTTCACCCGCCACCGTCGTTTTACATAGTCTAAATACCTGCAAACTATACATCTTGGCGGTCTAAAGTATCTTAGCGATGGATACAATTTTCTCTGCCATGGTTGCACTTTCTTCCATGCTTGCTGATATGTGCTGAGTGGCAGACGCCTGATTACTGCCGACCTCCTCCGCCTGTTGTATCCCTGAGGCAATTTGAGTCACAAAGTCGTTTATCTCCGTAATAATCTTTTCTGCAATTTTTGTGGATTCTGTAGCCTGATTTGACAGCTTTCGCATCTCATCGGCAACAACTCCAAATCCTCTGCCATATTCCCCGGCTCTTGCCGCCTCAATCGCGGCATTTAGGCCAAGCAGGTTGGTTTGCGAAGCAATGTTGGATATAAACTTTAGCGAGTCGTTGGTTACCTTAATATGCTCCTGAGCTTTCAGGGAGATATCGAGAACCTGTTTCTGCAGCAAACTCAACTCGCTGGCAGAGGCGGCAATTTCTTCAGCACTGGCAGAGATCTCCTCAAAAGAAGAAGCCATTGGCCTGCTACGCCCAGCAGGTCGTTTTGTGTTGATAAATCTATTCCAATATCAAATGTCCCTATCGTATTCTTGTTTTTATCATATAAAGGAATGCTTATAGATTTAAAGGAAAAACCATAGAGCTCCTCCGGAACTTCTGCAACAACTTTTTGCGATGTTTGCATTACCTGTTTATTGGAAGTACCGCGAATAATGTTGCCACTTTTGACTTTAACATCAATTTTATCCTCCGGATAATATGCTAAAAACTTCTCACCGTCAGTTACTGCTGTCATGCAGTCCAAGGGGAAAAGTTCTTTCAGGTAACCGGCGGCAAAACATAATGCGCCCAGTATTTCTTCCTTTGTCTAAATGAGCGTTATTATATTGGCTCGGCATAAATCGGTATGGGTATGACCCAGCCCTTAGCTTTCCCGTATTTTAATAAATTCTCATGCATTTTTAATTCGGTGGTAAAAAGTTCGTAAAATATATCCCGTAAAGAGTCATTCCTGATTGTTTCAATAACAGCACGAATGTGCAAATCAACCGCGTTTTGTATTCCACTCAGGAGCACTTCATACATGAAACCGTCACCCATCGTTTCCGGCTCTATAGGCACTGCAACAGAAACAGGGGGGCGGTTGGGCAGTAGTATTTCGTAATCGAGGGCTATTTTGTGCAATCTGTCAAGCTCTTTTTCAAGGCCTTTTGCCCCCATATTTAGAATCGCACGAAACTCTTTGTCATGGGCATAGCTTAGAAAATGTTGTGTAAGCTGAAGTTGATGATACCTATGTGTAACATGGTCTAAAATGTGGAATGCTTCACCGGTTGTCACCTGCTCATTGATGACGGGCTTTGCAGTCTTGTAGGCCGGAGGCTCATCCATCCACCCTTTTACCTTACCGTACTTATAAACAGTTTCGAAACTTTGAATATGAGCTTCCAAATCTTCGCGGATAATTTTCCGGACATTGTCATTTGTGGTAGATGTCCGGTATCCTGTCGTCAGCGAATACATTTGCGCCACTATATCGTTAAAAATCCTTCTAAAGACATAAACGTCAGTTATCTGATTGACCTTAATACTTGTTTTATAATCATAAGGAGGTCTGTCGGGAGCTTTAATTTGATATTTTTTTACTAATGTTTCATACTCCTGGATGTGCTTTTCCCATTGATTCAGAAGTTTTCCTAGCACTATATTAAAGTCACGGTCATGTGTCAGATCCTTAAATAGCCGTATCGTGTCCGCGCTGAGATATCTGGCTCTTAATAAATTCCAGACATTATAAACTTCCTTTATATCTATTTCCTGCTTTAATCCTCTGGATTGTTTAAATATCGAAATACCCAAAGGAGAATCACCATCCTTTCCGCTATAACGAACCTTATGATTATTATTTGCCTATTGCTGAATATTTTAATCATCTTTTTATTCAATAAAAAAGTGCCATTACATGGCACATCAGCTTTTTACCTTCTCTGAAATTACGCTGGCCAATACATCCGCCAGTTCTTCCAATTGGTACGGTTTGGCCACGGCACCCTTAAAGCCAAACATTGCATATTTGGCTAAAATGGCATCTTCAGAATACCCACTGGAGACGATAGCCTGTACAGCCGGGTCAATCTTGATAAGCCTTTGGATTGTTTCCTTCCCGCCCATTGAACCCCGGACTGTCAGGTCTAAAATGACCACATCAAATGGTTTACCCAAGTCATATTCATGCTTATAAAGTTCAATAGCTTCAAGCCCGTCTTTGGCAAAATATGATTCATAGCCAAGTACATTTAACATCTCTCCGGCTAATCTTCGTATCCCGTTTTCATCATCCATAACAAGGATTTTTCCTTTACCGGTTTTAACATCGTGGCTAATGTGTTCTTTATTTTCAACAGCAGCGTTAGATGCAGGCAAATAGACCGCAAATGTTGTCCCTACCCCTATTTGAGAGTCAACTGTCATATGGCCATCATGCTGCCTCACGATGGAATAGCTGGTCGTCAGGCCCAGCCCCGTGCCGGTGGACTTCGTTGTAAAGTAGGGGTCAAAAATGTTCTTGATTACTGCCTCGGCAATACCTTGTCCAGAATCCTGTACGGATATCTTCACATAGAGTCCTGCCTTAAGCGGCAACCCAGACGCTTGATCAACGGTGACATTTTCTGCGAACACCCTGATTAACCCGCCTTGGGGCATTGCTTGTAATGCATTGATAATTAAGTTGTTGATGACCTGACAAATTTGGTCGCGGTCAATCTCTGCCGGCATCAGGTGATCCGTGAAGTTAAATTCACAACAACTACTGGCACCGTGCATGGCAAACAACACTGTTTCTTCAATAAGCTCTTCGATGGATGCCGCTTTCTTAACCGGTGCTCCTCCTGATGAAAAAGTTAATAATTGTTTTGTCAGGCCTATTGCCTGCCGGGAGGCCTTTTCTGCTTCGATGATTTTTGAGTAAATTGCCTCTTTAGGATTTGTATAGTTTTTGGCAAGTGACAGGTAGCCTAAAATGATTGCCAGGATATTGTTAAAGTCATGGGCAATACCCCCGGCCAACAGTCCCAGTGATTCCAAGCGCTCATGACGCGCCATTTCGTTTTGCATACTCTGGAATTGTGTTATATCATCTAAGACGAGGAGAAAATACGGGTCCCTTTGCAGCTCAATCATCTGTATCGAAACGAGTACAGTTTTTTCGTCAGTTGATTTAGTTTTTAGTAATGCTTCCCGGGTTAAAACTCCAGATCTTCGTTTAAGTTCAATCAATATCGCCGCCATGTCCGGGTTCTCGAGCATATTAAACCCGGCCACACTTTGCCCGATCACTTCTTTTCGTGAATAGCCAAGTAAGGTCTTCCAACTTTCGTTCACATCGACAAACACCTGATCTGCAACTGAAACAAGGCACATGGCCATCGGGTTAGACTTAAAAACAACGCTAAAGCGTTCCTCATTCTCTATAATTTCCTGCGTTCTTTCTTTTAGCGTTTTTGTGAGGTTCTCATTAAGCAGCCGCAGCTCTTGTTCAAGGTGTCTGCGCACGGTAATGTCAAAAACAGCGATGTGACACTCTTGCCCGTTCTCTGAGACTCTACCCTCAATATGTACATAGCATGTTTCGCTTTGCACACTCTGGAGTTTGACCTCACAGGAAGCCTTGGGTTGACTCCTAAGAGTATCTTCAAGAAACGTTTTGAAAGCGGAACGGGAACTAGGAGAAATAAATTGCTCAAAAGGCTGGAACAGAATCGCAGTACGCTCTTTTCCCAACAAACGTGACCCTGTTAAATTGACTTGTTGGATATTTCCGCTGTGCGCCAGTGTGAAATAACCAACAGGTGCAAAGTCGTAGAGGTTGGCGTATCGCTCAAGGCTCATATCCAACTCGGCCCGTGAGTGCCGCAGCTCATCGTTTTGCATCTCCAGCTCAATTTGGTGCACCTCAAGTTCGTGAATTAGGCGCTGCATATCTGACTGGGTATGAGGAATGGCGATATGCTTCTTCTTTTCACTCAGACGGTCTTCGGCTCGTCGGCGCATGTCACTTACCGACTTTTTACCGTTTTTCATGGATTAACACCTCCGGGTATTTCGTTTGAAATGACACCGGTACATCCTCAGTGACAGCCGCTGTAACCGACCATCTGTAACCACCCGAGCATAAACCTGTTATCGACATATTCAACTTTTATCCACAATTACCTCTATTTGGTGCAGTATTATGTAAATAATGCTAACATGCAAACAGCCTCATCTTTTCATGAGGCTGTTTGGCGCAATTATTAGAGGGTAACCGGTACGGCAACGGTACGTTTTATTATACAGGTTCACCGTAAATTGGAACGATTCTGGTCCACCCTTTCATTTTCCCGTATTTAAGATATTTATCATAGTATTCTAGCTCATCAGTAAAGAGGTCGCGCCATAAGTTACGCAGTGAGTCGTTCCTGATTGTCTCAATGGCGGCTCTGACATGCGTGTCCAATGCATTTAAAACCCAACCTAAAAGATTATTATACATAAATTTATCCTTTATTGTTTCCGGGTCGATTGGAACCATAACCGGCGGCGCCGGCCTGTTTGGCAGCATAATATGATACTTTAGTGCCAACTGTTCAAGATGGCTGACCTGCTTGTTCATAAGATAAAGTCCGTGTTGGAGAATTGCTTTAAATTCTGTATCATGGGCAAAGTTAAGAAACAATTGCGCAAGTTCAATTTGTTCATATCTCAGGTTAATATGATCCAGGATATGAAACGCTTCAACGGTGGAAAGCTGCTCTCTTTCATGAGGTAATGAAGTTTTATAAATAGGAAAATTATCTTCCCAACCCTTCAATTTACCGAATTTATAGAGCGCTTCCAAATCCTTAAGATGAGTTTTCAGATCCTGAATAATCATATTTCTCAAGTTGTCATTCGTACTGCTTGTGCGCACGGCGTGAATGAGTGACATGAGCTCTGCAATAAAATCGTGATATGCTTTTTTATAAATATATTCGTCCGTAATCTCATTTAAGCTGGTTGCAATTTTTATGTCCAGGGGAGGCTTTATGGGTACAATTATGCTAAATTTTTTTGCCTCTTTTTCCAACGCAGCTATTTGATTGCCAAAATGGTTTAGAAACCTGTCCAACAAGATGTCCCATTCACGATCATGAACAAAGTTTTTAAATAATTGCACAGTATGCGAGCTAACATACCTGGCCCTTAATAGATTAAAGATATTAAATGCCTCTTGAATATCAATTTGCTCTTTTCCACCTCTGGCTCTTTTAAATATAGATAGTGGAGTCATTGTTTCACTCCCTCGTTACGGGCTATACTTTATTATCAATAAAACAGGTACTCACTATTCATGGCTCCCATTTTAAAGAGCAAAATGCAAAGGACCCCGATTTATGGGGTCCTGCTTATCGGCCTTCTGTATTTAATTCCAGCCTATTCTTTCGATTTTTTATCTTTCTGCAAAGCTTTTCCTGCTCCAACTTCCCTGTGGCCACGCTTAATTTCATCCTGCAGCATACCCTCAACTCTTAACAACTCACTGTCTTGCATCGCCACTCGCTCTTCCAATGCAGCCTGTGCTTCCCGCAGTGCTGCTTCTAACGCCTTGGAATTGCTGATATCCACAAAAGTAACCACCACACCGTCAATTTTGTCTTCTAACGTGCGGTAGGGAAGAATGCGGACATGGAACCAGCACCCATCAGTCGTAGTGACCTGTTTCTCCACCCTGGTTAGCGTCTGGAGAACTTCTTTAACGTCCTCAGCCATTTGCGGATATATAAGGTCCGAGGCAATATCGGTAATTGGCCGTCCCACGTCGCTTGGGATTAATTTGCTAATCTGAGACATCTGATTGGTGAACCGCCGTATCGACAACGTGCTATCCAGAAACAAGGTGGGAATCTTTGTACTGTTAAACAGGTTTTGCATATCGTTATTTGCCAGGGACAGTTCGTCTACCTTAGCTTGCAGTTCATGATTGACCGTCTGCAGTTCCTCATTAAGTGACTGCAATTCTTCCTTGGATGTAGTTAGCTCCTCATTGGTGGACTGCAATTCTTCGTTTGTGGACTGCAGTTCCTCGCTGTAGGATTTAATATCTTCCTGAGACGCCTGCATCTCTGTACGGGTAACCAGGAGCTCTTGACGGGTTTGCTCCAGTTCCCGCTCCAGCTCCTCTACCCGCTGGGCAGATACAGGTTTATTTCTGCCCGGCGTTTTTGTGACAGGGGGGGTTGGTACGTCTGAGAATACGATCAGAACCAATCCACGCAGCACCTCGGGCTCTTTCAGTGGCTGGACAGTAATATCCACTGATTGTGGACTGTCATTGTTTTTCAAAACAGCGTTTCGGAAAGTAATCGTTTCCTGTTGTAGGAGCGCCTTGCGAAAGGTTTCACTCAGCTCGTAGCGCAGTCCTGTACGGGCCATGGCAAAGATGTTCCAGTTCGCCTTACCTGCCGCCGGTTCCAAATATTTTCCCGTACGGCCGGTGATATAAAGAATATCTCCTTTTTCATTGACCAACACAGTTGGCGGTGAGAAATGCTGCAGAACCAGTTGATCAACCAGCAGCTGGTAGTTGTGGACGGGTTTGGTCGGATAGAGAACAACACGGCGGGCGGGAACAAATGATGACGGGAAGCCTTCCGACTCCAACGGCAGAGGAGATAACTCACGCCGACGGTAAAGACGCGATTTGGTCTCCAGCGGCTCTAAGTTCTCGGTGAAATTTCCAACGGATTCTGCATTGCCCAGAAAAAGAAAACCATCTGTATTTAGGCTGTAGTGAAATAGCGGCAAGAGCTTTTTCTGCATCTCCTGTGTCAGGTAAATCAGTAGATTTCGACAACATAAGATATCTATTTTAGTAAATGGCGGATCCATAATAATGTTCTGTTGTGCAAAGATGACCATCTCCCGTACAGACTTTTTAACCTGATAACCCTGATCTACTTCATTAAAGTATTTCTGTATGTATTCCGGCGGCACATCCGCGGCAATGTTGGCGGGGTAAATCGCCTCCCGTGCTTTGTCGATGGCGTCGTTATCCAAATCAGTGGCAAAAATCTGGAGTTTATGGTTTTGGGCAGGCTTCATCTGCGACAAAGCCTCTTTAAAAACAATGGCTAAAGAATAGGCTTCCTCCCCTGTAGAGCACGCAGGGATCCAGGCCCGCAACGCCTGACTCGGTACCCGTTTACCCAAGAGCTCCGGGATAACCTGTATCCTTAACCGCTCCCACTCTTCTGGATCGCGGAAAAAACCGGTCACACCAATCAATAACTCCTTGAACAGCAGCTCAAGCTCCTGAGGATTCTCCTGTAGGAAACGAATGTATACGGAAATCTTTTCAATTTGATGTACGCCCATGCGCCGCTCAATTCGGCGGTAGACGGTGGTCTTCTTATACGAGGAAAAATCATGTCCCGTTTGTGAGCGGAGTAAAATTACAATTTTATCAAAAGCGCTATGAACGTTCTCCGAAAGTTCAGACCCAGGCGTGTCAATATGGGGCTTCTGCTTGATATATGCTGCTACTTTTGCCGGCAACATCTCCACCGGAGCCACAACATCTGCCAATCCTGCATCAACAGCGCTGGTAGGCATACCGTCAAATTTAGCGGAAGCCGGTTCCTGGACAAAGACTACTCCGCCTTTTTCTTTAATAGCCCTAAGCCCCAGCGTACCATCGGTACCCATACCGGAGAGTACGACACCTACACTGTTCTCACGTTGATCATCGGCCAGTGACCGGAAAAAGAAATCAATGGGCATGCGAAGGCCACGGGGCCTATGATGCTCAAACAGATGCAATACTCCGTGCAGGATGGACATGTCCCGATTGGGCGGGATCACATAAACGCAGCCCTGTTTTACGGCAGTCCGCTCTTCTACCTCGTAAACATCCATTGTCGTAGCACGCTGGAGCAATTCCACCAGCATACCTTTGCGCGTCGGATCCATATGCTGGACAATGATAAAGGCCATGTCGGTTTTTTCGGGAACATTTCGCAGGAAAACCTCCAGAGCGTCCAACCCCCCGGCGGAAGCACCAATGCCAATGATAGGAAATTGCGTCCTTAATATATCCCTTTTAACAACACTCTTTTTAAACTTTAGTTTTTCTTTTAGGCCCTGATGTCCTTTTTCAGTCATCTAAGCTCCTCCATCCCTTAAACAGCACGCTGCTTTTGTTGTAGGTTCTACATTTTCTGCATTTGTCCTCTATTCTGTCAGCTAACCCTGACAGCACTATCCTCACACTATTAAAGTGCTGTTTAGATATTATTAGGCATAAACAAATCTTCGTTTAGGACTTCTGCTCTTCGACCTATATCAAAATAATATGTTTTTATGACATAAGCCGCAGTAACCAAAATACAAATCACGAGCAAAGCTATCATTATTCTTATAGTATTCCGCAAGTTACCCTCCACTTGGCTATACAAGTTCCAGATAACTGCCTTGTGGTGGTTCGGCTACAGATTCTCGTAAGGGAGTTCCGCAATAACCGGATTGCTTGGAACTATTCCGGCGGGGGTCACTACTTTTGCAGTAAGATTGTGACTGTAATAAATACAAAGAAAAAAAGATTTCTTCTCTACACATGTAGACAGAAATCCATTTATTAAAGACTTTTTAATGGTCGGTGTAACAGGATTTGAACTACGGCCTCTTGTCCCACAGTTGCAGTGTTTGTTTAAAAAAATAACAATTATTTTTGTTAATTACAATGTTCCTAACATGAATGTTATTTTCTAACAACTTACAAAAACAATGCATTCCCGTCTCTTAGAATTTCCCTGGCGTTATGAAATTGTTCCAGCCCATCAGTGTAGAGAATCATTAAGTAGTTACCGGTAAAATTTTGGGGGAGCGGCATGGATAAAGAGTAAACCCCAGACAAGAGGCCACCTATTGCAATACCCAGCCCTGCACCTGTAAACACTGCAGCACGAATTGTACCTGCAAGTAAACGAGCATACAGATAACCAAAACTATGATTCTGGACGGCCCAGTAAAAGAGAGTGCCGAATAATATTGCTCCGACCACTGCTCCGAAAAGCGTATACACAGCTTCGTGATGGCTGACGAATATTACCTGACGAATCTGCTGCTCGTAATCTGCACTAAGTTCGGCAAGTGTAAAGTCTGCTATATCATGATTAAGCAGCTGGTCGCTAATATCTTTTGCCTGACTGTAGTCTGAAAAAATACATACGGTTTTCTTCATAGTAATCTCCCGTCATCTTAATTTTACCTGCAGCAAACGATCAACTTCGGCTTGTACTGAAGAGCTAATGGCATTGTTGTCTCCAATAATCCAGCCGTGATTAAAAAGCTGCTCCTGTGATGAAAGAAAAGTGGGTTGAACAGAACGAAGATACCTGCTAACAGACGCTGTAACAGTATCCTGATTGACAAGCAGTATGGGCCCGTGCTTCCCCTTATGGGACAGAGCGGCAGCTGGTGGTACATATAAAGGAAAATCAGGATTGATAAAAGTAAAGTTATGCCCGGCCTCTCCCACTGCCCAGCCAAACTGCCTTGTTGTTCTGCGAATCCACCAACCGAAATTCGGGCCGAAATCCAGATAGGCTGCAAACCCCGTTGACATTTCAAACGGGTCCCCTCCGGGAATTCGTTGCACATGGCCGTAAACGGCCAGTTCTTCCGTTACCTCCGGTGGTATTGTTTTCTCATCCCCCAACACATAGATAAATGCGTCCTGCGGCCTTTTTGCCAATGAATTTCGCAGTGACGCGGACAGTCCGTCATCTCCCACATAGAAGAGGGAATGTCCCATATGGGCTACCCAACTAGTGGCAATGACTGCGTATGTAGGATCCTTGGGCATGATAATGACTTCATCATCATGATCGACATGGAACATTGCCTTATAGTCATCCAAAAGAGACGCCAATTTTTCCGGAGTTTCGGCAGACAGAACTCTGAATTTTAATTTTTCTTCCTTTAGCTGTCGTTCGATTGAACCGTCCGGTTCTGTAAGTAAAATCACTTTAATATTTCCATCGAGAAAGAGTCCCTCCGGGTCAAGCCTTTTTATCTCATCAAGCGTTTCTCGGGGGATGTTATTATTATCTATGTATAAAATCGGTGCGTTAATCGGGAAATGAATAATTTCCGTAGCGAGTACGGCGGCCATCCAATCGTCTTTAGGAACAAGAATTACGGCACCCGGCTTATTATCGGCAAATGTGGCGGGATAAATGTTTTGTGAAACGGCAATGGCAACTTTAATGGCATCTTTACCCGGCAGACGTTTAGCTGCCAGAGATTGGTCTATTGGCACAGGGATACCATTTGGTTCTGCCTTATAGTAATCCCTGTAGTAAAAGAGTAATAGCATGGCCAGTACAATAATGAAAGTAGTGATAACCCAAAACCAACGGCGTGTATGCTTAAGACGGCGTTCAATATGCAAGTGGTTCCCTCCCTACATAGTCCCCTTCTTCTCATTGCGGACAACCAGGAGCCAGTTACCAATATACCCAATGGCCAGGCCTGCCAGATTTGCGGCGTAAATACTTCCCCACCAAAGGATGTTTTCCTCCTCGGGCATCATTTCGAGATACTCCATCATAATCCACCACATCGTGCCCATCATTCCAATTGTGATAAAAGTCATCGAGATAATGACGGTAAGCCAGTTGCTACCGACTGTGTCCCGGTATGCCGAATCTTCCTTTAACGAAAGCATAACAGGCACAAACAGAAAAATATTCACCACCAGTGCGGCAAGATAGGACCAAATGATGGCTTGCATCATGGGCGTACCAAATAGAAAAAGTGGGCCGCGCGATAAAAACAATGGTAAGCCAAAGAGTGTAAGGAGAAATGCTGTTGCCGTCATCGTCGGCATGCCAAAACCCAATGTGCTGCAAGTAGCGGCAAGAGTTTGTACCCAGAGCGGACGGCGGAACTCCCCACTGGCTACCTGATGCGTATATCCCCGATAGCAACGATAATAAGCCCATAGTCCGACAGGCCCAAGTGCCATGACAACCAGAATCCAGGCAAATTTCATAAACGGGGACAGCTGAAAAAGATGGGTTGACAAATGAAACCACGTCCAAATAGCGCCTGCCAGCGCCAGGGCATACCAGACAATGGTCATCGCTTCCAATCCACTTACAGCTTGGTCACCCTGGCTTTCATAATCACTGATTTCCTGCAAAAAGTTTACCCTTCCCTGTACTCCATAGGATATGTTATCTGTACTTCCCATAATCCAGGTATGGTTATACGGGCCTTCTGCCGGAGTAACCCACCAGTCAGGTTTTACGTCAAAATAGAACTTCTCCAGTGCCACAGGCAGTTTATCAGCATAATCGGTAATAAGCAGCGGTCCAAACACACCCCCGGCAAAAAGTTGTGCGCCGAGAACCCCAAAACGCCAGTCACCATCTTCGACTAAAAGAAAGTTTTTACCACCCTCACGGGTTGCTTCCGTGGTACGCCAACCAAACAGAATATCTTCGTCAAAGTAACGTGCAAAGCTGACAGCGTGCTCAACGAGATTTTTGCGGCCGATTCTTGTGACCCGGCCAAATGATGACAAAGCAGCTTCGTCAATAGGAACTGCCGGAGATGTTAAAATATATATATTGAGTTCATTTTGCCTAAGAATATCCTTGGAAGGTTCAGGCACACTTCCACCATCAAGCAGTAGAAACGGTGTACCGCGATGGACGGCCCACGTTGCAGCAGGTAGAGCATACCCGGAATGAATGCTTTGATCTACAAGTATAACTGAATCAGCCTCCCCTGCTATCTGTTCTCTCAAATCATACAGTTGACGAACAATATCGGCATCGTCTTCACCGTTTACTTCGAGCACTGTATAATTCAGTTCATTTGTGATTCTTTCTGTTAATTGGACTGCTTTACCAACAGTAATGACCTGTATCCCCTGCAGCTGATCAGAACCGGTAGGGCTTAGTTCTCGGAGGCTTTCCAGCAATTCATCTGCTTCATCTTCTGTGGCCAACAGCAATCCGCCTTTTGCCGGAGCTGCAAGAAGGCTGGCGGATGCCAGCGACTGCGTCCAGGCTTCCACATCCGCAAGAATAATAAATTCCGGTGAATTTAGTCCGGGCGGATACTGAATCTGTTGTATATTTTTCTGTAGTGTCTGCCAGTCATCTCCCCAGACGCGGGTTGTGTTATTCGTGCTCCAATGTACTCTGCTAAATGAATCAGGTATTTTCCCCAAACTAACACTTTCTTTAAAAGCATATAAAGGTGCCAGCGCCATAAATAAAATTAAGAAAATGGCAGTATATAATCCGATGCGTTTCATAAAACCCCTCCAGTCTAATACTATTTTCCCTAAATCTACCGCAAAAATTCACTGCATAGGAAAGTATCTCGCTAGAGAAAACTAAATAAAAAGGGAGGGATTGTAAATGACAGCCGGTCAAAAAGTGCATCAGTCTGCGGCAACTTTCATACATTTGCTATGGAAACGCAGGTGCCATGGCAAAACAAATGTATATGAACTTCAGCAAGCAGTTGGACCAAATGATGAATGATCTTTCAAACCGAATCAATTACATGGAAGCCCAGGAGCCGCAGTATAAGATGGAGAACATGGCCCAAAATAAAGCAGATATGCAACAGGACAATCAGCAATCGATGCGTAAAGACTAAGAAAAAAGCGCCTGAGGGCGCTTTTTATAGTTCATAAACATTTTGTATACCGGTAACTTTTGCTGTATACTCATCCAGCGCAACCAACTGTTGCCTGTTAAGTTGATGAATATCCTGCAGACCCAGCAATCGGCAAGCCATTATCATTTCTTCTGTACAGGCCAAAATATAGTTGGCTAAAGACTGAGCACCCCGCTCTATGTCAAACAAATTACTCTCGGGAACATTATAATGCACCAGATTCAGAGGTTCCTTAATATGTGCTGTATCCTGGTTTTGCGGCAGTGTCATGGCCAGCAGGAAAATCGTGCACGCATAAACTGCATCCGCCCCTAATGCCAGCGCTTTCATTACATCACCGGGAGTACGGATTCCGCCTGCAATGATTAAAGAGACTTTATCCTTAACACCTTTTTGTTCGAGGTATTTTCCTGCCTGAGCGGTTGCATAAAGAGTAGGAATACCAAAATCGTTTTCTGTCAGCAGCAGCGATCCCCCCGTCCCGCCCTGTGCACAGTCGAGCGCAATAACATCTACACCCGCATCCAGTGCCACATCAATATCTTCACGAAGACGGGAAGCACAGAATTTAAGTGAAATCGGAACGCCTCCGGAGAGGTCACGCAGCCAGTCTACTACATTTCTGAGGTCTGTTTTATTGGTGATGTTTCTGTGGTAGGGAGGCATATATGAATCTTCTCCGGGCTTTAGCCCGCGAATCCTACGTAATTCATCATCCATTTTGTTTGCTTTTAGTATTGAATGTGTGCCCGGGTTGGCACCCTGCCCCCATTTGATTTCTATCATGTCGGCCAGTTTTAGATGTGCATCACTATTGGAAAATCTGCCACGGTTATACTGGATCACATATTTTGCGGCAAACTCCCTTTCCTCCTGGTGCATGCCCCCTTCACCTGAGTTTGCAGACGTTCCTGCAAGCTTAGACGCTTTTGCTAATGCCAGCTTGGCGGCTTTATTGACAACTCCGTAGGTTATACCCGTAATCATCATCGGTGTTTCAATTCTAAGCGGCCTCACTGCATTTGGGCCAATTACCGTCTTTGTGGATACTTCCTGTTCGTCCATTAGCATAAACTCGTGAAGCTGGTTTGGTAAAAACATTAACGAGTCAAAGTGAGCAAACTGTTTTGTAGCACCTAAATGCTCAACCAGCGGTTTCCCCGAAAAAGCCCTGTGTGCAATTTCGTCTAACAGTCGATTATTAATGCCCATTACGTCAGTAACTTTTTTCATAGTCTATCCCCTTCAGAATGCAGTTGCTAATGTTATTACATATCACTATTATTATTGAGCAAACATCGTAATAATATTTAGGCCACAAAAAACCACGGAATCACATTCCGTGGTTAATCCCTTTATTATATCAGGAGTGCCGCGCCAGTTTTTGTTGCAACCGGTTTAAACGATGGTGCAGGGCAGGTCTGCTAAGCTGGCCGCTTGTTAGTTGGTATAAGCCTCCATGACTGCGGGCGAGCGCCTGCTCTGTCATTGCCTGCGCAGTTTTATAATCACCGGCACGGTGCTCATAGTATTTAGCCAGTTCTACATAAGGCGTTACATCGCGGCAGGACTGTTGGATCAGCTGATTCCACAACTCCGCAGCTTCACTCCAGAACCCCTGGCGTTTGAAGATAAATGAAAGGCGCAGAACTGCTGCCTGCTCCAGACGCTCCTCGCCGCAGGCAGCGGCTCTGTGATACAGCCGGACAGCCCTGTCAACCTGTCCCTGCTCATAACAAAGTCTGCCCAGAGAGATGCAGTCTGCCGGATGCTCCGGTTCTTCTTTGGCTGCCCCGGCCACACAGGCCAAAAGCCTAACCATGGAGAGAATATCCAGCACATTATGTTCAAAAATATCCCGCAGTCTTGTTGTTTCACCACGCCGCAGATAGTTGAAGTATACAGCCGGTATTTCTTCACCGGGAATGTCCCCATGCCGCTGCAGCCCAAGCAGAGCACTCTCCAGAGAACGCAGGCTGCAGGAGGCCAGGCGCTCCCGCCACAGCCGGCGCGAGCAGAAAAGCAGGTCCAGGTGGTGTTTGGGCCGGATACCGCAGAGTCCGGTTAAAATCTGTCGGGACTGAATCATGGGCAAATCAAAAGTCTTGCCGTTAAATGTCACCACACTGGTAAATCGAGCAGCTGTTTCAGTGAAATGAGCAAGCATTGCTTTCTCTTCGGATGGGTGACGCAAAAAATATTGCCGCAGGTAGAAAGCATTATTCTGAACCCAACCAAGGCCGAGGAGCACAACCCAGGTGCCGGTGCCTCCTACCAGGCCGGTGGTTTCAATGTCTAGAAATAGCGATTCTCTCGGGTTAATCTCCGCCAGCAAGCCGTCCCGGGCCGGCAGGACCAGATCGGCCCCCCGGCAATGCAGCAGCTCCGCAAGCGGCCCGTTACCGTGCTTTTGATCCAGGGGGACGCGCAGTTGGCGATAGTAGCAGGAGGCGGCGTTTGTTTCAGCAAACACATCCTGGCCGGGAAAAAGAAACTCCTGCCGGGCTTGTACTGTATTTACCGCAGCCGGGGGATTTTTACTGCCCAGTTCCCCGGAACTTTGCAGCCTTTTCAGGCGGGAACGGGTATCAGTGGTCATGGCAGACCACCTCCAACAGGCGAAGCGTATGCTGTTTACCCGCCTCTCCGACCTCGTGCTCCGTCCCCACACAGGATGGACAGCCGCTGCTGCAGCTGCAGTTAATGATCACCTCACGGGCAGCCGTAAATATGTCTTTGTATACATTATAGATTTCCTGGCTGTATCCGACACCGCCGGGAAAATTGTCGTAAATATAAAGAGTCGGCAGTTCGGTAAACGGTGCCCTGACCTGACAGACAGAACGCAGATCCCGCGGGTCCCCCATCAGAAAGAAAGAAGCAATACGGGATGAAAGATGAGACAGTCCCAAAAGGCCTGCCTGAATCTGGGCCGTTGTCATCCCCTTAAGGGTTTCCGGGGCAAATGAGAGCCAAAACGCTGTTGTATGCATCTCTGTTTCCGGCAGGTTAACAGGACCTGCGCCCAGGTTCTCATGGGTATTAAACCGTATCTTCTTAAACATGGATACCAGGGCATTAATTCGCACTTCGCCCCAGGCACGCGTCAAAGATGACTTCTCTTGAACAAAAACATCCAAAACTTTTAGGTCTACTGCCAGGTTGGCATCTGTAAAATAGTTTACGTCAACTCTGCAGACATACGCCTTTTTTTCGGGGAAATCGAGACTCTCCACCTGGTACTGTTCTCCTCCGTGCATATAGATGGCTTCCTCGTGCACAAGCATGGGTGCGCTGAACCTGTCCACCTCGCCGATTACCCTGGGCTGCGGTTGTGTAATATCGATGATCACCACATTCTCACGGGCAGCGCTGCGCAGGCTGATTTCCTCCGCCGGGTAAGCATCATCCATCCAGTGATAGCGACCGTCCGCTTCAAATAAAACCTGTTCGTCTACCAGAAACTCCAGAATCTCCTGGATCTGTGCCTGTCCAAACTGTTCACCCTTATGGAAAGGCAGTTCAAAAGCGGCACAGCGCAGATGGTTCGTTAAGATAATCAGGTTGTCGGGATTGATCAGAGCTCTCTCCGGAGGGCTGTTGAAAAAATAGTCCGGGTTGCCCATAATATACTGGTTCAACGGATCACTGTTGCCTATCAGCACCGCAAGCGAAGATCCGCTCCGCCGCCCGGAACGGCCCGCCTGCTGCCAGGTGGCGGCGATACTCCCGGGATATCCGGTAATGATGCAGGCTTCAAGCTGGCCGATATCAATGCCCAGCTCCAGCGCATTGGTGCTGACAACCGCCTTCACCGTTCCTTTGCGTAAACCTGCCTCAATGGCGCGCCGCTCACGGGGCAGGTAGCCGCCGCGGTATCCCTTGATTCCGCTGTCTTCACCGGGTCTGGTTTTGAAGCTTTGCCGCAGATAGGTAAGGATAACTTCCACGGCCAGACGGCTGCGGGTAAAAATGATGGTCTGTATCCCCTTGCTTACCAGACCGGCCGCCAGCTTTTGCGCAACAATGCGGGAACTGCGGCGCAATCCCAGTTCCCTGTTGATGACCGGTGGATTGTAAAAAACAAAGTGCTTCTCCGCCCTGGGAGCCCCGTTCTCTGTAATTTCCACCAGCGGCTCTTCGATCAAAGCTTGTGCCAGTTCACCCGGGTTGGCAATTGTGGCCGAACAAAGGATAAAGACCGGGTTCGAACCGTAAAAACGGCAGATTCGTTTCAGCCGCCGCAATACGTTGGCCAGGTGGCTGCCGAAAATGCCGCGATACTGATGCACCTCGTCGATGACAATATATTTCAGGTTCTGAAACAGTTTGATCCATTTGGTGTGGTGTGGTAAAATCCCGGCATGCAGCATATCCGGATTGGTCACAACAATATGGCCGCTGTGCCTCACGGCCTGACGCAAACCGGGTTCCGTATCCCCGTCATATGTATAGGCCTGTAAATCCAGCTTTGTCTCCCCTGCCAGCTCGCGCAATTCCGCCACCTGATCCTGGGACAGTGCCTTCGTGGGAAAAAGGTAAAGAGCCCGACTTTCCGGTTCATTGATAATCGAACTGAGCACAGGCAGATTATAACAGAGCGTTTTACCCGAAGCGGTTGGGGTAACAACCACCACATTCTGACCCCGCCAAACCGCTTCTACCGCCTCAGCCTGGTGACTGTATAACCGCGCAATCCCCCTGCGCCGCAATGCCTCACACAACTGCGGCTCCAAATAGTCAGGGAATTCCCGATAACTGCCTTCCGCCGCCGGCAGCACCTCCCAGTGAGTGACGTCAGACATCATTTCAGAATCAGCCCGCCAGCTTTGTATCATTTCCTCCAGCTTAGACACATCGCACCTCCCTCTCCCTCAATCACCAAAGGGAACGTATGTTCTTACAGTGTACCATGACCTGGTACAAATCGTCAAGAATCCCGGTGGCATGACTAACGTGATTCTAGCCCTGTACAGCAAAAAACCACGGAGGCGATAAACCCCGTGGTTGCTTTGTCTGTTTTCCTATAAAAAGTGCGAACTGCAGTCTTGATACAGAATTTCTTACTGAGGAGGAGCCTCTCTGACTATTCCGTTTTCGATAACGTAACGGTTTCCTGCCGGGCAGGCTGGTACGCTCTCAACAAAAGGTCCCTTTCCATCCTTTGTTTCCAAGAGTTCATTTACATCAGTTGGAAAAACACCAAAAGCCTCATTAAAGCGGTCTATCCCATCCTGTAGATAGGCAACATTTTCAGCACAGTTATCGCCTTGAGGTGCCTTAGGTATCCCCTGAGCTGTGTTACTCTGGCCACAACCAGTTAAAATAAATGCCAGAACAAGCATTAGAACAACAACTCTTTTTTTCAAATAGAATGCCTCCTTAATATCGTTACACAACTCCTGTTGTTATGACAAAAAAATTATACTACACATAGTAGTACGGTGTCAATGAACTGATTTTTGAGTTGTGATTTTTGAGTAAAAATGCATATAGAATGCCATTCCCCTTGCTATTGAATACTAAATGAAAGTCTGAAACTGTTAAAAAACCACAGTGGCTAAATTACTTTTGTTGACTGTACAAAAGCGATATAGTCACCCTTGTCCCGATGTCTTTGCGGCTTAGTATTTCAATATTTCCTTTATGCCGTTCAATAATCCATCTGGCAATGGCAAGACCAAGCCCTGTGCCTCCTGTTTTTCTGGCACGGGAATCATCGGAGCGGTAAAAACGGTCAAAGACATAAGGAATATCCTCCGGCGTAATGCCGATTCCCTCATCCTGTATGATAACCTTTGCAGCATCCTCTTCACAGACCGTATTCACAGAAATCATCCCGCCGGGCGGAGTGTACTTCACACTGTTGTCCACAAAGATACGAATGGCCTGCTTAATCAGCTGCACATCACCTGTGGTAATAACATCACATTCTGCTTTCATGAGAAACTGATGCTGGGAATCAATCATCTCCGTCTCACGCAGTACTTCCGCTATCAGCTCGGTCAGATTGATTTCCTGCATGGCAAGCTGCATCGAATCGTTATCCCCACGGGCCAGAAACAGCAGCTGTTCTACCAGCTCCTTCATATTTTCCGCTTCACCTTTGATAGCGGTAATTGATTCATGCAGGGCTTTCTCGTCATTTTTGCCCCACCGGTCCAATAAATTGACATATCCCTGGATAACGGCAATCGGGGTCCTCAGTTCATGCGATGCATCGGAAACAAAACGTACCTGTGAACGGTAGGCGTTGTTTACCCGCTCGAGCATGGCATTGATTGCTTCGGCCAGGTCTTTTAATTCACGCTGATCCGAGGAAATGGAGATTCTCGTGCCCAGTTCCGTTACATCGATATTGTCGATGGTCCCCTTTAAGTCACGGAGCTGTGCATCCGGTTGAGCTGTCTGTGCTGTATGGATGGTTTTTGTTGTTAACGCCAGATCGGCAATGGGCTGCAGGGCCTTCCGTGTGGCACGCGCCCCTTTACCGATGCTGCCAAGCAAAAACAGCAGTTCATAAAGAAGCAGGACAATACCTATAGGCAGAAAAATAACCAGCTGGCTGCCAATGCTGTAATCCACCGCATAATAGCTGTTTCCTTCCGGAACTTCCACCCACACCCTGTAGCGCAAACCTTCAACCCTCTGCCAGAAAGCCTCACTGTTATCTTCTGTAACGATTTGCCGGAAAGCGTTCTCCATGTGGTCGGCAAAAATAAAATCAATGAATCCCGGCAGCCAGAATCCGTCCGGACTGTCCTCTAATACATATTCGTCTGTGGGCATGGACACTGCCGCCTCACTGACGACCCGCTCCGCGCGCAGCCAGACCAGTCCTGTAAAAAGGACCAGTAAAATCAGGTTGAGCCAGAAGAAGCCTAAAAACACCTGAAATAGATGCCAGGTGTTTAATTTATACACAATAGAGGAATTGACCGGTTTTGGATCACTCATCTTTAATCACATACCCCACTCCGCGTATTGTGTGGATCAGTTTAATGCCAAATGCCTCATCAATTTTACTGCGTAGATAGCGGATATAGACATCAACTACATTGGTATCACCCAGATAATCAAAACCCCATACCCGCTCCAGCAGCGTCTCCCGCGTCAAAACAATCCCCTTGTTTTCCAGCAAGAACTGCAGCAGGCCAAACTCTTTCTTTGTCAGTTCAACCGGTACATTTTGCACACTAGTCATATGCCGCTCCACATCCAGTACCAGTTCGCCGGCGCTCAAAGGACGGCCGGTAGCATGTGCACCGCCTCTTTTGCGCAAAGCGGTGCGGATTCTTGCCAAAAGCTCCTCGATTTCAAACGGCTTGGTCATGTAGTCGTCCGCACCGCTGTCGAGGCCCCCCACCTTGTCTACAATTGTATCCCGGGCAGTCAGCATGATAACAGGTACAGAGGAACTCCGGCGTATCCGCCGAAGCACCTCCATACCGTTGAGTCCCGGCAGCATAATGTCCAGGATCACCAGGTCAAAACTTCCGTTTAGCGCCAAATCCAGGCCGGTTCTGCCGTCATAAGCCTTCTCCGCCTGATAGCCCTCGTACTGCAGCTCCATTTCAATAAATCTGGCCAGTTTTTCTTCGTCTTCGACAATCAGAATCTTTTCAGTCATCACAGCACCTGCATCATTTTATTTATTCCGACCCTCAATAACTTCTTTCCTCAGGTTTTCAGCCGCATTTGAAGCCGAACCCATTACATCGTTGACACCTGTTTTCTCCAGATCCGGGCCTTTAAAGACATAGTTGAAATTGAAAAAGAGACCGACAATCAGAAGGGGTACAACCACCCAGAAGGCAAAAAGTAAAAACAGAGCAAGGATCGTAACAGGAATGGTAATGATAACACGTTCATGCTGCCTGACTTCAAAGCTATTTTGATTACCCTTGGCAATCATCCTTCCGCACCATGTAAAAACCCGTTTCAGCAACCGCGAAAAAGATGCATCCTGCTGACTATCGTCGCTGCAGTTTTCTTTTATTTGCTCATTACCTTCAGCAGCCTGACTCGTTGTATTGTAATAGCCGCCGTTCTGCGGTGCTTTTACTTTCCCCTGGCGCTCCAGATAAATCACTGCATCGAGCAGATCATCACCACAAGCTTCCAGCGCTGCTCTTGCTTCATCATACGTAACATTTGCTTTGTCTCTTAATTTTTCAACCTGTTCCATTGTAGCCATCATAATACCTCCGTTTTTTGTTTTCTGGTACTATCATAACGACTAATGTTTTAAATCTGCTGTGAAGAAGATTAGAAACAGATTAAAAAATTCTTAAATCGCTTAATAAACATCTATATTACATTCGGCATACCCCTCTTTTTCCCTTTCTCCGGAGATTTCCAGGCGGCAAAAAAAGTACTGTTCTTCTTCAGATACTAGGTTGCTACCGCGATGATGGTGGTTTTCCCCGTTAGATTGCGCCTCTGCCGGGCGCACCAAATAAACCACGGCGTTCATATTTGAACACCGTGGTTATTCACTTTCTATCTACCTGTGCCGGTAAAGTTTTTACCTGTATAATCCTGTTTCCCTAACGGAAAATTTGGTTTCTACTGTGAAATTAACGGTGGGATAAACCGAGTTCCAGTCCATAGCTTCCCATTCCTCTGGATGGGTAATCCTTACCTTCCCACCAAATCCTACGGGATCTGTATTTAAACTCTGAAACGTTGAAATCAGATCCTTAATATCTTTTTTAATTAACTTTTCAGCTTTTCTTTCGATTTCTTTTTTTTCTTGCCAATTAACTTCCCGGTGGGGAAAAGTTTCCAGCAAGGAGCCATTCGCCTCGACTGTAAGATGAAATGTCAGTGAACCGTTGGGAGAAAATTCCGGAGTTATTTCAGTACCAGTTTTAACTTTCGCTAAAGCAACATGTTGGTCTGGCCCAAGGGGTATTGTTAAATATCCCACATCTGTACCCCTCATTAAGGCAAACGTCTTCGTCTCTTCCTCACTCAACTCACCCACCATCCGGTTCTGGGAAAACAAAGCTGTGCCCGCAATCAGATAGTTACCCTGGGATGACTTAATTAGCGGTATAAAGGGGTCGCCTGTATTTTCGTCAATAATAGAACTGACTCGCCATAATTCAATAGGAATGGCAAGTGATCTTATTGGTCGAGACCTAAAGTAAAAATCAATATAGTTACCAGGTGTGAAGTTGTCTCTGTTTTTCATTTCGAAAAGTTTTTCAGGGTCTTCCTTGGCAATTAAAACATGGGTATTGGGTGGGATTAACGGGATTCGCCCGATAAAATCTAAAATGTCATTGATATTTTGCCGGGCAAGCTCCTCCGATAAAACAATTGCCTTGGTTTGGCCAAAGAAGATATTTCTGATTGTGGTAGCTTGAATCTCGGTCCAGGCATCCACAAATGAGTTACCTTCCCCGGTAATCACGTAATGACGTTTTTCAAACTGTTGCACAGTCCCGACGATAGGAGGCACTTCAGAACCAGGAACACTTAAAACGACCCCCATCTTACGCTGCTTAGGGTGTTCGGAATCAAAAAATACCGTATTTGCTATTCCTCGCTTGCTAATCTCCTCCACATCCCAACAACCGGCTAAAAATGGAATAAGTATGACAATTAGAATTAAAGCTTTAAGACGCATTATCCTGATCACCCCGCCCTCTTAAAGTTGCGACCAACGGTAATAACAAAACAAAACCCAATGTAAGGGCGAAACCGCCAAATCGTAAAGCGGGAAAAACAGCCCGCAGATCAATTATTCCGGATGGCAGCATGATTAAAACATAGGTCACAGGGAAAAGAATCAGAGTAAACAACTTGTAATTTGACACATTAAATAGCTGGGCTGCCCCTTCTGACAGTACAAAGTAAAAGAAGCCTGTAGCCACCAAAACCTGGCTCAGCCAGGTAGCACCAAAAAATAAGCCAAAAGTTTGCAGCACAAAAGGCAAGTTGGCTTTTCTGGTCAGCTCCAAAACGGGATAACTGTACCGCAATATTCCCGAAGCGCCAAAGTTGCCGATTCCGCTGACAATGGTTGCAAATATCAGCAAAAAAGCAAGCACCGCAGCTCCGGTCATTGCCTTAAAACTTTTTTGTTTTTCTGTCAGATACGGGTTAATCACTAATACTGTCAGCAGCACAATAAACGGGTAAAACATATGGACAGATCCAAGGGGAATTGTAAACCCATTAATCAAAAAAAGCGGACGGATTTTATCCAGTTCAAAGTTTTGAAAAGAAAACAAGATAGCCATAAAACTGAAAAAAAAGGTTACCGGAAAAACGAAGGCTGCCAGTCTGGCCACCCCTTCTATACCTTGGTAAGCCGCATATAGGGCAACAAGCAGGAACAGAGCTACCGTCGCCCAGATTGGTGTCCTACTCAGAAAATAAAGGCTCACTTCTTCTGTAATAGCTCTGCTCGTCCAAACCATTAAAACCATAATCGCCATCAGAAAAATAAAACCGAGTAACTTTCCCAAAATAGTTCCAACGATTTGGGGAAGGTATTGAATTACAGACTGGCCGGGAAAACGTCTGCCCAGCCAGCTAATCCCCAGTATAACAGGAATTGAGATGGCAAAGGCAAGTAAAAATCCCCAGTAACCATTGTTCCCCATATGTAAAGCAGCGACACGTGGCGCCTGAGAAACACCGTAGCTAAAGATACTGACATAAAGCACCATAAACAAAAGCCCCGGGCCAATCCCTACCTTTTCCCTTAACACTATGCTTCGTCCTCCCCTTCTGTTTCACCAAGCCTGTCCTCCCGTTGAGGGCGGTAGGTAGGTGGCCTCCTGTAACTTAACCACCATGGGAGTCTTATGGGTGCATCAGCAATGTCAACTCCCAACGGAGGTGCCCACGGTGCCATATATGATACACCAAAAGATTTTAAAGTCGTCATATGAGCTAGAACCAGAATCCCAGCCGCAATAACACCCATAAAGCCAAAACTGGCTCCGGCAAAAAACAAGAAGTACCGTACCCATCGCCATGCCTGCTCTGCTGCTAGATTAGCTGTACTGAAGGTGCCCAGTACGCAAAACACAACAACGGCCACAGTTATACCTGAAACAAGCCCTGCATTGATTGCCGCAAGGCCCATGACAATCCCTCCGCCTACTCCAAAAATCATACTGATGCCGGCAGGAAAGCGAACACTGGACTCTCTGAGCACTTCAAAGGCAAAAAATGTTATTAACATTTCCAGAACAGCCGGAAAGGGTACCTGTACACGTGAGGATGCTTCCAACTGAATCACTGACGGCGGTAACAGTTCAGGATTAACTGTAATCATCGCTAAATAAAATCCCGGTAAGGTCACAGCTACGATTGTCCCTAATGCCCTGACAAGTCTTAGCATTGTAGCTTCAATCCAGTTGAAATAGAAATCTTCCTGTATTTGATAAAACTCGTTTGATGTTACTGGAACGATAATATTAAAAGGTGACCTGTCAACCATGATCACCACTCGTCCCTCGAGCAAAGCCGAGGCCACTTTATCCGGTCTCTCTGTTTCCTGAACAAGAGGGAAAATGGTTAATCGTCGGTCACTAATCAGTTCTGCTATGTATCCGCTTTCTAAAATACCATCAATCTCAATCTGTTCAAGCCGTTTATGAACTTCCTTAACAATATCAGGGTTAGCAACATCATTTAGATAAAGTACTGCAATTTCTGTTTTTGTCCTTTCCCCAATATATTTCCTATCTAACCTGAGGTTAGGATCCTTTAAATAACGCCTAATCAGGCCGATGTTATCCTTAATGGTCTCAGCAAAGCCTTCCCGCGGTCCTTTAATTGACTTCTCTGTCGATGCTTCTTCGATTGCCCGACGTGGGACACCAGGCAAAGATACGGCAAAAATTGTACCATTAATCAATATAAGGGCGGACCCTGTTAATAAATTCTCTACTGCTTGATGAAGATCATTAACTTCAGAGACATTGGACGCTGATATTGTTATCTTGAGTTTGGATGAACTAAGGACTTCTGTACCCTGAATAAGTTGGTTTAAGGGCTTAATCACATGCTCACTTAATAAGTTGCTGTCAACTAATGTCTCAAGATAAATGACAACTGCAGTAAGAGAGCCTTTTTTAATTCGCTGTATAACGAGATCGTCAGGGTCTCCCGTAGATTCCAGAATATCCTCCAAATTTGTATTCAGGTTTGCATTCACTTTTTTTTGCTTAACAGTACTCGATTTTCTTTTTCTTCCGGGAACATATCTTTTTGATGCTTTAAGAAATCTATCAAAAAACATATTTTCCTCCAGCAGACTCATGTTATAGGTGTACATTTAATAAATTACCCGTGTCAACTATTTCCATACATGAAAAAGTTAACGCTAATTCTGACAATAAAAAAACCCACTATACCGGTGGTTGTACTTTTACTGCGACCTCTTGTCCCCCGTCCTAAAAGTTCTTGGTGAAATGACTAATAAAAAACCGCGAAAGCCGTTTAACTTACGTGGTATTCTACGCTATTGTATAGAGCGACAGGACTTTTTTATACTGGCTCAGCGTAAATTGGTATGGTTATTATCCAGCCTTTAGCTTTCCCATATTTTAATATATTCTCATGTATTCTCAGCTCTGTTGTAAAAAGCTTATAAAATAAATCTCGCAGAGAATCATTTCTTATTGTTTCAATTACAGCACGAATATGCAAATCAACTGCATTTTGTATACCCGCTAAAAGCACCTCATACATGAATTTGTCTTCCATCGTTTCAGGCTCCATAGGTACTGCTACGGATACGGGAGTGCGATTGGGCAGTAGTATTTCATATTTTAGGGCTTCTTGGTGCAGTTTATCAATTTCTTTTTCGAGGCCTTTTGCTCCCAGATTTAGGATAGCACGAAATTCTTTGTCGTGAGCATAACTGAGGAAGTATTGTGTAAGCTGAAGCTGGTGATACCGATGGGTAATATGATCTAAAATGTGAAATGCCTCACCTGTAGACACCTGCTCATTTACCACAGGCTTTGCAGTCTTGTAGGCAGGAGGCTCGTCCATCCACCCTTTTACCTTCCCGTATTTATAGATAGTTTCAAAACTTTGAATGTGTGCCTCCAAATCTTCCCGGATAATTTTTCTGACATTATCATTTGTAGTTGATGTACGATAGGCTGTAGTTAAGGAATACATTTGAGCCACTACATCATTATAAATCCTTCTAAAGACATATACATCCGTTATCTGATTTACCTTCAAACTGGTTTTATAATCATAAGGAGGCCTTTCCGGAGCTTTAATTTGATATTTTTTCACTAGACCTTCATACTGCTTTATATGCGTCTCCCATTGGTCTAAAAGTTTTCCCAACACTATACTAAAGTCACGGTCATGTGTTAAATCCTTAAATAGCCGTATCGTATCTGCGCTAAGGTATCTGGCTCTAAGCAGGTTCCAGACATTATATACTTCCTTAATATCTATTTCTTGTTTTAACCCTCTGGACTGCTTAAATATGGAGATGCCCATAACCTTCCCTCCTGTTTCAACCCTGTATGTTTATATTATTTTCTTTAACCGTAATATTTATTATTTGTATACAAAAACGATCATGTACACAGGTGGAACAAATCACTCATGTTTTAGCAATAAAAAAACCACGGAAGCCAATTAACTTCCGTGGTTTCTACATTCTAATTATGGTCGGAGCGACAGGATTTGAACCTGCGACCTCAAAGCCCCACAAAGCTTGACAGCATGGGGCTTTTTCGGTATGAAATTATGTCCAGTTCCCTTCAGGGAAATGAGTTTTCAGTGTTTTGAGGTTCCGCACACTAGCCGCACACAGTAGAGCCACCCCTGTGAAGCTTTTTATAACGTTGTATAAGATGGTAGGCGCTTTGGATGGTTAACTATGTTTTATAAAAAAGTCATAATTCAATTCCTTCTTTATAAGTGACGTTAAAGCAAGTGCTGCCGGGGATGTCCGCCCTGCTTTTGGCTGAACAAAGATAATGTCTCTTTGCATTGATAATTCAGTACAATCAATGGATTTTAGCAGACCGTTTTGCAGCTCATCTTTAACAGTAAATTTTGATAAAAAGGCAATGCCGGTGCCGAACATTACAGTTTTCTTAATTGCTTCAATACTTGGCAGTTCGATTATCTTTCGCGCCTTTAACCCCTGCCCGGACATGATTAACTCTGAAATATCTCTGGTTGATGAACCTGGTTCCCGTAAGATAAATACCTCTTCTGCAAGAAGATGAATGTCACCACAGTCAACTTTTTGAGCTTTATGCTTCGGTGAGGTTATCGCGATTATTTCATCAGTAAATAGCTTTTCGACGTAATAGCCGGGCTCATTTAAGCTGCCGGTCAGCAGTACGACATCGTATGCGAAATTTGCAGCTTGTTTAATAAGTACGTCTCTTTTTTCCATATCAATAAGTAAATCAATGCGGGGATGTTGTTGAATAAACTTTGCAAGAACCGGCGGGAGAACATAAGACCCTATTGTTTTACTAACCCCGACTTTTAGTGTTCCGGTTTCAATGTTTTTTATCTCATCCAAAACCCTTTGCGCCTCTTCAGCATGGTTTAGTATCTTTTGTGTATACTCATATAATCTTCGACCGGCTTCTGTAAGCTGAAGACCCCTGCTGTGGCGGATAAATAAATCAAGCCCCACCTCTTTTTCCAATGATGATATTTGACGTGAAAGTGCGGGCTGCGATATATGCAGTTTTTCTGCTGCCGTTGTTAAACTTCCGCATCGTGATACCTCAAAGAACACTTGCAAGAGCGATAGATTCACCCGTACCCTCTCCCTAGCTATTCTCTGTGTGCATACAACATATATAATATATGCAATTGTATTATATCATAGCAGATGATACTCTGTAAAAAAGCAAGGGAGGATTATGCATGAAAGTTGGATTAATCCGTTGTATGCAGACTGAAGATATGTGTCCCGCAACTACCTGTCTTAAAGTAATGCAAGACAAGAAGTTAGCGTTTGAAGGAATTAAAGAAGATATTACAGTTATTGGGGTCATTACATGTGGCGGTTGCCCGGGAAAAAGGGCAGTCACAAGAGCCGCTGAAATGGTGAAAAGAGGCGCAGATACGATTGTGTTGGCGTCATGCATCTTTAAAGGTACACCCATTGGGTTTCCATGCCCGCATGCAGATGCTATGAAAGAAGCGATTACAAAAAAGATCGGCAGCTCAGTTAAAATCATTGATTATACGCATTAAGCTAAGAATACAAAGATAAAATTAATTTTGGGGGTAACCAGGCATGAAAGACAGAATTCGTCTTACCAGCTATTCACCGGGATCAGGATGAGCATGTAAGATAGATCCGGCGGATCTAACAGAAGTTTTAAATGTCATCCCGCCAATAATGGACAGTCGCTTCTTGGGAAGAAACCATGAAGATGCTGCGGCTATACAAATCACGGAAAATCTCGCCATTGTTCAGACGGTGGATTTAATCACCCCTATCTTAAACGACCCTTATAGATTTGGCGCTGTCGCTGCCGTTAACTCTGTCAGTGATATTTATGCCATGGGAGCCAACCCTCTTTCTGCACTGAATATTGTCTGCTTCCCGATTAAAGCATTGTCCGTGCATGTACTGACGGAAATGTTACGTGGTGGCGCAGATGCGATGCAAGAAGCAGGCTGCGTTATTGCAGGCGGTCATACCATTGAAGATAACGTTCCGAAATACGGCTTGTCGGTGACCGGAACAGCTGAACCGGGGCAATTACTGTATAAGCATGGTGCAAAGCCTGGCGATATTTTATTCTTAACAAAGCCGTTGGGAATCGGGGTCATCACAACAGCGATTGACTTGGGGCTTGCCACGGATGATCTGGAAGAAAAAGCTTACAACGTCATGAGGCATTTAAATCGCAGTGCGGCAGATGCATTGCATCAAACAGCGGTACATGCCTGTACTGACGTAAGCGGTTATGGATTGTTGGGCCACCTCTATGAAATGCTTACTGCAAGCAAAGTAAGTGCCGCAATCAGCCTGGAGCATGTACCGGTTATTGAAGAAGCATGGAACTTAGCAAAAGCAGGTACTGTGCCAAGCGGCAGCCACAATAATAGTCGCTACATTGCTGATAAAGCACACTGGCACGATGACATTCCACCTGAGGCAAAAACAATTCTGACTGATGCACAAACATCCGGGGGACTGCTTATTTCAGTCCCCCGGGAAGCAGCGGAACAGTTTGAGAAGATCCTAAACAAGCAGGGGTGCCTGGCGAATGCAAGGATCGGTGAAATTATCCCCCAGACAAAAGCAGCAATCCGTGTGGAAAAGTCACTGGCTCTTTTATCATGAATGTTTGACTCTGCAAGAAAAAATGTTTAGGAGAGATGCATGTGAAACCGATTTACCTTGACTATAATGCAACCACCCCTATAGCTCCAGAGGTTGTAGATGAAATGCTACCGTACCTCAGGGAACACTTTGGCAATCCTTCAAGTGGACATGCCTATGGTCAAATCACAAAAGAAGCTGTAATCATGGCGCGCAAACGTGTTGCAGTACTACTGGCTTGCTCCCCTGATGAAATCGTCTTTACCGGTGGTGGAAGCGAATCAAATAATCTGGCCATTAAAGGTGCGGCGTATTCCCTCAAAGAGCGGGGTAATCATATCATCACCCAGGTAACCGAACATCCTGCTGTTTTGAATGTATGCCGGCTTCTTGAGACACAGGGTTTTGCGGTGACATATCTTCCCGTTGACGAATACGGCTTGGTAAGCCCGCAGGATATCGCTGAGAGTATCCGTAAGGACACCATCCTGATTACGATTATGCATGCTAACAATGAAACAGGAACCCTGCAACCTATAAAAGAGATTGGCGAAATTGCCCGTAAACACAATATATTGTTTCACACAGACGCTGCACAGTCGGTGGGGAAAGTACCGGTACATGTTACAGATATGAATGTCGACTTATTAACCATTGCCGCACATAAACTATATGGCCCTAAAGGGGTTGGCGCGTTGTATATCCGCAAGGGAGTTAAGCTATTGCCGGTTACCCACGGTGCCGGTCATGAAGGTGGCCTTCGTCCCGGCACAGAAAATGTTGCCGGTATTGTGGCTCTAGGTAAGGCCTGTTTGCTGGCACTTGCGGGAATGAACAACCATATGCCGTCGCTGACAAACTTACGGGATGATTTTTTTTCTCTGCTTCAACAGCAAGTGCCCGATGTTTTATTAAACGGGCATCCTCAAAAAAGGCTTCCCAATACACTTAATGTAAGTTTCCCCGGAGTAAATGCCGCAGCAATGCTGGCTGAAATTCCACAGATCGCAGCATCTACCGGCTCAGCATGCCATCACGGTGAAGAAACCATGTCTCCAGTTTTAGCGGCGATGGGGAAGTCCAAGTCTCGCGGATTTGGCGCACTTCGTTTAAGTTTGGGGCGTGAGACCACACGAGATGAAATTAAGATTGCCGCTGAGCTCATAAGCAAAACTTTAAAAAATTACAAACACGAGGTAAATGATGAACACAAACAATAACTACCGCTGGATCATTTTAGGCGTTTGCTTTTTAATGTTACTCATTAATAGTGGTATTGTCCTGAGTTTCGGCGTCTTCCTTCCTGTTCTCAGAGAACAGTTTGGCTGGTCAGCGACAAGTATTTCCTTAATCCTAGCCTCTTTTATGTTAATGCAAGGCTTGTTCTCACCTAGAATTGGGTCCATGATTGACAGACATGGGCCACGCAAAGTAATCATTGCCGGCATTATTTCTTTCGGGGCGACTCTTGGCCTTATTTCCCAGATGAATGCTCTCTGGCAGTTTGCCATACTGTATGGTTTTCTGGGAGCAATAGCATATACAACTACAACTCTCCTGACAAATGCTGTGTTAGTATCTGGCTGGTTTAATGAAAATCGTGGGCTGGCACTTGGAATATCCATGTCTGGTTTCCCGCTTGGCCCTCTGGTAATTACTCCTCTGCTAACCTACTTTTTGCTTAATTACGATTGGCGAACCGCCATTTTAGCGGCAGCGGGTCTGGTTATCTTTTTCTTATTGCCTCTAACACTCCTATTGCTTCGTGACGGCCCTGGCCATATCTCCATCAGAAATTCCCTGAGTAAGCCTGGGGGAATGGGCTTATCGGCCAGTAACTGGACATTATTAACACTGCTTCGTGATTCACGCTACCGCAGACTGGCGGGTGCCTACTTTACCTGCGGTTTCAGCATGGCACTTATTATGGCACATTTTCATAATTTCGGTCAAAACATCGGCTTTGACTTATCAACAACTGCAAAAGTATTCTCACTGATGTCTCTTCTTGCCTTCCTGGGCACAATTAGCTCTGGCAAACTATCTGATGTTTTGGAACGTAAGGTTGTTTTATCACTAATCTACTTCCTGCGCGGCACAGCATTTTTAATCTTCGCATTCGCCGCAAGCCTGGAAGTCTTTTACCTGGGCGCCATACTGTTTGGCATATTCTGGACAGCAACCGGTCCTCTCACCTCTGCCTTAAGCGGGGAATGCTGGGGACTCGAAAGCATGGGCAAAACCTTTGGAGCCGTATTTCTTAGCCACCAGATCGGTGCAAGCATTGGGCCAATCTTAGGTGGAATTAGTTTCGATACGACAGGCAATTATCGTTGGATTTTTATTGCAACCGCAGTGATCTTAATTTCAGGGTCATTCGCCGTAAAAGGGCTTAACGTTAAGCTGAATCTCCCGCTAACAAACAAAAAGAAGCTGGTTGTCGGAGATAGTTGCTGAAATTTCTAAAAGGACGCCGTGGGCGTCCCTCAAGTCGGATGTTATACAAACTGAAACCACGGAGAGTAAAATCCTCCGTGGTTTCAGCGTTATTATTGATATTGAATTCGAACCTGCAGCCTCTTGCATTATTTATCCATCGTGCGATACTTTTCAACATGACCAGGCAAGGGTTTTAGCTCCGATGTTTATCCCGGCGTCACGCTGGTATCGATGTGACAATTGCCCGATCATCAACCGCCACCGGCCGGAGGAAACAAAGATACGGTATCAGCGTCTTTTAAGACGTATTCATTATCAGCATCATGCCCGTAGACAAAGCAAACAGCCACTTCTTCCGGTGGCAAATAGGATGTGGTTTAAGAATTCATCTTTTCCACGATTGCGGAAACAACAAAGCTATTACTGTATAAATTTCCAGTCGGCCAAGTATCATGCAAAATGATAAAACAATTTTTGCCATATTGGATAGAGTGGCATATGTATTGCTTGGACCTACTATGCCAAGGCCGGGGCCAACATTTCCAAGAGTGGCAGCTACAGCGGCTGCTGAACTAAGCAAATCAACCTCTTGTGTTAATAAGAACAGTGTGGCTGCAATAAATATGAGAAAATATAGCATGCTAAAGCCCATAATATTTGATAAAACACTCTCCTGTACCGGTACAGTGCCAATCTTAATTGCGTTTACCGCCTTAGGGTGAATGAGTCTGTTTATTTCTCTTTGTACATATTTAAAAATAAGATGTATCCTGATAACCTTCATGGCCCCGCCTGTTGAGCCTGCACAGGCTCCGATAAACATTAGTGATAATAGTAGAGCCCTGCTCAGATCCGGCCACAAATCAAAATTAGTCGTTGTATATCCTGTTGTAGTGATAATCGAAGCGACCTGAAAGGACGCATAGCGGAAACTTTCCTGTACTGTATTAAAAACTTGTCCTTTTATGTTTAACGTTATGATGAAAATATAAGTCGCTATTATAGATAAATAAACCTTAAATTCTTTATCCTTAAAAAATTCAACGATATTTTTTCTCTTAAACGCGAGATAATAGAGCGCAAAGTTTGTACCCGACATAATCATAAAGACAGTAATAACCCAATCAAAGTAGGAATTGCTATACGCACCAACGCTTGCATTTTTTATAGAAAAACCACCCGTACCTAAAGTACCAAAGGTGTGGATCAAGCTATCGTACAGCGGCATTCCGCCAATCATCAATGATACAATTTGTGCTAACGTAATCACTAAATAAGTAATATATAAAACCTTGGCGGTACCACTGACTCTTGGTGTTAGCTTGGCTGAAATTGGGCCTGGACTTTCTGCTTTGAGTATCTGAAACGTACCGATACCCAAAGCAGGCTGAATGGCCAGAGCCAACACTAATATCCCCATTCCTCCAAGCCAATGAGTGAATGAACGCCAAAAAAGAATACTGTAAGGCAGGACTTCTATGTTTGGGATAACTGTAGCACCTGTCGTAGTAAAACCAGAAACCGTTTCAAAAAAAGCATCGATGAAAGAACTAAATACTCCTGTAAATAAAAAAGGAAGAGCACCAAGAATTGATGCCAACAGCCAACCAAAACTAACGATAGCAAAGCCCTCTTTGTAGCGTATAATATTCTCTTTTACCTTAACTGAAAATAACAAAAGACCAACAACAGCTGTAATCACAATAGATAATAGAAATCCATAAATAGTATTTTCACCATAGATCACAGCTACAAATACTGCTGGGAGCATGGCGGCGGACTCACATAGAAGTAATATCCCTAATACCTTTAAAACAATTAAAGAATTCATAGATACCCCTGCCGCCCCCTTTAGCACAAAAAAGCCTGTTAACGATCTCCATATGATTTTCCAAGGTAAAAACAATGACCCTGTCAGTGCTGGTAATAATCGATTCACCGTTTGGAATAATTATTTTACCTTTGCGGAATATTGCCCCGATAATAACACCTTGTGGTATGCCAATTTCTTTTAATGGTTTATTAATAATTGGTGTGCCTTCATGTGGGATTATTTCTAATACCTCGGCACGCCCGCCAATTAATAAAGACATAGAGATAATCTTTCCACCACGAATGAGTCTCAGAATATCTCTCGCCGTTATTAGCTTGGGGATAACAGCATTATCAATTCCGATCGTTTCAACAAGAGACGTGTAGCTCGATCGGCTCACTTTTGCTATTACCTTTTTAGCGCCCAGCTGCTTTGCTAATAGAGCAACCAATATATTTTCCTCATCAAAACCGGTTACAGATACAAAAGCGTCCATCCCTTCCACTTTTTCCGCCTTAAGCAATGAAATATCTGTACCATCACCGTGCAGTACAAGCGTATGATTAAGTCTTTCCGCTAATTCTCTGCAGCGTTCCTCATTTTGTTCTATGATTTTTACATTAATATTAATCTTCTCTAGCTCTTTGGCCAGATAATAAGCAGTCTTTCCGCCTCCGCTAATCAGTACATTTCTGATTTTATTGCTGACAATCTGAGCTCCCGCTCCCCTGGCAAACGAGTCTACACAAGCCCTCTCGCCCAAAAGATACAAGGTATCCTTAGAGTAAATGTAGTCTGAGCCGTTGGGTACAATGACATTACCATTGCGGGCTATTGCCGTAATAATCACTGATTGTGGTATATTAATATCTTTTATTTGCTTTTCAACCAGATCTGAAGTTGAACTTACCTGGATTTCTGAAATCCTGACTCTGCCTTTGGCAAAATCTTCGGAATATGAGCCATGGGTATTTAGGAGTAAACGCATGATTTCATGTGCCGTAGCTAACTCCGGATTAATAATATAATCAATTTCTAAGTTTTTTCTCATAAACTCTAATTCCATAACATATTCGGGATCTCTAACCCTCGCTATAGCACTTTTTACGCCAAGCTTTTTTGCAGTAATACACGATACTATATTGGCTTCGTCACTGTCTGTTACAGCAATCAATAAATCGGCATCTCCACATTCAACCTTATTTAGCAAGCTGCTGGAGACACCATTGCCCTTAATAGCAAGCACATCAAAATTATCGTTTAGCTGATTAATTACTTCCTGGCTGCTATCAATTACAATAACATCATGCTTTTCATTTAGCAGACTTTCTACCAGCTGGGAACCAACTTTTCCCGCTCCAATAATCACGACCTTCACGGACTAACCCCTCCGTTAAATACTGATTTTTAAGCTTTGCTTTTGCAGTGTAATAAAGTAGTCTTTTAACTCATTAATAATATTCTCTTCTTCCGTAACCAAAGCACAAGTATTTTCCATACTTTTTCCCGAAATAAACACTACACGCCTTTGAGTAATAATAACATTTATATTTAATTTTTCATTTACCCAACTTCCAACATCTGCTTCCAACCATTTTTTTCGGACAATCTCATTAGAAAAGAAGCCTCCGAAGATTTGAGAATAGCATGACAGCTCAGACCGTATTTTTTAGAGAGGGATATTAGTTCAGTATATAGTACTAAATTCCAACAGCCTAGGATATAAATGGTACCTTCTCCGATAGCTATTTTTTCATTCAGATAATTGATTATATTTTCATTTCCCCACAAGAGAAAATTCGCCATAACTCAATATCCTCCCTCACCTAAACAATACTAAGCTATGTCTTCGACAACAAACGGGTTTTTCCTGCGTTATGCTGAGTAGCTAATGATTTAAACAACCTATGATTAAGGACTATTCAGATTAAGAGCATTATGCCAATAACTCTGCTTGTTATAGTTATGCAGATTCTCTTTTTACGCTTACCAGTAAGTACGCTAATCTAGTTTCTTATCAGCGTCTTAATGGTGAGCCTCGGCCTCATCCTATTTTTAGTTGGCGTTCATATCGGCCTGTTGCCAATCGGAGAATTGGTCGGTTCAGCCTTACCAAAGACTGGTAAGGTATGGCTCGTTATTTTTTTCGGCTTCCTTTTAGGTTTTGTTATAATTGTTGCAGAGCCTGATGTTCGCGTTCTGGCGATTCAGGTGGATATCGTTTCACAAGGCCTAATAACTAAGCATGTTCTGATCTATGCCGTAGCTTTGGGAGTTAAAGTTAAAAAAAATAAAAACCACAGCGGCAAAAGCCACTGTGGTTAGTTACTTTTTATGGTCGGAGCGACAGGATTTGAACCTGCGACCTCTTGACCCCCAATATCCAAAATTTTAGGTTAAAACTGGCAGTCACTGAAATCACCTGAAAGCCGCACAAAGCCTGACAGCACAGGGATTTTTAGTCAAGGTAATATGGCCAGTACCCTTCAGGAAAAATGAGTTTTTTACAGTTTTTTGAGGTTCCGTACACAAACCGCACACAACGTAACTGCTTTTGAGAGATGTTTTTTTGATACGTTTTAGTGAAGAATTTTTGAACTTTTGACGCATTTATTCATCTTCAATTTGTACCAATATTTTTTTTAATGATAATATCAGTTCGGGGATATCCTGTGTACACATCTCCCATACCTCATCTAAGTCTATTTGAAAATATTCATGTGTAAGAACATCACGTGCACCAGCCATATCCTTCCATGGAACTTCCCGATATCTGGTTCGTAAGGCTTCAGAAATGTTCTTTGTAGCTTCTCCAATTATTTCAATATTTTTAGCTGCCGCTTTTTGCATCATTTTATCTATTTCAAAATCTTCTCTGCTTTTTTCTGAAAACCATTGCTGAATTTCTTCCGCGCTTTCTAGCATATGTGTCAGCCTAGACTTATCATTCTGCCTCATATATTACCGACCTCTCATTTAACACATTTCGCCTGATACTTGGCAGCAACGAATTTTCTGTGGCCACATCTACATCTCTTTGTAGCGCATCTTTAAGCTCGTTAATTATTCTTGCCCGTACTAACAAAGACTTTTTAGCCTGAGGAGCATACTCTATTAAAAAATCAATATCACTTTCATCAGTCTGATCACCTCTGGCAAAGGATCCGAAAATATAAGCACTTTTTACGCCATTACGCTTAAAAATAGGAACGGAAATCTCGCTTATTGTTTTAATGTTCATGCAGCCACCTCCCTTTCTTCTGTATCATACCATATAATATCTATTATTTTCCATTAGCACAATGATCATTTTTTGCTAGACCTTTACTTTTTTTTACTTTATTATAACGGTAACCTCTTTCACCTTTTGAAGCTTTGCAAGAATTTTTCGATGGCATCCAGATCGTCTTGCGCCTGTTTTGTGAGGATATCCATCATATACGCTTTCCTGCTATATAATCATCCAGGCTGATAGTACGCCCTCCCCGCAATATCTTTTTCAGATTGGGTAATGGCAAGGATTTCTTCCTGGATCAAAGGCTCGTTATCCAGCCCTCGCAGTAAAAACTCCAAAAACTTTGAGACTGTTTCCTCAAATGCTCAGGCAACTCATCCACCATTGTGAATTTGTTGTTTGCGCATCATGTGTGCCCCCTTCTTTACGATCTTTTTTATATCTTATCATATTTTCCAAATTGCAAAAAGCGGCAAGCGATTATTGTATGACACAAAAAACCACGAGGGTTAAACCTCCCGTGGTTACTTACTTTTTAATGGTCGGAGCGACAGGATTTGAACCTGCGACCTCTTGACCCCCAGTCAAGCGCGCTACCAAGCTGCGCCACGCCCCGACACTAGAACATTATATAATATTATATGGGATATTGCAAGTGTTACATTGTGGCAAACTTAGTGAGCTTAGTGATATGACTAAGTGCGGGTTAGAGCGGTACAGGGGTGAAACATTTTATTCAAATGGGTTGATAGCTTTAACTCCTTCGTAAGTCTGGCCAGAATTTAAATCTTCCGTCCATAGGGTTGAACAACCCATTTTACTTGCGCTGGTTATGATTAAGGTATCCCAAAAAGACAGACCATACTTGTCCTGAACCTTGGCAGAATGTAATATATCTGCCGCACAGGGAACATGATGCTTCCACATTTCTAAATCAGCAACAATAGATATTGCGTCCTCTCTGGATAACGGCACGGGTAATTTACTTGTAAGTGTGACATAGAGTTCCTGCATAACTTGCAAACTGATGCATCCGTTACCGCTTTCCCAAAGACGGATTATAATTTCTTTTGCTTTACGTCTTTTTATATTTTCAGAGGTATCATAGGCGTAGACAAAGATATTTGTATCAACAAATTCCAGATTATCGATCATACAACTCATTCCTTTTCCATGTGGCTTTTCCATATAGGCCCATGTCAAAGCCTTCTTCCATGAGTTTGAGTTGTCTCTCCCTGGCCTGCTGGTAGCCCTCTTCCCGGCTAACTATCTCTTCAAGAGTACTTGTTAACATCTTTGAAATCGAAGTATCTTTTTCAACAGCAATATGTTTAATTTTTTTCAAGATTTCTTTAGGAATTGATAATGTAATGTTTTGATATTCCACCTCAATCACCTCCACTCAATTAAGTGTATCACGTAGTTACGTGAACGTCAATGATAAGGTATGGTAAGCCATTTGCGTTGTACGCTGTTTTTTAAAAATGCTCATGTTATCATTGAGGTAGCACAGGCATTTTATTAGCTGTTTTCTACCTTTTTTGATGTTGAATATAGCTTTTTACAAAGTGATCTTGTTTTTGGGCACACTTCTCCTGTGGCTGTCTTCAAAGGTAAAATGCTTCTTTAAGGTTAAGCAGATTTAACTAAACTTCGCAGTTTATCTAATTGATTTGCCTTTGCACGACCAAGAGCCATTGCCAACATTACACACAGCGCCAGACCGCAACGGATATTCATTTTGCGCATCCCTTTGATAAAGTGGTTTTCAAAGCCAAAAGATACATCCAAGCGGCTGTTTACCCGTTCGACCGCTGTGCGTTTTTTGTACTCATTTTTCCAGCTGTAACTGGAACGGGCCAATGGTGTAAACACCCGGCGATCCTCAGCCAGGGGAATACGGATGCCCTGGCTACAGTTGCAGAGATCCTGCCCCCGGCAAGTGATCCCATAGTG
>JAWSUT010000011.1:0-86944 GCA_033549345.1 Bacillota bacterium | reverse complement strand
GTTGCGCCGCCGGTGGTGGAGAGGCAGGAAGTAATCGCTGCAGTCAGCGTGGTTTTGCCGTGGTCAACGTGACCGATAGTGCCTACGTTAACGTGGGGCTTGGTCCTTTCAAACTTTTGCTTTGCCATGAGAGTAAACCTCCTTCAATAATTAAAACTTATCCTTTTTGCTTATCAATAATCTCGGTTGCAATGTTTTTGGGCACATCTTCGTAATGGGCAAATTCCATGGAGTATGTGCCGCGGCCCTGTGTGCGTGAACGAAGTTCTGTGGCATAACCAAACATTTCAGCCAGAGGTACTTTAGCGCGAATCACCTGGCTGCCCATGCGGGGGTCCATTCCCTCAATCCGTCCGCGCCGGCTGTTGATGTCACCCATGACGTCGCCCATATATTCTTCAGGCACAGTCACTTCCACTTTCATAACCGGCTCGAGAATAACGGGGTTGGCTTTGGCCACACCGTTCTTGAACGCCATGGAACCGGCCACTTTAAAGGCCATTTCCGAGGAGTCCACATCGTGGTAAGAACCGTCCACCACAGTAACCTTCACGTCAATAACGGGGTATCCGGCCAGGACACCGGTGTTCATCGCCTCTTTAATGCCGTTATCGATGGCGGGAACATACTCCTTGGGAACCACGCCACCCACAATTTTGTTTTCAAAGACGTAGCCTTCACCGGCTTCAAGCGGTGCGAGCTCAATGACGCAGTGGCCGTATTGGCCCCGGCCGCCGGACTGGCGGACAAACTTGCCTTCCGCTTTGGTGGTGCCGCGGATGGTCTCTTTGTATGCGACCTGCGGTTTGCCCACATTGGCGCCAACCTTAAACTCACGCAGCAGCCTGTCAATGATAATTTCCAGATGCAGCTCACCCATACCGGAGATAATGGTCTGCCCGGTTTCTTCATCGGTACGGGCGCGGAATGTCGGGTCTTCTTCCGACAGTTTGGCCAGCGAAAGTGACATTTTCTCCTGGTCAGCCTTTGTCTTGGGCTCGATCGCCACATCGATAACAGGTTCGGGGAAACTGATCGTTTCCAGCAGAACCGGATCATCTTCCGCACAAAGTGTATCCCCTGTAGTGGTGTTTTTCAGTCCCACGATCGCCACGATGTCGCCCGAGAAGATTTCTTTGACTTCCTCACGGTGGTTGGCATGCATCCGCAAGATCCGCCCCACACGCTCCCGCTTTCCTTTGGTGGAGTTATAAACATACGACCCGCTCTCCAGTTTGCCGGAATAAACCCGGATATAAGTAACCTTGCCAACATACGGGTCGGCCATAATCTTAAAGGCCAGCGCGGCAAAGGGACCGTTGTCGTCTGCTTTGCGGACTACTTCATCCTCTGTTTCGGGCATCAATCCGTGTACCGGGGGTACATCGGTGGGAGAAGGCAGAAACGCAATGACTGCATCAAGCAGCAGCTGGACACCTTTGTTTTTATAGGAAGAGCCGCAAACCACGGGCACCATTTTCACATCGCAGGTACCCTGACGCAGGGCCGCTTTAAGCTGGTCCTCGCTGATCTCTTCCCCTTCCAGGTAGTTCATCATTAGTTCTTCGTCGTATTCGGCAGCGGCTTCCAGCATTTTTTCCCGATATTCCTGAGCAACGTCCAGCATGTCTTCCGGAATGTCCGTTTCATCACTGCGGGTTCCCAGGTCATCCGTATAGATGATCGCTTTCATGCGGATAAGGTCAATAATACCCTTGAAGTTCTCTTCCACACCGATCGGGAGCTGGATGGGGACCACATTCGCGCTCAGCCGCTGTCGCATTGATTCCAGCACATTGAAAAAGTCAGCACCGGTAATATCCATTTTGTTAACGTAGGCGATACGTGGAACGCGGTATTTATCAGCCTGGCGCCAGACTGTTTCCGACTGAGGTTCTACGCCGCCTTTGGCGCAAAACACGCCAACAGCGCCATCGAGCACACGCAGACTCCGTTCAACTTCCACGGTAAAATCAACGTGTCCGGGTGTGTCAATAATGTTAATGGCATGATCACGCCAACTTGCAGATGTTGCAGCGGATGTAATGGTAATGCCCCGCTCCTGCTCCTGAACCATCCAGTCCATGGTGGCGGCACCATCATGCACTTCACCTAATCTGTGGACACGCCCTGTATAAAACAGGATTCGTTCTGTAGTTGTGGTTTTGCCTGCATCAATATGGGCCATGATTCCAATGTTTCTCGTCCTGTTTAAAGGGGTTGTTCTTGGCATAAGGTCCCCTCCTTTCCTCCAATATGATGTATAATATTCCTATTTTTTAAACACATAAAACGTACGGCGTGCTGTCAGCCCGTTTAAACCGACAGCTGCCGGAGTTGAAAAAATTGCCTACCAGCGGTAATGTGCAAACGCTTTGTTGGCTTCGGCCATACGGTGCGTATCTTCCTTTTTCTTGAACGCGTTACCGGTATTGTTCACGGCATCCATCAGTTCACCGGCCAGGCGCTCGGCCATTGTTTTCTCTCCACGGTCCCGGGTGTATCGAGTTAACCAGCGCAGAGCAAGAATGCTGCGGCGGTGAGCAGATACTTCAACAGGTACCTGATAGTTGGCACCACCAACACGGCGTGCTTTAACTTCCAGGACGGGGGAAACGTTTTTAACAGCTTCATTGAACACTTCCAGCGGCGGGCGTCCGGTTTTCTCTTTGATAATATCCATAGCATCATAGAAAATGGCCTGAGCCACCCCTTTTTTACCGTCAAGCATCAATGAATTGATAAACTTTGTCACCAGTTTGGTATGATACATCGGATCGGGTAGAACATCCCTCTTGGGGACGGGTCCTTTACGGGGCATCAGTCTTTTCCTCCCTTCTGTTCGTGCGGCGATAAGCTGCGCGATGCGGCGTTCTCGGTCGTCTTGGCTCGTTCGACGAACGGTTTGTTCGACTCACTCGCCTCGCTCCCTGCGGCCTTGCCTCGCTTGCTTCTAGCCGCACTGGGCTTTACTGCAAGTAAATAAATTAAAAACAAAGTTGGTTACTTCTTTTTACGCTTGGAGCCGTATTTGGAACGGGCTTGCTGCCTGTTTTCCACGCCGGCTGCGTCAAGTGCACCTCTGACAAGGTGATACCTTACGCCGGGGAGGTCTTTTACACGGCCGCCACGGACCAGCACGACTGAGTGTTCCTGCAGGTTATGGCCGATTCCGGGAATATACGTTGTCACCTCGATTCCGTTTGTCAGACGGACACGGGCAATTTTTCGCAGAGCTGAATTCGGTTTTTTCGGTGTTGTTGTGGAAACACGCGTACAGACACCACGCTTCTGCGGAGATTCTTCCAGCGCAGGTGCGGTAGATTTTTTAACAATTTCCTGTCTGCCTTTACGGACCAGTTGGTTCAGGGTTGGCATATCACTCCACCTCCTTCCCGAATGATGCAAGTGTTAAGCTCCTCCGCCCGCCTTGCGGGCGGAGGAGCAATGTTTAATCTTCTTCTGTCAAAACAGCAGCTGTAGCCGCGTTGACCTTAATGTTACAGGCCTTGCCGAGCTCAGCCATGGTATCCACCATGATGACAGGGATATTCTTTTGCGTGCACGCTTCAAGAATCGGACGTATCACACGTTCATCGGCATCCCTGGCAACAAATACATGGCTGGCTTTACCGTTTTCCACGGCTTTTACCGTCTGCTTCCTGCCCGTTACAACCTGACGGGTTTGCTTTAGGTTTTCAAGTTCCATTCGTCACCCTCCACGAAACCTGGTAAACAGGCACACTCAAATATTTTACCATCGCCGCTAGCCCTTGTCAATCGATATTATTTTTCTTCCGGTACAGGGCCCTCATCCTCATCAGGCAGGGCCATATCGGCCAGGATGTCGTCAAATAACGCGTCATCGTGGGCTGAGCTTGGCATTTCCACCAGCGGAACAATTTTAATGTTCCGATAACGGTTCATACCCGTGCCGGCCGGGACAAGCTTACCGATAATTACATTTTCCTTCAGACCAAGAAGCGGATCGTTCTTTCCTTTAATCGCCGCTTCGGTCAGCACGCGTGTGGTTTCCTGGAATGAGGCAGCAGAAAGGAAGGAATCGGTGGCAAGGGATGCTTTGGTGATTCCCAATAGCAGCGGCCTGGCCACGGCCGGCTCACCGTTATTATCGGCCATCACGGCTTCATTCACTTCATCAAAGACGAAACCGTCTACCAGTCCGCCGGGAAGCAGGTCCGTATCCCCTGCTTCTTCAACTTTGACTTTTTTGAGCATCTGCCGGATCATTACTTCAATGTGCTTATCGTTGATATCCACACCCTGCAGGCGGTACACCCGCTGCACTTCCTGCAGCAGGTAAATCTGTACACCCCGCGGCCCTTTAACCTTGAGCAGGTCGTGAGGATTTACAGACCCTTCAGTTAGTTCCTGGCCCGCTTCCACATGCTCACCATCTTTAACTTTCAGGCGGGAACCGTAGGGTATCGGATACGATTTGGTTTCACCGTGTTCCGGCGTAATAAGAACTTCACGTCGCTGGCGGGATTCCTCAACCTTTACCACACCGTCGAATTCGGAGATAATGGCCAGACCTTTGGGTTTGCGGGCCTCAAAGAGTTCCTCAACCCTGGGCAGACCCTGAGTGATATCGTCACCGGCCACACCACCGGTATGGAAGGTACGCATCGTCAGCTGTGTCCCCGGTTCACCGATGGACTGGGCTGCAATAATGCCGACTGCTTCACCCACATCCACAATACGGCCGGTAGCCAGGTTTCTGCCGTAGCACTTGACACAAACGCCATGACGTGTCTTGCAGGTCAGCACCGACCGGATATGAATATCCTTGATGCCTTTGGCCAGGATGGCGTCTGCCATATCGTCGTCAATGAATTCATTTTTGGAAACCAGGAGTGTCCCGTCTTCGGGGTCAAAGAGGTCAGCCATGGCATACCGTCCGTTGATGCGGTCATGCAAATCTTCAATCACTTCATTCCCGTCACGGATTTCGGATACGGTAATCCCCTGCGGAGTACCGCAGTCCACTTCACGGATAATGACATCCTGGGCCACATCCACCAGGCGGCGGGTCAGGTAACCGGAGTCAGCCGTTTTCAGAGCCGTATCCGCCAGGCCTTTCCGCGCACCGTGTGTGGAAATAAAGTACTCCAGCACAGTCAGGCCTTCACGGAAGTTCGCTTTAATCGGCAGGTCGATAATCCGTCCGGTGGGATCCGCCATCAGACCCCGCATCCCGGCAAGCTGAGTAATCTGGGAGATGTTACCGCGGGCTCCCGAGTTTGCCATCATATAAATGGGGTTGAAGGGATCGAGAGTGCCCATCAGTTCCTTGGTGACATCATCTTTGGCTTTTGTCCAGATCTCAATTACATGGTCGTAACGTTCCTCGTCAGTAATCAGACCGCGCCGGAACTGCTGATCAATCTTGACCACTTCTTTTTCAGCACCGGCCAGAATTTCACCCTTTTTCTGCGGAACGGTGATATCATCAATGGCCACCGTGATGCCGGCCCGTGTAGCGTAGGTAAAGCCGAGCTTTTTGATGTCGTCAAGAATTTCAGCCGTGCGCGTGCTGCCGTACCTTCTGTAGCAAAGTGCGATAATGCTTCCCAGGAAGCCTTTTTTCACGGCATCTTTGAGGGGATGGTTACAGATGATCTCCGAAACATTTTTGCCGCGTTCGAGAATTAAATCGTTTTTATCCACCGGGTTATTAAAATCCGGGTTATTGATATATGGGAAATCATCCGGGTAGATGTCGTTGAATATCAGTTTACCCACAGTGGTGATAAATAACTTTGGACCCGGCGTGCGGCGAATCTCTTCACGGCCGAAGAACAGTTTCGGATAATTATTGACATCAATGGCAATACGGGCGTGCAAAGACAGGTGCCCCATATTGTATGCGAGAATCGCTTCCTCAGCAGAAGAGAAAATCTTCCCTTCACCCATGGTGCCTTCTCTTTCCAGTGTCAGGTAGTAAGAACCCAAAACCATATCCTGGGTCGGTGTGGTTACCGGGCGGCCGTCCTTGGGGTTGAGAATGTTTTGTGCAGAGAGCATCAGCAGGCGTGATTCAGCCTGAGCCTCGGCCGATAAAGGTACGTGCACCGCCATCTGGTCGCCGTCAAAGTCGGCGTTGTAGGCCGTGCAGACCAGGGGATGGATCTTAATGGCCCGGCCTTCCACCAGCACCGGTTCAAAGGCCTGAATCCCCAACCGGTGCAGTGTTGGTGCCCGGTTGAGAAGAACCGGATGATCACGAATGACTTCTTCGAGCACATCCCAGACTTCGGGGCGTACTTTCTCCACCATGCGCTTGGCACTCTTGATGTTATGGGCAAATCCGTCATTGACCAGCCGTTTCATGACAAACGGCTTAAACAGCTCCAGTGCCATTTCCTTCGGTAGTCCGCATTGGTATAGCTTTAATTCCGGGCCAACCACGATAACGGAACGGCCTGAATAGTCCACCCGCTTGCCCAGCAGGTTCTGACGGAAACGGCCCTGTTTACCTTTAAGCATATCGGAAAGGGATTTGAGCGGGCGGTTACCGGGACCGGTCACCGGGCGGCCGCGGCGGCCGTTGTCGATTAACGCGTCCACAGCTTCCTGCAGCATCCGTTTTTCATTACGGACAATAATATCCGGCGCTCCCAGGTCCAAAAGACGCTTCAGCCGATTGTTGCGGTTAATTACCCGGCGGTAGAGGTCATTCAAATCAGATGTGGCGAACCGGCCGCCGTCTAGCTGCACCATGGGGCGCAGGTCGGGGGGAATAACCGGAATCACATCCAGAATCATCCATGTCGGAAAATTACCCGACAGCCTAAAAGCTTCCGCCACTTCCAGCCTGCGGACAGCACGGATTTTTTTCTGGCCTGTGGCGGTACGAAGCTCGGAACGCAAATCCTTTACCATCTGCTCCAGGTCAATTTCATCAAGCAGTTTTTTAACGGCTTCCGCACCCATTTCCGCTTTAAAGCCCCGTCCGACTCTGAAGAGATGATCATACTTTTCCCGGTATTCACGGAATTCCATCTCAGTGAGCAGCTGCTTCTTTACCAGCCCCGTGTCGCCGGGATCAATGACCACGTAGGCAGCGAAATACAGCACTTTTTCCAGAGCACGGGGCGACATATCCATCAAAAGCCCCATACGGCTGGGTATACCTTTAAAATACCAGATATGGGAGACAGGAGCAGCAAGCTCAATATGCCCCATCCGTTCACGACGAACTTTGGCCCGGGTCACTTCTACGCCGCAGCGGTCACAGACAATGCCTTTGTAACGGACACGTTTATACTTACCGCAGTGGCATTCCCAGTCTTTTTGCGGTCCGAAAATCTTCTCACAGAACAGGCCTTCACGTTCAGGCTTCAGGGTCCTGTAATTGATCGTCTCCGGTTTTTTCACTTCACCCCGGGACCAGTTACGAATTTGTTCAGGAGATGCCAGGCCTATCTTTAAAGCATCAAAATTGTTTACATCCAGCAAGGGCACTTCCTCCCTTTCATCTACTCTTTAGCTTACGGGTAACGAACTGACAGAGATTGTTTATTCCTCGTCATCCTCATCATCATCGTCCAATTCTACCAACCTCTTTTTGCGTTTACCATAAGCAAAATCATCGTCGAGATCAAGTTCATCGGAAACGTCGTCATCGTCGAGATCAAGTTCATCAGAAACGTCATCATCGTCATCAAGCAACAAATCGGAATCAACATTCAGGTCATCATCGTCGTCACTGTCACCGGCCAGGGCAATTTGGTCCAGATCAGTGTCCGTTATTGCATCTTCCGTGTCAATATCAAGGTCCGGGTCATCATCGACATATTCTTCATCAATGAGGCCGTCATCGGCGCCGATACGGTCTTCATCTTCCGTACCTTCAATATTAACACCCAGGTCGCGGACTTCGCCGTCTTCATCGGCATCACGAATCTCCAGCTCGCCCACAGACTCATCAACAATCTTAACATCCATCCCGAGGCTCTGCAGCTCCTTAACCAAAACCTTAAAAGACTCGGGGACACCGGGTTCAGGAATATTCTCTCCCTTGACGATTGCTTCGTAGGTCTTGACCCGGCCAACAACGTCATCGGACTTGACCGTAAGAATTTCCTGCAGGGTATAGGCGGCACCGTATGCTTCCAGCGCCCATACTTCCATTTCCCCGAAACGCTGTCCGCCAAACTGCGCCTTCCCGCCCAAGGGCTGTTGGGTTACCAGGGAATACGGGCCCGTGGAACGGGCATGAATCTTATCATCAACCAGGTGGGCCAGCTTGAGCATATACACATAACCCACGGTTACTTCATTATCAAACGGTGTACCGGTACGGCCGTCGTAAAGAACGGTTTTGCCGTTTGCCGGCAGCCCCGCCTCTGTAAAGGCGTTCATCACGTCCTCTTCACGGGCACCGTCGAAGACCGGGGAAGCGATGTGAATACCCAGCGCTTTGGCAGCCCAGCCCAGGTGTGTCTCAAGAATCTGTCCGATATTCATCCGGGAAGGTACACCCAACGGGTTCAGCACAATTTCCACCGGCGTTCCGTCAGGTAAAAACGGCATATCCTCTTCAGGCAGGATCCGCGCAATGACACCTTTGTTACCGTGGCGTCCGGCCATTTTGTCACCCTCGGAAATCTTCCGTTTCTGTGCCACATAAGCCCGGACCAGTTGATTCACACCGGGGGGGAGCTCATCGCCCTGCTCACGTGAGAATACCTTGACGTCCACTACCATACCGGATTCGCCGTGGGGAACGCGCAGGGAGGTATCCCTGACTTCCCGGGCCTTTTCGCCGAAAATGGCCCGCAGCAGACGCTCTTCTGCCGTCAGTTCCGTTTCTCCTTTTGGTGTCACCTTGCCCACCAGGATGTCACCGGCCCTGACTTCGGCGCCAACCCGGATAATACCACGCTCATCCAGGTCTTTTAAAGCATCCTCACCCACATTGGGAATATCCCGGGTGATTTCCTCGGGACCCAGCTTGGTATCACGGGCTTCCGACTCGTACTCTTCAATATGAATGGATGTAAAGACATCGATTTTCACAGCTTTTTCACTGAGCAAAATCGCGTCCTCGTAATTGTAGCCTTCCCAGGGCATAAACGCGACCAGGATGTTTCGGCCCAGTGCCAGTTCACCCTGATCTGTAGAGGGGCCATCGGCAATGGTTTCGTCGGCCAGGACTTTCTGTCCTTTGCTGACAATGGGTTTCTGATTCATACAAGTACCCTGGTTGGAGCGTTTGAACTTTTGCAGCGTATAAATATCGCAGCCCCGGGCATAGTTCTCCAGGGGTTCCCCGGGAAAAACTTCCCCGGTGCGTCCGTTAATCTGCCGGTTCGGAGCATCCGGATCTTCCTCGCGGCGAAGGATTATGGTGTCTGCCGTGACATAAACAACTTCACCTGCACTTTTGGCACGGACAACTACACCGGAATCCCGTGCTGTTTTATATTCCATGCCGGTACCGACCAGCGGAGCCTGTGCCTGCAGCAGCGGTACAGCCTGCCGCTGCATGTTCGCGCCCATCAGCGCGCGGTTGGCGTCGTCGTTTTCCAAAAACGGAATCAGAGCGGTGGCAACTGAAACAAGTTGCTTTGGTGAAACATCCATGAAGTCGATATTGGACGGATGCCGCATAACAGTTTCGTGCCTGTAGCGGCAGGTAATTCTGTCATTGAGGAAATGACCGTTTTCATCGAGCAGGGCATTGGCCTGCGCCACAGTATAGTTGTCCTCATCATCGGCAGTAAGATAAATCATTTCTTCGGTAACACGGCCTTTTTCCTTGTCCACTTTCCGGTAGGGCGTTTCAATAAACCCGTATTCATTAATGCGGCCGAATGTGGACAGGGAACCGATCAGTCCGATGTTGGGGCCTTCGGGCGTTTCAATGGGGCACATTCTGCCGTAGTGGGAGTGGTGAACGTCACGCACTTCAAAACCGGCCCTTTCCCGGCTAAGGCCGCCGGGGCCAAGAGCAGACAGTCTGCGTTTGTGTGTCAGTTCCGCCAGGGGATTTGTCTGGTCCATAAATTGGGACAACTGGCTGGAACCGAAAAACTCTTTTATTGCGGCAATCACAGGACGAATATTGATCAGGGCCTGCGGTGTAATCGCTTCCACATCCTGAATCGTCATCCGCTCCCGCACCACACGCTCCATACGCGAGAGGCCGATCCGGAACTGGTTTTGCAAAAGCTCCCCGACACTGCGTAAACGGCGGTTGCCAAGGTGGTCAATATCATCGGTATTGCCTAACCCGTCAATCAGGTTAAGAATGTACCCGATGGTAGCCACAATGTCTGCTTTCGTCAGGTGTTTAACAGCCGGGCTGATTCGTTCATTATTGATGACCGTCAGTTCCTGGTCATTTAAAGCGATGCGAACACGGGTGATGCCTTTTTCCTCAAACATGCGTGCCGACTCAAACGTAATCTTGTCTCCGCTGCGGGCCAGCAGCTCACCGTTTTCATCGACAACATTGTCTACAAGCTGCCTGTTGCTGACACGCGGCACAAAGGATAATTTTTTGTTTACCTTATAACGGCCCACGTGAGCAAAGTCATAACGCTTGGGTTCAAAAAAGAGAGATTCAAAAAGAGAACGTGCATTTTCCACATTAAGCGGTTCACCGGGGCGAAGACGCTTATAGATTTCCAAAATACCTGATTCAAACGAATCGGTATGGTCTTTTTCCAGTGTGGCCAATATGCGGGGATCATGGTCATACAGGCCGAGAATGTCATTATTCGTACCGTAACCAATGGCACGCAGAAGCACCGTAACCGGCACTTTCCGGGTACGGTCCACACGAACGTAAATCACATCATTTACATCGGTTTCAAATTCCAGCCAGGCGCCTCGGTTGGGGATGATTGTCCCGGCAAAAAGCGGTTTGCCGGAAAAGTCAATCTGGCTGTTAAAGTAGACGCCGGGGGAACGGACCAACTGACTGACGATAACACGTTCGGCACCATTGATGATGAACGTGCCGTTTTCCGTCATCAGCGGGAAGTCACCCATAAAGACTTCCTGCTCTTTGACTTCTCCCGTCTCCTTGTTGATCAGGCGAACCCGGACACGCAGCGGGACTGAGTAGGTGGCGTCGCGCTCCTTGCACTCGTCCACGGAGTATTTCGGTTCACCCAGGGAATATCCGATGAATTCCAAGACCAGGTTTCCCGTAAAGTCCTGAATCGGTGAAATTTCGTCGAACATCTCCTGCAGTCCCTCACGGAGGAACCAGTGGTACGAAGTCTGCTGAACCTCAATCAGGTTCGGGATATCCAGGACTTCGTCAATCCGTGCATAGCTGCGGCGCTTTCTCGTTCCCGCATCAATGTCTTTGAACATTCAGGCACTCACTCCTGTCCCTAGGTTTTACCCAGTAAAAATAACAATACCTTCTTCAAAATATTTATGTGTTGTAAAATTTACCATAAGAACGTAACATTTTAGTCTGTCCCGAATGATTGTCAGGTATACATAAATATAGCAAAGAAGGCATTGTTAAGCAGTTTATAATAATATCACAACAATTTCTATATGTCAAGGAATACCAAAGAAAATAAAGTTTTTTGCTCCGTCAAAGAAAAGGGAAAAAGGCACCCAACAAAACGGGCGCCTTTTTTACAGCGCTGGGGGAATTACTTAACTTCCACACTGGCCCCGGCTTCTTCAAGTTTGGCTTTCAGGGCGTCCGCATCTTCTTTGGAGATTTTTTCTTTTACGGGGTTCGGTGCACCGTCAACCAGCTCTTTGGCTTCTTTCAGGCCAAGACCGGTCACTTCGCGAACAGCTTTGATGACCTGTACTTTCTTTTCACCGGGGGATGTCAGGATTACATCAAATTCACTTTGCTCTTCGGCTGCAGGAGCATCTGCACCGGCAGCGGGCATGGCAGCCATGGCCACAGGAGCGGCAGCAGACACGCCAAATTCTTCTTCAAATGATTTTACCAGTTCGGACAATTCCAGAACAGTCATCCCTTTAACGATTTCCAATACTTCAGCAACTTTAGACATTCTTTATTTCCTCCTTATTATCGTACAGTAATTTTAGTTTTTAGTCATTTACAGCCCTGCGGCTGCTAGGAAGCCTCGGCTTCCTTCTTTTCACGCACAGCATCCAGCGTACCGACAAACTTGCGCAGAATACCCTGTGCGGCACCGGCAAATCCGGTCATCGGTGAAGCAAATGCACCGGCTACCTGGCCAAGCAGGACTTCGCGTGACGGCAGGTCCGCCAAAGCCTTAATACGGGCCGGGTCAATCAGTGTCCCTTCCAACAGTCCGCCTTTAATTTCCAGCTTATCAAAGTCCTTGGCGTATTTACTGAGAACTTTGGCCGGAGCTACCGGATCATCGAAACCGTAGGCAATCGCCGTTGGGCCTTCAAGGTAGACGTCCAGAGCCTCAAGCCCCAGTTCATGGGCGGCTATGCTTGCCAGCGTGTTTTTGATAACAGAGTACTTCACATTTTCTGCATACAACGCACGGCGCAGTTTGGTAATCTGTTCGACATTAAGGCCGCGATAGTCGGTAACAATGGCAGTTTTAGCGTTTTGCAGGTCCTCTTTTACCTCACTGACAACCTGCTTTTTGTCTGCTTTGGTTATACTCATCTTTCCACCTCCTCGCAAAAACGGTAAGAACGGTAAAAAATAAGATGGCCTCCGCAGACATGCGGAGGCCATCAATGTAAACACATTGTCAGATGACATTCCGACCTCGGCAGGCGACATTGTCCTTAAGCCCTAAGGGCACCTGTTGTCTACGGTCAAAAAACATTCATTCAGTTCGTTTATACATGCACGGACGCATTGTATCATATGCGGCCGTATTTTGCAAGCCTCTTATTTGGCTTTGCCGAGCGTCGCAGCCTTCTGGGTGCTGACCCGGATTCCGGGGCCCATCGTGCTGGCTACTGTAATGGAGCGCATGTACTGTCCCTTTGCCGCCGCCGGCTTTACTTTCAGCAGCGTTTCGATGATGGTGTAGAAGTTCTCTGAGAGCTTCTCCACTTCAAACGAAGCTTTGCCGATGGGAACATGGATAATCCCGTTTTTGTCTACACGGTATTCCACTTTACCGGCTTTGATTTCATTTACGGCACGGGCTACGTCCATGGTAACCGTTCCGGTTTTCGGGTTGGGCATCAAACCTTTGGGGCCAAGTGCCCGGCCCAGTTTACCTACCATCCCCATCATATCCGGTGTGGCCACAGCTACGTCAAAACCAAACCAACCGCCCTCAACCTTGGCAACCAGATCCTCGGCACCAACAAATTCAGCACCTGCAGCTTCTGCTTCTTTGGCTTTTTCGCCTTTGGCGAATACAGCCACGGTGACCTGCTTACCGATACCGGCGGGCAGTACCACAGCACCCCTGACCTGCTGGTCGGCATGTTTGGGGTTAACACCCAACTTAACCGCCAGTTCAACAGTGCCGTCAAATTTTGTAGTCGCCGTTTTTTTCGCCAGCTCTAATGCTTCCAGTGGATCATAGAGCATGTCACGGTCGACAAGCTTTCTTGCTTCAACATACTTCTTGCCGTGCTTTGCCATGTGATTTCCTCCTTGTGGTGCGAGCGAGGGGCAACCTCTCCCACGTTAATTGGCTATCCTTCGATAACAATACCCATGCTGCGCGCGGTTCCTTCCACCATACGCATAGCTGCTTCCACATCGTTAGCATTCAGATCTTCCATCTTCAGTTCGGCAATTTCGCGAACCTTATCACGGGAAAGCGTGGCCACCTTCAGCTTGTTTGGCGTACCGGATGCGGTTGCCAGGCCGGCGGCTTTTTTCAGCAATACCGCTGCCGGGGGCGTTTTGGTAATGAAAGAAAAGGAACGGTCATCCATTATGGTAATAACAACGGGAATGACCAACCCTGCCTGCTGTGCGGTCCGTTCATTGAACTCTTTGCAGAAACCCATAATATTCACACCATGCTGACCGAGGGCGGGGCCGACGGGGGGAGCCGGTGTGGCTTTGCCTGCGGGAATTTGCAGTTTAACCATACCAATTACTTTACGAGCCATAATTCCACCTCCTATCCTGCTAGAGCTTTTCTACCTGATAATAGTCAAGCTCAACCGGTGTTTCCCGGCCGAACATCGAAACAAGCACTTTAATTTTACGCCTGTCATGCAGTACTTCTTCTATATTGCCCACAAAATTGGTAAAGGGCCCGTCAATAACCCGGACGCTTTCGCCTTCTTCGAAATCGATCTTGGGCTTGGGCTCAGTCATACCCATCTGTTTAAGTATACTATCGATTTCTGCCTGGGACAAAGGAATGGGCTTGGAGCCGGGTCCGACAAAACCGGTAACGCCTGGTGTATTGCGAACGACATACCAGGAATCATCGGTGATTGTCATTTCCACAAGAACATACCCGGGGAAGACTTTTTTTAATGTTTCTTTCCTCTTCCCATTCTTAATTTCCAGCTCTTTTTCCATGGGAACCAAGACACGGAAAATCTTATCCTGCATCTCCATGGATTCCACCCGTTTTTCCAGGTTTGTTTTTACTTTGTTTTCATAGCCCGCATATGTGTGCACCACATACCAGTTTTTACTCATAGGCGAAAGGGGAGTGGCCCCAACCTCCTTACTGTTACTATTGGAGAATCAACTGCAGCATACCGGTAAAACCGGTATCGAGAATCCAGAAAAACACACCGATAAAAAAGATAGCCATGAGGACCATAGAAGTATAAACAGTCAATTCACGGCGATTGGGCCAGTGAACCTTCTTTAGTTCCTGCCTGACATCTTTGAAGTGTTTGGTCAGCGACTTGACATTCGCAGCCATGCCTTCACATCCTTATAATAGGTATTAAAATAAATTATTTTGTTTCTTTATGGGCTGTGTGCTTTTTGCAGAACGGGCAGTATTTGTTCAGTTCAATCCTGTCCGGAGTGGTCCGTTTATTCTTATTGGTTATATAATTCCGCCTTTTGCATTCGCCACAAGCCATGGTAATTTTCACACGCATTATTTCACACCCCCTAGAAACAGCGATGTCAGAGATCCTACAGAAAAAGAATTTGCTCAACAAACCCTTTGATCTGACGTGTTTGTGAAAACACACTTTAGGACATCCTATGATTTCACTTTTACAAATTTATCACACTTTATAGGCAGTTGTCAAACTTTTTGTAGATTGAAAAGCACCGCCGCATGGCGGTGCTTTCGGGTTTGAGAGCTATTCAATAATGCTGGTCACAACGCCGGCACCCACAGTACGTCCGCCTTCACGGATCGCAAAACGCAGGCCTTCTTCAATGGCGATGGGGGTAATCAGTTCAACCTTCATCTGAACGTTGTCGCCGGGCATAACCATTTCCACGCCTTCGGGCAGGGTAATGACGCCGGTCACGTCGGTGGTACGCAGGTAGAACTGGGGACGGTAGCCCTGGAAGAACGGGGTATGACGGCCGCCTTCTTCCTTCTTCAGAACATAGACCTCTGCCATGTAGTTGGTATGAGGCTTGATGCTGCCGGGTTTGGCAAGAACCTGGCCGCGCTCAATGGATTCACGGTCCACACCGCGCAGCAGGGCGCCGATGTTGTCGCCGGCTTCGGCAAAGTCCATAATCTTGCGGAACATTTCCACACCGGTGACAACGGTTTTGCGGGGCTTTTCGGCAAAACCGACAATCTCGACTTCTTCACCCACTTTGACGGTTCCGCGTTCCACACGGCCGGTGGCAACCGTACCGCGGCCGGTGATGGTGAACACGTCTTCAACAGGCATCAGGAAGGGCTTGTCGACGTCGCGTTCCGGTGTGGGAATATACTCGTCAACAGCGTCCATCAGTTCCCAGATCACTTTGCAGTCCGGGCAGTCGCGGGTACCGCAGCCGTGCTCAAGAGCTTTCAGGGCGGAGCCCACAACGACGGGAACGTCGTCACCGGGGAACTCATACTCGTTTAAGAGGTCACGGACTTCCATTTCAACCAGTTCGATCAGTTCGGGGTCGTCAACCTGGTCGGCTTTGTTCATGAATACAACGATGTGGGGCACACCCACCTGACGGGCAAGCAGAATATGCTCGCGGGTCTGGGGCATCGGGCCGTCGGCAGCCGATACAACCAGGATTGCGCCGTCCATCTGGGCGGCACCGGTGATCATGTTCTTGACATAGTCAGCGTGGCCGGGGCAGTCGACGTGGGCATAGTGCCGCTTTTCCGTCTCATACTCCACGTGCGCCGTGGAGATGGTAATGCCGCGTTCCTTTTCTTCCGGAGCCTTGTCAATCTCGTCATAGGCGGTCTTTGTTGCGCCGCCGGTGGTGGAGAGGCAGGAAGTAATCGCTGCAGTCAGCGTGGTTTTGCCGTGGTCAACGTGACCGATGGTGCCTACGTTAACGTGGGGCTTGGTCCTTTCAAACTTTTGCTTTGCCATGCTAAAACCTCCTAAACCAGTATATTTTGCTAATATAAATGGATAAAAAAAGACCTTGTCCAAACCGTCGGCTTGTCCAAGAATTGTATATGTATTGGTGGCGGCGAAGGGATTTGAACCCCTGACGCGGCGGGTATGAACCGCCTGCTCTACCACCTGAGCTACGCCGCCATGGAGCTCACGAGCGGGATTGAACCGCTGACCTCATCCTTACCAAGGATGTGCTCTACCGACTGAGCTACGTGAGCAAAAATAAATGGTTGCGGGGGCAGGACTTGAACCTGCGACCTCCGGGTTATGAGCCCGACGAGCTACCAACTGCTCCACCCCGCGTCATATCGTCTTTGGAGCGGGTGATGGGAATCGAACCCACGTAGCCAGCTTGGGAAGCTGGAGCTCTGCCATTGAGCTACACCCGCCGGCTATCCGCGATATCAGCCTCTTGATTATACAATACATGAATTGGCATGTCAACACACTAATAATAGCCAATTTTCCGCTGTCCTTAAAGGCCTCAAAGGCTGCCGGCTTTCCCGGGAACAGGAAACGGAGAGCATCTTCGCCCTCCGCTTTTGGGGTCAGGTTCACTTTTTTAACCTAACCGGTTTTACTGGTATCAGTCTGCCCTTTACCCTTCGCGCACTTCCAGATAACGTTCCAGTTTCCGCTTAACACGCTGCAGGGCATTATCAATGGACTTCACATGACGCTTCAGTTCCACTGCGATTTCCTGATAAGACTTCCCTTCCAGATAGTACATCAGGACTTTCCATTCCAGGTCGCTGAGGATTTCACCCATTTTAACTTCAATGTTGTCGTACTCTTCCCGATTAATCATCAGTTCTTCAGGGTCCGTAATCTTGGCACCGGAGAGAATGTCCAAGAGAGTCCTGTCCGAATCTTCGTCATAAATCGGCTTATTTAGCGACACATACGAATTCAGCGGGATGTGCTTTTGTCGTGTGGCCGTCTTGATGGCCGTGATAATCTGCCGGGTAATACAAAGCTCGGCAAAAGCCCTAAAAGAGGAAAGTTTGTCCTCCTTGAAATCGCGAATGGCCTTGTACAGCCCAATCATTCCCTCTTGAATAATGTCTTCCCTGTCAGCACCAATGAGGAAATAGGACCTGGCTTTAGCCTTTACGAAATTACGGTACTTGTTTATCAGGTACTCAAGTGCCATTTCGCAGCCGTCTTTCGCCTGCATGGCTACTTCTTCGTCCGTTTGGACGTCGTAATTTTCATAGGTTCTGGCCAGACCGTGAACTTCCTGGGCCGTAACACTCACACGCATCGCCTCCACGATTGAGAATCATTGCTGTGAAACAATCTGGAAACTACACAGCTATTATAACGTAACGGTGCTTAAAGCGTCAAGGACTTTTGGACAGCCTTAATCTGACAGAATCCGTCAACGCCCCTGGCGCCAACGTTCCAGTACATCTCTGGTATGTTCATCTAAACGGGTGTCAAGCATTTGTCGCTTAGAACCCGGGTTGGTATATTTTTCATCCATTTGCCTGTCAATTTCCAGAAACTGCAGCCGCAGTTCCCGCGCTGAAATCCGTGTCGCCCCTTTTGCCAAAATCAGCAGTTGTTCGAGCGCATCCGACGTGGCCACTTGCACAGTGTGCCCTGCGGCTACTAAATCTCCGGTCAGCCGCTCAATAGCCAAATCTGCCGTCTCACCTTCACCGCTAAAAATAACGGCAAAGGAGTCCTCTGAGACTGGGAGCCGCTTCCTGCCCGGCACACGGTACGCATCAAAAACGACGATTATACGGTCCCAGCGGTATGAAACATAGCGTGAAAGAATACCGCACAAAGCATCCCGGGCTGCGTCCAGACCGGTCTCTTTCAGCGGTGCCAGTTCATCCCAGCTGCCAATCATGTTATAGCCGTCAACCAAAAGCACATCCGCCATCTTAAAACTCTTCCCGCTGCCGGAACACTTCATAAAGTAAAAGTGCACCGGCCACAGAGGCGTTCAAAGAAGCAACCTCCCCTTTCATTGGCAGCCGGATCAGATGGTCGCATTTATCCCTGACCAGGCGGCTGAGCCCCTCACCCTCATTGCCGATAACAAGGACGGTGCCGGCTCTGTAATCACCTTCTGTGTAGAAGGAATCCCCCGTCATGTCCGCTCCATAGACCCACAGGCCCGCTTCTTTGCAGGCGTCCAGGCAGCGTGCCAGGTTCACAACCCTGGCGATGGGAAGATATTCGGCCGCGCCTGCTGATGTGCGAATCGCCGCGGGTGTAACCTGAGCCGCGCGCCGCTCGGGGATGACTACGCCGTGGCAGCCCGAGGCGTAAGCAGTGCGAATCAGCGCGCCCAGGTTGTGGGGATCCTGAATGTGGTCGAGAATCACCAGAAAAGGCGCTTCGCCGTTTCTGCCGCTAAGCAGTTCGTCGAAAGAAACATAGTGAAAGGGGGGCGTTTCCGCCATGACACCCTGATGGTTACGGGTAGCGGCCCGTTTGTCCAAAGCGCTTTTCTCCCAGTATTCTACCGGAATATCATTCTTTTCTGCCAGGTTGGAAATTTCATCCACTGGCCCGCCGCGGGAGCCTTTCTGCAGCAGAACCCGTGAAATTTTCGTGCCGGCCCGGAGTGCTTCCAGCACAGGACGGCGTCCTTCTATCATGCGTTTTTCGTCCATCAGGCACCTCACATGTTTCGGAATTTTTCCCGTACAGCGGCTATCTCACCGCAGGTCATCTCTCCCTCAGGACAGGCTTTTTCACTCACGCAGGCCGGGCCGGCGGCGCCAAATAAAGTGGGTGCCACCTTTTTTACTTCTTTATATATTGCCTCGGCAAGCAAACGAATTTCCCACTGCGCCCGGTTGCAGCAGCGCAGCATGAAAAAATTATGCAGACTTCTGGCGTTCATCGTAAACACAAACTTTGTTTCGCAGGCATTGGGCAAAACATAGCGGGCATCCTCATGGTGCACCATCTGCCGGAGTGCCCGGTAAGCATCCCGGATCTTTTCCATTTGCTCCCGGTAAATAACAGATGCCTCTTCATTTTCCGCCACAGAAGGAGGCACAATATATTCAAATGCATCTTCTCGAACATAGCGTTGTGATTTTTGTGAATAGGAGGCAATCCGGTGCCTGACCATCTGGTGTGACAAAGTGCGGCTGACGCCTTCCACAGCAAACGTAAAATTAACATGCTCGATAGGTGAGAGATGGCCCATTTCCACCAGCTTATCCAGAAACTTCGCTGCCTTTTCTTCAGTCAGCCCATCCAGTAGTGTATCGGCTCCATCAGGGGAATAGCACAATCTGGCCGCGGCAGCGACAATCTTTTCCGGATCCGGTGTATAGGCAAGTAATGTGACTTTCATTTACTCTTCCTCCCCGATTTCAATCATATTCAGCAATTCGTCAAGTCTTTCCTCCTGATTATTTAAGTACAGCCAGCCCAGGAGGGCCTCAAAACCGGTAGCCCTGCGGTATGCAGACATATCGGCATTTTTGGGCACCCTGCCCTTGGTGTTTCGGCCGCGGCGGACGATTTCCGCCTCTGCCTCACTGAGATGGGGTTCAATCATACGCAGCGCTCTGTCCTGGCCGTCCGCGCGGACAATCCGGGTAGCCCTCTGATGCAGCTTATGAATAGGCAGTATTTTCTCCTCAAGCAGCCGTCGGCGAATGTTTAGCTCAAAAACAGCATCACCCACATAGGCCAGCAGAAGGGGAGGATAATCGGTATTCATGCTACTTCTTCCGCCAACGGATGCCCTGTGGTGTATCCTCCAGGATAATTCCCATCTCCTGCAATTCATCACGGATGGCATCTGCAGTAGCCCAGTCTTTTGCTTTGCGTGCGGCCTGGCGCTTCTCAATCATTTCATTAACCCGTGCATCCAGAGCATCGTCCTCTTTAGGGGCAAAAAATCCCAGGACACTGCCCACATCTTCAAAGAAAGCCAGTGTTTTTGCCACAACCGTACGGGAAGGATTGGCATTTTTCAGATAGGTATTGGTTTCCCTGGCAATGTCGAAGAGAACTGCCAGGCCGTCGGCCGTATTAAAATCATCATCCATCACTTCAATAAAACGGTCGCGAAATGCATCCAGGGCGGCAAGCCTCTCAGCCGCATCATTCGATACACCGTCTTCTTCAGGGAGTTTGTCCAGCACGTCGCGCAAATTATAAACAACGTTGTTAAGGCGCTCCAGACCGCTTTGGGCCTGCTGCAGCAGGTCGGCAGAGTAATTAATGGGATTACGGTAGTGGGCTGAAAGCATAAAGAACCGAACCACCTCCGGGGCAATCTTCTGTCGGATATCCCGGACAGTCATAAAATTACCGAGCGATTTGGACATTTTCTCCTGATTAATATTGAGATAGCCGGCATGCATCCAGTACTTGGCAAACTGTTTGCCGGTGGCCCCTTCACTTTGTGCTTTTTCATTTTCGTGATGGGGAAAAATCAGGTCCGGGCCGCCGGCGTGGATATCCAGCGTGTCGCCCAGGTATTTGGTTGACATGACAGAACATTCGATATGCCAGCCGGGGCGTCCTTTGCCCCAGGGGCTGTCCCAGGCAGGCTCACCGGGTTTTTGCTTCTTCCAGAGCACAAAGTCCAAGGGGTGCTTCTTGCGCTCGTCCACGTCCACACGGGCGCCGGAAATCAGCTCGTCAAGCGGTTGGTTGGTCAGCTCACCGTATGCTTTGAATGCAGGCGTATGGAAATAGACATCCCCGTCCACATCATAAGCCATGCCTTTTTCAGTAAGTGCCTGGATCAGTTCAATCATTTCAGTAATGTGCTCTGTCGCCTTGGGGTGAACATCGGCCGGCTCTACACCCAGGGCTTCCACATCCTCAAAATATGCACGGATATAGCGATCAGCCAGTTCGGGGACGGTAATGCCCAGTTCATTGGCCCGTTTAATCATTTTGTCATCAATATCCGTAAAGTTTTGCACAAAAGTTACATCATAGCCCCGCCAACGCAGATACCTGCGAATAACATCAAACACAATGAAAATCCGCGCGTTACCGATGTGGAAGTAATCGTAGACTGTGGGGCCGCAGGCATAAATACCGACTTTATTACCACTTACAGGTATAAATTCTTCTTTTTTTCTTTTGACCGTATTGTATACACGGATGGTCATTTTGTTTTACCCTCCTTTATGCACTTTTCCTGCTGGAAACGCAGGTCATCAATCTGATTTTGCAGGCAGTGGAGCATTTCTGCTACCGGATCCGGCAGGTTTTCATGGTTTAAATCGACTGATGGAACACGGTCACCGTCATAGATGACAACCCGTCCGGGAACACCCACCACGGTGGTATGTGCCGGTACATTATTTAATACAACAGATCCTGCCCCAATTTTTGCGTAGTCGCCGACCACAATCGGGCCAAGCACCTTGGCTCCGGTGGCAACAACCACATTATTCCCAATTGTGGGGTGGCGCTTCCCTTTTTCTTTCCCTGTCCCCCCAAGAGTCACACCATGATAGAGGGTACAGTTGTCGCCCAGTTCAGCTGTCTCGCCAATCACAACACCCATGCCGTGATCGATAAAAACACCGTGACCGATTTTTGCCCCGGGATGAATTTCAATCCCGGTGAGAAACCGGGCAAACTGGGAAATCAGCCGCGGCAGCAGTATAAGCCCACGCCTGTGAAGGCTGTGGGCCAAGCGATGAAACAAAATGGCATGCAGCCCGGGATAACAGAGCAGGACTTCCAGTGTGCTTTTCGCAGCGGGATCCCGCTCAAATATCGCCTGAATATCTTTTCTCAGCCTGTTCATTGTTTTCTCCCCTATTTTCAGAATAAAAAAACCGCCTCATTCAGAGACGGTTGTCCGCGGTTCCACCCTGTTTGGGCATTAAAAGTGCCCCACTCTAAAAGATAACGGCTGTACCGTGTCTTCCTACTTCCATGTTCAGAAGACCCGCTCAGAGGTGCACTTCAGGCCCGATCACAGAAAGCCCCTTACAGCCCGGGAGGCCTCTCTCTGGCAGTGTCAGCAGCCCTACTTTTCCCCTTCATTGCATAGCAATATTTAATTACTTATCTATTATAGAAGGGAGACTTCAAAGTGTCAACCTGTGGAAGCAGGAAGAGGACCCGGGATTTGCCGGGCCCTCTTCCTGTCCGTTACTTCCTGAGCGCTTCCGGTAATTCCTGCTGATACAAGAATGCGTTGCAGGCAGATGCAGCGCCGGAAAACGCCACGAGGGACAATAATGCAACGACTAAGGTAAGCAGTCTCTTTTTCACAGTGCCCACCTCCTTTGCTTATTGTCCCCTCCCCATAGATAAAAAAGTAAGCACCCTTCACATGTACCGAAGGGTGCTGTCCTCTTTTGCTGTCATTCTCTTCTTCGGCAGCCCGGCTGTCATCGCAGAAGCTGCATTAGACCCGTGGCTTTGCGTCCCCGTTTTTCAACGGGTTTGCCTTTATCAAAGTGAATATATGTACAATATTCTACATACTTGTATAAATACCTTTTTTTTACTGGAATAAAATTATTATTTTCCACTGTTTTGACAAAAAAAATAACAGGCTGACCGCTCAGCCTGTTTCTCTTTTCTTTACATGTGTTTCAGCGTATATTCAAGGCGCCTGGCCACGGTTTCCGGCCCCACCAGTGTCAGGAGCGCGTTTAGGTCCGGCCCGTGAGACTGCCCCGAAACAGCCACTCTGACCGTCATAAACAGGGCTTTTCCCTTGACACCCAGCTCTTTACCGATTTCTTTGAGGATACTCCTGACCGTTTCCGAATCCCAGGCCTTGTGTTCCAGAGCTTTCTCACGGAAAGCGCGGATTACCGCCGGTGATGTTTCAAGTGCCAAAACCTGCCTGGCATCTGTGTCTTCGCTGTCAACATCCACCGTATCGCCAAAGAAAACCGAAATCACGTCCGGAGCCTGTGCGGCATACTCCAGCTTTTCCTGCACGGTTGCCACCACCTGCTTCAGCCATGACATGGAATCAGCGGAGGGTGTTTCCGACAACAGGCCTGCTCTTTTAAGATGCGGCAGGCAGAGTTCTGTAATTCTGTCCGGTGAGGACTCTTTAATATAGTTCCAATTCATCCATTTTAGCTTATCAAAGTTAAAAACCGCCGGACTCTTTGAGACTCTGTCCAGGGAAAAACGGCGCACCAGTTCATCGATCGGGAAGATTTCTTCTTCCCCCTCGGGAGACCAGCCCAAAAGGGAGAGAAAATTAACCAGCGCTTCCGGAAGATAGCCCTGCTCACGGTACTGGACCACAGACGTTGCACCGTGGCGCTTACTCATCTTTGAGCGGTCCTCACCCAGAATCAGCGAAATATGCGCGAAATGCGGCATTGAGAAATTCAGTGCCTCATAAATCAGTATCTGCCGCGGTGTGTTGGAAAGGTGCTCTTCACCGCGTAAAATATGGGTGATTCCCATAAGTGCATCGTCCATAACCACAGCGAAGTTATAAGTAGGGATTCCGTCTGATTTAACAATAATAAAATCACCAATTCCGTCACTTTCAAACTCTACCCGGCCGCGCACAAGGTCTTCCACTGTCAGCGTACGGCCTTCAGGAACACGAAAACGAACTACGGGCTTGCGGCCTGCGGCACATTTTTCTTCTTTATCACGGATAGAAAGTTCACGGCATTTGCCCAAATAGCGCGGTAATTCTCCCCGGCTCATCAGCTCCTGCCGCTCTGCTTCCAGTTCATCTTCGCTGCAGTAACAGTGATACGCCTGGCCTGACGCCAGCAGCTTCTCCACATACGGATGGTAGATGTCCAACCGTTCCCGCTGCCGGTAAGGCCCGTTTGGGCCGCCCACGCCGATTCCTTCATCCCAGTCCAGGCCAAGCCAGCGCAGGGAGTCAAGAATCAGATCCTCATATTCCCGTGTCGACCGATCTATGTCGGTATCCTCAATACGGACAACCATCGTCCCGTTGTGATGACGCGCAAAAAGCCAGTTAAACAAAGCCGAACGCGCACCACCAATATGTAAGGGGCCTGTCGGGCTGGGTGCAAAACGTACTTTCACCTGTGCCATGTAAATCCCTCCCGTTTCATAACTTTTCCTATTATATCATCTAAAAAAACTGGATACAACAAAGGCAGGGACTTTATGGTATAATATTGACAGATGTAAAACTGTACTGCAAAACATATAGCCTAACAGGAGGAAGCGATGAATACATTCTTCAATTTCTATAAGCATGGTTTTATCAGGGCTGCCGTGGCAGTGCCCAGGGTGCGTGTGGCAGATCCGGAATATAATGTGACAGAAACACTGGAGATGGCCCGACTGGCCGCCGGGAACCACGCTGCTCTGACACTGTTTCCTGAGTTGGGTATTTCAGCGTACAGCAATGAAGACCTTTTTCACCAGCAGGCTTTGCTGGAAACCACTGAAACCGCGCTGGGCCGTCTTTTGCGCGAGACCAGTTTTCTTGACTCCATTCTCATTGTAGGCGCCCCCATCCAGGTAGATTCCTACCTTTTTAATTGTGGACTGGTTCTGCATCGCGGCCAGATTCTCGGCATTGTACCCAAAAACTATCTCCCCAATTACCGTGAATTCTATGAAGCCAGACAATTTCGGCCGGCCGATGCGGCAACCCGTAACAAAATAGATTACTGCGGCCAGAAAGATATTCCCTTTGGCGCTGACTTGCTTTTCCACGTCAAAAACATCCCCAACTTTACCTTTTCACTGGAAGTCTGCGAAGACCTTTGGGTACCGGTACCGCCATCGGGCTTTGCCGCCCTTGCCGGCGCCACAGTCATTACCAACCTTTCCGCATCAAACATCACCGTTGGCAAAGCGGACTACCGGCATGCACTGGTCTCCAACCAGTCCGCACGTTGTCTCGCCGCTTATCTGTACTCAGCAGCCGGCCCCGGCGAATCGACCACTGACCTGGCCTGGGACGGTCATGCCCTCATCTATGAAAACGGCCAGTTACTCGCTGAATCTTCCCGTTTTGACCTGGAACCCCGGGTGACATATGCAGAAATTGATTTGGACAGGCTGGTTATGGAACGGATGCGGCAGAACACATTTGCGGAAAATGCCCGTGCCATGAGGGATCAACTACACTTCCGCACTGTGGATTGCGAAGTACGCCTGGCAGAAGGCAAATTACTTCTTGAGCGTGAACTGCCCCGTTTCCCTTATGTTCCGGCAAGTCCGGACATACGGGACTCACGCTGCTATGAGGTGTACAATATTCAGGTCCACGGCCTGGTCAAAAGACTGCAGAAAACTGGTTCACGCAACCTGATTATTGGCGTCTCCGGCGGGCTCGATTCAACCCAGGCGCTGGTAGTGGCGGTAAAAGCCGCCGACCTGCTGGGCTGGTCCCGGGATCGCATCCGTGCCTATACCATGCCCGGTTTTGCCACGTCTTCACGGACCAAAGATAATGCCTGGCGCCTGATTCGGGCTCTTGGTGTCTATGGTGAGGAACTGGACATCAGGCCGGCAAGCACGCTGATGCTCGAAGATATCAGACACCCTGTTTCTCTGGGAGTTGACACGTATGACATTACGTATGAAAACGTACAGGCTGGACAGCGCACGTCCATACTGTTTCGTCTGGCAAACCTTCACAACGGTATCGTGCTTGGCACCGGCGATTTAAGTGAACTGGCACTGGGTTGGGCCACATACGGCGTAGGGGATCACATGTCTCACTATAATGTTAATGCCAGTGTCCCCAAGACACTGATTCAGTATCTTCTGCGCTGGGAAGCTGCTTCCGGTCGTGTAGATGATATCACCCGTGAAATCCTTTTCGACATACTTGATACTGAAATTAGCCCGGAACTGGTACCCGGAGATGCGGCCGACCAGCCTGCACAACGTACCGAAGACTTTATCGGGCCCTACGAACTGCAGGATTTCAACACCTACTATATTACCCGCTACGGATACCGTCCCGGCAAAGTGGCCTTTTTGGCGTATAATGCCTGGCATGACAAAGAAAAAGGCAGCTGGCCGGATATTCCTGAACACAAACGCAATCAATATACAATCAGTGAAATCAAAGGCTGGCTGCAGGTCTTCTGCAAACGTTTCTTCGCCACCAGCCAGTTTAAACGTTCCGTCATGCCAAACGGCCCCAAGGTCGGTTCCGGCGGCTCGCTTTCCCCCCGCGGGGACTGGCGTGCTCCCAGTGACAGCGAAGCCACCCCCTGGCTTGCCGAACTCGAACGCATCCCCGACACCACTACCTAGGTGCATGTTTTTTAACCCAAACCTCAGAATAAATAACAAAGGCACGCGGATGCGTGCCTTCTTCAATATAAGGTAAAAGTGAAGTTTAACCCTGCCTCAACGTGAGGATGATGGTGGCCTGGGCAGCGATGCCTTCGCCTCTGCCGCAGAAACCCAAGCCTTCGGTGGTGGTGGCTTTTATTCCGATTTGGTCTTCGTTTATCTTGAGTGTGTGCGCAATGTTTTGCCGCATTTCTGTTATGTATGGGGCCAGCTTGGGACGTTCGGCAATGATTACGGTGTCAATGTTGCCTATCAGGTACCCCTCGTTGCGGCAAAGCGTATTAACATGTGCCAGCAGCGTTAAACTGGATACTCCTTTATAAGCAGGGTCCGAGTCGGGGAAATGTTTGCCGATATCACCCAGGGCCAGTGCGCCAAGCATGGCGTCCATAATCGCATGAACAAGGACGTCGGCATCAGAATGACCGTCGAGACCCAATTCATATGGCACGTTGACACCGCCAAGTATCAAATCTCTTCCTTTTGTCAGACGGTGCACATCATAACCGGTTCCTATCCGCATTTGCACGCCTCCCCAGAAAAGCATCCGCCAGGACTAAGTCATCCGGCGTGGTCACTTTAATATTTTCGTAGTCACCGTCTACTACATAAACAGGATAGCCGTAGTGCTCAAGCAGCGCGGCGTCGTCGGTTGCATAAAATCCGTCCTCATGGGCGCGCTTATAGACGGTATCCAGCAAATCCCTTCTGAACACCTGCGGCGTCTGAACAGACCGCAGAGTATGCCGGAGGGGTGTGGTTTCCACCTTTCCATCGGAGTGCACAACCTTGATTGTGTCCTTGACCAAAACGGCGGCAATTGCTGCTCCGTGCACCGACGCTGCTTTAAGGCAGCGCAAAAACAGCTCCGGTCTGACAAGCGGCCTGGCTCCGTCATGGACACAAATAAAGTCAGCATCTGTCCCAACGACACCCAGGGCGTTACGTACAGAATCCTGACGCTCCCGGCCCCCGGTGACAACAGTGATTCTCTGCCCGGAAAACCAGGGCAAAAGAACATCCCGGTGAAAAATTTCTTCTTCACCGGGAGTAACGACAACAATAATGTTCTCAAAAGCTTCTGATGCCAGGCAGGATGTAATGGTGTGTGCCAAAACAGGTTTGCCCAGCAGCGACAGATACTGTTTGTTGATTTCTGATCCCATTCGCCGACCCTGGCCGGCGGCAGGAAGAATAATATCTGCTTTCATTTAACGAACTCCCGAGACTTTTTCCAGTTTTGGCTTGGCAAAAATCATGCGTCCCGCTGCGGTTTGCAAGACACTGGTAACAATGACTTCAATGCTGTCGCCAATGTAGCGCCTGCCGCCTTCAACGACAATCATGGTGCCGTCATCCAGATAAGCCACGCCCTGGCCTGACTCTTTGCCGTCCTTAATGATCTGTGCAACCATCTCCTCACCCGGGAGAACAATCGGTTTCACAGCATTGGCAAGCTCGTTAATGTTCAGGACAGGCACACCCTGCAGTTCACAGACTTTGTTCAAATTATAATCATTGGTAACGATTTTACCCTTCATGACTTTGGCCAGCTTGACGAGCTTACTGTCCACTTCCGGGATGTCGTCAAAATCCTGTTCGACGATTTGAATCGGTACGTGGGATTCTTTTTGCATTTTGTTTAAGATATCAAGCCCACGACGTCCGCGGTTACGCTTCAACGTATCGGAAGAGTCGGCAATATGGCGTAGTTCTTCCAGGACGAATCCGGGAACGATGACCACGCCCTCGACGAATCCGGTGGATGTAATATCAACAATACGGCCGTCAATAATCACACTTGTATCAAGTATTTTTGCACTGCGAAAATTGACACGGTCGGTACCACGGGCCTGACGGGTAAACAGCCCGGTCAGAAACGTCATTTCTTCTTTTCTGTTTAACATCAGGCTCATACCAATGTATCCGGCAAAGAGTGTGGCGATCATCGACAGGTAGGGGCCCAGCAAAGGAACGCGGTTTAGCGCGAGGCTTACAAGTGCACCTATCAACAGGCCAATCACAAGGCCAATCGTGCCAACAACGATATCCTGCGTGGGAATTGATTTTAATGCTGTTTCGGTCCAGCCATTGACCGTGGTTGCCACGTAAATAAGCCACGGTGTAATAATGTAAGAAATAAGTCCGAAAACCGAGCCGCCGAGAATAGATGCGCCGACACTGGCAAACGGTGTGGGCTCCACATTGGCAAACGTTGCAATGTGGGTAAAACTTGAATTAACAAGCTGGTAGCCGATAGCAAATCCGATAATTAGTGCGAGTATACGAATTATTCTTTGCAGCAAAAGTTTCACCTCCTTTACCTATTATAGCGTATAGTTTTTACCAAATTCAAGGAAATAGATACATCCGGGAAAGAATTTTTGTGCAACGCAAAAAAGGCATCAAAGACTTTGATGCCTTTCGGTAAAAAACTGATTAATAATTTCATCCACATCCTGTTCACTGGTGTCTTTTGCCAGGACAAGTTCAGATTTTAAAATCTGTCGTGCACTGTCCAGCATTTTTCGTTCACCTGTGGAAAGCCCTTTTTCAAGTTCCCGGAGCATCAAATTGCGAACAACTTCGGCCACCTGAAAGATATCTCCGCTTTTAATCTTTTCCATATTTGCTCTGTAGCGCCTGTTCCAGTTCGTGGACATTTTGCTGTGGTTATCGCGTAGGATTGTCAGAACCTGCTCAACGCCGTTGTTGTCTATCACATCCCGCAGTCCAATCTGGTCCACATTGTCCAGCGGAATCATTACCTTCATGTCACCGATGGGGATATTCATAATATAATAACGCTTACGTTCACCCAGGATTTCTTTTTCTTCAATCGCCTCGATGACACCGGCGCCGTGCATCGGGTATACTACTTTATCTCCAATATTGAACATCAGCAGCCCCCCAAGGTTAACGTACTTGTTTTATTTTATCACAATAGACTTATACTGTCAAATAACATTGTATTCTATCATGATTAATCACCTATTGTCAACACCGCAAAATGCCTGTTATATAAGATATTTTTTCAGTGCGGCTCTGATTTCAGATGACGCATTGACAACGTTTTGCCAATAAAAGTATAATAAAAAAGAAACGACATGACAGCCTGAGAGGGGGATTGTTTGTGAAAAACGAAGTTGTCGACCAGTTCCAGGATAAGGTATCGGAACTTTTGATCCGTCACCGCAGCATTCTGGACAGTCTGACGAAATTTCAGGAGTCCACAGCCCGGGTTAACCGCGCCATCGCCAAAACGGTAACAAACTGCGGTTGCCTTTCCGTCTGCGCATCCAGGCAGTCCTGTCCACCGGAGATTGACTTAAAAGACTGCCAGAAGTATATGGATTCCCATCTTAAAGGCGAACTGTGTGAACAGTGCCGTGAGGCAATAGAGGAGGAACTGGGAAATCATCTGTTTTACCTTACTGCCACCTGCCATTTGTTAGGCTTGGAGTTAACCGACCTCTTTGGCAAAGAGTACCAGAAAATTTCAACCCTCGGTTTTTTCCATCTGTCATAACGTTATTCTGAAAAAAGAAGGCGACCAACCGGTCGCCTTCTTTTTTATTCCTTAGCGCTTACGATGCCCCAACCGCTCCGATATTTTATCGGCAGCCGCCATAACTTCGGGAATCAACCGTTCTTCAATAAAGGCATCCGTCAGACGGGTATCGGGTCCCGAGACGCTGATGGCCGCAATAGCTTTATTTTCAAAGTCCCAGACAGGCACAGCAACACAGCGCACTCCTTCCTCCAACTCTCCGTTGTCCAGAGCGAACCCTTTTTTACGAATACGCGCCATCTCTTCTTTAAATTTGACAGGGTCAAGAATGGTGTATTCCGTATAATATCCAAGCGGCATCTTATTCTGCAGGAATCGTTCAACTTCACGTTCAGTAAGATGCGCCAGCAGTGCTTTGCCGGCACCGGTACAGTGTGCCGGTCCGCGGCTGCCCACACGGGCAAATATTTTAATCATATTCAATGATTCAATCTGATCAATATAGACCACTTCATCCTGGTCCAAAATAGCCAGGTTTGTTGTTTCATTGCAGCGGTCAACCAACTCCTGCAGAAACGGCCTGGCTGTTGTGCGAATATCCATAGAGTAAAGCGCGGCATGCCCCACTTCAAATGTGCGTAGTCCCAGCATATACTTACCGGTATCTTTATCCTGGCTGATGAATCCGTCATTCATCAAGGTATGCAGCAAGCGATGTGCGGTAGAAATGTTCAGACTGGCCTGGTCACGGATTTGGGTCAGCGTTAAAGGGGTGCCGGTCTCGGCCAGGACAATCAGAATTTTCAGGGCTCTCTCCACCGCCTGCACTGTATGTCTGTCGTGCGGGTTCTTCATTATTATCATCCCCTATTAAAGTTCGGACACAAAAAAGACGCTACGCGTTTTACTTTTCGGATGCTGCTTATAATTTCCTTGCCTATAAGAAAAGCAGGCGCCAATCGCCTGCTTCATTGCGGACACATTATCCCTGCCGACAGTGCCAGGAATTTCATATGGCGAAACCTGTTCTCAAAATAATTATACCGCTTCTTTCAGTTTTCTGTCAACCGTAAATCCTGAACATGTAAATCACTTGAACAAAAGTTTATTTATTTTTGCTGTTATAGACAATGCAGCGGCCCGTTACCACACCCTGCCCAAGGCGCATCAGGTCATCCCTGACGCGTTCTTGTACATCCGCAACAGGTAAACCCCTGCTTCTGTATTGTTCCGTCAGGGCCGCAATGACTTTATTGCCCATTGCAGGCAAATATGCACGCAGCGCGTCAAGCACAATCTCGCTGAGGTGCTCACAACCCTGTTCATTATGGAGAAGGTTTTTCGCTTGCTTACCATCGGTAATTTTCAGGCCCACAAGAGACTGAACCCGGCCCGCTGCCGACCGGCATATTTCATAGGGAGTCCGCTTCATTTCCGCTTCTGCAGAAATGATGAACCCATCCGCATCGGCAATCAGGCTGACGTTCATCTCATGCACCTCATCAGCAAGAGAGCATTGGAGCAAAAGCCTGTTTTGCTCCAATGCAAATATTTCAACTGTTTTGTTTCTTTTTATTAGAAGTTCCATCATAAGCACCACTTTCTACCCGGGCTGCTGCTTTTTCTGCGCCCCCGGCCACCCACTTCGCCCACCGTCCTCTTTCTGCGGTACAGGGAAATTTATTATAATCTTATTCTCCATTCTGGATAATAATCCTTCGAAATATTTAACTATTTCAAATTTTTTTTATAGCAACAATATTCTCTAAGGAAGATTTAGGAATAATCGTTTAATTCTGCAGGAATTTAGCAATATTTGTTGAAAACTATGAAAGAAAACCATCGGGGGATGAGCCATGCCAAAAATAGCAGTGATAGATGATAATACGACAATCGTAAAAATTCTATCTGACCTGCTCTCACAGGAGGGCTACAGCGTTTATGGCATGTCTGACGCCACTGATGGACTGGAAAAAATTGCCGGGTTTTCTCCGGATCTGATTATTCTCGATGTGATCATGCCTGAGGTGGATGGCTATGACCTCTGCCGTATTTTACGTAATGACACGCGCACTTCACACCTGCCCGTCATTATGCTGACATCTCAGAGTGACGTGGACGATAAGGTTGCCGGCCTGGAAGCCGGTGCAGATGATTACATTGTCAAACCCTTTGAACCGGCTGAGGTACTGGCCCGGGTCAAAAGCCAGCTGCGCCGCTCCAAGCAGCAAAAATGCTTCTCTCCACTAACCGGTCTGCCGGGAAATGTCATCATTCAGGAAGAGATTAATAAATGCCTTTCCCGCTCCGATTTTCGTTTTTCAATTCTATATTTGGATTTGGACAACTTTAAAACGTACAACGATACATACGGCTTTATCAAAGGCGATGAATTACTCCGCGCCACATCCAATATTTTACGCGAAACCGTTCAGCGTATCGCTCCATTGCATTCCTTTGTCGGTCATATCGGCGGAGATGATTTTATTGTTGTTATCCCCGCCGACCAGATGGAAGAAACATGCACATCCGTGATTGCACAAATAAATGCGGCTATGCCGGAATTTTACAATGAAGCAGACCGACAGCGAGGCTTTGTTACCGCCCGGGACCGCAGCGGTCAAGAAAAACAGTTTCCGTTGGTTACCATCTCCATTGCAGCCATTACCAATAAAAATGCTCCGTTAACCGACTTACACCAGATAGGTGAACTGGCTGCCGCGTTAAAGAAAAAAGCCAAAGCATTACCCGGAAGTGTTTTTGTCGTCAATGAATAAAAGCTTGACACTATGGATGATTTTCTGGTAGAATAAGAAAAATCTGCAGGCACCTTTAACTTAGTCCAGAGAGGCTAAAAAGGAGGCTATAAAATGAGCTATGTTTTTTTAAACCCGGAATCTGGCTAACCAAAGCGGCCCATAACGGCCGTTGGTTAGCTTTTTTCATACCCAAAACTGCAATCCATTTCAGGAGGGAACAAAAAATGCTCGCTCGCTTAGCTTTGGAAAACGGAAAAATATTTTACGGCGAAAGTTTTGGCGCTACCGGCAGCAGTGAAGGAGAAGTGGTTTTCAACACATCAATGACAGGCTACCAGGAGATTCTCACCGACCCTTCTTACTGCGGACAGATTGTTACTATGACATATCCTTTAATCGGCAATTACGGGGTTAATCCCGACGACTTTGAATCCCGCCGCTCTTTTGTACGTGGATTTGTGGTTAAGGAAGCGTGCAGTAACCCTAATAACTGGCGCACAACGGAAACCATCTCAGACTACCTCAAACGCAACGATATCGTGGGCATTGCAGGCATTGACACACGCGCTCTGACCAGGCTTATCCGTAAAACCGGCACCCTGCGCGGCGTAATTACAACAGAAGATATCAGTGACGAGGAACTGCTTAAAAAGGCTCAAAATACCGCCGGGCTTTCAGGGCAGGACTTAATCAGCCAGGTTACAGTGCCTGCGCCATTTACACTTGAAGGGAACGGACCGCGGGTTGTGTTGTTGGATCTGGGAATGAAGCAAAGTATCGCGCGCAATCTGAACAATGCGGGCTGTGACGTTGTGATTCTTCCCGCCACAGCAACGGCAGAAGAAATCATGGCGTATAACCCAAAAGGGCTGATGCTATCCAACGGGCCCGGAGACCCCAAAGATGCCAAAACCCCCATTGAAACCACAAAACAGCTAATCGGGCGTCTGCCCATCTTCGGAATTTGCCTCGGCCATCAGGTACTGGCCCTCTCCCTGGGTGCCGATACCTATAAACTAAAGTTTGGGCATCGCGGCGCCAACCACCCGGTCAAAGACCTGGAAACGACAAAGGTACAAATTACCTCTCAGAATCACGGTTACGCCATTGATGAGGAAACGCTGGAAAAACTGGATATCACCGTCACCCACCGCAACCTAAACGACGGCACTGTGGAAGGCATGGTTCACAACCAGCATCCGATTTTTTGCGTTCAGTACCACCCGGAAGCTTTTCCCGGCCCCAGCGATTCTGCTCATATCTTTGAACGCTTCCTTTCCATGATGGAAGCCTAAACAAGCATATTAATCCATAGGAGGCGAACGCATGCCCAAATACAAAGATATTAAAAAAGTTATGGTGATTGGTTCGGGCCCGATTATCATCGGACAGGCTGCAGAGTTTGATTATGCGGGCACGCAGGCCTGCCGTGCCCTAAAAGAAGAAGGCCTTGAAGTGGTTCTGGTTAACAGCAATCCGGCAACCATTATGACAGATACAAATATTGCCGACCGTGTTTATATTGAACCGCTGCAAATTTCAACACTGGCTGAAATCATTGAAAAGGAACGGCCCGATGGTTTGCTGCCCACTCTCGGGGGGCAGATTGGCCTCAACGCAGGCAAGGATCTGGCCGAAGCGGGTATCCTGGAAAAGTTCGGTGTCCGGATGCTTGGCACACCACTTGAGGCGATAATCCGCGCCGAAGACCGCGACCATTTTAAAAATACGATGAATATGCTAAATGAACCCATCCCACCTTCAACCATTGTCTCCAGCGTTGACGATGCAGTCGCCTTTGCCTCAGAAATCGGGTATCCCCTGGTTGTCCGTCCCGCTTACACCATGGGCGGCACCGGCGGCGGATTTGCCGACCACGAAGAAGAGCTGCGCAGCATTGCTCAGCGCGGGTTGAAGGCAAGCCCCATTTCCCAGATTCTTGTGGAAAAAAGTGTGGCGGGCTGGAAAGAAATCGAGTTTGAAGTGATGCGTGACAGCAATGACAACTGTATCACCATTTGCAGCATGGAGAACATTGATCCGGTAGGCGTCCACACAGGTGATTCCATTGTGGTGGCTCCAGCCCAAACGCTTACGGACAAAGAATATCAGATGCTCCGCAGTGCATCACTGAAGATTATTCGCGCTCTGGGCATCGAGGGCGGCTGCAACATTCAATTTGCTCTGGATACGGACAGTTTTGATTATATTGTAATTGAAGTAAATCCCAGGGTTTCCCGCTCTTCCGCTCTCGCATCCAAAGCTACCGGCTATCCTATTGCCAAAGTCGCTACTAAAATTGCTATCGGGCTGACACTTGATGAAATTCAAAACGCTGTCACCAAAAAAACAACCGCCTGCTTTGAACCGACCATTGACTATGTGGTGGTCAAAGTCCCCCGCTGGCCCTTTGACAAGTTTGCCCTGGCCCAGCGGTCCCTTGGAACACAGATGAAAGCCACCGGTGAGGTGATGTCCATTGACCGCACCCTGGAGGCGGCGATTCTCAAAGCCGTACGTTCTCTGGAAATCGGTGCACACAGCCTCAGGCTGGACGGTATAAGTGAACTGAACACAGAACAGCTGATGGACAAAATAGCAAAACCAAATGATGAGCGTCTGTTTTCTGTAGCCGAAGCACTGCGCCGCGGCGTCACAGTCGAAGAGATTTATCGTATCTCGCGCATTGACCCATTCTTCTCTCAGAAAATACTAAATATCGTCAAGATGGAAAAAAGGCTCGCCGCATATGCAGGCAAAGGTTCCGGCGCTGTTTCCCCCAGTCTGTGGGCAGAGGCTAAAGAACTGGGCTTTGCCGATGAAACAATTGCACAGCTACTTGAAACAACAGAAGCCGCTATACGCAGCGCACGAAAAAGCGCCGGCATTTTGCCTGTATATAAAATGGTGGATACCTGCGCTGCAGAGTTTGAAGCGTATACCCCCTATTTTTATTCCACTTATGGAACCGAGGACGAAGCAGGGATTACCGATAAACGTAAAATTGTGGTACTTGGCTCCGGTCCGATTCGCATCGGCCAGGGCGTTGAGTTTGACTACTGTTCTGTGCATTGTGTCTGGGCTCTGCGGGATGAAGGAATTGAAACGATTATCATCAACAACAACCCGGAAACCGTCTCCACCGACTTTGACACAGCGGACAGGCTTTATTTTGAGCCGCTGCAGCCTGAAGATGTCTTAAACATTCTCGACAGGGAAAAGCCTGAAGGTGTCATTGTCCAGTTTGGCGGTCAGACGGCTATTAACCTGGCTGAACCCCTGGCAGATGCGGGCATCCCGATTATCGGCACCTCTGTGGACGATATTGACAGAGCAGAAGACCGGGACAAATTTGACATGCTGCTGCAGGAACTTGATATCCCCCGCCCGCCCGGCAGCACTGTCACATCTGCCGGTCAGGCCGTTAGTGCGGCACAAAAAGTCGGGTATCCGGTCGTGGTACGCCCATCCTATGTACTTGGCGGCCGCGCCATGGAAATTGTTTATAACGATACTGAACTGGAAGAATACATGAAAAGCGCAGTGCGCGTCTCACCGCGGCACCCCGTCCTGATAGATAAATACTTCCTTGGCAAGGAACTTGAAGTAGATGCCATATCCGACAGTGACGACGTATTTATTCCCGGCATTATGGAACACATAGAGCGCGCCGGTGTGCATTCGGGGGACAGCATTGCGGTCTACCCGGCACAATCCATCACCGCCAGGCATAAAGAACTTCTGGTGGATTACACCACCCGGCTGGCTCGCGCACTGAAAGTTAAAGGCATCATCAACATCCAGTATGTTCTGTTCGAAGACAATATCTATGTGTTGGAAGTTAATCCTCGCTCGTCCCGCACCGTCCCCTTCCTTTCCAAGGTAACCGGTGTGCCAATGGTTCAGCTGGCAACGCGGGCTGCCCTTGGCCAAAAACTTGCCCGGATGGGTTACAGTACCGGACTGAAGGACGATATGCCATACATTGCTGTGAAAGCGCCTGTCTTCTCCTTTGCTAAACTGGTGGACCTTGAGACATCTCTGGGGCCGGAAATGAAATCGACCGGTGAAGTGATGGGAATCGATTATGATCTGCCCCGGGCGCTTTACAAAGCTCTGTTGGCGGCCAACCTTTATCTGCCGCCTGCAGGTAATATTCTGGCCACAGTGGCAGACAAAGACAAAACAGATGCCATTCCTCTGCTTAAACAATTTGCCGACATGGGATTTTCACTCTGTGCCACCGACGGTACTGCACGGGCGCTGGAAGAGGCAGGCTGTAAAGTGAGCAGGGTGAATAAGATTGCCGAAGGGTCCCCCCACGTGGTCGACATGATCCGTGGCGGCGGCGTTGATGTAGTCATTAATTCTCTCACCAAAGGCAAAGCACCGGAACGTGACGGCTTCCGTATCCGCCGGGCCGCCGTGGAACTAAACATCCCCTGTCTGACCTCACTTGATACCACCAAAGCAATTTTGCATGTTATGGCCACACTGAAAAAAGGCGGCCGCATCAACTATATCCCTCTTCAGGAATACCTGAATGAACAATAAATAAAAAACCGTAACAAAAGGGCGTTGTGCACCGGCACAACGCCCTTTGTAGATATACCGGACAATTACCGTTATATTCTAAATATTTTAATATGCATGACTTTTATTCACAGATTGTTCCCGCTTGTGATTATTTTCCTGTATAATAGAGAAAAAGAGCACAAACGGAGGTGAGAGCCGTGCGCTTCATCAGTGAGGCTATCTGGGACAGGATTGTCAGTTATACTGGCGCCTACCTGGCCGGGCTGCTACTTTTCTCACTGATTTACGCTTCAATTGCCGGCGGTGGTGGCGACAATTTACTTTACCTCAGGATTCTAAAAAGTTTTTCACCGCTTGCCTTGCTTTCCGTACCGGCCGCATACATTGTGGCCAAAAGCAAAGGGCTGCTGGACTGACAAACGTTTTTTGGTAAAAGAAGCGCCTCGGGCGCTTCTTTTTATTTTAATCGTCGCTTCCTGCTATGCGCATTATATCACTGAGAATATCACTGAAATCATTAAATTCCGTAAAGTCAATATTATGTAAGCGACAGTATGACGCTAGCCTGTCTTTGGCAAAAACAAGATCCACTTCACCGAGGACTTTAACATCAGACGGGCCGTCACCGGCATAGACAAGAAGATGGCCGGGAAACTCTTCTTTATATTTCCAACAGACAGCACGTTTACAGTTTCCGCATGTCCCGCAGGAGCAGTTCTCGGGCAAAGAGGGAAATGCGATTCGCAGCCGATCCCCGTCGAATGAAGCATAGTTGGAGAAAACTGTCAGGTTTTTGATTCCTGCATTCTCCAACATCTGATGGATATAAATGTCCAGCCCGTCGCTGACAATCGCCACGGGAATATTCGCCTGGGAACAGAATTCAATAAATTTACTAAAGTATGGTTCAATAAAACAATGATAATATAAAAACCTGCGTAACTCACGCTGCGAGACACGCATGCCGGGCGTAATTTCCAAATGTAATTGCCGCGATCCGATTTCTCCGGACCGGTAGCGTTCCAGCGATTCCTGCCAGCCGGGCTGCGCGTATCGTTTAAACAGTGTCAGGAGAATGTCCTGAGAAACCGTGCCGTCAAAATCGGTCAGGAAAACAATTTTCATCTTCATCAAACCTTTTCAGCTTTAATGATTACCGTGCTGTTGGGAAATGAAGTATCCACGTCCAGGTCTCTGGACCACTTTTTCTGAAAGTAAGGAAGAAGGTAGCTGTGTATTGTGGCAACCTGCAGCCCCAAACCTGTTAGTGCATCGCAAAAATCCTCTTTCGTAAAATAACCGTATATCTCTTCCATTTCCTTATACCAACCGACTTCATAAAAATATTTTGTCAGATACTCAAACAGATAATCCTGATTAATTTGCACAGTTCCACATTGCATCTGTTTGTAATATTGCGGTTTTAATTGTTTATACTCTCCGATAAATTTGTGAAAGCGTTTTTCCACCCATCTTTTTTTGAAGCTCACACTGACGATGTCGGCAGAAGGCTTCAATGTATCTCTGATAATAATACATCCTCCCGGCTTTAACACCCGTATGGCTTCCCTGAGGCTTTCTGTGACATCAGCAGGCCCACCATGCGAAAAAATCTCATGGATTGTACTGCAATAGACCACAGTATCGACAGTTTCATTCTGCAGCGGAATGGCTGCTGCATCCGTCAACAGAATTTCCACATTACTTAACTTTCGCTCTTTTGCTGCTTTACACATCACCGGGTCAAGATCAATACCGATAATCTCGCTTTGGGGAAAGTTATGTGACAGCAAATCAAGGACAACACCGTTGCCGCAGCCAACTTCCACTATTTTTGCCGCATCACGGGCAATATGCTGCAGAATCATCGCTTTGTGAAATTTGCTTTTCTCAAGACCGTCCATCAATGCCTGATACTCTTCCTGGTCATGCAGCTGATATACCGGCTGCTGAACTTTACACTCCATTGTGCTTCTCCTGTCTTTTAAAAGTAAATAAATTCACAGTTTTCTGAATACAAACAGCAAGAGTAGACGTGATACCCCTGTGTTTCTGTACACACCAAGAAAATAAGATGGAGCCGCAACTCCATCCTATTTTCTTTCATACTTAAAATTCAGGCGGCATCTGCTGCAATTCAGCCAGTGAAAACACCGGGCCTTCCTTGCAGACATACTTATCGCCGATATTACAGCGTCCGCATTTGCCGACACCGCATTTCATTTTCATTTCCAGCGTGGTGATGATATTCTCAGGGGTGTAGCCCATTTTCTCCAGGCTCTGCAGGACAAATTTAATCATAATCGGCGGTCCGCAGGTAATGGTAACTTTTCCTTCCGGTGAGGGATCTAACTGCTCAAGGAAGGCCGGTACAAAACCCACATTCCCGTCCCAGTCATCGGAAGCCACGTCCACCGTCAGATGGACATCTGTATCGCGGACTTTGGGCCAGTTCTCAAATATCTCCACCTTTTGAATCAAATCATTGGAGGAGCGGGAACCGTAAATGATATCAATTTTCCCGTAATCGTCCCGGTTATCCATGCAGTAGTTGATTAAGGAACGGAGAGGTGCAAGGGCAATGCCACCGGCAATAAAGAGCAGGTCTTTCCCCTTCATGAATTCCTTGGGAAACCCTTTGCCGTAAGGGCCGCGGATCCCGATCTTTTGCCCGGGTTCAATTTCATGCATAGCACGGGTGACAGTACCTACTTCTTTGATGCTGAACTCAAGGAATCCCTTTCTGGTCGGAGACGATGTAATGGAGAACAACGCTTCGCCTACAGGAAAAAGGGAAACCATGGCACACTGGCCCGGCTCGTAATCAAAGAAATCACTTCCGTCGGCAGAAACTACACGAAATGTTTTGACATCCGGTGTCTCGCGGCGGACTTCTTCGACAATTCCCACTTTGGGCAGTAACGGATTTGTGTTACATCCCATCTGCAGCACCTCCTACCGCGTTAATAACTTCCAGGATATCCAGGTTAACCGGACATTTGCGCACGCAGCGCCCACAGCCCACACAGGCGTAGTCGCCATGCTGATGCGGGAAGTAGTTCAGTTTGTGCATAAAACGCTGCCGCACCCGCTCTTTCTGGGAGGGACGGGGATTGTGCCCGTGACCCATCAGTGTGAAATCAGAGAACATACATGCATCCCAGCAGCGAATCCTCTCGCCGCTGCTACCGGCAGCATATTCCTGCACATCAAAGCAGTGACACGTTGGACAGACGAACGTACAGGTGCCGCAGGCAATACAGCGCTTGTAAAGGCGGTCCCAGTAAGCATCTTCGAACATGCCGTCAAGCTTTTCCATAATTCCCTGGATGTTTGCGCTTGTGACATAGCCTTCCTTAGCATGCTCCTGCGCATCTTTTATTTTGTTCTCATCGCCGGAGTTTGCTTCCTCCAGCAGCCCATTTAAAGGCGCTAACAGGTCCTCGCCTTTTTGGGACTGTGCCGTCAGTACCAGTTCTTCACCGGTATCCACGGCCAGCACGTCAGCTCCCGGCGCTTTGCCGGGTTCAATATCAAATGACTGGCAGAAGCAGGTCTCATCCGGCTCACCGCAGCCCAAAGCCACAACAGTGGTCATTTCCCGACGCCGGCGATACGCTTCGTCAACCGGGTCACCCAGATAGACTTTATCCATCATCGCAAAACTGGATACATCGCAGGGCCTGACACCAAAGATAATAGTGTTTTCACCGGCCTTGCAGGCATAATCCTCAAGCAGAAGATCCTCCCCGAATTCGTATTTCAGTATAGTTTCCGTCTGCGGGTAGAAGAACTTTTTCGGGGGAATAAACACGTTGAGAGTGGTCAGGTCAACATCCAGGCCATCCTGCCAGGGGGCAAAGTTTAAAACACCGTCCGTTTTTGCGGGGACATACAGCTTTGCCTCAGCCGAGAGGGCCTGCCAAAATTCAGACAATTTTGCTTTGCTAATTTTTTTCATCTCGCTGCACCCCCCTTAACTTTCATCGAATCCGGCCGGATCTTCGCCGCGGTACGTGCCAAGCGGCGGGTTGTCTTCCGGATCCAGGCCCGCTTCGTATTCACCAAAGAATTCATCCAGGTCTTTGATCAGCTTCCGGTTCAGTTCCTGTAGCGGAATGCCGGCAGGACAGATACGCTCACATTCCCCACATTCATAACAGCGGCCGGCCACATGGAAGGCACGGATAATATGGTAATTTAGCGTATCGGCCATATCGTTGGCTTTGCCAAGCCACCGCGGCTCCGCCTGGTCAAAGATACAGACGCGGCAATTACAGGCAGGGCAGGTGTTGCGGCAGGCAAAACAGCGGATACAGCGGTCGAACTGGCGTGTCCAGTATTCATACCGTGCTTCCATCTCCTGTTTTTCCACACCCTCAACGCGGGAAAAACGAGCCTCATCCACACCCGGCCGTACGGGCACTTCCTCCCAGGCCAGCTTGTCATAAACAACGGGGTTCGGATGGCGGCAAGTCAGGCACTTATCGAGCAGATACTCCTCCGCCTGCACCCGTTCTTCCTTACCGTCCACATCCAAAACCAACTGGTCTCCGTCAAGAACGAGGCTCCTGATTTTTTTAGAAGGAAAATCGGCTTTAATTTTGTCTTTATCGGCCTTGCCGCTGCAGGGAACACCAAAAACCACAACGTTGTCGCGTTCCAGGCGCCGGTCCTGAAGCAAACGGTTGATGCCGCGGGAATCGCAGCCCTTGACAAAGATACCGACTTTCTCATGGCAGCCGTCGAGCTCTTCGAGCAAATACTTCACCGGGTTATATACACTAAACGGATCCCAGACAAGCTGTTCAACATCATCGGGGCTCTCCACAAAGGCTACCGGTGACTGCCACCAGAAATCCTTTTTGCGCCAGCCCAGAACAGCTGTTACTTCCTGCTTGGACAAGGCTTCTTTAGCAAGTTGTTGGACTTTTTCTGTAAACTCTTTCATCGGACATCCCTCAGCTTTCTGTTCGGTCCGATATTCTTGATATCCTCCGTTATTTGGTTCATCACTGTGGCAAATTTTGCACCTTCCGAACCGGAAATCCAACGTACCTGGAAGCGCTCAGGCTCGATGCCCAAAAACTCCAGTGTCCGCTTCAGGACTGTGAAGCGGCGGCGGGTATAAAAGTTGCCGCTATGATAGTGGCAATCCCCGGGATGGCAGCCGGCAATCAGTACACCGTCTGCGCCACGCTGAAATGCGCGAATTATAAAACTGGGATTGACGCGGCTTGAGCAGGGAACGCGGATAATCCGGACGTTGGTGGGGTAACTCATGCGGCTTGTTCCGGCCAAATCGGCACCGGCATAGCTGCACCAGTTACAGCAAAAGGCCACGATTAAGGGCTCATGCCCTTCAGGCTTTACAGACATATCGCATCCACCTCCGCTAAGATCTGTTCGTTGGTGAAGCCTTTCAGGTTAATCGCACCGGGACGGCAGGCCACTGTACAAGCGCCGCAGCCCTGGCATAGAGCGGTATTGACTTCGGCTACCTTCCGTCTGACAGTCTCACGGCCGCGGCGCTCTTCCACCATCTTTTCGGTAATGGCGCCATACGGACAGACAGCCATGCAGGACATATCGCCGGAGCAAAGCTTTACATCGACCTCTGCCACTGTGGGGTTACTCATCAGGCTCTTCTTGTTTAAGAGTACAATCACTTTCACTGCAGCCGCAGAAGCCTGGGCGACCGTCTCGGGAATATCCTTGGGTCCCTGACAGACACCGGCCAGGAACACACCGGCCGTCTGGGTATCCACAGGGCGCAGTTTGGGGTGCGCCTCATTGAAGAACTTGTGGGCATTTGTAGTAATGGATAGTTTTTGGGCCAGGTCTTTAGCATCATGGCGGGCATCAACCGATGTGGCCAGAACGACCATATCCACAACCAACTCCACCAGCGCTCCGCTTAGGGCATCCACACTTCTGACAATCAACTTGTCACCGTCGGGGAAGACTTTTGACACGTTCCCTTTAATGTAGCTGGCACCATATTCTTCATACGCACGGTTGTAGAATTCTTCATAGTCTTTACCCGGTGTCCGCACATCAATATAGAAGACATAGGCCTTGGCTCCGGGTACTTTTTCACTGAGCAAAATAGCATGCTTTGCCGTATACATACAGCAAATCTTAGCACAGTAAGGATTCCCTTTGGCTTTGTCCCGTGAGCCCACGCACTGGATGAATGCCACATTTTTTGGCGGCTTTCCGTCGGACGGGCGCAAAATCTTGCCGCCCGTGGGGCCCGAGGCGTTTAACAGCCGTTCAAACTCCAGGCTGGTAATCACATCAGGATGTTTGTCATAGGCATATTCACCGTAGTTATCCAGCTTATGGGTATCAAACCCGGTGGAGACCACAATGGCACCGTACTTGTTTGTAATCAGCTGGTCTTCCTGCTCATAATCAATGGCATCGGCAGGGCAGACTTTCTGACATACTTTGCATTTACCGGAAGTAAACCAGCGACATTTAGCGCGGTCAATGGCCGGCTTGTTGGGTACAGCCTGCGCAAAAGGCGTATAAATGGCACGGCGCTGAGCCAGGCCTTCTTCAAATTCACTGTCTACTTTGGCCGGGCATTTGGCCATACAGTCACCACAGCCGGTACATTTGTTCATGTCCACACTGCGGGCTTTGGAACGGATTGTCACATCAAAGTTGCCGACAAACCCTTCCACTTTTTCCACTTCCGAATACGTAATCAGGTTGATTTTTTCATGCTGGGCCACATCCACCATTTTCGGAGTGAGGATACACGCGGAACAGTCCAGCGTGGGGAACGTTTTGTCCAGCTGGGCCATCCGGCCGCCAATGCTGGGTTCACGCTCAACAAGGTCCACTTCAAAACCTGCATCGGCGATATCAAGAGCCGCCTGAATACCGGCAATTCCACCGCCGATAACCAGGGCACGACGCTCAATCTCCATTTCATCGGCAAAGAGTGCCTCGTTGCGCGCCGCTTTAGCCACGGCTGTCCGAACCAGAGAAATCGCTTTGTCGGTACCGGTTTCCTTATCCTTATGCACCCAGGAGCACTGTTCACGGATATTGGCTATTTCCAGGTAAAACGGGTTCAGGCCCGCGGCTTCCACCGTCTTGCGGAATGTGTTTTCGTGCATCCGGGGCGAACAGGCACCAATGACCACTCTGTCGAGTTTGTGTTCTTTAATTGCATCTTTAATCATCGCCTGTCCCAGTTCGGAACAGGTGTATTTGTTATGGTCGGCATAAACGACGCCGGGCATTGTCTTTGCCGTGGCAACCGTTTTATCTATATCCACATTGGCGGCAATATTGGAACCGCACCAGCAGATAAAAACGCCAATCCTCTTCACTGCCAATCCCCTCCCAATTTTAGTTTCTTACTTGGCGTATTTGCGGAACGCACTGACCAACCCTTGCTGCGGAGCATTTTCCCGCACCCTGGCAGGCAAGTCATTGGGATGGATGTAGTTGCCGCCTTTTTCCCGCAAAATGATCAGGCGCAGGGCTTCAATAACTTTAGGGATATCTACATCCCGCGGACAGCGCGAGTCACAGGTCTGGCAGGAGGCACAGATCCACAGTGTTTTGCTGTGCAGGAGTTCATCCACAAGCCCCATCTGCGCGTAGCGAAGTACCTGATGGGGGAAGACATCCATGGCCCAGACCACAGGACAGCCGCCTGTGCACTTACCGCATTGAAAACAGGCGGAAACCTTCTGGCCGCTGACTTCTTCCACTTCCCGGACCAGGCTGCTGTTAATTTTGTCCGTGGTGACCTTCATTCCTTTCCCTCCCTTATCGTTGCTGTTTGCTTTAGACATCGAGAGCTTCAGCCAGCAGCTCAGTGAAATAGTACACAGGCATTTTCGCCTCTGAGTTACGGGCAACCTCCTGTAATTCTTTCTGGTATTCTTCCAAATTGTACTTACAAAGCGGGCAGGCAACAATGATGGCGTCGGCCCCGGCTTTGTATGCGGACTTTAAAATTCTGCCCACTGCAGTGGAAGCGATCTCCTCGTTGGCCATCGAGAGATACGAACCGCAGCACTCGGTCTTATACGGATATTCAATGGCCTCAGCACCGATCGCGTTAAGGAAATCTTCAAAGATCGTGGGACTTTCCACATCATCGAAGTCCATCTCATCCCGTGGCTTTAACAGCAAACATCCATAGTAAGGAGCAATCTTTCTGCCTTCCAGTTTCTTTTTCACCTTTTCGGCCAAGACATCGAAGCCGACATCCTTTTTGAGGACTTCCAGGTAGTGGACAACGTCCACTTCACCCATATACTCCTCTTCCAGGTAGTTATTCACCTTGCGGCGCAGTTCACTATCCTCGCGCACCGCTTTGTTTGTGCGCTTGAAGACATTGTAGCAGCCGGCACAGAGGGTCACCATTTTCTCGCGTGCATCCGCTTTCGCCTGAGCGAGAGACCTGACGGGCGCAAGAAGCGGGAAAAATTCATCAGTGTTTAGCGGGTATAAAGCTCCGCAGCACTGCCATTCCTCAACTTCCGCCATTTCCAGTCCCAGGGCCTTTGCGGTCTGCAAAGTGGTATCCTCATAGACCTTTGCTTTTGTCTTCAGGGTGCATCCCGGGTAATAGCTGTAGCGCACCCCATCCACCTCCTATTTGTGTTCTGACTATAAAAACAAAATAAAGCGTTATTTCAAACGCCGGTCTCTTTAATTTCGACAAGCAAGCTCTGTACCCTTCTTTTTATAAACCTGAGTTAATAAAAGAATTTTAATAAGTTTAATATTTAGAATAATTAAACTGCTTGTGCTTTTTTTCTTTTTCAGGACAAAGCAAAACTCCACTTCATACATATCCTCTGCCGGCAGAGAATATGATTCTTTTCAAAATAAAGAAGCAAACGCTTGTGGCTGTTTGCTTCTTTATTTGCTTATTATAATTTTTATTATTTTTCTAATAAAAAGAAGTTCCGGCCACAAGTGCAAAAATCGCATTATGCCATTCGGTGCTGCCTACCCAGGCTGATGCAGTCACCTGTGGCCCAGAAACTGGCCAATCGCGTTGGCCCACGAAGAGGAGGAGAATAATTCTTAATACTTAAATTTATTATAATTTTAAAAATAATCAACTTCAATGATTTGGCCATATTGTTGATATTGGTCATTTTGTTCAGGGCTCAATTCCCGCTGAACCTACGCTAAAGAGAGGAGATTAGGAATAATTGTCGAATTATATAGACGCATTACACACAAAACCTGGGAGTCGGTACCTATGCTGCAGAACCGTCAGCTGCCATTGCGGTGGAAAATCACTATACTTTCCTTTGGCCTGATTGCCCTTGCGGTATTTTTCGGAGGTATAATTTTAATTGAAAACTTTTCACTGACCCTGGAAAACGAGCTGGGCTCACGTGCGCTTGCTGTTGCCCGTACTGTGGCGCAAATCGAGGAGATTCAAAACCAGGTTGGCAGACCGAACGGTGATGCTATCATCCAGCCCATTGCAGAGAAAATCCGGCTGGCCACCAATGTTGAATACATTGTGGTACTCGATATGAACAGAATCCGCTACTCTCATCCGCTGCAAAGTCGTATCGGTGAAAAGTTTGAGGGTGGCGATGAAGGACCGGCCTTTGCAGACCACGAGTATATTTCCAATGCGGTGGGAATCATGGGCCCTTCGGTACGTGCTTTTGTACCGGTAAAAACCGATGAGGGAACAAGGCAAACGGGAGTGGTTGTTGTTGGCATCCTGACACCGACAATCGCCCGCCTGATTGGCAATATTCGCTCACGGCTTTATGTCTCTCTTCTGTTCGCTTTATTTATCGGCCTTGCCGGCTCTGTTTATTTAGCCGATAATATCAAAAAGACTATGCATGATATGGAACCTGCAGAAATGGCCAGACTGATGGAAGAGCGGATTTCGGTTTTCCATTCAATTGAGGAAGGGATTATTGCTATTGACCGTGAAATGAATATAACGGTTATGAACGATGAAGCCCGGCGTATTCTAGGCATTCGGGGTAATTTTACGGGCAAACCGGTTTTGGACGTGATTCCGGATTCACATCTTCGTCGGACTGTGGAAACCGGTGTGCCTGAATACAATCAGGAGCGGACAATTAACGGGACCGCTATCCTCGTCTCACGCATACCGATTAGTGTTGAGGGAAAGGTCGTCGGAGCGGTGGCAACATTCAAAGATAAATCTGAATTGCACAAGTTGGCAGAAGAGCTGACCGGCGTAAAAAAGTTTATCGATGCTCTGCGTGCACAAAACCATGAACACGCTAACAAACTGCACACCATAGCCGGTCTGATTCAGCTTAAGCGTTCAGACGAAGCTCTCGACTATATTTTTGATATTACTGCAGAGCAGGAGGAACTGACTCTCTTCCTTACAAAGAATGTTAAAGAGTACAGTGTGGCCGGCCTGCTCTTCGGAAAGCACAACCGGGCCAAAGAGCTAAAGATTAATATGGAGATAGATGAAAAATCACATCTTGAGGAATTGCCGCCGGGACTGGACAGCAGCGCAGCGGTGATTGTGATTGGCAATCTGCTTGAGAATGCTATGGAAGCTGTGGAAGGGCTTCCCCCGTCCCGGCGGAAGGTTCGGGTTCTTATCCGTAATCTTCCTGAGTATTTTCTGATTCGTGTAAGCGACCTGGGTACGGGCATTCCGGCAGAACACAGGGATGAAATTTTTCAACCTGGCTTTTCCACAAAAGATGCCCGAAATCGTGGTGTGGGGCTGTCTCTGGTCCGGCAGCATGTGATAAACGCGGGAGGAAAAATCCGTGTGGAAAGTGAGCCGGGTCAAGCCACAACAATTGAGATTTTAATCCCCAACGAAAGGGGGGCCGCATAATGGCCGGTATTCGAACAGTTATCGTCGAGGATGACCCCATGGTCATGCAGGTCAACAGCCAGTATATTGAAGAGATCGACGGTTTTGAAATCGTAGGTACTGCGGATACCGGGAAAAAGGCTCTGTCCCTGATCCGTGAGCTGATTCCCGACCTGGTTATCCTTGATGTGTATCTTCCCGACCTGGACGGGATTGAAACATTAAAAGAACTTCGCTCAGTAAACATCCCCACAGATGTGGTGCTGGTCACAGCAGCCCGCGATGTGGACACCATTCAGAATGCATTCCGCTACGGTGCCGTTGACTATATTATCAAACCCTTTAAGTTCGCTCGCCTGAAGAGCACACTTGAATCGTATAAGCTCCTGCACAGCAAAATTCACAGAAAGACATCCTTTGACCAGGAAGAAATTGATGGTTTGACCATGGGAAAAACCCGCCTGCAGGAAACACTGCCCAAAGGACTAAATGAAGTTACGCTGCGCCAGGTTCTGCTTTACCTTTTAAAAGGCAAAACACCTCTCTCCGCTGAAGAAGTTGCCGACGGAGTAGGTCTGGCACGCGTTACGGCCCGCCGCTATCTGGACTACCTTGAAAAGTCGGGCAAATTGGTACTGGAAATTCAGTATGGCTCAGTCGGACGGCCTATTAATCGTTACAGAGTTGATTAAAATCCGGGGGAAACAGGATATGCAAATAATACGGTATACCAAAAACATAATTATTATTTTGCTTTTCCTTGTTTTGATGTTTCCCTCAACAGGATGCCAAAATAAAGCCCTTGATTTGGAACAAATCAGTGCCGACGAACGGATTATCATTAAATTCTCTCACGTGGTCTCCGAATTTACCCCAAAAGGACTGGCAGCCAGACGTTTTGCCGAACTTGTCCATGAAAGAACAAACGGGCTTGTGGAAGTGCAGGTATACCCCAACTCCCAACTCTACATGGACGGAGAGGAAATAGATGCGCTTATAAACAACCACGTCCAAATGATTGCACCGGCGACGGCGAAAATGACCGGGATATTTCCAGAACTCTATCTTTTCGACCTGCCGTTTATGTTTGAAGATTACGAAGAAGTGCACAATTTCATTGACAGTGAATCCGGACGGAACATGCTTGAGAATTTGCGGGGAAAAGGGATTCTTTCACTGGCCATGTGGGATAACGGCTTTAAAGTCATGACGGCAAACCGGCCCTTACGCAGACCGGAAGATTTTCGCGGTTTGCGCTTTCGCATTATGCCAAGCCGCGTCCTGGACGCACAGTTTGTACAGTTGGGTGCCCAGGCACGTGACCTGCCGTTCTCCGATGTATACGCAGCACTGGAACGGGAAATGGTGGATGCCGCAGAGAACACGCCGTCTAATATTTATTCAAAACGGTTTTATGCCGTTCAGGATCATCTTACAATCAGCAATCATGGCTATCTGGGTTATATTGTGCTGACAAACGAGAAGTTCTGGTCTGAACTGCCCGAAGATATCCGGAAAATCCTGGAGGAGACTTTGGAAGAAGTTACGGAATGGGAACGTGATATTGCTGCAGAAAAAAACAACCGTGACCTGGATTTAATCATTAAAAGCGGGCAAATTGAAGTCTATGAACTAAACGCTGCCGAACGTGCAGCCTGGAAAACAGCCCTGCTGCCTGTCTACCAGATGTTTTCGCCGGAAATAGGCGAGGACCTGCTGCAATTACCTTGACAAAAATACAGCATGTAACCAAAGAGCGGACGCAGATCCGCTCTTTTTATGTCACACCCGGCCGCTATAGCATATATTAGAATCGACTCTCTCTGCATGAAGGAGGTGACAGCATTGAGTAATGAAAAAGATAAACGGGCCATGCATCCGGTCAATGCAAGTCAGGTTCCGCCGCCACCACAAAACTGTGACGGCCAATTTTATACTGTACGTGCTTCAGACACTCTCTTTTCAATTGCAAAAAAATTTAATACTACAACGAATCAGATCCTTACCGCAAACCCGCAAATCGTCAACCCGAATATAATTTTTGTCGGCCAGGTAATCTGTATACCGGATAACGGTACAATGCCGGTTGAAGACAGACTGCGCGTTCTTTCATTAAAAATTAGCTCCCTAAACGGCCAGACTCTTCTAAAGGAAAACGGATTTGTCCAGTTAAACGCCCAGGTTAGGATACGTGCTACGTTCTCAGAGCCGGTGGACCGCGTATTTTTCTTTCTTGAACCCACAGGAACACAAGTATGCGAACTGGCCCGCCTTATTGGCGTGGTGTGCCCCGGTGCATCCACTGCCGAACTGATTTGGCAGGTACCACCCGGAACTTCCGGACGCATTTTTGTTGTCGGCTGCACGGGAAAAATTTGTGCAAAGTCAAAAGACATTGCTGTAGTCAGGGAATAAGAAAAACCCCACGGGTAACCGTGGGTTACATACTTACAATATTTAACATGTATGTAATTTATTATATATTGCCAATAATATACATTGTCACATACAACAAGGGAGGCAAAAAATGCTTTTTACAAAACCTGAAAACAAAGTCCGGCAAATCAATGTGTCCGAAGCTAATAATCTCTGGGACTTATTAAAGTCCAACTATCTGGCTGTGGAACTGATGCAGACCTGGGAAAATTTTGCCCATGACCAAGAGTTTCAGGAAATTATTAAAGCATTTTACACAGACATTAAAAAAGACATCGAAGTCCTGGAAAAAGAGCTCAAACAATATGGAATTCCCGGACCTGACAAAAACAGAGCCGCCGTAAAGACGTCAGTAAACAGTGAGATTCTGTATGACGAAATTATTGCCCAGGAATTTTTCATTTTTGCCCAGGAAAATGTGGAACAACTGCTGCGGGCCATCCGTACCACCACTACCAATGACGGGCTGCGCAGTCTTTTCCTGCGGTTTACAGGCAAAGCCATTAACAGATTGGACAAGGTCGTCCATTATCTTAAAATCAAAGGCTGGGTTGATACCCCACCTCTTTATTTGCAGTCACCAGCCGGTCTACAGCAAAATATTTCTGCGGGCGGCGCATACCATCTTTGGGACCACCTTACTTTCCGGTATGACAATATCAGTCAGACAGAAATTTTTCATGCGTTTGCCAAAGATCAAGACTTTAAAGCAATACTCAAGACCGGGTTACAGCAAACCCTGCAAAAACAGGCAGCGACACTGGAAAAAAAACTGGAGTATTACGGAATTCCACTGCCGAAACGTCCCAAGAACTTTGCCATGGCAGAAAACACTGAACTCATGGAAGATGACTACATGTATCGTATTCTGATTACCGGCATGCAGGGCGCCGCCGTTTTCCATGCCCAGGCGCTTAAACAAAGTACGGTAGAAGATGGCCTGCGCAAGATGTTTAAAGATCTCTTGCTCGCTGAACTGGAAATGATCTGCGATCTGATTAAGTTTGGCAACATGAAAGGCTGGCTCCATCCGGTCCCTCAGTATAAACTGCAATAAGAAAGCCGCGGTCAAATACCGGCTGCAGGCTTTTTACATGGCTTCTCTGAGATTCTCTGCAGCATAATGTGTACCCTGTTCTGTCAGGCTGACATGTTCCAGACAAACCATTCTGGGAATGGGCCACTGGCCCTCTGAGACTATCACAGCTCCTTTAATCAGTGACTCGCTGTTAAGCTTGTCTACAGCGACTCTGAACTGAACGGGGTCTATACACAGACTTGCCGGTGTAATTCTGCCCATATCAGGCAGCTCACTATGTAGTTCAGTGTATATGGCGCACAGAATTTTCTGTTTCACCGGAAATTTCACCTTCAAAGCCCCCCAAGCTATAAAGGTATTGATAATGCTTTATTACATTTTTCGACTTTTTTTCGCAAATTCCTGCTCATTGCCAAATAAATCATAATATCAGCCAAGGTCCGTTTGAATCTTACAATCCGCTTACAAAGCAGCAAAAACTATTAACTCTCTGCCAAGTTTTATTTATAATTAACCTAAATAACGGAGGTGAAAAATATGCTATCCAATGAAATGGTCTCTCAATTAAATGAACAGGTTAAGCATGAACTTTATTCAGCCCAGTACTACCTGGCCATGGCTGCCTACTGTGCGGCAGAAGACTTGGACGGTTTCGCTCATTTTTTCGTCATGCAGGCCGAAGAAGAGCGTGCTCACGGCATGAAACTCTTCAAATTTCTTACCGACCTAGGTGAAAGAGTGGAAATTACCGGCCTTGATGCGCCTCAAACAGAGTATGCTTCCATTACAGAAGTGTTTGAGCTGGCACTCAAACACGAACAATTTGTTTCCAAACTGATTTATGCCCTAATGGACCGTGCCCATGAGGAAAAAGCTCATGCTGCAATGAGCTTCCTACAGTGGTTTGTGGACGAGCAGGTAGAAGAAGAGGCATCCATGTCTAAGATTTTAAACAAAGTCAAACGTGCCGGGGATGACGGCTACGCGATTTTATTTCTCGACCAGGAAATGGCCACAAGGAAATAAATACCTGGAAAGACCACGGGGATCATATCTCCCGTGGTCTTTCTTTACATAGGTCAATGAATATAGCGAGCCAGCTTAAAAAGCATTTCCTTGAGCCGGTCAATCGTAAACACAGCTTCAAACCCGGAGTCATCAGAAAATCTTAATGATTCAATCTCTCCTTCATGTGTCAGGCTCTCAATCTTTATATGGGCGACAGAGTTTCGCATACAGCGCAGAAAACGGGCAGCGGTCCGGTCTTCCCCGGCAATTTTCCCCCATGACCGAATCTCGCACTTTTCATCAATCCCCAGGTCATAAAAATCAATTCCGTCAGGGCTGGAAATATGGTTAAAATCTTTCTCCTTTGGCAAGATAATCAGGCCCAACAGACAATTAACCAAGAGAGTCACACCGTATGGGCCGTTATAGTCTTTAAGAATCTGCAGTGTCCGGTCTACAAAATCTGCTTCCATGCCTTTCTGTTCCATGTCAGCCTCCCCATGTGAGAAAAAATGCTTCATAAAATAGTATATACAATGCAAACAGATCTAAGCAGGTTATCATGTTCAAAAAAAGCGCGGGGATTTCCCCGCGCTTTTTTACTTTCAATTAAGCATCCGTAGTCGTTGTGATATTACTGCTTTCCGGCTTGGCAACCCTGCCGTATTCAATTTCTATAAAGTCTCCTTTACCGGCATAAAGGCCCTCAAAAATATCCTTATATTTTTCAAACACAAAACGGCGCTTGATTTTAAGTGTAGGCGTAAGTTCCTTGGACTCCAGCGTAAATTCGTTCTCCATCAGATATATCCTCTTCACCTGAGCGTAGCGCGGTTCGTCATGCAGCGCCTTGGCCACTTGTTGGGCAAACAGAGTACGAACGGCCGGCAGCGCCAACAAAGCGCTCTTGTCCTCGTATTCAAGCCCTTTGTCCCGGGCAAACTGCTCTAGTTGTTCAAAGTCCGGCACCAACACAGCCACAAGGTAGTTTTTCTTATCTCCCTGAATTACGGCCTGCTGAACATACCTGTCATTGACTAAAATACCTTCCAGAGGCTGCGGGGCCACATTTTTCCCACCGGATGTAACAATAATGTCTTTTTTGCGGTCTGTAATAAACAGGTAACCGTCCTTATCCAGATAACCGATATCGCCTGTTCTGAGCCACTCACCATCAAGCAGCTCGGCTGTAGCTTCAGGGTTATTAAAATACCCAACGCAGTTTTGCGGTCCTTTGCTCAGAATTTCCCCGTCTTCGGCAATTTTTACTTCGCCACCCGGAATTACTTTGCCCACGGAACCGTAACGAATTTCATCGAGGGTATTAAAGGCAATAATCGGGGATGTTTCTGTTAATCCATACCCTTCGAGAATCCGAATACCAATGCCGTTAAAAAATTCTGCAAGTTCTTTACCCAGCGGGGCCCCGCCGGAGATACAAAACTGTAACCGTCCACCAATACGGTCCCTGATCTTTTTAAAAACCAGCTTATCAGCTATTTTATACTTCAGACCGGACGGCTCTTTTCCGGCGGCAACCGCTGCCGCACTTTCTTTACTAACTTCTTTGGCCCACATAAAAATTTTCCGCTTAAGTGAACTGCCGGCGTTTACATTATCCATTATGCCTGCGTAAACTTTCTCGTATACTCTGGGCACAGATACCATAAAATGCGGCCGGATTTCCTGAAGATTTTGCGCCAGTGTACTGATATCTTCGGCATAGGCAATGGTGCTGCCGATCATAAGTGCCATGTAATATCCGGCTGTCCGCTCCAGAACATGACTCAACGGTAAAAAGGACAGTGATGTATACCAGTCGTAGACCGGTACTCTTTCCAACCCGCCGCGGACGTTGGAAAGGAAATTGTCATGAGTTAGCATAACCCCTTTAGGATTTCCTGTAGTTCCCGAGGTGTAAAGAACCGATGCCAGGTCATCTTTCTGTACACTTTCCCAGCGTTGTGCAAATGTATCCGGTTCATTCCCAGCCAACTGTTTGCCCAGTTCCTTTACTTCGGTCATCTCCAGGACCTGCCGGCCGTCTCGGTCAGCGGGGGTCTCTGCCGGGCTAAGTGTTTTTTTGCTCCCGTCGGGTACGATAACTACCCTTAACTTTGGTGTATTATCCCAAATTGCCAGTACTTCCCTGAGAATATCCAGGCTACCGACAATAATAATCCCGGCTTCCGAATCATTTAAGATGTGGCTGATCTGCGGACCTTTGTTTGTGGGATAGACAGGTACGTTGACTGCAGCAGCTGAAAGGATAGCCAAATCAGAGATCAACCAGTTGCCCTGTGTCGTCATCATCAGTGCGACCCGGTCTTTAGGCTGTACCCCAAGTGAGACCAGGCCCAAAGAAAGATGCTTAACTTCTTCAGCCACCTGATTCCAAGACTTTGGTGAATAGGCACCGTCAACCTTTTCCAGTATCATTTCCCTATCACCGTAAATTTTGACCTGCGCCTGAAATACAGAAGCAATAGAGTTCACAAACTCCTTTGGCCAGACCTTTTTCATCTTAAAACCTCCTTAAATTTAGACTGAGAAAGGGATACCGCTTAACTGTGGTGGAAACAATTTCTTGTATAATTGAAATATTCCTAATGTTAAATTTATATATAATTTCGTCGTAATCCGCCGAATTCCTGTCTGAATCTTTAAAAAATTTTCCAAAAACTTAAAAATGACAAATGTTCCAACTTTTAATTAAATATGTATTCTCTAACGTTTTACTTTATACCGTTGCCTCTTTTAGCACACAAAAAAACACGGGCACAATACCCGTGTTTTCTCCAGTCTACACAATTCATTGTTTACCTGCAGTTGCCCCTTGTCTCAAGTTTCTTCACTCCTGCCGGTTAGCATCTTCCAGCTCGGCGAGCCGTTCCTCCAGTTGCTCCAGTTTCTGCAACATAGCAGGCTTGACCGAGTGTGCCGGCAGTCTCGCCCGGATATCCTGTATTTGTCTTCTAATTTCGTTTATTTCATCTTTTACCACACGCCACAACTCCCTTACTTACTTTCGTCTATAATCCGAAGCAATATATCCTCCACCTCTTCGGCAAAGGATTGCAGCTCAGGCTTGTCAAACATGCCTGCCAAAGACCTGGGTTTTACCGTACTGATCACAGTCCGGCCTTCCGTTTCATAGACATTAATCCGGCAGGGCATTAACAGGCTGACTGTAACGGCGATCTGCAGCGCAGTATGCGCATATTTTGCATTACAGACTTCAACGATTTTTAACGGTTCCCGTTTAAAGTCTTTTTCTGCCAACGTAGCCTGTACATCGTGAACATGAAGTACCCTGAATCCATTCGCCTTCGTTTTTTCAATGACAGCGTCCACCGCCTCAGCAAAAGACTTGGTACTTACAACCTCATATATGGCATCCAAAAGTATTCGCCTCCTTAAGGGATTATTTGTCATGCCTTCCTTTATTATATCAGTGACTACCTTAAATTCAAACTAAGTGACCATCCCAGCACCATTCAACTTTTAAATATAGTGAAATAAGGTATTCAACCTCAAGATTCGGGGGAAGAGCACCCGTTAAACAGATTTTGCACGTATCCGACCGAAAAAGGGGCTCTGGGTCACCAGAGTCCCTTTTTCTCTTCTGACCCGACGTCTCCCGGGCACCGTTATAAGAGGTTCAGCAAACGTACACCCTGTGTAATGCTAAAACATACCAGAATCGCAATTATTGTGGGAATAACTGCGGCAAGTACCGTCCATTTTATGCTGCCCGTCTCTTTTCGTATCGTTAGAAGCGTAGTTCCACAGGGAAAATGGAGTATGGAAAACAGCATAAAATTAAGTGCTGTCAACAATGTCCAGTTCTGTGCCAATAATAGCTGGCGAAATGCAATAAGACTGTCAAATTCAAGCAGAGAACCTGCGGACAAATATCCCATGACCATAATTGGCACCACAATTTCATTCGCCGGCAGGCCGAGGATGAAAGCCAGAATGATCATGCCATCCAACCCGATCGCACGGCCAAAGGGATCCAGCCAGCCAGCGACATGGCCGACAATAGATAGGTCACCAATATAGATATTGGCAAAAACCCAGGTCAGGGCACCCGCGGGTGCTGCGATGATTACCGCCCGGGCCAGGACAAATGCTGTCCTATCCAGCAACGACCGGATAATAACCGGTATAATTTGCGGCTTACGGTAGGGAGGTAGTTCCAGTGTAAACGATGACGGTTCACCCTGCAAAAGTGTCCTGGAAAGCAACCAGGAGACGGCAAGTGTTACACTAATGCCCACTAAAATCATACCCACCACCAGAGCAGATGCAGCCAAAGTGCCAAATGCAGAAAAAACGCCCCCGGCAAGAAAAATCATAGAAATTGCTATCAATGAGGGGAAACGCCCGTTGCATGGTACAAAGTTGTTAGTTAAGATAGCAATCAGCCGTTCCCTGGGTGAGTCGATTATACGTGCGGCGATAACACCGGCTGCGTTACAGCCAAAGCCCATGGACATGGTTAAAGCCTGTTTCCCATGTGCCCCCACCTTTTTAAATGCATGGTCGAGATTAAAAGCTACCCGTGGCAGATAGCCTAGGTCCTCCAGCAAGGTAAAGATGGGAAAGAAAATCGCCATAGGAGGCAGCATGACTGACACAACCCAGGCCAAACCACGATACGTTCCCAGGACGACCAGCCCGTGCAGCCAGTCGGGAGCACCGGCCCGAATAAACAACGAACTCAGCCAATCCTCAATTCCGAACAGTAAGTTGGCCAGCATCTGTGACGGCACGTTTGCACCACTGATTGTAATCCAGAAAACAGCTCCCAGCAGAGCCAGCATTAAGGGGTAGCCGAAGATACGTGATGTGATGATATTATCAATTTTTCGGTCCCAGTCGGTTCTTTGATTTGGACGGGTCACCACATCGCAGGCCAGTTTTTCAGCTTCGTTATAAATAAGTGAAACTACCTGATCACGTACTCCCTCTCCCTGTGCATCTCTGTATTCAGCTGCTTTTTCTACAATTTGATTAAGTTTGGTGAATTGCACAGGTTGAGTCAAGACGCAAAATCCTCCTTAACCAGCTTCTTCTCCAAAAACTTGCGGATACCGTCAACCACTGTATAGTCACCGTCAATGAGGCGCAGGGCTAGCCAACGCCTGTTAATCTGAGGCGGCAAAAGCGGGTCCAGCTCACCTGCAAGCTCCGTTATGGCGGCTTCCAGCTTAGCATCGTATGACAGTCGCCGCGGATTTAATTCAATTGCACCGGCGGCAACCTGGTTGATTGTATTTTTAAGCAGGCTCAGGCCCTCGCCGTTGCGGGCAGCCGTGGGAATGACGGGTACCCCCAGTTTGTCTGCCAGACCCTGCACATCAATTCTAATTTGTTTGCGCCTGGCTTCATCCATCAGATTCAGGCAGACAATTGATTTTGGCGTAATCTCCAGCACCTGTAAAACCAGATTCAGGTTACGTTCCAGGCAGGTGGCGTCTACCACCACCACAGTGGCATCCGGCTCTGCAAAGCATATAAAGTCTCTGGCCACTTGCTCTTCAGGTGAGTTTGCAAGCAAAGAATAAGTACCCGGAAGGTCCACCAGAGTAATCTGTTTCCCATCATGCTTGTAATTACCCAGTGCCTGGACAACCGTTTTGCCGGGCCAGTTCCCCGTATGCTGTTTTAATCCCGTCAGTGCATTAAAGACAGTGCTTTTACCCGTGTTCGGATTACCCGCCAGTGCAATAACATAGTCCCCTTTTGCATTATGATTAAGGTAATCCTCACGCAGAGCACCTTTACCTGATGACTGATACGTTAAGCCCATAAGTGTACCTCCGTTCTGTCTCTACAGCAGATTCACGAATATTTTCCTGCTTTCTTCAGATCGCAGAGCAATAACTGCACCTCTGATAATATACGCTGTAGGGTCACCTGCCGGGCTCCGCCGCACCGATTCAACAACCGTTCCAGGAACTAACCCCAAATCCAGCATTCTTCTTCTGCCAATCCCTTCGGCTGCCAGTGATGTAACAACACCGCGCTGCCCCACACATAATGAAACAAGCGTATCATGGCCATGCCTTGTATCCATATTACATCCTCCTTTTTTAATCCCTTCCTGATGCTGCCGCAGACTGCGTTGCAGACAACAGCGCCTAATGATCTTGCTGAAACTACTGCTATTTAAAGGCTTCTGAGCGGTATTTATCGTAAATACCCCTCCCTTTCCTGTATTACACTAACAAACTTTCACGTAGGAAATCTTTTGATAGCAGACTATGCTATCAAATGAAAATTGGTGAAACTATTGCAAAAGAAAAAACCCGACGTCTTGTCGGGTTTTAAGCTTCCATGCTGTGGCGAAACTCCCAGGCGCGGAGTTGATCAAAACCGTCATCCTGTTCGTCAGGTTGCTCCTGTTGCAGCGCATGAAAAGATTGCAGTGCCTGAGGATTCGACTCAAAAAAAATAATTAGGTTACTGATCAGCTGCATTGTCTTTGGGGTAATATAGTGTTCAATCCCCTCAACCTGTTCGTCAATCCCGGCCTGGGCATTCAACAATAATAAGAACTTCTTTAAAGTTGAATCCCGCCATACCAGGAAGCTGCCGTATTTTTCACCTAATGGAGTCAGGGCAATATTGCGATATTTTTCATATTTTATAAAGCCGGCCTCGTCAAGTTTTTGAATCATCTTCGTAATGCTCGATGCCTGAAACTGTAAAGCCTCCGACAGATCAACCGCCCGGATATATCCTTTTTCTTTAACTAAGCGATATACCATTTCCAGGTAATCTTCCATGCTCTCTGTCAGCAAGATGATTCCCCCTCTAAGCAGTTTAGCGCAACCTTACAATTTTAGTCTATGCTAACAAATGGTGCGCAATGACACAATTTAACGCTGCGAACCAGCTAGTTTAGCACCAGATATTTTTTTCGCAGCCCCAAAAAGAAAAGCAGCGCCTGATTGTTCCCAGACGCTGCTTTTCTTCTCTTTTTACTAATTGAAGATTTTCTCTATTTCTGTGATAACATCTTCGTTCTGGCTGTTTATTGAATAGGAAAAACGAACCTGATCGCCTTCCTCCAGCTCCAGTGTGTCAAAGTTTGCGGCTACTTCCTCATAAAGCCGGAACACACGGGGCGGGATGGCTTCAGGTACTCCACTGATCCTAATTCCTACCTGGTCCGCTCCAATCAGCCTGACAAACGTCCCTGAATCGGTTTTTACATCCAGCTCACTCTCAATATTCTTATCTTCCTCTGTTTCCTGTCCGGTTTGATAGGCGACTGCCACAGCAACCGCCAGCAGCATTAGGAGTAATACAGCAATAGCAACGAAGAGTGTTTTCTTTTGTTTCATTTTTCACACCTCCCTCACCCATATAGACGCCCGTGTTCTTGAATTGTTCCTGGGGACAAGGTCGTGCCCGATAAAAATTTCAATATACTACCGAGTTCTTTCCAGCCTTGCGAACATATGCGTTGTTCAAATATTTAACTCAATCATTCATTTGCATATCGTCTATCTAAAAAGGCCAACGTTTGCGTAAGAGTTATTCCAAATATGGATGCAAGAACGGCATTCGTAAATGCAGTTGGGGAATGTGCTTGTGATATCCCGGGTACCCGAAACATGACTATTATAGCAAATGTAAAAAACCATACAGCTACACCGAACAACCACCCTTTCAGCAAATGATTTTCGCTCGTAATCTTTATTAACAAGTAAGAATATATAACACCTAAAAAGGCTGAAAAAGCCAGCTGTGCCAAATATGCAAAAATGAACTCAAAAAGGTTATGTGACCTCGTTCCATAGACTAGCCTGGCTGCAATATCTACATATCTCGTATCTGTCAGATTTAATATAAAAGCTATATAATCTATAATATTAATTATAACTCCAGTAAACAACCCTGCTAAAAACCCCCGAGTAAACCTATCCTGCATTTAAAACCACCTCCTTGGTAGCTTAGCTTTTGCATTTTAAGGTGGATTAATTCCAGGAAACAAAAAACCACGGAGGCCAGAAATGCCCGTGGTTTTCGTATCTTTATGGTGGGGCTAACTGGGATCGAACCAGTGGCCTCTTGAATGTGAGTCAAGCGCTCTCCCCCTGAGCTATAGCCCCGTGTCAATGGTGGACGTGAGGGGACTTGAACCCCTGGCCTCTTGAATGCGAGCCAAGCGCTCTCCCAACTGAGCTACACGCCCATCGTGTAATCCATTGTACAACAGCGGAGCTGATTAATCAAGAGGAGACGAATGCTAAAGGAGCCACTTACTTCTATAACATAATCCTTCAAATTGGTTGCAGATATTTTCCGGAACACGGGAACCGATACGAACCGAGAGAAGATTGGCCGGATGACTGCAAATGTCAGGGTCATCTGTAAGTTTGGTTTGGAAGTTGCTTTTGGCAAGGAGGTTTTCCATGAGCCTGCGGTATTCATAGGGGGTAAGGTTCGTTCCCTGCAGATCCCAGAACCAGTAACATTCCATACTGACAATAATTTTATCCTCCATCATATCCGTTTGGAAAGGAACCAGTACCAGCTCACTGCTAATGCCTGTTCCACGCCATTCCCGCGATACTTCGATCGCACCCAGCTCAAGCAGACAGGGCATGCCTGATTGTGCCCAACGTTCGAATTCGGGGTAGTGGAATGTAATATAGCCCACTATGGTATCTTTGCATGTGGCAATGTAGACCAGGCCTTCCGGCAGATTAGAAATATCCATTAATGCAAGATGCTGCTCTGACGGTTGGCGGAATTTACACAGCCCTTCACAAAAGGCAAACTGCTGTATCCGACTGGCAGAAACAGGCCCTTCAACGGTCACAACACCGCGATCAGTATAAGCCATACGAACAGCAGATGTATGCTGAGCTTGCAACGTATTCAGCTGTTTTTGCCTGTTCATGGATTCCATGACAGTCACCCCTAAAAAGGATTTTAGCACAATCTTTGCTTCCTTAATTATATGGGTGAATTACAGTTTGTGCAATGTTTCACAAAGTATTTGCAATTTTAAAACAATTGAAACTTCTAATTTTAAAAACTTACATAATATTGCCCTTCTTACGGTATAAACGACATGTTACAGCAAACTTTTTATAAATAACCTGTTATAATGGAGATGTATGTAAAAGAAGTTCGAGAGGGTGATGCCGATGACAAATACCGGTTCCCTTTTGGCAAAAAAACTCACAATCCCGGTGGATTACCTTTTTTGGCGCTCACATGCGCGCTTTATCGTTGAAAATATTTCCGCAGCTGTCATAGCGATCAATGCAGGTGGATTTATTACCATCTTTAACAGTGAAGCAGAAACAGTTTTTAATAAACCGGCAGTCAAAGTGTTAGGTAAACATGTCAGAGATGTGTTCCCCGGTATTCCAGAACACGAACAATATATTCTCCAGGTGCTAAAAACCGGTAAAGAAGTATCAAACAAGGAAAGCGGTTATTGCCCCTATACCAATTGCGAAGGTTTCTATCAGCACAATGTTGCTTTGGTCAAGGGCATGCAGGGTGAAGTAACCGGTGCAATCTGGATGCGCAAAGACCTGACCAGTGAACACCGTTTTCAAAAAGAGATAAGTAATGCTGAGGTGCAGGCCATTGTCAGTCAGATTGCCGCAGGTGCTGCTCACGAAATCAGAAACCCGTTAACTACGGCCAAAGGATATATTCAACTGGCTTTGCAGCAATCCACCGATAATAACGTAATTAAAGAATATCTGGGCATGGCAACCGAAGAAATTCAACAAATTGAACGAATTATTACCGACTTTCTCGCTTTAATTCATCCCGGCGCGGAAGGCCTGCAGTTCGTCAGCCCAAACAATATCATTAAAGACCTGCTGAATCTGGTGGAGAATGTGGGAATGATGGTTGATATTGAGATTATCTCCGAGTTGGATATGAATATGCCACTTTGCCTGTTGGACCACGAACTGGTTAAACAGGCCGTATTGAATGTTTTGCGTAACGCCATTCAGGCAATGCCCTCAGGAGGCAAACTGATTGTCAGGACACAATATCTGCCCGAACCGGGACAAGCCCTCATTTCGGTAAGTGACACAGGGTTGGGGATCCGCAAGGAGGATCTTGCCCGTGTTTTTACTCCCTTCTATTCAACCAGAGTTGAAGGTTCCGGGCTTGGGCTTACGCTCACCAATCGAATCGTTCAACATCATAACGGGTATGTAAAAGTCAAAAGTGAAGAAAACAGAGGCACAACAATTGATTTGTATCTCCCAGTCAGCCAATGATTAAGCCTGCCGTTTGGCAGGCTTAATCTTTTTCCAACACCAGCATTCGCTGCGTGTTCGTTCCCAGTTTATTATTTTTTACAGAGAAGCAATGTGCCAGTTTTGTAAACTCCTGATTCTGAATCAACACGCACCGAGGCTTCAGTCCTGTTTGAGGATTTTCGGAGATGATCTGGCATACTATTTCATCCAGGTTTATTCTGTGCCCCCTGTGGCAGACATCACCAACTTCAATTACACAAATACCACTGCTTCGCAGAATACGGGCCATCTCGAATATTGACTGCCGCATAAAATCAGACCAGACTGATAGACTTGCCGTCTGCATCAGGTCTAGTTTCAGGCGCCTTGTGTCAATATCCAGGAACCAGTGCTCAAGCCAGTTGTCTGCCAGGTAATTTACTTTGTTTAGAAACGGTGGTGAGGTGATAATCAGGTCAACCCTGGCATCGGGCCATGAAAGCTGTCTGGCATCTGTATTCAGGTAACGATTATGTATGCTTGCGCTGCGAATCCCGTCAAGTTGGCCATCCCGGAGTGCGGCTTTTGCTTTGGCTGCAATTCTCGGTGCCAAAGCTCGGTACTCCGGTGTTTCTCCGCGTTTAGAGTTAATCCTCTGTTGTGCCTGCGGTGTTATGGATATCTGCGGCATCGAATAAGCGGAGAAGAAACCTTTGGAATGTCCATGCAGCCGTGACAACACCAGAAGCTGAACAAAGCGGGCCGTATCATCGGGTGCCTGCAGGATTTGTTTGCGGAGAAGATACAGCTCCTTTAAAGTGCGGGGGTGGTAGAAAGAAAGCAGTTCGTCATGCCGGGGAAGGGGGAAGTCTTTTTCCCAGTTGATACGGTTTAAGAAAGAGTTTACACTGTCAAGGGAAACGGGATTTGTTTTAGCATATGTAATTGCAGCGGCAAGGGGGTTTACATCGTTTGTCCAGGCAGACCGGCCCAGTAAATTCGCCTGCAGGGCAGTTGTGCCGCGCCCACAAAACGGATCGGCTACCACATCCCCGGGGCTGGAATAACGGCGGATAAAATAGTCGGGCATTTCCGGCTTAAAAGATGCACGATAAGAGATGGTATAATGAAGCGAATGCATCTGCCTCTGTTTCGCCGTCCAAAACTCTCCCTCAATTCTAAGGCTGTCAGTATCTACATAATTTGTCAAAGGCATCCCTCCCCGAATAGGCTGCAATAGATACCTATGACAAAAAAGCTCGTCATTTGTCAGAAATAAATATTTAGTTTATACTGTTGACGTAGTTATCACAAATGAGGTGAAACAATATGGGTCAAAATACTGACTCGGGAAAGCAGTCCCTGCCCTATGAGTTGCCCTGGCCAGGCGAGCTATCACAGGGAATGCTCCCCGGCCTGATTTGGGCAGGCATGAGCTTTATGCTTCTGATAATGAACTGGGCCTACGGTGTTTTTTCCCTGGCGGCCATGTTTATTTTTTTTCAGACACAGCGCAACACACCGGTGGGCCGCGCCAGGAGGCACTATGTCAGGGGCCGCCTGGCATACCGCAACGGAAACTTTACTGAAGCTCTGGAGCAGTTCCACCAGGCGCTGGAAATCATCCCGGAAGCAACTGCCATCTACCCTGTAAGTGCTGACCTTTATTTTATGCTGGACGATATTCCCAAGGCTAAAAAGTTGTATCAGCAATATTTTCAGAGAAAAGCTGAAGACCATCAGATGCGTATCTGGTATGCCGGACAGCTCATGGAACGGGGCCTGTTTGCAGAGGCTGCCAGGGAATTAAAAAAACTGCCGGCCGGGCAGCGTAAGGACAAGCAAGTGGTTAATGTACTGGCTGTGTGCTTATTAAAAACAAACCATGCTCCGGAAGCGCTGCAGATCCTTGAACCTGCCGTAAAACAGGGGGGAAGCGATGAGCAGCAGCTTTCCGCACTTTATCTGCTGGCCAAAGCATACATTCAGACAGGCGAGAAAAGAAAAGCCCGGAGCATCCTGCAAAAGCTTGAACAGGAGCAACCAGGCTTTGAAGATGTCTCACAGCTTTTACAGACGCTTTAAGGCAAAAAAAAGTGGCATCGTTTACAGATGACACAAGTGAAAACCAGGCCCCGGAGGAAGCCATGAAATTACTTTTTGATTATTGTGTTCTGACTCCTTGTCCACACATAAACATATAAATCATACGATCCACTTTCTCACTTTGGCGAATTGTCCTGTGATCGCGCAAGCCCCATTTTTCCACAGTCCTGTGAAGTCGCTCGCGCTCCCGGTCAATCTCAATGAGTGCAAGCATCAGAATAAACCTCCATGTTTTTTCTTACTCTTTTGAATACGACAAGATTTTAAGTTTTCCTGCCTATGTTAACATATTTTAGCACTTTTTTGTAAAATAATGAAAAAATATTAAAATTAATTGAATTTCTCGTCTACTAAAAGAGCAGGCCGCATGGCCTGCTCTTTTAGTAGACGAAGAATGCCAGCATGACAACCACGAGACCAAATGCGCTGGCCGCCAGGTCAATCAACACAATATCCCGACCCTTATCTTTGCACAGCATACGGGCCACCGCCTGTTGAAAACTTAGCATGATAATTATCAATAAAATATCCACTTTTTCTACTCATTGACTCGCAGTACAAAACAAAACGGCAAACAGTTGCTCAACCAACCGTTGCCGTTTTTTAGTTCCCTTTGTATTTAACTCTTATTGGCTTTCCCCGCTCTCCGTATCTGCCGCCGGCTCTTCTGTCAATGCTTCTAAAAACCGTTGGGAAGCCCTGATACGCCATAATCCGTTTTCCAATATAACTTCAAACTGTTCTTCTGCCAACTCCTGTGCGGAGTTTGTCAAAGTGAGGTTAAGAAGAAAGCTTTCCTTGTCTGGCAATTCTTCCGTTCGTTCGGTGATTTCATAATTAGACAGGGAGCCTGTCCGGCTCTCAAACCAGGCTCTGTACTGATCATGGTCCATGGAAAACTCTGTAGACTGAAGTACATACGCGTCTCGCCAGTTTCCTCTTTTTACCGCTTCAAGGTAGTTTTCAAGTGCCATTTGAGCTGTTGTACCCAGACTGTCCAGTCCGTTCTCCTGTGTATCATTGCCAGGCTCCGTTACCTGATTAGCAGCCAGGAAAGCATCCTGGAAGTAACGGTTTGCCGCATTCCAGATGAGAAATTCGTCTATTCCCAGTTCCCGCGCCGCATCAATCTGCTGGCGGACTTCCCTGGCACGATAGGGGATGTAGCCTTTTACCCAGGTAGCCGTAAAACTTTGCAGCCAGGGGCGGATAACTGCAGGGTCTTCCAGAGGTGCATTGCGTTTAACCGCGTCTGCCAGAGCACGGTTAACCGTCCCGGCCGGATTGGCATCCGGAACGGTAAAGCCGAAATAACCGGGGCCGTAGTGACTGGGGTAAATCATTGGAGATATAACATCCACAAGCGGAGATACCTTTTCCCAGTTCTGCCCGATCTGTTCCTGATCCCCCCAGGCTGTGGAGATTACACCGAAAACGTCGGCTGAAATATGGACGTTGTATTCTTGCAGCTGCTCACGGGCGTAAGTCAGGAATTGCTCAATTGCCTCATCCTTTGTGCGACCATCTTTGCCGGGAAATTCTGCTTCCCTGTCAACTTTAGCCGCATTCTCCGGAAATCTAACATAGTCAAACTGAATTTCCCTAAAACCTTTCAGTGCCGCTTCTTTGGCAATCGCAATATTATAGTCCCAAACCATTTTCTCATAAGGATTAACCCAACCGAAGCGCTTGTAGTCCCGCCAGATCCCAGTACCGCCTTTTTGCTGAATGGCCCACTGGGGCCGCTGCTCCGGCAGGTGCGGGTCACGGAAGACAACCAGCCTGCCAATGGGGTAAATATCTTTTTCCCGCAGCTTGTCCATAACCGCTTCGATATCAGGAATTGACGGGCGCTTGTTCGCGCCAACTTCCCGGACGATTTCAATATCACTTGCATATGTTACCTGGCCGTCATCATTTTTTATATCTATGACCATGGCATTTAATTCAGTAGCCTCCACCAGGTTCAGGAGCTCTTCGAATCGTTTTTCCAATCCGGCGGAATTTCCGGTTACATAAATACCCTTGGCTTTCACGTGAGGATTCTCCACCTGCTCATCGGGAGGCAGGGGTACAAAAAATGGGCCCAGCTCTTCCCGCAGCGCATCTTCCCGCCGACGTCTTTCTTCAAGCCGTCTCTCTTCGGCAAGACGCTGTTCTTCTTCTTCCCGCAGCCGTTTTGCTTCTGCGTCTTCCTCATCAGTTTGTTGCTGTTCATCCAATGGGGGTTCCTCCGGGCGCGAGAAGGTCTCCTGGACACACCCACTCACAGAAACAAGAAAAATCAGCAGCAGGACACATAAAGTAAGTATAGTTTGTTTAGTCCCCAGAGCTCTTTTCAATCAAATTTCCTCCTAAGCAGCATAGTTTCCTGATTATACTCTAGTATATTGGGCAGGGGATTGTCGAACCTGACTTGAGACCCAAATCCGCCGTAACGATTGATTCTCTGTTGCCAGCAAGTTTTTTTCTTTCTTTTCGTCGCTTTAAAAAGAAATCAGCGGAGCTGCGCTCCGCTGAGATTTTATGACAATCTTTGTTCTAGTTGGGCGATGACCCGCCAGGGCCGCCACCACAGGGACGGGATGGGTTGGAATATTTCATTGAACATTCTTCGCACATCTTAACCCCGTTTACCTGATAAATTTCCGTTTCCTTTACTTCCATTTCACACTGTTCACACTTGGCCATCAGATTTCCTCCTCGTTTTCTATCATCTTTATATTAATCATTCGCAGAGTTTAAACAGTTTCCCTTCCCGGTGGCCTCTTTTTAATATTTATGAAATAGTTCGTCTGTACAGGAAAAAGTTTTAATAAATCTTAACAGTCATGCGGGAACAATCAGATACTGCCTGCCGTCAAAACAGGTGAATAATAAATCACTGTTACAGGAGGGGTTTCAGATGAAGAAAATGGTCGTATTTATGGTTGTGGTTATGCTACTTGGCCTCGTATTTGCGGGTGTGGCCGCAGCCAACGAGGTCCCCGAAAGGGAGGAACCGGTCAGCGAAGCTCCGCTGGAAGAAAAGACTGACGGCGAAGTGGAAGAGGATTACGTGGGTAAAGACATGGACCTCAAAGACGGTGAAATGGGCATAACCTCTGTTGAAGAAGGTGAAACAGCCGAAGAGGACTATGTCGGCAAAGACATGGAACTAAAAGACGGTGAGGCAGGTATCGTATCCGTCAGCCCCGAAGCAGAAAGTGAAAAAAGTAATCTTCCACTTTACGGAGGAATTTTCGCTCTGGTTGCAGGCCTGGCAGCCTTCATTTACAAAAAAGCAGCTGTTTAGAGCAGCAAAGCGAGCCCGTTTAAAACGGGCTCTTTTTTTTGCTTGGAGTTTACCGGATGAGCCCTGCAGTACCAGCTGCTGTCTTAATTATAGTGAAATACTTTTTGTCTTTAAAAACGCCTGATAAATATCAATCTTCGGCTGCGGCGTAAATGATCATCCTGACGGGGGCAGGCAGGCTTTGCTGCACCGCTTCACTTTGAAGTTCTCGCAGGGCATCAGAGGCAATCCATGCCGCACTTTGCCCGGGAAGGTCTGCAATTTCCAAAGCTGTGTGCACCGCCAGTTCGTTTAGCGCAAAGCTGCGCTTGCCAATCTGCTGCAGTGCACGGTTTACCGCTTTTTTTACATATGGCCTTTCATCCGTCGCCCCTTGTTTAATGGGCGCCATAAACAGCATAAACTTGGTGTCCGGTGCAGACTTGTCGGTGACGGCCAGCCTGGACATCAACACAAATCCTGCCCGCCTGACAAGTTCTTTTTCATGGCCGCTCCATGCGAAACACTTCCGGTAAGCATGAGCCACGTTTACAAACAGGTTCCTGCACACCTGATCACAGATTTCCCATGTTGCAAAATCATTGGCCCACCGATCCATTTGCTCTACTGTCACCGCTTCGGGACAAGCAATCATGCTCGCCAGGATACGGGTTTCCCGCATGTCTGCCTGCCAAAGTTTCTCTGCCAGCTCATGCTGTTTACCAATTGTTTTCGCCAACTTTTTTAAGGCGGGGACCGCAACACCAAAGACATTTTTATATCTGTTCCCAAACCGTTTCAAGTCAGCTTCGGCAGACGGTTTTGCCAGCGCCGCCAGCTTCTCCATAATCTCCTGATAATCCATACAACCTCCAGAAAAAATCAGATTCACAGCTACCACATGTATCTTCGGGGAGGATTTGCGTTATCCTCCCGCCAATTTTCGGAAAAAAACCAAACAGCGCCTGTTTGACCGTATCGCAACGAGGACATTGACGTTTGGCTGAGAATATAATATGAATAGCCGTAGATGCCGCAGGAGGGACAACATGCTCAGAGCACTCTTTCAGCCAGATTTATACCACGGGCACAACAAAACACATCGTTTTTTCGAAGGCTGGTATTTTAAGTTGGTCGATCCATCCCGCCGCTTTGTCATTGCCGTTATTCCGGGAATATTTATGGGCGATACCCCGGCTGAGACACACAGCTTTGTCCAGGTCATTAACGGAACGGATATTTCCTATAACTATGAGCTGTTTCCGGCGACAAGCTTCCGGGCGGACAAAAAACGCTTTGCCCTGCAGGTAGGGGATAATGCTTTTTCCGGGAACCGGATGAAGCTGAGAATTGACAGCCCGGGTCTACAGCTCGCAGGAGACCTTCGTCTTTCCGGTAACATTAGGTGGCCCGACAGCCTGCTTCAGCCCGGCAGCATGGGCTACTACAACTTCCTGACATTCATGCAGTGCTACAGCCAGGTATGCGCCATGCATGCTGATTTGAATGGCTCTATGGTTATTAACGGCGAACACGTTGATTTTACCGGTGGTTCCTGTTATATTGAGAAAAACTGGGGCAGGGATTTCCCCTACGCCTGGGTCTGGGTACAATCCAACAATTTCAGCCGTGCCCCGGTGTCACTAAGCTGCTCTATTGCACACATTCCTTTTTTAACGGGCAGTTTCCGCGGGTTTCTGATAGGCCTGCATCTTGAAGGGTCGTTTTATAAATTTGCAACCACGAATAAGAGCGTCTTGGAGATGATGAAAACCGGACATGACGTGGCTCTGTCTGTCCGCAACAGAGAGCACTCTCTCTGGCTGCAAACCTACTCTGAAGCTGACCGTTTCATTCTGTGCAAAGGGCCGCGGGAAAATCAAATGATGCCTTTCGTGGAAGAGACACTGCAGGGGCGCGTGAATGTGACCCTGACGGAAAACCGGACCGGCCGGGTCCTCTTCCGGGATACCGGCGTCTGTGCAGGCATAGAATACGGTGGTAACCAGGCAATGCTCTTTGGAGAGGACAGTGGGCTTGCACAGGTGGTAACCACAGCAGAGAATATGGAGTGATACAAACAAAAAACTCAGGCTTGTGCCTGAGTTTTATTTGTTTTATTATCGGGACCGGGCAATCTGGATCCATGTCTGGCCGTACACCCGCTCAATCTCCTGCCCGTCCTGATAGAAGAAACGGGTGGGTGCGCTGATGCTTTCTTTGCGCCACGTTCCCTGAAAACGTTCTCCCTGTACGTAATAGTCAATGGCTCCCGATCCGATGAGTTCAGGCGTGGGCCTGCCCCGCAGGTCATTGGCGTGGTGTGCATACTGAATAATAATGTTGCGGGCAGCAATTTCCGCTCCGGTGGCATCGCGGTGAATGCTGCCGTTGATATAACGCCGGTAAGTTCCTTTATCCGGGTTATACTGATAGCGAATTCGGTAGGTTGGACTGTAATCCAGAGAAAAAGATGCAGCCGGTGTTCCCTGCCGGGCCACAAAAGCCGGTCGGATAACGACCACACCGGATTTTGAAGCTGTCCCCAGAGTCGACAGATTTACATAAAGGTTATGCGGTGCCCTGCGGGAAGAATCCCGGTAAAAACCGGAATGTGTCAGCGCATTGGTACTGTCTACACCCCACTCGGCGATTTTAGCTATATTATCGGAGCTGCCTCCGGCATGAACAAAGTTGACGCCGTTTTCCAGGGCAAGCATGATATTGTGGTTCCGTGCGCTGCGTATCGGGCCTACTTTACTGGGGAAATTGGCAAAAAGCGCCAGGTAACGCGTAATGCGTCCTTCCACTTCATATTCATAGACAGTACTTGCCCGTGACAGGCCATGCTGCGGGCGGGCATTGGCATGGTTGTCCAGGACCACACCATAGGCCGGTTTGCGGTTGGCCTGCGGGGTAATGTCTACCAGATCCTTTGCCAGTTTTTTCTGTGCCTCTGCAAGCAGGTTTTCTACCTCTTTGCGCTGGGCAAGCATGTTTTTACGTGCAGTTTCCTGTTGGTAGCGGAGATCCTGAACAGACTCGCGCTGCTGTTCCATGGCTGTTTTGCGCTCCTGAATAATCGCCCGCTCTTCTCTGATGCCTCCGACCAACACAGCATCACGGTTCAGGATTCGGGTCAGGTAGGCCATCCGCACAATCAGGTCCCCGAAGTTATCGGCCTCAAGCAAAACTTCCAGATAGGACAGGCCACCTTTCATATACGCGCTGCGTACACGACCCGCAAATTTTTGCGTGTTCTCTTCCAGCCTGGCCTCCGCTTCTTCCAGTTCCGCAGCCGTCTTCTCCAGCTGTTTTTCTGTTTCAGCAACTTCGGCATCGAGTTCATCAATACGTACCTGTCGCTCAGCGATATCCTCGTTAAGCAGCTTGATCATTTTTTCGAATTCAGTAATCTCGGCGCGGGTTTTATCAATACTCTCTTTTGTGCTCTCCGGGTTACCCCAGGCAGCGCTGTTAAAGCCGCCGGCAATAAGCAGGAAGAATACCAAAACAGGGACTGTTGCCAGCCATAAACGACGCATTTTCATCTTCCTTTCCGGCAGTTTAGACACGCAGGTATCTCCGGATAGACACATAACTTCCCAAGCCGCCCATTACCGTTCCCAAGACCATCAGGCCTATAAAAATCGGTAAAAGTTTAGCCATCTCCGTAACCGGCTGCAGCAGCAATGTAAGTGTATCCTGCTGTAATGATGCGGTCAGCTGGAAATAAAAAAGGCCCAACGCTGCAACCGCAGTAATGGTACCGGTCCAACCCATCACCATTCCCTCGAGGAGAAATGGGAAGCGGATATACCAATTGCTGGCACCAAGGTATTTCATCACACCCACTTCTTCCTGGCGGGCCAAGACAGAGAGGCGGATTATGGTAATAATCAGGAATACCGCCCCCGCCGCAAGCAGAATACTCAGAATCAGGAAAAGGGTGTTGAGCCAACCGGTAATCTGAACCAGCCGCGTCACCAGTTCCTCTCCGAAGTCGGCCATTTCCACTTCAGGGTATGCCTGAATGGCCGCGGCAACTGGCGGAACCTGCTCAGCATCCACGACACGAACTCGGAACATGTCCGGTAACGGATTTTCTTCACCTTCCAGACCGCTTAACAGGGTTCTGTCCCCAAAAGTTTGGCCGAAATCTTCCAGGCCTTGTTCTTTGGAAACAAAGGTATAATCCTGGACACCTTCCAGGTTATCCAGTTTTTGGCCCACTGCTTCCACATTGATACCGTCATTGAGAAAGACACTAATTTCCACATTTGACTCGATATTTTGGATAAACTGGTTCACATTTGTTACCACCAGAAGAAAGCCTCCCAGGATGGCCAGTGAAATTGCAATCATACCCGCTGTAATTACAGCTAGCCAGACATTCCTGGACAATGAAAGAATACTTTGCCGACTGCAGTATCTGATGGCATATTTATTCATCGCTGTAACTCCCCCGCTGTTCATCCCGGATCATCTGTCCGTTTTCCAAAGCAACAACCCGCTTACGCATCCGGTCCACCAAATCCCAGGCATGGGTGGCAATCATTACCGTAGTGCCTCCCTGATTGATCTTATCGAAAAGTTCCATCAACTGGCAGGAATTGTCCCTGTCCAGATTACCCGTAGGCTCGTCCGCCAACAATAAGATCGGGTCTTTGACAATGGCGCGGGCAATACCTACCCGCTGCTGTTCTCCTCCTGAGAGTTCCGACGGAAACTTATTTTCTTTGCCTGTCAGGCCGACCTTTTCCAGAGCTTCCGGCACTTTTTCCCGGATTTCTTTGGGAGAGCGCCCCAGTACCTCCAGTGCAAAGGCAACATTTTCATAGACGGTTTTCTGTTTCAAAAGCCGGTAATCCTGAAACACCATACCAATCCTTCGGCGATGCTCCAATAGCTCATCGGCCTTAAATTTCGTAATATCCCGGTTTTTAAATTCTATTTTGCCTGAAGAGGGTAGCTGTTCCCGAAAAATTAATTTAATCAAGGTACTCTTTCCGGCTCCGCTGGGTCCCACCAAAAAGATGAATTCACCCGATTCCACCTGCATTGACAGGCCGGTTAATGCCGGAGCACTGCTGCCGTTATAATCTTTTGATACCTGACTAATTGTAATCAAAATTTAGCACTCCTTTTAACTATCGCTTCGAATACTAAATTCGACCTATTTCCAGATTATCCTCCATTCGAAATATTTTAACATTGGAATCGTTACTGCTTATTTTGGGTATCTTCCCTTTGCAAACCAACACAAGCTAGCGTAAAATAATGGTAACACGTATCGGAAACCTGAGGCGGTGAAGCCGTGACCAAAAGCACCAGAAACATTATCCTTATCCTGATTGTAATCACAAGTCTGCTTGTTATCGGAACAGTCGGCTATATGCTGCTTCTGGGAGTCCCTTTTGTGGACGCTTTATATATGACAGTGATTACGCTTTCCACTGTGGGCTTTCGTGAAGTGGTTGACCTAAACTCCACAGCAAAAATCTTCACCATGTTTATCATTTTTGGTGGAATTAGCACAGCGGCATATGCTTTTACCAATCTGGCGTCTTTTTTACTCGAAGGCGAACTGGGACATATTTTACGGAGGAGAAGCATGGAAAATAAAATTTCTTCACTAAAAGACCATTACATTCTTTGCGGTTACGGCCAGACCGGGGGCAGTGTAGTCAATCGTTTCCTGCGCAGCAAGGTCCCCTTTGTCGTAATAGAGAAACAGGAGGATAAGGTAAACGAGATGATTGACCAGGGCATTATGGCTTTTCAGGGAGATGCCACACAGGAAGACGTACTGGAAAAAGCACGCATCCGCCATGCCAAAGGCATGGTAGTTTGCCTCTCCACCGACGCTGAGAATGTTTTTACCGTACTCACCGCCCGCGGCATCAGCCCCGAGTTGCATATTGTCTCACGGGCCATCACCAAAAACTCACACGCCAAACTGCGCCGCGCCGGTGCTAACAACACCATTTCCCCCAATGAACTGGGGGGCACACGGATGGCCTCTCTCTTACTTCGGCCGGCAGTCGTTTCTTTTCTTGACATAATCACGCATATGGGCGATGTGGTTCTCGACCTTGAAGAAGTTACGATCTCGAAAAACTCTCCCTTGGAGGGCAGTACATTAAAGGAAGCGCGCATCCCCGAACAGACCGGGCTAAATGTGCTGGCCGTCAAAAAGAGAGATGAAGAAAAGCTGCGGTTAAATCCCGGCTCCCAGGATCCGATTCATGCCGGAGATAAACTGCTTGTGCTGGGGCAGGTCGACCAGATTGATAAGTTAAGAGAGATAGCACGGGATCATTCATAAAACCATAAAAAAAGAAATTCGGGCAGGCAAGCCCGAATTTCTTTTTTATAATCCTCTTTCAACAGGCCCTTCCCAGGCCAGCATACCACCGACGAGGTTATACACATCAGTGTACCCCTTTTCTGTCAGAAATGCGGCTGCCTGACCGCTTCTATTACCGCTGCGGCATACCAGAATGATTTCTGCATTTTTATCCAACTCGGTATAATTTTCCTTTAGGTCGCCAAGCGGGAATAAAACGGCGCCGGGAATCCGGCCTTCAGTATATTCCCATGATTCGCGCACATCAATCAGAATCAGGTTCTCACCTGCTTCCATTCGTTCCTGTACCTCAGCCGGACTGATATTACGGTACGATGCGCTCCGTCCACAGCCTACCGCAATCAAGGCAATCAACATCAAAAGTAAACCGATTTTCAGAATCGACATAATTCCTCCTGTATACCCGTAAATAATAACTGATACTATTATACTATGGTTTGGTTTTTTTTAAAAGCCGGGTATACAGAATTTATTTTTTTGTTCCTGCTTTTAGGACATGCAGAAACCTTGAGCGAAACATGTCACTCATCAGGGTTTTTTGAACGCCAGGCAGCCTTAAAAAACCTCCGACCATTCCTTTCATCAACTTTGGGGTAAATTCGTCCGGGTCATCAAACAGCAGGTTTTGTAATGTTCCTCTTTCCAATGACTGCAGGATGACGCGTTCAAACGTGTTTTCAGGATGAAAAACTTTTTGTTTGCGTTTAGTCAAACTGATTGCTTTGACAGGACAACGTGTAACACAGACGCCGCATCCCAGGCAGTAATCCTGATTGATCTTTGCTGCTTTCTTCCTGCCCGCAGAAACCTCATTCATCGTAATGGCTTCAATGGGACAGGCGCTGACGCATTTGCCACAGCCGATGCACTGTTCCCCGTTTACCCCTGCAATGAATGAAGATGAGACCACAGCATTAGGATAGCCGAACCGACTCAGACCGGCCAAAGCATTGCAGCAGCATTTACAGCAATGACAGATAAATGTAATATTGTTTTTTACGTTATCAGCATTCAGCACAAGACCCTGCTCCATGGAGCGCGCCAGATTCTCGAGGGAGTCGGCTTTCGACACTTCCCGGGCCAGGTTATTGCGAATCAGATAATCTGCCGACATACCCATGGTCTGACAGGTATCCAGGGAAATATCACATTTTTTTTCACCGACATGCATTTTTTCGTGGCGGCATGAGCAGATGCCGATGGCAAATTTATTGGCGCTTTCAATAATTTCCGTTGCTTTTTCATAATCGAGAATCTCCAGATACGGTGAATCGTCCAATGCTGTTTCATATGGTAATGCCCGCATCGGGGACAGGCGTTGGCCGTTCTTATAGTTTGCGGCAACGAACGTATCGTCCTGTAAATACTGATGAAACAGCCGGGCCCAGTGTTTTGGGTTTGCATCTTCGCCGGTGCGCATCATGGTGAACTCAAAGATACCAATCACCATTGGTGAAGGCATGTAGCGATATTTTCCCTTGATCAGCAGATCAATCACCAGTCCTTTGGCCGCCAGTGAATGCAGTATTTTCTCCAGATATGCTGCATCCATTTTGGTTACCCGGGAAATTTTATCCAGACTGGACAGCGAATAAGGCATCCTGCAGTACACTTCTGCCTCTTCAGGTGTGTATAGTTCTTTAAGAATCTCATAGAGATGCTCATTCCAGGGAACTCTCACCTGCATGGAATCTATTTTTTCCCCCAACCGACGATAAATATCTTTTCCGGCTAAATGGCCCAACCTAACCCCGCCTTCCAACGTATTCCATTATTTAATAGCGACAATATTCTTATTCTGCAAAGATTACTAATATTCCTGTTTAACCCAAAAAGAAGACGCGGGGACAGGTTCCAACGTCTTCATTTCTCCTTATCACCCTGCAGGCAGACACAAGAAAGACGGCCCTTTTACAGATAAACTGCAGAAAAGGACCGTCTCCGAACATGCAAACTTATTGCAAATGAAGACAGTGGAACCTGTCCCTGCGTCTTCATTTGCCGATGTTGAAGGCTTTGCCGAGAGGGTCTCCCAGGCCGTAATAGGTTCCTTCGGCGGGGATATAGGTGAAGGGGTTGATTTTTTTGATATCCGGCCTGCCGTCGGCAGTCAGGCAGTTCTCGTCAATTTTTACATCGACGATTTCGCCGATAAAAATGGTATGCAGCCCCAGGTCTTCATGTTTGATAAGTTTGCACTCCAGAACCAGCGGGAACTCGGCAACATAGGGTGCATCAACCAAATCGCTTTTTACGGCAGTCAGTCCGCTCTTTGAGAACTTGTCTGAATCCCTGCCGGAATAGATCCCAACCTGGTCGGCCTCCCGGACATAAGTTTCCGGGGGGATGCTGACAGTAAAGGCCTGCTTTTCCATGATACTGCTATAACTGTAGGTAGCCTTTCGCAGGGAAACGGAAATACTGGCCGGTTTAGAATTTACCACACCGCACCAGGCGGCCGTCATGATGTTTGGCTTATCTTCACTGTCGTATGTCCCCACTAAGACAACAGGGCAGGGGCACAATAACGCTTTGGCACCTAACGATTTTTTCAATTATATCACGACCTTTCTTATTATTTTTCGGTCTTTTGCTCCAATACGATCCGCCAGTAACACCAGACAGCATTAAATAACAGGAAAATAGTTACACCGGCCCAGGACAACATAGTACTGTATTCAGGATTTTGCAGCAGCGAAATCAGAATCCCCCCTGCTGCAAAGGAGGACCAAATCAGTTTTAAGTTTAGCATACCCTTGAACGCTTCCACTCCCGCATTTCTTCCCAGAAATGACTCTATGCCGATGGCAAACAGAGCGGCGGCAAATAACCGGGTCATAACAGGGTCGGTCTGTGGCCAGCCCAACACCTCTAAGATGGTATACGGAAACAAAAAAAGCGGGACTGCAGTAAGAACATCCACAATAAAGTGGATGACAAACCATCTCTTCAGTCCTTCCGGCACCTGTTCGTCAGCATATTGCAAGTATTCTCACCTGCCCAGTTTTGCTTTCTCCAAAATTGTTTTCCCCTGACGGTAACCCTGCTCAATAAGATCGGGTACCTGATCTGTATCCACTCTGTTGAAATCTGTAAGGTTTAAATCCAACAGTATATCTGCTTCGCTGGTTTGTCGCTTGACATTCTGGATAATTGAAAAGTGCATCACATTAATCAGCACATCAACAATGTTTGCAGGCTTGCGCAAATCGGTCATCAGATTGACGGCGATGACTTTCTCAGGACCCATTTCCTTCACCGTGGCCACAGGAACATTTTCGATGATACCGCCATCGACCAGCAATTTCCCGTCAATTTCAACCGGCCGAAAGATTCCGGGAATACTGGCGCTCGCCCTGACGGCTTTGGCAACACTGCCGGAATTGAGAACAACCTTTTCTCCTGTGGAAATATCTGTTGCCACAACAGCAAGCGGTATTCCGGCATCTTTAAAATCAACATCACCGATAATCCCGGTTAGCGTGTCCGCCAGTTTTTGATTAGAGAGCAGCCCGTAGCGGGAGAGGGACAAGTCTGCCGCTTTGAACCAGTTGAGTCCACTGAGAGTCTCACTGATCTCACGCGCATTTTTACCAAAGGCAACCAGCGCACCGACAAAGGCACCAATACTTGTCCCGGCCACATAGTCGATTTGCACATCGAGCTCTTCCATAGCCTGTAAAACGCCAATGTGCGCTGCGCCAAGTACGGCCCCTCCACCCAAAGCGAGACCGACTTTACCGCGCCCCCGCAGCGATTTTAAGAAACCGGGCAGCTCTACCATGCTAACATCCTCCATCCGGCCTTTCCATCAGGGTGATGGCCTCTTTCTTACAGGCACTGCGGCAAACGCCGCAGCCATAACATTTCAGCGGATTAATACTGCATTTGCCATTGGTCAGGGAATATTCAATGGCACCGAACTGACACAGTTTCAGGCAGTTGCGGCAACCCACGCAGTCTTCCGTGTTAACAACAGCCACATATTCCGCCTTAAACATGATATCCATTAAGTTTGAGGAAATCTGCAAACGGTAAGCCAGGCAGTCACGGTCACAGTTGCAGAGGCCGCCGATAAAAGGTGTCTTGAATGTCCAAACGGAATGGACCAGTCCTTCCCGGTCAAATTTACCAAGCAATTCTTTAGCCTCGGCATGTGAGACTGTCTCCAGGCTGTCACGTAAATCGGCATAATCGATTTGCGTGTCCGTGGGGTCAATACCCAGCATCAGGCAGTATCTGGCATTTTTTGACCCGGCCGTCACACTCCTGCAGACGCAGGCTACCCGCGTGATGGATGAACACATGTCAATAATTTTTTCCGCATCTTCCAGGGGCACTACCTGTCCGTAGTGAATTTTCTTCATCCTGTAATTTCCCACGGTACGAACAAAGCGGTAAACTGCGGGAAATCTTCGTTTGGCCTCCGCCAGCCTGCCGATATTTGTCAGTGCGGAGTGCTGAATACCGGGAATAAAATGGTTAATGTACCGGCGGCGGCCGTTTTGTTCCAGCATTTCCACAGAGTAATTTTCCATCACCTCATACCACTTTTTTCCTTCCCCGTGGCGGATACAAAACTCACACACCCCTAATCACTCCATTCCCAGACGCGTTAGTCCAATACGCTTTTTGCCTGTATCCACAGACAGAACCTTAACATTGACCACATCGCCCACCTGTACACATTCCAAAGGATGTTTTACAAACTTATCCGATAGCTGGGAGATGTGAACCAGCCCGTCCTGATGCACACCGATATCCACAAATGCGCCGAAATCCACCACATTGCGGACAACACCGGTCAGCTCCATGCCCAGCTGCAGGTCTTCCAGATGCAAAACACCCTTTTTAAAAACCGGCTTGGGCACATCTTCCCGGGGGTCCCTGCCGGGCTTTTTAAATTCGGCGACTATATCCCGCAGGGTGGGTACACCCACATCCAGCTTTTCTGCTGTCTCTTTGATGTTAATCTCCGGAATTGCCGCTGCGTTCCCCAGGTCAGCGAAGGATATATCCATCAGGCGGATGAGTTCCTGGGCAACTTTGTATGATTCGGGGTGAACAGCGCTGCGGTCAAGATAGTTTTCCGCATCGGGAATCCGTAAAAAGCCGGCACACTGTTTAAATGAAGCCGGGCCAAGCTTAGGCACTTTCTTCAGATCCGCCCTGGACTTAAACGTGCCGTGTTCTTCCCGGAAGGCGACAATGTTTGCCGCAGTGGTTTTATTAATGCCTGCCACCCGCTCCAAAAGAGGCGTAGAAGCTGTGGTCAGGTCCACACCCACCTGGTTTACACAGTCTTCCACCACACCGTCGAGGACTTCCTGCAGTCTTTTTTGATTAACGTCATGCTGATACTGGCCGACACCGATGGAGCGGGGGTCGATTTTAACCAGCTCCGCCAGGGGATCCTGCACGCGCCGCGCAATGGATACCGCACTGCGCTCCGCCACGTCCAAATGGGGGAACTCAGCCTTACCCAGCTTGGAGGCCGAATACACACTGGCTCCCGCCTCATTGACGACCGTGTACTCTATCTCTCGATTCATCTCAGAGATGATTTCAGCGATAAACTCTTCGCTTTCACGCCCGGCGGTACCGTTACCAATGGCCACGGTATTCAGATTATAGCCTTCCAGCATCTTTTTCACCACAGTCTTGGCCGACTCTTTTTTATTATGCGGCGGCGTGGGATAGATGACTGCTGTTTCCAGAAGCTTCCCCGTCTCATCGACGGAGGCCAGTTTGCATCCTGTCCGGTAACCCGGATCCAGGCCGAGTATTCTCTTTCCCGGAACCGGCGGCGTCAAAAGAAGCCCGCGCAGATTCGCCTTAAATATTTTCAGTGCCTGCTCTTCCGCCATAACGGTCAGTTCATTTCTGACCTCTCTTTCCAGGGACGGAAAGAGCAGACGTTTCCAGCCGTCTTTTATGGCGCCTGACACTTCTGCTTTACCGGCATCAGGGGTGTTTGCCTTCAGGTAGTGCTTTTCCAAAACAACTATGGCTTCTTCTTCAGAGAAATCTATTTTTACTGAGAGGTATTCTTCCTTTTCACCGCGGTTCATGGCCAGAATGCGGTGAGGCTGAGCCTTTCTGACGGGCTCGCTGTAATCGTAATACATCTCATAAGGACTTTCTTCGGTTTTCCCGGCCCGACGGCTGACAATCAGGCCGCGGGTAAAAATGAGATGTCGGATGGTCTTGCGTGTCTGCGGCTCATCGGAGACCATTTCGGCGATAATGTCCCGTGCTCCGGCCAGTGCATCTGCAGCGTCAGCCACATCCTGCTCCTCATTAATAAACTTTGCCGCTTCCCCCGCCGGGTCCGCTGCACCTTCAAGCAGTATGTATGCCAGAGGCTCAAGCCCTTTTTCCCTGGCTATGGTTGCCCTGGTCCTTTTTTTCGGCCGGTACGGCCGGTAAAGGTCTTCCAGCTCCGTGGCGGTTTTTGCCGCTTCCACAGCTGACTGTATCTGTGGTGTCAGAACGCCCTGCTCGGCGAGAATACGGAGAATGTCTTCCCTTGTTTTCTCCAGGTTTCTGTATAGATTTAATTTATCCTCCAGCAGTCGAAGCTGCTCATCATCCATTCCTTCCGTAACTTCTTTCCGGTAACGTGCAATAAACGGCACCGTATTTCCCTCATCAAGCAGTGACACAGCTTTGGAAATACGTTGGCCGGCTAGTCCAAGGTCGGCAGCAATCCGGCTGATGATTCTCTCTTCTTTATTCATGTAGTCCCTCCAGGTTATTTAAGATAACAAACAGGCTCTCTGAGAATTTTTTATCGTCTGCGGCTGTTCTTTTTTTCGGCCCTTTTGTTTTGCCGCCGCCGCGCCTGTGCTTAGCCTTTGCCTCCCGCACTTCGAGTAAAAACTCAATGTTTTGGCTTTGATATTCCCGGCCATCCGGGTTCAGACAGAATACCCCCCGGCCCAGCAGCATCGCCGCAAGGCCCCAATCTTGGGTTACAACCACATCACGGGGTTCCGAGAGGTTCAGCAGTTTGATGTCTGCTTCCTGGGAGGCATCCCCCACCACAATGTGATGATCTGATTGAATATTGTGGTTAAAACTGGCCACCGTCCACACCGGTATGCCATATTGTTTGCCTGCTGCCATACAGATAGACAGCACCGCTTTGGGGCAGGCATCTGCATCTACAAGAATTTTCATCATAACACCTACATATCTTCCACAAGTTTATTTCGCTGCCGCAGAAGTTCCTCTGTTTCCGCCCTCGCTATATTTAGTTTTCCCTCTAATTCTCCAAGTAGTGTTTCAACAGTCCTCTCCAGTGAAATGGCATTATCCAGTGAACTGTTGATTTTAGACTGGACAATCCAGTCAGCAATCAGTCCGTCAAAGAAATAGTCGGCAAAGGTGGCAAACGTTCCGATTTCGACGGTGATATCGGCGGTATATGCCGGGTCTACATCTTTAAGCTCCCGCAGAAAAGCCCGCAGTGACTGCTGTACCCGGTGGGCAGCGCTCCGTGCATCATCAATCCTGGAGTGCTTCACCGCGGTGGCAATTAAACCTCCGCCCAGAAGGTCCCAGGTACCCCAGCTTTTTGCGCTCCCCAACGACCGTCGTACATGGTCAAGCTCACTGAGAACATGGTGTCCGGCTTCGATTGCTTCATGCAGCTCTTTACCGTTTGCTTTCAAATCAGCCAGTTTCTCTGAGAGGTCCAATAGCTGCCTTGCTTCTTCCCCCTCTTCTGCCAGGATTGTCTCTTCCTTTTCTTTCATCAGAGCATGATACTGTTTTTCTGCTTCGGCAAGAGGTTCAAGCTGCTGCCGGAAAGCTGCCGCATCACGTTCAAGAGTAAATATGGCATTTTTGCATTCGTCGAACTGTAATTTTGCCGCCAAATATTCCTGGCGCTCTTTTTCAAGCTGCATCTCTTTGCTGCCCAAGATACTGTAAAACAACCCTGCGACACTCAGGCCTTCCAGCTTTTCGACGTCGCGCCCTTCTTGATGCAGTTGCCCGGTGAGCCTGTCATAGCGGTTACGTTCCTGTCTGAGGTTGTCCTCTGTTCCCTGCAGGTCCTTTAAGAGCTTCCTCTTACGCCGTAACTCTTCCCTGGCCTCCATTAACTGAACATTTAGCAATTCCCTCATTGTATCGCATCCTCCTCTGTAAAGCTAATTACAGCCCATAAAATACATCTGCCAGTTCCCGGGCTTCTGCCTGCCAACCCTCAATAATTCTCATATTCTCCCTGTGCTAATTAACGGCTGCTTATCAGGCAAGTAGCTCCCTCCAATATGCTTTCTCAGGATATTATTTCTCCACTGCAAAGCAATACCCTCTCACACAACAGGAAGCCGCACTTCAAGTGAAGTCCGGCTTCCTGTTGATTCGGTTCAGGCGTCGACCTTTTTTTCCGGTTGGCTCAGAACCACAAGCGCATCCACAGCCACCGGTTTACTGCCGCTGATAATCAGGGGATTGATATCTATTTCGGCTATTTCGGGATGCAGCACCCCGATAAAGCTGAGCTTCTGCAGTAAACCCGTAAGCGCAGACAATTCCACTGCGGGCATCCCCCGGAATGCACCAAGTATTTTTTTACCCCTGATGTCTGCGACCATCTCTTCCGCTTCTGTTTCGCCCAGCGGGGCCGCCCGGAATGTGACATCCCTGATAGCCTCGGTATAAATCCCACCCAACCCAAACATGATGCAGGGACCAAACCCCGGATATCTGACCATCCCGGCCATAAGCTCTCTGTTACCGCCAATCATCTCGGAGACAAGCACATCTGTGCCGCCTTCCGCAGTGTCTGTAATGGCAAGCCAGGCCTGCCTGACTTCTTCTTCGGTTTTCAGGTTCAGGTGGACAAGGCCCTTTTCTGTTTTGTGTGCAATATCCGCAGATAATCCTTTCAGGACTACAGGATAACCAATGGATGCGGCCGCACGAACTGCCGCATCCTCACCGGAGGCCCGTTCTTCTTTGGTGACGGGAATGCCGTAAGCGGCAAGGAGCTGTTTAGACTGGTGCTCATCAAGGTTTTTTTGCCCCCCTGTAATAGCATTGCGAATTATGTCCGCTGCCTGCTCGACCTGCGCCGGAAGAACGGCCGGCACACTTTCTTTTCTGTTGCGAAGGGACTGATATTTATAAAGTGCTGCCATAGCGCGTGCGGCCTTTTCCGGCGCGTCAAAAACCGAAATTTCATTGTCCAGATACGCAGTCGTATAGTTGTCTTCGCGGCCAAAGAATGAGGAGGCAATCAGAGGTTTTGCATATTTTTGGGGCAATGAGACGGTTTCTGTTAAGTCGCTTTGATACAAAGCCAGAAACTGCTCCATTGTAATACCGCCAAGCAGTTCCCGCAGATGCGGGTAAATATCTTTCATGAAACCGTGGCTCATCCCTCCGTGCAGCACAATCCCGTCCACTTCTCCGCTTTCCATGATCAGTTTGGGTATCACGTTCGTCAGGACCTGTGCGTCCAGATGAAAGGTCAGGTCCACAGGGTTTGCGCTGGAGGCGTGAGACTGAATATGTTTACGGATTTCTGCCTGCAGTTTTTCGGAAAACTGCGGAACTTCCAGGCCGTTTTTCTCACACGTGTCGGATATGGCCGTACCCGGGCCTCCTGAATTTGTGACCACCGCCACTCTGTTTCCCTGCAGTGCGGGCTGCGTTGCCAGAGTCCAGCCATGTCCGTATAAATCTTCCACGCTGCCGACACGGATAATGCCGGCCTGGCGGAAAATGCCTTCATACAGGAAATCCGGCCCGGCCATGGAACCTGTATGACTCATCCCTGCGCGTGCCCCCGCACCTGAACCGCCCACATACTGTGCAATCACAGGCTTATGGCGTGTTACTTTACGGGCAACTTCAATAAACCGCTGTCCGTCCCTGATTCCTTCAATGTATAGCGCAATTGCTTTTGTCTGTTCATCTTCACCCAGATATTCAAGAGCATCGATAATGTCGATATCCACTTCATTGCCGACACTAATCGCTTTACTGAAATGAATACCCTTCTTTTTCAGATAAGACAGAGTCTGTGTGATATACGTGCCGCTCTGTGAGGCTATGCCCAGTTTGCCGGGCTTGCCTGTTCCCGGCATCACAGTGGTGTTTAATGCTTTTTGCGAATTAATCATTCCAATGCAGTTTGGCCCCAGAAAACGGATGCCGTAACGGGCAGTGATTTCTTTTAACTGCTCTTCTTTTTTTCTGCCCTCTGTCCCTGTTTCCCTGAAACCGGCCGAGACAATAATCGCATGTTTGGTACCTATGCGGCCGAAGTCCTCCAGCAGCTGCAGAACATGCTCTGTCGGCACAATCAGCATGACAAGCTCCGGCACCTCCGGAAGTTCTTCAGCTGACTTGTAAGCCGTATGCCCCAGGACATGGGTTTCATTACGGTGGAGCGGGTAAAACTTTCCCTGAAATCCGCCCTTGAGGATGCTAAGAGCATGCAGCGTACCCATTTTGCTGGGGTTGTTGCCTGCTCCTACCGTTGCAATTGATTTGGGATTCATTAACTGATTAAGTGGATTGTTTTTCATTATATCCTCCGTTGTGCTGGCATGATATTTAAAGTATATAATATTTATTCCCAGAAAGTAAATAGACTAAATCCCTTTGTTATCACTGCTTAAAGGTTGGACAAAACAAAAAAGGAAGCCGTCAACACAGCTTCCGTTATTAAGAAAAGCAGCTTCATTCCGAATTGTCGTTCTCATCCGGCGGAAGAATGAGTACAGTAATATTATCTCCACCGGCAAATATTTTTCCTGCTTTTGCTGTCTGTTGTTCATCCAGGCGACGGCTGGAGGGCGTTTTGGCAGCAAGGTGTTGATTGGCATTAATTGCCTTGGCCAATTGTTGAAGAAGCTCTTTCTCCTGCTCATTAATTTTCCTCAGTTCTTTGCTTTCCTGCCGCAGATTTTCAGATGATTTCCTGTAAAAAAACCACGTGACCAAAGCACTGATAAATCCCCCAAGAACCGTTCCCAGTACCGTCACCAGCATATTCACTGTCAGTGATTGTTCCCAAATCATGGCTCTCCCCCCGGTAAAACTCCTTACTGTATTATATTGAGCTCACGTAAATATGGTGTGCTGCACCGCCGGGGAGACGATATACAAGAGCGGAGCGGTAAGGGAATTTAACACCAGCGAAATATAATCAAATGGACTCCATGATATAATAAACACACATATCTGTAAGGGCGAGGAGGCTGATGAATGAACCGTAATATGGTAATCACTTATCTGCGGAACCTTTATGAAGCTGTTCAGGAGGATGAGGTGTCCTCACTGGGTGCACAGCTAAGTTATTATCTTATTTTATCTGTTTTTCCCTTTCTCATATTCCTGGTTACTCTGCTGGACTATACCCCACTGACGCAGCAGCGGACAATAGATGAGCTTTCCGTCCTTCTCCCGGAATCTGCCTTTGTCATTGTCAGAGAAATTCTTACCGAGGTGGCGGCAGCCGACAACTTTACGCTTCTCTCTTTGGGCATTTTGGGCACAATCTGGACGGCATCCCGTGGCAGTGCCGCCTTGATTAAAGCAATCAACCGGGCTTACGGTACAGCGGAAACCCGTTCTTTCTTCAAGCTGAATGCCATTGGCGTCTTTTCCACATTTGCTCTGGCTCTGGTCATTATTTTCTCCCTGAGCCTGCTGGTCTTTGGCCGTTATCTTGGTTCACTCGCCTTTCAAAGCATCGGCATGGAAGAATTTTTTTATGCTTTGTGGCCTTTTTTGCGGTTTGGCATACCGTTACTCATCATCTTTTGTGTGTTTAGTCTCTTATATATGTATGCGCCTGACTGTTCCCTTCGCTTTCGGGAAATTTATCCCGGTGCACTGTTTTCCACTTTCGCCTGGCTGGCCGCCTCACAGCTGTTTGCCTATTATGTAAATAATTTCGGCAACTTTTCCAGGACATACGGCAGTTTGGGCGGGATCATTGTTTTTCTTGTCTGGCTTTACATCAGCAGCTCGATTGCTTTACTGGGCGCGGAAATTAATGCCGTTTCCTATCAGACATTTACCAAAAAAGCGGAAAAATAATTATAGAGTAGGAGAACCATTTGCATGGCTCCCCCCTCATCAAACCGCACGTGCCCTATTAAGGCATACGGCTTACCAT
>JAWSUT010000010.1:0-91661 GCA_033549345.1 Bacillota bacterium | reverse complement strand
GTAGCAGATGTTTAAACGGTTCAGTTGGAATAAAGGCAATACAAGAAAAGATGCAGGTCAGCATGCCCCTGCCGGTAAGCCTGAGGTGATTTCCGGTGATGAGGCCGGAATTCAGGTTTCGTTTGTGGATGTACTGCCACATGATACCGAATTTCCTCTCAGAGGCCCCAAAAAACGCTTCACCGACAGCATTGAAGTTAACCTAATGAGGTTGCGTGAACTATTTCAGGATGAAAGCCTGGTTCTTGAACAGTTTATTGTGGGTTCCCGGTCAAAAACAAAAGTTGTCATAGCGTATCTGCATGATGTGGCTCACCCGGGTATTGTTGCTGAGATTAAGGAGAGGCTGGCTGCCATCCGGACAGAATCAGTGATTGGGGCTAGCTTTATTGAACGAAATATCGAGAACTCAAACATCAGCCCGTTTCCTCAGGTAGAAGCATCTCCCAGGCCTGATGTGGTGGAGTCAGGGTTACTGCAGGGCAGGGTGGCAATACTGGCAGACGGAAACAGTGAGGCAATACTCGCTCCAACCACATTCTTTGATTTGATGGATACACCGGAAGATGCTTATACCCGCTGGTTTGTAGCGGCCAGTTTTTTCCGTGCGGCCAGGTATATTATGTTTATTCTGGCTGCCAGCCTGCCTGCATTCTATATTGCTTTGGCTACATTTAACCCGGAGTTTCTGCCCACAAGGCTAGCGTTTATTATAGCAAGGGCCAGAGGCGGTGCCCCTTTTCCCATCTACCTGGAAACGTTTATCATGATGGGTATTGTCGAGGCTGTCCGGCTGATGATGATTCGGATCCCAACTCCGCTTGGCGGGAATATTGCTTTATTTTCAGGCTTATCTTTAATCATAGCCGGTCTATTTTCCAATGTCGTGACTCCCATAGTCCTGATGGTTGTAACACTGACAATTATCTGTTCCTTTGGTATTCCCAATTTCGATTTGCGGACAGCCATTCGCATTATTCAGTTTTTTACCATGATTATGGCTAGCCTGCTGGGAGTTTTTGGATTCGCTCTGGCATTCTTTTATATCAGTGCGCATTTGGTTACACTAAAATCTTTCGGTATACCGTATATGGCTCCCCTTGCTCCTCTGGAAGCCAGTGGTTGGGGACACACAATCGCCCGCAAAGGCAGCGAGGTGATGCCGCAGGATGAAACCTATAAACCACGCTCTGTTAGCGACAACAAAGAAAGTGAAGAGGGCTAATATATGAGCATTAAAGATTCAGTTACCGACCGCATGGATGCCAGAGTGTTAATGATTGTACTCTTTGTGGCTATAATCGAATTTGAAGTATTCGTGATTCCCAAATCTACAGTGGCAATTGCCGGCCAGGATGCGTGGCTAGCTGTTTTGTTGGGGGCCGCTCTTGTGATGATTAACACATTTTTCCTGATCAAGCTGGCGGCCAGGTTCCCCCGGGAAAATTTTTTTGAATTTAGCGCCAAAGTATGGGGAAAGCCTTTGAGCTTGATCATTATTGCCGGCTACCTAGCGTACTGGTTCATATTTTTGGCATTTTTACTGGAAGACTTTAATGTCGTTAATGAAACGTTTTTTGTCAGAGAAATAAATCCCGCAATTTCTGTTATTCTCATGATCCTTGGCGCAGCATGGGTTGTTTTTTATGGTTTCCCTGCCGTAGTACGGTTACTGCAAATGATGTTTCCCTTTATTCTGCTGCCACTAATATTTGTGGTAATTTTTCAGATTTTCCATATCAGGATTGAAAGTTTTCAGCCCGTATTGGCAAATGGCCTGCTGCCTGTTTTAAAAGGTGCCGTTTTATTTGCGGGTTTATGGCAGGGCATTGAAGTAATTCTTTTTATCAATCCGTTTCTAAACAACCCCCGCCAAACGTTAAAGCCGGCACTGGCCGGTATTGGCTTACTGGCGCTGGGAGCCCTTACCCAAACAGTAAACACGGTTGGAATATTGGATATAGAACATATTCAGGTTACAATTTGGCCCGGCGTTGATGCCATGTCTGCCATTGAGTTTCCGGGATTTCCGGTTGAACGGTTTGAACTGTTTTTAACGCTTCCATGGCTGGTCGCTATTTTCACAACACTGAGCGTTTTTCTCTATCTCTTTTCTTTTGGTCTGGTTGAACTACTGCAGATAAAATATCGAAAACTGCTGGTTTTATTCAGTGCTGCTGTTGCGACCGGCGCGGCGTTACTTTTTCCAAACTATGCAGCAAAAATACAACTTTTTGAAGCCTTTGGTATTATCACAATTATTTTTACGCTGCTGATACCGCTTCTGACTTTACTGTTAGCCATAATCCGTAGTAAGGAGGGCAAAGTAATTGAATAGGTTGATACTCCTTTTGTGCCTGGCGTTTTTACTGACCGCCGGCGGATGTGGTACGGTGCAGATTGAAGACAGGGCCTTTGTTACAGCCATCGGGTTGGACGTGGTTGGTACCGGTGAGGATGCTAAATATCTTGTCACAACTGAGATCTTCCGTCCCGGTTCTATGCAGCCCCGTGTTGAAGATGAAACGAGTATCTTACAGACTGTTGAAGCGGACAACTTTGAAGCGGCGCTGGAGCAGCTGCAGGCAAGGCTCCCCCGTGTCATCACCCTGTCTCATTTAAGAGTCATAATCGTTGGTGAGGATGCAGCAAAAGAATTTGATTTTCGGGAAGTGATTGATTACTTTGAAAGACGCCCCGAAGTTCAGATGCGGGTTCGGCTGATGGCGGTCCAGGGCGGTCAGGCACTTGAACTGTTGAAAGCAAAACCGCTTTTCAACGAATACATATCCGAAGAAATTGTTGCTTTAATTCAAAGAAGAGATTATCTGTCACTGACGAATGCAAACCCGTTTTTTCAGTTTGTCCAGGAACTGCGGGTAAATGAGGGTGTTGGGCTGATACCAAGAATTCTTACGACAGAAGACGGAACCCGGACTATTCTGCACGGGGAAGCTGTGTACAATAACTATAAACTGGCTGGTTGGTTAAGCAGCGAAGAAGTACATGCTGCCAACTGGATTCTGGGAGATGTTGACCGGTCATCGGTAGAGGGACAACTGGACAACAATGCGTTTAGTTATTCTGTCAGGAGAAGAAAAGTAAAAATCATCCCCGAGTTGAATCAACAGCAGCTTCGCTTTACCGTTAAAATTCAAACTGCAGGTATTTTGCGTCAACAGCAAGGAATGCAGCTTGATATGTCAGACACCGCAAACATTAAAAAGTTGGAAGAAGTAATTGCCCATGCGATCGTCCGTGATGCACAACAGGCTGTTAAGAAATCGCAGCAGGACTTTGGCATAGATTATCTGGGTTTCGGGTCTGCATTAAGAAGGCATAATCGTCAGTTCTACGAGCAGATACAATGGGAAAAAACTTTCCCTGCAGTGCCAATTGACGTTGAAGCTGAATCGCGAATCACCCTGACAGGTAAAAAATGGTAATTGGAAACGGGCTATCACAGATATAGGTTTACCCAAAGCTCTTACCTTTCGATAATAAAACATCCAGACCTATTTGGCCTGGATGTTTTGCTTTCTCCGTTTCTTTTAAACAAACAAGATTTGCGATAGCAGAATAACCGCAAGCCCTGTTCCCAGGGAGGCAAACATGTTTTTCCAGCGTGCGGCAGCAATTACGGCAGCGATGCCCGCTAAAAGGTAACTGTTTTGCCAGTGGAAAAAGAACTGACCGTCAGCAAGAATGAGCCCGGGGGCAATCATGGCGGCCAGGATGCCGATGGGAAGAAAGCGAAAGCCACGTAAAACAGAATCAGGCAAGGTGATCGTTCTAAAGAGGAATAGGAAGCTAAAACGGGTCAGGTAGGTTACGACTGCCATGCCAACGATGATCAGAACAATATTATCCCGCACTTTCAATCACCACCCCTGCTGCTACGGCTGTCAGTGCCGCTAGAATAATATACCAGTTTCCCGGGAGAAACTTAGCTGTCAGTACTGCAGTCAGGGCCGAGGCTACCGCAGCAGCCACAGTCGGCCTGTCTTTAAGCTGAGGTACCAGCAAACCAATAAATACACCGTAAAATGCAAAGTCCAAACCCAAGCGTTTTGGATCTCCCAGAAAGTTGCCGGCTGACGCCGCTACGACAGTACTACCAAACCAGCCGGTAAACGTGGCAATACCGGCAGCGAGAAAATAGGAGGCACTGCCCCCATATCGTTGAAAGCGGCTGATTGTCAGAGCATAGGATTCATCATTTAGTCCGTGGGCTAAAAGTGCCAGTTTCCAGGGTTTTGTGTCACGTAAATACGGTGCAAGAGATGCTCCCATAAGAAGGTGCCGGAGATTTAATAACAGTGTGGCTGTAATAATCTGAGTCGCACCCATACCGGTACTGATCATGGCTACGGCGGCAAACTGTGAGGAGCCGGCAAAGACAACGGCGGACATTAAGAGGGCTTCCATATAGGTAAGTCCTGCCTGGCGGGCCAGGACGCCGAATACAAGTCCGTAAGCAAAAATACTGACTGTCAGGGGAAAGCCCTCGCGCAGCCCGGAGAGGAAATCACCTTTAGCGCTATTTGGATGTGTTACGGTTACGCTGCTCATAATGCAACTCCTTCACAATCCATTTCTAATGTTATCACTGATACAGGGGGTTCTCGATTGTCCCCGCAATGAAATGATGACATGAAAAATTATATTCTCTTCCCGGCAGTAATCTCCTGTGCAGAAAACTTACATATTAGGCGTATTTGTATTGTACTTCTTACTATTTGATGACAAAATCACGTAAAGAAAGGTTGCTTGCTAATCTAACAAGAAGTATTCACAGCGTCATAAATGATTTCCGGACTACTTTGCCGGAGTTGTCTTTGCTGCCAAAAGGAGGAGATATGAGATGAGAGCCAAATTCAACGGGTTGAAGGCGTTATTTTTAAACTGTACGCTAAAAAAGTCACCGGAGTTGTCCCATACGGAAGGTCTAATGAAGGTTTCCCAGGCAATTATGGAAAAAAACGGTGTGGAAGTTGAGTTTTTAAGAATGGTTGACCACAACATCGCTTACGGTGTGTACCCCGATATGCGGGAGCACGGCTGGTATGAAGACGCCTGGCCGGCGATTTATAAAAAAGTACTGGAAAGCAATATTCTTGTGATTGGCACGCCAATCTGGCTGGGCGAAAAGTCGTCTGTCTGTACCAAGGTTATTGAACGGCTTTACGGAAATTCCGGAGATTTAAACAGTGAAGGGCAGTATGCTTTTTATGGCCGGGTTGGCGGTGCATTAATTACAGGAAATGAAGACGGTGCGAAGCATTGTGCTATGAATATCCTCTATTCCCTGCAGCATGTGGGCTTTTTAATTCCGCCACAGGCAGATGCAGGCTGGATTGGACCAATTGGGCCCGGTCCTTCTTATTGTGATGAAGGGTCTGGTGGGCCTGAGAATGATTTTACGAATAGAAATACTACCTTTATGACATGGAATCTCATGCATCTGGCTAAAGCTCTAAAAGACATGGGCGGTATTCCTGCACATGGCAACCAGCGGTCCAAATGGGATGCGGGCTGCCGCTTTGACCATCCCAATCCCGAATACAGGTAAAAAGATGCCGTGGCCATTTAGCCAGATAACGTAATCAGAGGCAGATCCAGAACCACTCAACATATTCAGGCGAATGAATGATTCTGGCGTCTGCAGGAATGTGAATGTGGTTACCGCGGCCGTGGCGGTATTCATAGCTGCCTTCTTCATAAACAAAACCGAAGGAGCGGTAGCTTTGCTCGTTATTTATTTTCTCAACCCAGTAACTTTTCACAGTTCTTGCCCTTCCCAGAGATTCGTGCCATTTTAGCTCGTATGTCAGTTTTCCCTCATCAGCCAGCGACAGTATGACATCAAGGGCTGTGGGGACATTTTCGTGGAAAAGATCGTTACGTAGATTGTGCGGCCTGACCTCAACATGGTTGAATTTTAGTTTTGTATGTTGTCCCCGAATCAGAACTTCGGGGACAACGAGGTTCCGGCTGTTTTGCTTTCTTTTTGTTTCCGCCTGAAAGTACTGATATATTTCTTTAACGGCTGTGCCCGGCACCTGGGTTAATGTAATCTGCATTCCGTCTTTATAAGGAAAGTGATCCATCCTGAAAACATTTCTCTCCGGCCAGCCTCCGTCATAGTACGCTGTGTACCACCAGGTCTGCTTGCCGTTTATGGATTCAATCACATACGTGTTAAGGCTCTCGTCAAAGTGGTAGCGAACATCAATGCTGCCGTTATCCGCAAGTCCCGTAATGATGTCAAATACAGAATACTGTCCGCTGCAAAAGAGGTCGCTGCGTTTTGTCTGAATATCTGTGAGATTCAGGCGAAACGACCCCACCCCATTAATATTCACTTTGGCAATTTGTTTTGGTAGTGTATCACTGTCATTATGCGTCTGTGATGTATGGCCTGATGTTTCTTCTTTTTCCTCTTTTTTTCTGAACGGGAAAAGAAACCTCATAAATTTTCACCTCTTTTTCGGACTGTAAAAAGATTATTAAAACAGTAGCTGATTGTATAGTATTTAACATTTTTTAGCCAAGTATCATGTTACAATAAATAAAAACAGAACCCGGAGGGATGAAAATGAAAATACTTGCCGTTAGCGGCAGCCCGAAAAAGGGGGGTAATTTGGACAAAACAGTAAAAGCTGTTGCAGAAGCCAGCGGGTTGGATTATGAAATGATCAACCTCTCACGTTACAAAGTAAACCCCTGCCTGGGATGCCTGAAGTGTGTGGAAGACAATCACTGTGTGCAAAAAGATGATTACAGCGATATCCTCGAAGAAAAGCTGAAAAATGCCGATGCCCTGATAATTGCGGGCTATCCCACTTTTGCATCCACAGATGCAAGGACAAAGACATTCTGTGAACGGACATATTCCCTGCGCCACAGAAAAGTTCTCTTGAAAGGGAAACCGGTAATCGTTGTGGCCGGAGGTTATAAAGCGAATCAGGCAGTGGAAGACTGGCTGAAACTATTTAGCAAAGCGCAGGGCATGGAAGTACTGGGCTCCATGCAGACATGCGGCCATCCCACCTGCCTTGCCTGCGGGTATGGTGAAGAATGTACGCTGTCTAATGTGAAAACACTGTATGGGGAAGATGCAAAAATTGAACCCTCAATGTTTAAAAATTTTGATGATGACCCGGAGCTTCGTGAAAAAGCCTGCCAACTTGGTGAAATCTTGCGAGACCGACTGACAAAGAACTAACGCTGTCAATTAAAAAATTCCATACGTAGTAAATAAAGCCCGGTTCAATAGTACCGGGCTTTTCTGTTTGGCTTTTGTTTACATTTCATCGTGTGCAAGAATATTATTATTTTTTCACCGGCATACTAAAATGAGAAAAAAATCTTTAGGAAAGGGGTTTTAATTTTGACTCAGATTAACCAGCAAGAGTTAGAAAACCTGCGTCATTTAATCGGTGCTCATGATACCGGAGCGCAGAAGCTGGAGACGTATGCCCAGCAGTGTACTGATCCTGAGATTAAGCAGATGTTCCAGCAGTCGGCAAACAGCGCGCGTCAGACAAAACAAAAGCTTATGCAGTTCTTAAGCTAAAAAAGGAGGTTTTTACGTGCAAGACAAAGATATGGTCAATGATGTGCTTTCTATGGTTAATGCCAGCCTGACAAACTATGCCAAAGCTATTTCTGAAAGTTCCAACTCACAGCTCAGGCAGGCGCTGCAGCAGATTAGAAATTCAGACGAGCAGTTTCAGTTCCAGCTGAGCCAGAAGGCGACGCAAAAAGGATATTACAAGCCGGCCCAGCAGGCCGACCAGAATACAATTCAGCAGTATAAAAGCCAGTTAACGTAAAAAATTAGTTCCTGTTCACAAGAAAAAGCTGTACTGTGTGCAGCTTTTTCTTATGCGCAAATATGTTATTTTGACAAAATCACGGAACTATATTATAGTATCTCTAAACAGGAACACTATCGATAGATCTTACAGCTGAGGTGAGTCTTTTATGGATGTGATAGAAATGTTAACTGAATTTAACCTGACAAGACAGGAAGCGGCTATCTATCTTACTTTAATGTCGGATGGTGAACTGACCGGGTATGAGGTGGCGAAACTGACTGGAATCTCCCGTTCCAATGCATATACATCCCTGGCTGCACTGGTTGAAAAAGGGGCAGCATTTACCATTGAGGATACAGCAACAAGATACACACCTGTACCTGTTGCAGAGTTTTGTGACAATAAAATCGGCATGATGCAGAAGGCAAAAAATGAATTAATCACGTGCATGCCGCAAAGAAAAGAAGAAGCGGAAGGCTATATTACAATTAAGGGACAAGCCCATATCGTAAATAAAATGCGCAATATGATTCTAAGGGCCAGGGAGAGAGTGTACCTTTCCGCATCAAATGAAACCTTGGAGAATATCCTGACGGAAATCAGGACTGGAATCGAAAGAGGTCTGAAAATTGTTTTAATAACAGATAAACCCCTGGAGCTTGACGGGGCCACGGTCTATACCGTGGAAAAGCAGCAATACCCGATACGGCTTATTGCGGATTCGGCCAATGTTTTAACCGGTGGCATAAACGGGGCTGATTCAACCTGTTTATATTCGAGAAAGAAAAATCTGGTGGATTTACTGAAAGATTCACTGAAAAATGAAATCCGTTTGGTAGAAATGATAAAAGGGAGAGACGAGAGATGAAAAAAACATTTGTTAACAAGGAACAACTGCAGGAGATTGTCCGGAAGTATCCCACACCGTTTCATATGTATGATGAAAAAGGAATACGGGAAAACGCACGCAGGCTAAAGGAAGCATTCGCCTGGAACGAAGGTTTTAAGGAATACTTCGCGGTTAAGGCCACACCCAATCCCGTAATCCTAAACATATTAAGAGAAGAAGGCTGCGGAGTGGACTGCGCATCATATACGGAATTGATGATGGCGGATGCGGTGGGTTTTGGCGGTTCGGAGATTATGTTCTCCTCCAATGTGACGCCTGCGCAGGATTTTGTCCTGGCCCGCAAGTTAAACGCTGTAATCAATCTCGATGATATTACACATATTGATTTTCTGGAAAAGACGGCAGGGATTCCCGCAACCATCAGCTGCCGGTACAATCCGGGCGGCGCTTTTGTGATTGACAACGAAATTATGGATAATCCCCAGGAAGCAAAATATGGTTTTACCCGTGAGCAGCTGGTGGAAGGCTTTAAAATTCTGAAAGGAAAAGGGGTTAAGCATTTTGGTATTCATTCCTTTTTGGCCAGCAACACCGTAGCCAATGAATACTACCCCGTTTTGGCCAAGCTGCTCTTTGAGACGGCTGTGGAACTGGGCCGGGAAACGGGTGTGCATATCAAATTCATTAATCTCTCCGGCGGCATCGGCATCCCCTACCGGCCGGAGCAGGAGCCTGCAGATATCTATGCTATCGGCAAGGGTGTAAAGGAAGCATTCAATGAAATTTTGGTTCCTGCGGGTATGGGTGATGTAGCAATCTATACCGAACTGGGCCGTTTTATGCTCGGGCCCTATGGCTGCCTGGTTACGACTGCACTGCATCAGAAACATATTCACAAGGAATATGTTGGCCTGGATGCCTGTGCGGCAAATTTAATGCGGCCGGCCATGTACGGTGCCTATCATCACATTACGGTGATGGGCAAAGAAGACCTGCCTGCCGACCACAAGTATGATGTGACAGGCGGTTTGTGTGAGAACAATGACAAATTTGCCATTGACCGCATGCTGCCGAAAATTGATATCGGGGATCTGGTCGTTATCCATGATACAGGCGCACACGGTTTTGCCATGGGATACAACTATAATGGCAAACTGCGTTCGGCAGAAGTACTGTTAAAGGAAGACGGCTCTACAGAGCTGATCCGCCGTGCGGAGACACCCGCTGATTATTTTGCAACGCTGGATGTTACAGGTACATTTAAGGGAACAGGGAAATAACGATAACAAACCGGGAGCGTCGCTGCTTCCGGTTTGTTTATCCCGTAGGATTAACTTCTTAGAGATTATTCAGCAGGTTTTTCCTTTTCATCCGGGGGCCTTTTTATACCCAGAAGCAGCCGGCATATCCCCGGTGTGCCATAAGGGATAAAGCCAATGCGGTCGCCCGGCCTGACTCGTGCTTCCTCGAGTGACTCAGTCAGGCCGTTAACAAACACGGCTTCGAGTTTGTCTATGGGTAAATCCAGTATTTCAGCCAGTTCCAGTGCCGAACACTCTTTCTCCAGGGTTAGATAGTACGGATAAGGCCAACCTTTCTTGTCAAACAGCTGTCTTAGCTGGAGGAATCCCCGGATTTCAACTTGTTCCATTCTGTGCCGCTCCTTTTTTGTTTATGTCTAGATTATCTTTCCCTCTTTTCTTAACTAAAACGATGATTATGCTAAAAAATCCGTCTTAAGACGGAGGGCAGCCCCTGCCGGGGGCTGTTTTTTTTTGCAGTGTGAACCGGTAAACTTAAGACGAACAACAAAGGGGGCGTTGCAGTGGAAGCGATTTATTCGGTTCGGCAGGTGAGTAAGGTATATAAAAAAGGTGCGGTCAGGGCCAACGACAAGATTTCATTTGATGTGAAAAAAGGCGAAATTCTGGGTGTGTTCGGCCCCAACGGTGCGGGCAAGTCCACATTGATCCGGCAGATGGTGGGCTTTTTAAAGCCTACAGAGGGTGATATCCTCTTTGACGGAAATAGTGTGTTTAAAGACCCGCTGGCCGTTACAAACCGTGTGGCTTATTACGCACAGGAACCGTTGGCTCTGACATCTCTGACAGTACGGGAAGCGATTGAGATTACGGGAAAGCTGCGTGGTATGCCGGGGACGCTGGTCCGCAGAAAATCGGCTGAACTGCTGGAAGAGCTGGAACTCTCTGAGCTTGCCAACCAGACGATAAAACGGATTTCCGGAGGCCAGCAAAAACTCGTCGGAATCGCTACGGCGTTAATTGGCAATACGGATGTATTAATTCTGGATGAACCGACGAATGAACTGGATCCCGAGAAACGCCGGCTGGTCTGGCGGACAATTATGGAGCTGAACAGGCAGCAGGGTGTAACGGTTTTGCTTGTGACCCATAATGTTCTGGAGGCTGAACAGGTGGTGGACCGGGTCGCGGTGATTGATTTTGGCCGACTGCTAACGATCGATACAGTGGGAAACCTGAAGTCCATGGTGGACAGCCGGCTCAGAATTGAAACGACATCCATGTTCGGAAAACGAAAAGTGACGGAGAAAGCGCTGAAGGCCTGGGGTACGGTGGAAATTCTCGGTGAAAACCGGCTGCGGCTTTTTGTGGAGAAAGAACGGGCCGGTACGGTGCTTTCAGAGATTATCAGTCACAGTGATGCGATGGCTTGTGAGGAATACAAGGTCATTCCTCCGAGTCTGGAAGATGTATATTTTTATCTTGGTGGAAGGGAGACGGCTGTCCATGTCAAATAGAACATATGGCGTATCTGTAAATTCTGTTTCAGGAGGGGTGGTTTCCCTGCCCCGGGTATTTTCGGGGTTACTGCGGGAAATCTGGCTGCTGTTTCGGATCCAGTTTGCCGAAGTGCGGGACGAGTGGATTTGGGTTGTGTTGATGGCTTCAATGTTTCCTTTTTCAACACTCCTGTTTCTGAAATACTTCACACCGGTGCAGACACCGGAAGTGATGGTGCGTATTATTACGGGGAATATGGTGTTTGCACTGACAATCATGGGTATTAATGTGATGGGTCAGGTGCTCGCCGAGCAGAAAAAACAGGGTCATTTTATTTATTATGCATCCCTGCCTGTCTCGAAACTAAACTTCATCCTGGCGCTTTTTGTGCGCGGGCTGCTCACCTGTGTACCTTCGGTCATTATTCTTGCTTTGCTTGGCCAGTGGGTGTACGGATTGCAGTTTCAATACAGCCTCGTTATGATTCCGGTCTTCTTTATCTCGCTTTTGGCCTGTATCGGTCTGGGAGCAATGATTGGCTTCCTTTCGCCAAGTCTGCAGTTGGCAAACATCTTATGTCAGACGCTTTTAATGTTTATTAACTTCCTGACACCGGTGATGGTGCAAATTGAAATGCTGCCCACATTGCTGCAAAAGACAGCCTGGATATTTCCTACCACATATGTGGCGCAAGCATTCCGGGTCGTCGTAGTGGACGGCTGGACGGCGGATGTATCCCGGAGTATGTTTGTTTTATCTCTCTTTGTGGTGGCTTCCTTATTCATCCTAATAAAGAAAATTGACTGGCGGATAGACAGTTAGAACGTGAGGAGGATACGGTAATGCGTAAGAGTTTTTTTCAAATGCTTCTGGCTCTTGCAATTATTGTGACAGGTGTTGCGCTTCTTTTATATAATATTGGTATTCTTGACTTGGATGCGAGTCTATTATGGAGATATGCGTATTCCGTACTGTTCATTCTGTTTGGTATCAAAGCCGTTGCCGATTCCCTGGAGCAGGCGAAAAGGGCAGGGTATGGTAATATCAGTTGGTTCTGGGGTGTGATACTTATACTGGCAGGCAGCCTGCTGTTTTTGGGGGCCTTGGGCTACATCAATTTTACATTGCGCATGCTTTGGCGGCTCTGGCCACTGCTTCTGGTGTATCTGGGAATCGCCCTGTTTGCCGGAAGCGGCAGGATTCATGTTCACCTGCACGACGGGGACGATACACACAGGCGCAGCAGCTGGACCGATGAGGACGGTAAAGAGAAAGAGTTCAGGTTCTCAGCGGGTAAAATAAAACGCAACCAGGCGAACTGGTCGGCGGAAGCGATGGATGTCTGGAATGCTATTGGTGAATACGACCTGGATTACACCCGGGCTTATATTTCTGAAACTGAAATACCTGTAAAACTTGCTGGCTGGATCGGCGATGTGCGGATTCTTGTCCCAAGAGATGTCGAATTCAGAATCAGCGTAAAATCGCTGATAGGAGACGTAAGGGTAGCGGGCCAAAGCCGGGAAGGGATTGGAACCTCTTTGTCTTATAAGACGCCGGGCTATGATAACGCGGAGAGAAAATTATCTTTTGAGATAGATTATCGCATTCTGGATCTTAGGATTGATTCGGTTTAGGGGGCAATGATGGGAAAAACTCTGAGCGGGCTGCGTTGGAAAGTGCTGCGGGCACACGGGCTTGCAGCGGCGGTGGCTGCAGGTTTCTTTGCAGCAGGGCTCTATTTTTTCGGCCCTGCTCTGCAGGATGTGCAATCGTGGGCAGCGCTTGCCCTGTTGGCCGGGTTTCTGTTTTTACTCCTGCTTGTGATCAACACGATTGTGACAGTCTATTGGAGTAAAAAAATAAAACGGCGCCTGGATGATGTGGTTGCTTTTACCGCTGTATTGTCCCGCGGTAACCTGGCGCAGCGGATACGCATTGCGGACGAAGATGAAATCGGACGTCTGGAGAGAGAATTAAACGAGTTGGCCGGGAAAGTCCAAAGGGATGTGGAATCACTGCAGCGGTTGGCCAATCATAATGAGGAACTGGCAAACCAGGTTCATGCCGCAACGATTATTGAAGAGAGGCAGCGCTTTGCCCGGGAGCTTCATGATGCAGTAAGCCAGCAGCTCTTCGCCGTGGTGATGCTGGCTGATGCAGCGGCCATAGCGGCTCCCCAGGAGTCGGCTACCGCAGTGCAGTTTCAGGAAATTGCAGAGTTAGCCGGCCAGGCCCAGCAGGAAATGCGGGCACTCCTGCTGCACTTGCGGCCTGTTCAATTGCAGAACGAGACTCTGCAGGAAGGAATCATGCGGCTGATGGGAGAATTGGAGCGCAGGTCAAATCTGGCTTTTGATTTCTCAGGCCGACTGCCGGCTTTGCCGCGTGGTGTGGAACATCATCTTTTCCGGATCGTGCAGGAGGCGCTGGCCAATATTCTTCGTCACGCCGAGGCAGACAGGGTGCAAGTTAAACTCTCTGCAGCATCAGGAGAACTCTTTTTACACATTAGTGACAATGGTAAAGGTTTTGACCCGCAGGATGATCATCCTGCGTCTTACGGATTGAAAACTATGCGTGAGCGGTGTGAGGAAATAGGCGGCCTGTTTACCGTCACATCACAGGTTGGGCGTGGAACGCGTATCGATATTCGTGTACCGCTGAAGGAGAAGGGGGAGGACGATGGCGGCGCAGATTAAAGTAGCAATTGTAGATGACCATGATATGGTGCGTAAAGGATTAAAAGCATATCTAATGTCACAGCCCGACATCATTTTAGTGGGTGAAGCCGGCGGGGGGCGGGAGGCGGTGGGCCTGGCCCGTGCAGAGAAGCCGGATGTGATCTTGATGGATCTGCTGATGGAAGCTGGTGGCGGCATTGAGGCCACCAAAGAAATTCTGGCCTTTCATGCCGCTTGCAAAATCATTATCCTTACAAGCTATTATGCCGATGAACAGGTATTTCCTGCTCTGGAGGCCGGCGCTTTTAGCTATCTGCTGAAGACGGCACGGGGTGAGGAGATTATTGACGCTATCCGCAAAGCTGCAGCCGGGGAATCTGTGATTGAAGCAAAAGTTGCTGTTAAAATGGCCGACCGGTTCCGTACACAGCAAAAGCTCCCCCATGAGGAACTCACTGCAAGAGAGTTGGATGTGTTAAGGCTGATTGGTGAGGGCAGGTCAAACCAGGAAATTGCAGATCGGCTGTTTATCGGGATCAGGACGGTAAAAACGCATGTAAGCAGTCTCTTAAACAAATTGGAACTGCAGGACCGCACCCAGGCGGCCATCTACGCTAACCGGCATGGCTTAACGGAACAATAAAGGTGCTTTTTTTGCGTGAAGGATTCAGTGGCAAAGCTGGATTCTTTTTTCATAGGATATTAATATTTGGCACGCGTTTGCCTGCAGGGAGAAACGGGAAGAATGACAAAATACAATAGTATAACACCATAATTTTTAATTTGTTTGCATAAACACCCGAAAGGAGCAGATATGATGGATATCATCCTGACACGCAGAAGTATCCGCAAATATAAGGATAAGGCGGTGCCGGATGCGACGGTTTATGAGCTGCTGCGGGCGGCTATGGCTGCGCCCTCGGCGGGGAATGCGCAGCCCTGGCACTTTGTTGTCATCCGCGAGCGGCAGATTCTCGATGCTATCCCTGAGTTTCATCCCTATGCCGGGATGGTCAGGGAAGCCTCTGTGGCAATTCTGGTTTGCGGAGATGAAAAGCTGGAGAAATACCCGGGGTACTGGGTGCAGGACTGTTCGGCGGCCACGCAGAACATCCTGCTGGCCGCCCATGACCGTGGTCTGGGCGCTGTCTGGCTTGGTATATATCCGCGGGAAGAGCGCATTAACGGCATGCGCAGGCTGTTATCCCTACCCGCTGAGGTGACACCGCTTTCACTGATTCCCGTGGGGTTCCCGGCGGAGAAAAAGCCGCCGGCCGACCGGTTTTTGCCGGAAAGAATTCATTATGACGGCTGGGAATAGCCTTTGGTTATGACAGACAGAAACAAAGGCATCCTGTTAATGGTTTTATCGTCCCTGTTTTTTGCTGTGATGGCCACACTTGTGAAACTCTCGGGAGATTTGCCCACCATGGAAAAAGTGTTTTTCCGCAACGTGGTGGGCTTTACCGCTTCCGGCTTCATTATCTGGCGCAGCCGGGGAAGTTTTTTCGGTACGGATAAAAAGGCTTTACTATTCAGATCTTTTTTTGGTTTCCTTGGCCTGGTTTTTTACTTTTACGCCATCGACAGCTTACCCCTTGGCAACGCGGTAATCTTAAACCAGATGAATCCGTTTTTTGTGCTGATTCTGGCGTTTCTTTTTCTCAGAGAGCGTATCGTCGGGTCGCAGTGGGTGGCGATTGCGATCGCCATAACAGGTGTGGCATTCATTGTTCAACCGGGGGGTGGCTATAGCCTCATGCCGGCGCTGGTTGGCCTTTTATCGGCTGTTTTTGCCGCTGCGGCCTATACGGTTATCAGGCATCTACGCCTGTCGGATGCTCCCCAGACCATCGTTTTCTATTTCACCGGCTTTACCACGTTGGCCACGATTCCTTTTTTGGTCTTTGGCCAGTTTGCCATGCCCAACCTAAACCAACTCCTGGCGCTTCTGGGCGTCGGTGTCACGGCAACAGCCGGACAGTTTCTGATGACACATGCTTATCGCTATTGTGAGGCAGGGGATTTGTCCATTTACTCTTATGGCAATACCGTCTTTGCCACGTTTCTTGCTGTGATAATCTGGGGAGAGCTGCCCGATAGCTTAAGCCTGTTTGGTATTGCGCTTGTTCTGACGGGTGCTTATATTAATTACAATGCTAAACGGGAAAAGTCTCCCCAACTGGAGTGTGAAAGAGAAGGCAGAGAGAGAGAACAATAAAGCAGGGTTCAAAATATTAGATTTATCGTATATAATAGAAAGTGCAAAGGTTTGGCGTTGGTAACCAACCTTAGCGTTGGCAATATCTGTATGGGGAGGGGAAGAAGTGATTCCTCGTGAACAGTATGTTGCCCAAAAGCCGGCAATTGAGCTGGATGAGAAAAAGTACAGCCGCTTTCCGGTTTACAGGCAGGCGTTTGTAACCGTCAGTGAAGAGGATACCGGGGAAAGATGCTATATGGGTTTCTCGGAAAAGATGCAGGAGAATGCAATCAAAAGCATGATGCGCAATTTGCCCGGCAGGACAATGGTGGACTATGCCGTAAACTTCGGTGCCAATACCGTAAACCTGATTTTAGGGGAATACGGGTTTCCCAATAGTCATTTTCTTAAATGGGACCCGCTGTATGTGCCGGAGCCGCTCACGAAGCGGCCTGCGCCGATTGAGCCGGATCAGCTGACAAAGCTGGTCAAAGAAACGGCCGGTCTCTACGGAGCAGACCTTGTGGGCATAGCAAAGCTTGATGAGAAATGGGTTTACTCCGAGGATCTGTTTAAACCGTTTAACATCAGGGATGAGGAGAAGCCTCAGGAAACAGATGAAGAGTTTATCATCCCCAAATCGGTTAACAGAGCTATTGTGATGGCTGTGGCCATGAATGCGGAGATGATTGAAACGTCTCCGGAAGTGGCAGCCAGCACTGCAGTTGCCTTTGGCTATTCACGTATGGGCATGGCGGCTGTTTCCCTGGCGGAGTTTATCCGGACGCTTGGTTATATCGCTATTCCATGCATGAACGATACGGCGCTGAGCGTGCCGTTGGCCATTGAGGCCGGGCTCGGTGAAGTGGGACGGCACGGCCTGCTGATTACCCCGGAATTCGGCTCAAATATCCGGCTGTGCAAGGTGTTAACGAATATGCCGCTGGAAACAGATCGGCCCATTGATATGGGGATAACCCAGTTTTGTGAGCAGTGCCTGCTGTGTGCCAATCATTGTCCTGCCGATGCCATCACCAAGGGTAAAAGGTCATTTGAGGGCGTCTGTCAGAACAATAACTCCGGTGTAAAGAAATGGCATGTTCATTCCACCAACTGCCTGCGTTTCTGGCAGCAAAACGGTGCGGACTGTGTCAACTGTATTGCAGTTTGTCCGTTTACCTACGGATTTCACTGGTCACAGTGCGTGGAATGTGTCCGCTGTGACACAACCCATGGCTGCGCTCTGCATGTGACCACACACCTGCGGGAGAAATACGGTTATATTGATGAGGCACACTGGTGGGAGCGTCCTAAGCCCCGTCTTATGAAAAGAAAAGGATTTTAATTTCCGGCCGGTTACCCGGCCTTATTTTTTTGCCGTTATTGCCTCATACTAGGTGAAAAGCTTTGTTAAGGAGTTGGCCCGTGTGCAAAAAAAATACATTGTCTTGTTTATGATCCTGCTGCTGCCGGCTGCAGTTCTTGCTGCCGGCTGCCCGCGGCGGGAACCGCCGGCGGAACCCGGCCCGCAGGAGATAACGGAAACGGTAACTTTCTATTATGGTGACGAGGGCAATGAACAGCTGGTTTCTGAAGAACGTGAGGTTGTGTATCCGGAAGGCTACGACCGTTTTCAGGCTGTACTGGAAACATTGATTGCCGGGCCCCGGACAGAGGGTTATACAGCAAATATTCCTTCAGGGACCCGTGTTTATGGCACCATCCTGCAAAACGATGCGCTCATTGTCAACGTCAGTGAAGAGTTTGCCACATTCGGCGGCAGTGTGGCCGAGACTGTGGCACTGGCATCTCTAACAACGACACTCGGGCAGTTCGAGGAAATTGAACGCGTTAAGATTTTGGTCGAAGGTGAAGAACTCATCGGCCCAAGCGGCCAGCCGCGCGGGTTTATGGCCCCGTTTGACGCCCAGGAGTCGCCATCTGTCTCGGTAGAGACGGCTATCCTTTATTTTGCCCGCCCCGATGCCACAGCTGTTGTGCCGGAGGAACGCAAAATTGCTTTCCCGCCGGAAGCCGGCATTGAGGAGCAGCTGCAGATTGTGCTGGAAGAATTGATCGACGGCCCGGAACGGACAGACCTTGCGCGGACGATTCCGGAGAATGTCCGTGTACTATCCCTGCGGGTAGAAGAAAATGTAGCGACTGTCGATTTCTCTCGCGAGATGCATACGGAGCATACCGGGGGTGCCGCCGGTGAATCGATGACGATTCTCTCCATTGTCAACACCATGACCGAATTTAGGGGAATTGAACTGGTGATGATGAAAGTAGCAGGCGAGCCAATGAACATTGAACATGTGATCCTTGATGCACCTGTTGAGCGGAATGAAGCGCTTATCGAGGAAGATTAAATTATACATTTTAGAAGCCCGAAAAAAACGGGCTTTTTTGTATTGATTATATTAACAATGTTTGATATATTAACATTGTTAATAATTTTAACAGCATTAATACAGGGGAGTGAAGGCAATGAAAACATTACTGGTATATGCCAGTAAGCATGGCTGTACTGAAAAGTGTGCCAAAATGCTGGCAGAAAAACTTACAGGAGAGATAGAACTTGTCAGGCTCGGAAAAGGGAAAGCCCCGGATCCAAAGATGTATGACAGGATTATCATCGGCGGTTCTATTCATGTGGGAAAAGTCCAGAAGGAAGTTCTTGATTTCAGTGCAGGACACATGGAAGTACTGCTGCAAAAGAAAGTGGGCTTATTTATTTGTTGCGGTGACCTGACACGTGTAGAGACACAAATGAAGGATGCCTTCCCGGAACCTCTTTACAGCCATGCCATAGCCAGAGAACATTTCGGCCATGCCTATGATTTCAAAAAAATGAACTTTTTAGAGCGGACCGCAATAAAAGTGATTGCCAAAACCAGCGAGAGCGTGGAGAATATTCTGGTCGGGAACCTGGAGCGGTTCGCGGCGGCTATGGAGTAGCTTATGGATAAGCGCGTAATTCAGCGGCAGAGAACGCAGCGGTATATGATCGATGCCGTAAAAGAAATTATTGCAAGAGAGGGAGCAGACGGCATTACCGTGCGCAGAGTGGCCGATATTGCAGGATATTCCTATGCCACAATTTATAATTACTTTACAGATGTTAATGAGCTGCTCTGGTATGTGGCTGCCGATTATCTCGATGAAATCATTGATCTCATCAGCCGGATTGAGCAGAAACAAACATCAGGCCTGCAAATTATCAAAGAAACGTACAAGGCTTATGTATTCTTTTATCTGCAGAACCCGGCCGTCTACCGCTTTCTCTTCTTTAAAGAGCTTGGCCCTCCACCCGCAGGCGTGGAAGCAAAGCTGAGCACGCCTGTCATAGCGGAAAAACAGGCGGCGGCTCTTCTAAAATGTGCGGAAGAAGGGCGCATTAAAAAAGAAGAAATTCCTGTCATTGGGGATTTACTGACAGGCTATGTTCACGGCCTGCTTCTTTTCTACTTTTCCGACAGGAAACAGTTAGACAGGGAAGGGCTCCTTCATAAGCTAGAACTCACGATTGATTACTTTCTGGGGAATTCCCAGGTCTAAGGGGGCAGTTCAATTGATTAAGAAAGTCCTGATATTTTTTCTGGCTGCATTTTTACTGTTTGGGGCATCAATCGGGTTTTCGCTCTGGAGAGGGGTACGGGAAATTCAAGCTCTCTCTGTCGGCGAAGTCAGCCTTGCCGGAGTCACAGATGGCGACTATCTGGGCGAGTATGCAGCCGGTGCGATAAAAGTTCGTGTTCAGGTCAGTGTTCATAACGGCATGATAGCGTCAATTGCTATTCTTGAGCACGACAATGGCCGGGGTGCGGCTGCGGAGAGAATTACAGACAGTATTGTTGCCGCGCAATCATTGCAGGTGGATGCTATCGGCGGTGCTTCCCTGAGCAGCAAAGTTATTCTAAAAGCAGTGGAAGATGCACTCTCCGGCCAGAGTCAATAAGTCACTGTAAACCATATAATAAAATTCGGATTTTTGGCAGGAATAAAAACAGTTTTAGAAAAGTAATACAGTACTATATTCCTGTCTGCCAAACGACAGGCAAGGTGGGGTCGGGATGTATCGCTTAAGAGTGCTTGACACCAAGACTGTGTTAGCTGAAGGCCTGATGGAGACCATTATTGACTTTGACAAAAATAATATGGCCAACGTTCTGGAAAAGGCGGAAACTCCGAATGAACGCCGGCATGATTTTACCCAGAAGGATATATACATACTGGCTTTTACTGATGACGACATGCTGGCCGGTTACCTGGAATGTGTTCCGTGTGTCAAAGACGGAGAAGAAACATATCTCACTTCGATGCAAATTGACAGACGCCATCGTCAAAGCATTCTAATCTCCCAAATCCTTTTGCGGGCAAAAAGGGATCTGATGCGGCGTTCATTAACAAACTGAACAGAATAAAAATGGAGAGATGGTTATGATGCAGCCAACAGCACATTTGGCAGGCCGCTGGGAAACCGGCCGGGTCACTGTCAGTGATACTGTCTCTGGTGAGGCAGATGAACTCCAGAGAGTATACATTGCAGGAGATTACCTGGCCGGATGGGTAGGGGAACCGTGTGTTCCCGGCTATATTCAAAAACTGCTTACAGATCCCGAGGTCCCTCCCGGCGGGTTAAAAGAGAATTTTACACTGAAAACATTGCGTTTGCAAGAAAATAACAAAATAGTTGGGCTTCTCGAAATCTACCATGGGTGGCCCCAGATGGACGGGATCTTTATTCCCTATTTTTTTATTCACCCTGCTTATCAGGGCAAAGGGCTCGGCCAGGAAGTCATCACCGACTTTTTAGCGAGGGCCGGGGATTGTGGCTTTATAACAGCAGCTATCGGGGTGCATCTAAAAAACTGGCCGGCGCTGCGTTTCTGGACAAAGCAGGGTTTCGACAGAATTATAAAAATCACAGGTGACCGTGAGCATTCCGAAACGACATTCTGTATTGCCGGCCTGGAGAAAACACTATATTGACTAAATGAAGACACCGGGGACAGGTTCCGGTGTCTTCATTTTCTACTATTTACGGTAGATGTCTACGCTGCCTGAGACGGACTTGATAAAAATCCGATTCGCGCTGTCGCCGGCTCTGCCTTCAAAACTTCTTGACGAGCTTGAGGTCACGGTAAGGGGAAACTCGCTGTCAACTTTTCCGGAGACGGTGTTGAGGCGGATAGTAAACTGGGCCTTCTCCGGCAGAGTCAGGCTGGTTTTGCCCGATGTAGTGTCAAAGGTGATGTCGTTGTCAAAATTGTTATAGTCTACGGTTACATCTCCGGAAACCGTTTTGGCGATGAGGTTACCATCTAATCCTGTAATCTCCAGGTTACCTGAGGTGGTATTCAGGTTTGTATTGGCGGCCGAGACATCTTCGGCTCGCAGTCTGCCGGAAACGGATTTGAATTGTAGTGTGTCCAGGGAAAGGTCTCTGATATCCATATCACCGGAGACGGTATAGAATTCCAGCTTTTTGATATTCAGTCCGGTCAATTTCATGTCACCGGAGACCGTCTCGCCCTGTACAGATTCCAGGTGCTGTGCAGGCACATACAAATCGAGAGTCAGCCGGATACGTGAATTGTTGATACCGGAGCGGGGACGTGCAGTTACTGTCAGCCTGCTGCCGCTCTGCCGTGCAAACTCAGCAGGCAGGGCGTCCGGTGTCACTTCTCCATATAAATGGGCTTTAATTGTATCGTCTTCAGTCACGATGAAGTTAATATCTGTGTTGATGGTGGATACATCAAGCTGTGTAATTTGCTCTGCAGTGAACTGGTGAACCTCATTATACGGTGCAAGCGGGGCGTTGATTAGTGTCCCGCCCCAGAAAGGAATGGATGCGGCGCCGAGAAGTCCTGCGATCAGAAATGACCCCATCATCACAACAATGAGCATTAAGACAACATTTTTTATATTCAGGTTCATCTGTCTAGGCCCCCTTAATAATTTTCATATTAAACTTAAGGTATTGTACGGTGCCGATGAAAAAGTACTTGGCCAGATATACATTGCCGATCAGAAACAAAAGGCCGAGACAAACCAGGCCGACGGAGAGGAAAAGCATGGCGGCAGGATTAAAAGTCATGGCATACCCGGCGTTAAATGAGAGTGGCAGAACCGGCCCGAAGATGGCTGCGCCAAAAACAGCGATACCGGCGATGATGATCGCGCCGCTTGCGACAAACAGGCCGAGAATCGCCCCGGCTAGGCCTAGAAAAGGTCCAAGGACAACAACCAGATTAAAAAATCCCAAGCCCAATGTGGCCAAAACGGCCTTGAATGTATTGGTCACAGATGTGTCTTCTTCCGCACGCTTTACTAAATAATCAACATGAAACTGCTTGGCGATAACTTTGGGGTCCCCCAAAGACGCAGCAATTTGTTCCTCGCTTTTTCCTTCTTCCAGTCCGATGCGGAAGTGTTCCTGATAGTCATAGATAATTTCATCTCTGTCTGCTGCAGACAATTGATTAAGCAGACGGTTGAGTGTATCAATAAACTCCTGTCTATTCACTGTCTGTATCCCCCCTGATAATTAAATTAACCCCTTCGACAAAAGAGTACCACTCCTCTGATAGCTCCTCTTTGGTTTTCCGGCCCAACTCCGTTAATTTGTAGTATTTGCGCGGCGGCCCTTCCTGCGATTCCTGAAGGTAGGTGGTAAAGTAGCCGTCATCTTTGAGGCGTTTCATGAGCGGGTAAATCGTTCCTTCCGAAATAGCGATATTCTTTGAAACCTCATTTACAAGTTCATAACCATAACGGTCTTTCTGGGCCAGGAGCGCCAACACACAAAGCTCCAAAACACCCTTTTTAAATTGTATGTTCATTGTATCCCCCCTTTTTACCCGACAGAGAAAACCTTTATTGATTACAACATATCACAAGCTATCTAGCATTACAAGGTACCCAGTAATATTTATTATTAAAAATTAAAAATTTTAGAATGAAGGGGTTGATGAGGACGCGGGGACAGGTTCCACTGTCTTCATTTATGGTATTCCCGCAAACGATTTTATGCCTGCTGACTAATCTACTCTGCAATATGAAGACAGTGGAACCTGTCCCCGCGTCTTCATGGATAGGCGGATGCTTTTGGTTTGATAGTGAAAAATAAAGGAGTAGGAGAATGATCTGTTGAACATGTTGACAGGAAAAATTTTCAGGTAAAGGGAGTTAAAACAGATGGCTATGTTTGAACTGATAGCTACTGCCGCGTTCGGACTGGAAGCGGTGGTGGCCAAAGAATTAAAAGACCTGGGCTATACAGACCAGATGGTGGAAAACGGGCGGGTTACATTTCGCGGTGATGAGACAGCCATTTGCCGGGCGAATTTGTGGCTGCGCAGCGCTGACCGTGTTTTGGTTAAAATGGGGGAATTTGATGCCACCACATTTGAAGAGCTGTTTCAGGGTGCCAGAGCATTGCCCTGGCCGGACTGGCTGCCGGAAAATGCCGAGTTTCCCGTGGATGGTAAATCGGTAAAATCGAAACTCTACAGCGTATCCGACTGCCAGGCCATTGTCAAAAAAGCTGTAGTTGAAAAAATGAAAGAGAAATATAAGACGGACTGGTTTGCAGAAAACGGCCCCCGCTATAAAATCGAAGTGGGGCTTTTAAAAGACAGGGCCACACTAACCATGGACACAAGTGGTGCAGGTTTGCACAAACGGGGCTACAGGGAGCTGACGGCCAAAGCGCCGCTGCGGGAAACGCTGGCGGCGGCGTTGGTGATGCTGAGTAAGTGGCCGGCTGATCGCGTACTGGCGGATCCGTTTTGTGGATCAGGCACCATTCCGGTGGAAGCAGCACTGATTGGGCTCAATATCGCACCGGGGCTGCGCCGCAGGTTTGCGGCGGAGACCTGGCCGGTGATTTCGGCGCGCTGTTGGCGTGATGCCCGGGATGAAGCAAAAAGCGCCGTCATTACAGGTCGCCAACTGCGGATTCTGGGCACCGACATAGATGAAAAGGTACTAAGTCTGGCCCGTCATCATGCCCGTAAAGCAGGCGTGGACAGTCATATCCATTTTCAGCAGGTACCATTCCAAAACTTTCGTTCCCGCTATGAACACGGGTTTATTATCTGCAACCCGCCTTACGGCGAACGCCTGGGAGAAGTGCGGGAAGCCGAGGCTATTTACAAAGACATGCAAAAGGTCTTTGGCGCTCTGGACACCTGGTCTTTCTTTGTGATTACGTCGCACATGGGCTTTGAAAAAATATTTGGCCGCCCCGCGGATAAGAAGCGCAAGCTCTATAACGGCAGAATTTTATGCAACTACTATATGTACAGAGGGCCGGAACCGCAGAAAAAAACACCTGCCCGACAGCAGCAATAAACCATAACGGGGGTATGTTATGTTTGACCATATTCTTTTTGACCTAGACGGAACACTAACCGACCCGATTAAGGGAATTTTGTGTTCTTTACGGCATACGTTGGCCAGATTTAATATTGAAGAAGAGGACGAGGAAAGGCTGCGTTTATTTATCGGCCCGCCTTTGTTTGAGTCATTTCGGACACTGTACGGGTTCAATCAGTTACAGACAGATGAAGCAATCAGGCACTACCGGGAACATCATGCGGTAGACGGGCTTTACGACAACAAAGTCTTTGCAGGTATTCCCGAACTGCTCGAAGAACTGAAGGGAAACGGGAAGCGCCTGTATGTGGCCACAACAAAAATGACGTCTTTTGCTGAGGAGATTCTCGACCATTTTGACATGAAAAAGTATTTTTCCATGATTGTCGGCGGAAACCCGGACGGCACACGCACGGCAAAGCAGGAAATTATTGCAGAAATTCTGACCGAAACCGGGGATACAGCCGGAAATAAAATTGTGATGATTGGCGACAGAAAATATGACATCATCGGTGCCAAAGCACACGGGCTAACGGCTGTGGGTGTAACGTACGGTTATGGGAGCGAGGAGGAACTGCGGGCTCAAAAGCCTGACTATCTGGTTCATTCCGTTGCGGAACTGTCTTCCCTGCTTTTAGGAGATGCCTGAAGTCAGAAACGGAGGTTTGCCATGAAATCAATTACCCTATCTGACGGCCGGTTGGTGCAAATCCGTGAAGCTGTTACGGACGATGCAGCAAACATCATTAACTATCTTGATAAAATCGCTGCAGAGACAGATTATCTGACATTTGGGCCCGGTGAATTAAGAATTTCAGAGAAGGAACAGAAAACATTCATTCGTCGATGCCTTGATGATCCCAGGCGGGTTTTATATGTGGCGGAAACAGATGAAGAGATTGTGGGTGCAGTGGATTTCAGACCGGGCGAGCGCCCCCGCGTGTCCCATGCCGGCGAATTTGGTGTCAGTGTGCTGAAACGTTTTTGGGGATTTGGTATTGGCACAGAACTAGTGCGCACCCTGCTTACGTGGGCCGAACAATCCGGCCATGTGAGAAAGCTCAACCTTAAAGTTCGCAGTGACCATTCTGCGGCAATTCATGTCTACCGGAAGCTCGGTTTTGCCGATGAAGGTCGGATTGCGCGCGAGTTTTTTGTTGAAGGCCGTTTTTTTGACGCGCTATGCATGGGAAAATGCATTGATTAATGTTTTTCCTGGGAGTATTTTAACAAATCTTAACCAATTCAGTGATTTATGTAAAGAAACAGTAACATAAAGGGCGCTCCTGTCTGATATGATAATAAAACAGGGGACAAGCGGAAGGGAGCGCTGCGTGGATGGACAGAAAACTCGTCCTGATAATCTTGTTTATAGCGTTGATATTGACAGGCTGTACCGCTCCGCCTTCCGGCTATGTGCCGGATGAGGTGGAAGAAAGCGTTGCGGTTCCAGACCGAATTGTCAATCTGGCAGATTTGGAATTAACAACCGTACCGGATGAAAACTATTATATTTTAATGGATGAGGTTCTCGATAACCAACAAAAAGTACTATCCCGCCGTTATGCGAAATACGACGGGTTTCAGGATACGGTCAGCGAAACAGTCCAGGACATTAATTTGCCGCGCAGCTTTCAATCAGCATTAAACGCCAAAGAGTGGCTAAAGCAAACGGCACCTTCAGACCTTGCGCTGTTTCCCAATACGTATGTCTCCCAGAATGTTCTCACCCAGTGGGAGCAGGACGGGTATGACTTCAGCCTGGAAAAAGTCTCCCTGGTGTCGCTGGAGAAGCTGAAGCAAATGGGTGCCGTCACACGAATTAATGATATCTTAGAAATCAGGCATGACGACGGCGTGCTGGCTGGAATGATAGAAGCAATTGAAGAAGAATTTTTGCCCCGTCATGATAACCTGCTAGTGGAACGAAGTCTCGATTCAATGTCCTCATCTTTCCACTACCAGATTAGCATGCATCTTCATGCGGAACCGACTGCAAAGCCATCGGCTGTTTTAACGGAAATGATAATTAACCTTAACTACAGTGTGGATGAGCTGGGAAATCCGCTTGAGTTAACCCTAGACGCATCACTTGAAAATAAAGACCCGCGGATTCATTACCGTCTCAGGCCCGTTGTCAGTGACCTGGCTGTATTTGCCCGGACCATGAGGGATATGCTTGTCTCGGAACTGGGGCTCCATGGGGTGAATCCTGATAATCCGGCTCTTAGGTATGCTAATGTCACCCTAAACTATGATGGCGAGGAAGAACCAACCCGTTACCATGAGCGGTTCTATGTGAACTGATAGCTAAATCGACCAACAAAGAGATGGCTTTTGCCGAGTGCAAAAGCCATCTCTTTGTTGAGGTCCGTTTTATTGCTTTGTTTTACCGCATCCACAGTCTGTTAGAAGATGATAAACTTGTCCGTGGGCTTGAGCAGGTTCTTGAGGGCAGCATGTCTGTGGGGAACCGTAAGGCCACGGAGCAGACACCGCTTCAATAGATTCAAATTTGACCGGGAAGCTTTCGTGAGAAGGCTTCCCGTTTTTAGAAAACGTATAGGCACTAATTGTCCACAAAAAGGGTTTTTACTGCCTTTGTCGAATTAATCAAGAATGTTTGTTTATTTGCGACAGGGGTGGTTTTATTTTATGTATCTACCCAGACGAAACTCGCTTGGTTGGCGGTATCTTTGGGTTCTGAGTATTATTATAGCCGGATTGATGACCTTAAATTTTGTCTGGAGCAATATGTTCTTTCGCCAGACAGAGTTTGAAAAACTGCGGGAAAAAGCGGATGTTATTACCGAACAGTTTATAGCCATGCGCTATTTTATTGCGCAAAGCCAGGATAAAATCAACTATGATTCTCACGGGAATTTTGAGTTTAAACATCTCAATCCTGCTGCTGTGGGCAGAGGTGTTGGCGACATTCTTGCGAAAAGAACGCAATACTCCATTAAACAAACCTGGTTTGATGTGCGCAATCCGGATAACGAGCCTGACGACTATGAGCTTGAAGCCCTGAGGCAATTTGAGGAGAATCCCGCACTTACTGCCATTGACGGCGAATACAGTGCAGACGGCCGTACGGTGTATCGCTACATTGTTCCGCTTTACATTGAAGAGTCGTGTCTGGACTGTCACGGCGGTCCGGCAGGGACCATCGATGTGACAGGGTATACGCGTGAAGGGCTTAGTGTGGGGGAGTTAGCCGGTATTATCAGTGTCACTATGCCTACGGAAACCGTTTATGCCACGCTGGCAAACAACCGTAACAATATGCTGCTTTTTAGCTTATTGCTGCTTATTGCAACGCTCACCGGTATTCTGTATGTAACGAGCCGAATGGTTGTCCAGCCCTTAGATGAGCTGAAGCAGCGGGTTCTTCTGGTGGGTAAAGGTGAACTGGACACACGCTTTGACGATATATCTGCTTATGGCGAGATCGCCACACTCTCCGAGGAGTTTCAATCCATGCTGGGTCAGCTCAAAGACCTCTACAAAACTATGGAGAGACGGGTGATGTCACGGACCCGTGAACTGGAAGCAGCTAACCTGCGTCTGACGGAAGGCAAAAGGTCGCTGGTTGCACTAAACCAGAAGTTAAGCGAAAACAGCCGGATTAAAAGTGAGTTTATGGCTACCATCACTCATGAACTGCGTACGCCGCTTACATCGATTGTGGCATTTTGTGAGCTTCTCCTGGATGAAATCCCCGGACCCGTCAATGAGGAGCAGCGGGAGAATTTGCTTGATATTAAAACAAGTGCCCAGCAGCTAATGCTTTTAATCAGCGACATTTTGGATATGACAAAGCTCGAGGCCGGGAAACTGCGGCTCGAGAAAGAAAAAGTGGAACTAAATGACGTGTTCCGTGTTGTCCGGCGGACAATGACGCCCATTGCCTATCAGAACAATATCCGCCTGGATGTAGCCCGCGTTGAACTGCCGCTGGCCTATGCCGACCCGGAACGGCTGAGGCAGATGATCAATAATCTGATTTCCAACTCCATTAAATTTACCAAGGAAGACGGCCGGATTTATGTCTGGGCGGAAGCGGAAGAAAAAAATGTGGCCATTCATGTGGAGGATACCGGTGAGGGAATTCCTCCTGATTTACTGCCTCACATCTTTGAAAAATTCAGGCAGGGGGATGCATCGCTCAAAAGGCGGCGCAGCGGCACCGGCCTGGGACTGGCACTGGTTAAGACTCTGGCAGAGCTGCAGGGAGGCAGTGTCTCTGTCAGCAGTGAAATGGGTAAAGGGACTAAATTTACAATCCGTGTTCCCATTGCCAAAGACGAAGGAGGAGAGTAATTTGAGCAAGGTGACAAAAATCCTGGTTGTGGATGATGAACCGAAAATAAGACGAATCGTGGAACAAAGTCTGCGGCGGGATGCCTATCGCGTGGTCCATGCCTGTGACGGCCTGGAAGCACTGCAAAAAATCGAGACGGAAAGGCCCGATCTGATCGTCCTGGACCTGATGATGCCTGAAATGGACGGCTTTGAAGTCTGTAAAACGATGCGCAGCCGCGGTGACAGTACCCCGGTGATTATTCTTTCTGCCAAAGACGAACTGGATGATAAAGCCCATGGCTTTAACCTCGGTGTGGATGACTACGTTACAAAACCGTTTAGCCCCTCAGAGCTGGCCCTGCGCGTTAAGGCTGTGATGCGGCGTATCAACGGGGAGGAACTGGCGCCGCGCCTGAAAGAAGGGACGTTCGATGACGGCCGGCTCTATATTAACAGTAAAACCCGCCAGGTGAAGCTAAACGGAGAGGAAGTTTATCTGACCGCCAAAGAATTTGACCTGCTTTGGGTGTTGGCCAACGATCCCGGGGTGGTCTTCAGCCGTGACCAGCTGCTTGATATGGTTTGGGGCAACGAGTATTTTGGCGACGCGGGAACAGTTACGGTGTTAATCAGGCGCATTCGGGAAAAAATAGAAAAAGACCCTGCCAACCCCACGTACCTGCGCACTGTATGGGGAATTGGCTACAAATTTGAAACACTTTTATAAAAATAGTTGCCGTGGGCAGAATGGATAGTGAGGGATTTTTGTGCTGCGCTGCGGAGTGGACATTATTGAAATAGAACGGATTTCCCGCGTTTACAGAAAAAGGCCGCGGCTGTTTTTCAGGCGCTTCTTTACTGAGCGTGAGCAAACGTATCTGGCCGGCCGCAAGCACGTGGAAAAACACCTGGCAGCCCGTTTTGCCGGCAAGGAAGCTGTGTTTAAGCTGCTTGGGCTAGGTCTTGGCCAGTTGGCCTGGACGGATGTGGAAATCGTCAGCCTGCCCGGTGGTGAGCCGTCGGTAATATTACATGGCCGGGCTCTGGAGCGGGCCCGGGAGTTGGACATACGCCAGATTGCCATTTCACTTAGCCACAGCAGGGATTATGCCACCGGCATGGCTGTGGGTACATAAGAGAATTTCTTACAAATTAATAAACATTAATTATTTGCGTACGTGGCTCTTGACTGCCCCGGCGCTGTCTGTTACTCTAAAGTAAAGCCGAGTAAATTTATCGGGATTTAAGACAGGCGGTATAGTTATGAAGGTTTCAGCAAAGGGAGAATATGGTGTGCGTGCCATGGTCATCCTGGCTCTTGAGTTTCGCGCCGGGCCCATCCCGCTGCGGGAAATTGCCGAACGGGAAGGGATATCTTATCAGTTTCTCGAGCAGATTTTTCTGCCGCTGCGCCGGGCCGGACTGATTGATTCTGTCCGTGGTGCAAAAGGAGGCTACACACTGGCCAAAAACCCCGGGGATATTAAAATCAGTGATATTCTGTGTGCGTTAGACGGGCCGATTGCCCCTGTGGACTGTGTGGCTGAAGGAAATGCGAACGCTTGCGGACGCAGTGCCGCATGTCTGACCCGGGGTATCTGGGAGCGGCTGCGCGACAGAATGTCGGAAGTATTGGATGACATTACACTTGCTGATGTAATTGATATATCGGCGGATTCAACATAGGAGGGCTGATTCATGAAAAGAGTATATCTTGACCACGGGGCAACAACACGTCCGGACCCGGAAGTGCTAGAGGTAATGATGCCCTATTTCAATGAAGTTTACGGCAATCCGTCCAGTATCCATTCCTTTGGGCGTGAGGTCCGTAAAGCGGTGGAGGAAGCGCGCGAAAAAGTAGCTGCTGCCATTGGCGCACAGGCGCGTGAAATTATTTTTACCTCAGGCGGCACGGAAGCGGATAACCTTGCCATCCGTGGTGTAGCCCGGGCTCTGCAGAAAAAAGGGGACCATATTATCACCAGTTCCGTGGAGCATCATGCGGTTCTGGATGCCTGTCTGGCCCTCCGGGATGAAGGATTTACCATAACGCTCCTGCCTGTGAATGAAGAAGGCATGGTCAGTGTTGCTGACGTGGAGGCAGCCATTACGGAGAAAACGATTCTGATTTCGGTCATGATGGCCAATAATGAAGTGGGAACTGTGCAGCCTGTGGCTGAAATCGGCAGTGTTGCCCGCAAGCACGGTATCACATTCCATATTGACGCCGTGCAGGCCATCGGCAGCCTGCCGGTGAATGTGGATGACCTGCAGTGTGACCTTCTCTCCATGTCGGCACATAAGTTCTACGGACCCAAGGGCGTAGGCGCGCTGTATGTCCGCAAAGGGACTAAACTGAAGACATACAGCTTCGGGGGTGCGCAGGAGAGAAAAATGCGTCCCGGCACAGAAAATGTACCCGGCATCATCGGTATGGGGAAAGCCATTGAATTGGCTGTGGGCCAAATGCCGCAGAGAGCGGCCAAAATAAAAGCTCTGCGTGATAAATTAATTGACGGACTAATGAAGATTGAAGACACAAAGCTAAACGGCCATCCCACAGAGCGTTTGCCGGGCAATGTGAATGTATCCATTCATTATGTCGAGGGTGAGTCACTGATTCTCAGCCTGGACTTAAAAGGCATCGCGGCTTCCAGCGGTTCGGCATGTACATCGGGTTCCCTGGACCCGTCTCATGTACTGATGGCAATGGGGCTGGACCACCAAACGGCTCATGGTTCGCTGCGGCTCACTCTAGGTGCGGAAAACACAGACGAAGATATTGATTATGTTCTGGAAGTTATCCCGGAAATCGTAGAGCGTTTGCGTGCCATGTCTTCTGTTTATACCTGTAAATCAAAAGAGTAAGGAGTTGGAGAGGATGTACACTGAGAAAGTAATGGATCACTTCACAAATCCACGTAATGTCGGGGAGATTGACAACGCTGACGGCGTGGGTGAAGTGGGCAACATGAAGTGCGGGGATATCATGCGGATCTACATTAAAGTAGATGACGAAGATAGGATTGAAGACATTAAATTCAGAACCTTTGGCTGTGGTGCCGCCATTGCCACAAGCAGTGCGGTGACCGAAATGGTGAAGGGGAAAACCATTGATGAGGCGCTGCAAATCACGAACAAAGCGGTCGCAGAAGAGTTGGGCGGCCTGCCGGAAGCGAAGCTTCACTGTTCCAATTTGGCGGCCGATGCACTGCATAAGGCGATTGAAGATTTAAAAAATAAGCGGGAAACAAAGTAGAAAAGGAGAAAAATGATGAAACCTCTGGAACTGGCTGAACAACTGGGAGAAGCAATCCTTGATTCAGACGAGTATAAGGATTTCACAAAAGCAAAAGAAGCAATGGATAACAGCGAGGCCGCACTGGACCTGGTTGAGAACTTCCAGGGCAGGCAGCAGGCTCTGCGTGAATCGCAAATGATGGGGAAAAAAATTTCCCAGGAACAGATTGACGAACTGCGCGAACATCAGCGTAAAATGTTGGAAAACCCTGAAATTAATGCCTATCTGGAAGCAAGAAAAACGGTTGACGGTCTGCTGGCTGCCGTAAATGAAACAATTTCCCGGGTTACGGGGATGGAAACCGGCCATAGCCACGGTGGTGGTGGCGGTGGCGGCTGCAGCGGCGGTTGCTGTTAGGATTTTTACAGATCAACACCGTTAGGCAGCGCGCGCCGGCTCGCTATTTAAACGGGTTCACAAACGGTACAAAAACAAGAAGAGGCGCATCTTTTATGCGTCTTTTTTTGTAGTCAAGGATTTATATGCATGCAGAAAAGCGTGCTCCTTGACTATTAGGGGTTTGTAAGGGGAATATCCCCTTACTCTTGCGGGGTGGTCAGGGTCGAAGACCCGTCGAAGGGGTGGCAACCCCTAAAGAACAAGAAAGACGCAACCAGCAGTAAAAAAGCGTCAGCGTCTTTCTTGCGGGAGTGAAGAAAAATGGAGATCGTTACAGCCGCGCAGATGCGCGATATCGACAGAAAAGCCATAGAAGCAGTGGGGATACCCGGTGTCGTTTTGATGGAACATGCCGGCCTGCGTGTCACGGAAGCAATCCGTGAACTCGGTTGCGGCCCGAATGTCGTTATCCTGGCCGGCCGGGGAAACAACGGCGGGGACGGTTTTGTTGTTGCCCGTCATTTGGCCCGGGAAAAAAATGTTTCCGTCTGGACCACGGCTGCATTTACTGATTATCGCGGTGATGCACGGATAAACCTGGCCATCCTGCAAAACATGGGTATCGCCTGCAGGACTGTTTTGGATGAAGGAGCACTCCCCGCTCTGAGGGCGGAGTTGTCTGCGGCGGATCTCGTTGTTGATGCAATGTTGGGAACGGGAATCAGCCGTGAAGTGGACCCGCTGCTTGCGGCGATAATTTGTGCTGTCAATGAAAGCAGGGGTTTTGTCCTGTCGGTGGACATTCCTTCAGGAGTCTGTGCCGACAGCGGCAAAATTCTCGGCCGGGCGGTTTATGCCGACCTGACTGTAACGCTTGCACTGCCAAAACGGGGCCTGCTTTGCTTTCCCGGTGCGGCCTGTACCGGGAGACTGGAAGTGGCGGATATCGGCATTCCGCCCGGTCTGCTGCAGGGACATGGTTTTTCACTGATTACACCGGAGACGGCCCGCAGGCTTTTGCCGCAAAGACCCGCAGACGGACACAAGGGCACATTCGGTTCGGTTTTACTTGTAGCCGGTTCCCGGGGGATGTCCGGTGCGGTGGCCCTGGCGGCCCGTGCTGCCCTGCGGGGCGGCTGCGGACTTGTTTTTGCGGCCACACCCCGCAGCGTGCAGCCGACGGTGGCTGCCCAGGTTGCGGAGGCGATCACTGTGCCGCTGCCGGAAAACAGACTGGGCCGCCTGCAGGCCGACAGTTTGTATATCTTGCGGGAAAAATGGCGTACCTGCCAGGCGGTGGGTGTGGGACCGGGAATGAGCCAGGACGATGAGGCCCTGCCGGTGCTGGCGGCCATCCTCAGAGAATGCCCTCTGCCGGCTGTTTTGGATGCGGATGCCCTGAATCTGCTGGCCAAAAACCCGGAATTAATGGACGGCCGACAGGCACCTGTCGTGATGACACCCCACCCGGGCGAAGCGGCGCGGCTGCTGGAGTGCAGCATTGAGGATGTCCAGGCCGACAGAGTGGCGGCTGCCCAAAAACTGGCCGGGCGGTTTGGCAGCACGGTAATCCTCAAAGGTGCTCACTCATTAATTGCCGAACCAGGTGGAGAGCTGGCCCTCAATGTAACCGGCAACAGTGGGATGGCCACCGCAGGGAGCGGTGATGTGCTGACAGGCTTGTTGGCGTCCCTGCTGGCCCAGGGCCTGGAAACGTCGCGAGCGGCCAGGGTTGCCGTTTATCTCCACGGCCTGGCCGGTGACCTGGCGGCACAATCCGTGGGTGAGGCATCGCTTGTAGCCGGTGATATAATAGAGTGTATTTGTGAAGCATATCTGAAAACGGAAAAAATACATATGTAGAGAGGAGCAAGCAGCATGTTGGCAAGAGAGATTATGACAAAGGACGTTATTACCGTAACCCCGGAAACCACCATTAATGAGGTGGCCAGACTTCTTGTGGAGCATGGAGTCAGCGGCCTTCCCGTCGTTGATGCAAAGCGCCGGGTAAAGGGCATGGTCAGTGAAGGCGATTTAATTTACCAGGATAAGAAATTGCATACGCCTGCTTTCCTGGAAATCCTGGGCGGTGTGATTTACCTCGAAAACCCGCAGCGGATCTCCCAGGACCTGAATAAGATGACCGCTGCCAAAGTTGCGGAAATTATGACGCCGAAAGTGTACACCGTCAAAGAAGATGCATCGATTGAAGAAGTGGCAACCATTATGGTGGAAAGGCAGGTCAACCGTGTGCCTGTGGTTGATGCAGACGGACAGCTGGTGGGGATTATCAGCCGCCAGGACCTGGTCAAAGCCATGATCTAGGCCAACAGCCTCGCTGCCGGGTGCCCGCTCCTCTTTTCACGGTTTCACCGAAGTTTGCCAAAATGAGCAACTACGTACGTAAAGGGGCGAGGCACTATGCGGGAAACAGGTTCGCGCACGTTCCTGCGCAGCCGGGCGGCATGTTTATTGGTGCTGGCTTTACTGCTGTCGGTTCTGGCGGCAGGCTGCAGCATGTCTGAGGAAAGACTGCAGAAGAAAGCAGCAAAAACAATGGCCAAAATGAAGGGCTATTATGCGGAACTTGATGCTGTGGTGTTCAGTCCCGAGGATGAACAGAACTACAGTGTCAGGCAGTGGCTGCAAAATCCCGATCGCTGGCGTGTTGAAGTGACAACAGAGGCCGGGGGGCAGTTCTTTATCTGTGACGGCGAGCAGGTTTTTATTTACCAGCCCGGTTTTGATGATTATTACCGCCTGGCCGGGGACGCCACCGAAGAATTGTCACCACCGTTTATGCTCACCGGGTATCTGGAAGCCTATCTCAGGGCAAAAACACATTCTTTCGGGGGGCTCAGGACAGCAGGAGACGAGAGCTATTATTTTGTTACATACAAAACACAGGGCAGGAATGAATCTGTTCATTTGTGGCTTGACAAGAAGACACTGTTTCCCATGATTGTGGAGACGTATCTGGATGAAAGTCTGTTAAACAGGTTATCCTGCACACTGCTGCAGCCGGGTGTGGATTTTGCAGATGACATCTTTGAGTATCAGCCGCCAGATGAGGGAGAAGTTGCGTCCCTGTGTCTCATTCGCCCTCTCTCGCTTGATGATGCGCAGCAGGATTGGCCTTATCCGGTTTACGTTCCTGAATATGTCCCCCAAGGGTGCTTCCTCTTTGTTATTTCTCAAAGTGAGGAGGCCGATCAGGAGCAGCTTATCTTTATTTATAAAGGAGACCAGCATTTCACCTTTGTGCAGCGGCCGAAAACCGAAACTGAAGCTTACAGGGCAGAATCAAGCCGGCAGCTTATCATTGGTGAAATGACGGGATTCTATCACGAAAACCTGTCGGATGAACTGGCCACACTGTACTGGTCCGATAACACGATGGAATTTATCTTAACCGGCAGTCTGACGATGGAAGAGATGGTCCGAATTGCCGCGTCTGTAAAAGCACAGGGTTCTTCCTGACACACACCTTTCACTTCTTTGCATATCATGGATATGGAAGGAGTGATGTTTTTTTATGGGTCTTGACAAAGTACCCCCGTGTCCCACAGGACTCTTTCTGGAAATTGCGCCGGGCGACACACTGCAAAAGATTGCAACAGAGCAGGGAGTGACGGTTGAAGGAATTCTTGAACTGAATCCGGGGCTTGATCCGAAAAACCTGCAGATTGGTACATTTATCTGTTTACCTTTACCTTAACCGTAAAGGTTATTTTTTTTGTGAAAAAAAATCGTTAAAAACAAAAAGAAACTGTTGCAGGGCGGAACTGACGGTGCTATAATGTGTAACATATATAGATTAATGTCCACGCTCAGTGGACAGGAGGTTGCCAATGAAAGACTTGGGGGGCAAATTCTATCTTGTTCAGGAAAATGTGCTGCCACAGGTATTGCGCAAAACGGCAGAAGCAAAAGAGATGCTGAAAAAAGGGACTGCCCAGACGGTAAATGATGCGGTGCAGGCTGTCGGTATCAGCCGGGGCGCTTTCTATAAGTACCGTGACTACATTTTCCCCTTTCGGGAGGCCAGCCGCGGTAAAATACTTACCGTCTCGCTGATTCTTGAACATACCACAGGTGTTTTGTCCGATGTGCTAAAAATTATTGCAGCGGCCCATGGCAATGTGCTGACAATCAACCAGGGGATTCCGCTTCAGGGTGTGGCGAATGCGTCAATTTCATTTGAAACAGAAGAGTTAAAAGAAAATGTTGATGAATTGCTGGCCAGGCTGTCGGCTATCGACGGGGTTCAGAAACTGGAACTGGTTGGCCAAAGCTAGAAATGAAACAGGGGAGTTGAATTACTTGAAAAAAGAAACACTGCAAATCGGTATGTTGGGCCTTGGGACAGTGGGCACCGGCGTGCTGAAGATTCTGGAGTCCAACGGTGAGGAAATCTGGCACAAACTGGGCGCCCGTCTTGAGGTAAAAAGAGTGGCTGTGCGCAATCTAGGCAAAAAACGCGATATTGAAATGGATTCTTCGCTTCTGACGGATAATCCCGATCATGTGGTTTTGGATCCCGATATTGATATCGTAGTGGAAGTGATGGGCGGTGTGGAGCAGACCCGTGAACTGATTGCGCGCGCTCTTGAGAACGGCAAGTATGTGGTAACGGCCAATAAGGACCTGATGGCACAGCATGGTGTTGAGCTTTTGCAAATTGCCAAAAACCAGGGCAAAAACATCTTTTATGAAGCCAGTGTCGGCGGCGGCATCCCGCTCATCCGCCCGCTCAAGCATTCCCTGGCCGCCAATAAAGTTGAAAAAATTATGGGTATCATTAACGGCACCACCAACTATATTCTGACACAAATGTCGTGCGAAGGCCGGGAGTTTGAAGAAGCGCTGGCCGAGGCACAGGCGAAGGGATTTGCCGAAGCGGATCCTTCATCAGACATCGAGGGCCGCGATGCGTCGTATAAACTGGCGATCATGGCTTCTCTGGCCTTTTCAAGTAAAATTGAAATGGCTGATATCTTTGTGGAAGGAATCACCGGGGTGAAACTGCGTGATATTCGTTATGCACAGGAGCTTGGTTATACGGTGAAGCTTCTGGCCATAGGTGAAGAAACACTGGACGGCCTTAAGCTGCGTGTCCATCCTACCCTGATTCCCACACTCCATCCGCTGGCTGCTGTTGCCAATGAATTTAACGCTGTTTTCCTGGAAGGGGATGCTGTGGGCGAAGTGATGTTTTACGGGCGCGGCGCCGGCTCCATGCCCACCGGCAGCTCAGTCTGTGCCGATATCATCGATGCCGGGCAGAGCATTCGCCACCAGGTGGAAAACGGAATTTTTGAAGCTTCTTTCGGAAGGAAAAAGATTGTCCCGAAAGAAGAGCAGGAATCCCGTTTTTATCTGCGGCTGAAAGCAAAAGATGAACCCGGTGTTTTTGCCCGGCTGGCTACAGCTTTTGGTGATGCAAAAGTCAGCCTGGATATGATTATTCAAAAACGGAGTGATGCCGAAACAGCGGAAATTGTTCTGGTTACACACGAAGTAAAAGAAGGAAATTTTGCGCAGGCCGTGGCGAGCCTGGAAGCCATGCCGGCAATACGCAGTATCAACAGTGTTTTACGTGTGGTGGAATAATCCGTTTTAGACAAATAACGGCCTAAAGCGCCCGGAGGAAAAAGCATGGCAAAACAAAAAGTAAAGATTCAGGTGCCGGCGACTACCGCCAACCTGGGCCCCGGTTTTGACGTGCTGGGAATGGCTCTGGGCATATATAACACAGTGGAAATGACGCTTGACAACAGCAGTTTCGCAGCAGCCGAAGTGACCGGTGAAGGAGCCGGGCTGCTTTCCCGGACAGGTTCAAAATTGATCATGGACGCGGCCAGGGCCGTTTTCGACGCCGCCGGCAGGCCGACAGACGGAATTCATATCCGTCAGCACAACAGGATTCCTCTTTTTCGCGGCATGGGTAGTTCTGCTGCCGCTATTGCCGGTGGTATGGCTGCGGCAAATGCACTGCTGCCGCAGCCGCTGCCGCCTGAAGAGATATTACAGCTGGCCACCCGGCTGGAAGGACATCCGGACAATGTGGCTCCGGCTCTTTTTGGTGGCTTTGTGGCTGTCTGCCGCAACGGAGATCAGGTCCGGCATATCCGGATCGAGCCGCCTCCGGGACTGAATGTGGTCGTCCTAGTTCCTGCCTTCACACTGCCGACAAAAAAATCCCGCAGTCTTTTACCTGCACAGGTACCGCTGGAAGATGCCGTATTTAACGTCGGGCATGCGTCTGTGCTGGTGGCTGCACTGTGTACAGGCGATTTGGAACTGCTCTCTTTTTCCATGGAAGACAGGCTGCACCAGACTTACCGCTCTGCACTGGTCCCGGGACTTGCTGAGGTGGTGGCTGCGGCAAAGAAAGAAGGAGCGTTAGCCGCGGCGCTTAGCGGGGCAGGTCCGGCGGTGGTGGCCTTTACGACGGAAAATGATGACGCCATCGGTGAAGCGATGCGCCATGCATTCTTACAGCATGATGTGACAAGCCGTGTGATTCTAACAGGTATTGGCCGGCGCGGCGCATTGGATTCTGCGTCATTTTCCGGCTAGCAAGAGGATGGGGGGAAACGCTTTGGCGATTATCGTGCAAAAATACGGCGGAACATCTGTCGGCAGTATTGAACGAATATTGAATGTGGCCCGCAGGGTATCCCAGGCGGTGGCAGCCGGCCACAGTGTGGCTGTTGTCGTCTCGGCTATGGGGCATACGACAGACGAGCTTGTTAAGCTGGCGCGTGACATTACCGCCAGGCCGCCTGAACGCGAGATGGCCATGCTGCTATCAACCGGTGAACAGGTTAGTATTGCCCTGCTGGCCATGGCACTGGAGACAACCGGCACGCCGGCTGTTTCATTTACCGGCCCGCAGGCCGGTGTTGTTACGGATGGGAACCCCCTAAACGGCAGAATCCGCTCTTTTTCCGCTGCCCGCGTCAGGCAGGCGCTTGAAGCAGGTAAAGTTGCGGTGGTGGCCGGCTTCCAGGGTGTGGATGCTGAGGGCGAAATCAATACACTGGGCCGGGGCGGCTCGGACACGACGGCGGTGGCGCTGGCGGCAGCCCTTAAGGCCGATATCTGCGAAATTTATACTGACGTGGACGGCGTGTTTACCATTGACCCGCGCATCGTGCCTGAAGCGCGAAAGCTCGATGAAATAACATATGACGAAATGTTGGAACTGGCCAGCCTGGGCGCAAAAGTGCTGCACCCCCGGGCCGTGGAATGTGGTAAGGAGCACGGAGTGGTGATTCATGTCCGGTCGAGTTTTCATCTGGACAGAGGCACTCTGGTGAAGGAGGAGACAGATATGGAAAAAGGTACGGTGATTAGCGGGATAGCCTGTGATGAAGACCAGGCAAAAATAGCTGTTGTGGGTGTACCCGACAAGCCCGGTATAGCCGCCCGGATTTTTTCTGCTATCGGTGAGTCTGCGATTAATGTCGACCTGATTGTGCAGAGCATCCGTCGTGAGGGTGAAAATGATATACTTTTCACTGTGGGCGCTGATGATCTGGACAAGGCACGGGCCGTACTGGAACCTCTCGTGCAGGATATCGGAGCCGAACTCTGTTGTGAACGCGATGTAGCAAAAATCTCTCTGGTTGGTGCCGGCATGATTCATCACACAGGCGTCGCCGCGGGGATGTTTCAGGCGCTGGCCGCTGAAGGAATTAATATAGAAATTATTTCCACCTCAGATATCAAGATTTCCTGCCTGATTAAACAAGACCGCATTCATGATGCAGCCCGCGCCATTCATAAATTCTTCAAGCTGGACAGCGCCGGATTTGTTCCAGAAAAAAGCAAAAGTGCATCCGGCAATACCGGCAGGAATAATCAGGTCTGCCGTGGAATACAATAGGTACTGTAAAGATAGGTGGTGTAAAGTTTTGCGCGGGTTCCCGCTGCGACCGGCGTGGGCAGAGGTGGATTTATCGGCAATTGCCCACAATGTCAGTCAGTTTCGAAAACATGTTTCTTCCCAAACCCGGCTGATGGCGATTGTAAAAGCCGACGGGTACGGCCACGGGGCTGTGGAAGTGGCCCGGGAGGCAGTAGCCGCCGGTATTTCATTTCTTGGCGTGGGTATGGTGGAAGAAGCGGTGCAGCTCCGTGACAGCGGACTTGACACGCCCATTTTGATTCTCGGGTTTACGCCAAAAAACTACGCGCCTTATCTTTGTGAATATAATCTGACACCGACAGTGTTTACTCCGGATGAGGCAGAAGCATTTTCACAGGCTGCAGTAAAAAGCGGCCGCACACTGAATGTGCATGTGAAAGTCGATACGGGAATGGGCCGCGTCGGTTGCTTCCCATGTGAGGAAGCGGATGATTTTATCATGTATGTTGCCGGACTTCCCGGGCTGCATGTAACAGGGCTATATACTCATTTCGCCTCTGCCGATCATAGCGACAAAGGCTATGCAAAATGGCAGTTTGGCCGCTACATGCAGCTGGTTCGCCGCCTTGAGGAGCGGGGGATGAGGATTCCGGTTAAACACGCAGCCAACAGTGCCGCGGCCATTTCGATGCCCGAAACACACCTGGATCTGGTCAGGGTGGGTATCAGTCTTTATGGCCTTTATCCCTCTGATGAGGTGAGCCGCGACGAGATCTGCCTGCGGCCGGCAATGTCACTCAAAGCACAAATTATCTATGTAAAAGATGTTCCGGCCGGCACCAGTATTTCCTATGGCAGCACCTATGTAGCAGCAGAACCGAGCCGGATTGGCACACTGCCGCTGGGTTACGGTGACGGCTACCGGCGGGGACTGTCCAACCGCGGCCAGGTTCTGGTGCGCGGGCAGCGTGTGCCCGTGGTCGGGCGGGTCTGTATGGATCAGACGCTGGTTAACATCAGTGGCGTAGAAGGCGCAGCCGCAGGAGACGAAGTGGTCCTATTCGGCAGACAGGACCATGCTCTGCTGCCTGTGGATGAAGTGGCGCGCTGGCTCGATACAATTAACTATGAAGTAGTCACCTCAATAAGCCGACGGGTGCCGCGGATTTATCTGAAGGAGACTGAAATCTAGGGGGTGCTTTCCTTTGGCGGAAACGAAACGGATTATGATTAGCCTGCCGCATCATCTGCTTGAAGAAGTGGACGGGATAGTGGCAACTGAAAAAAGGACCCGTTCCGACTTTATCCGTGAAGCTATGCGCCTGTACCTGGCTGAACGGGAAAAGCAGCAAATCAGGGACAGAATGCAAAAAGGCTATATGGAAATGGCGCGGTTGAATCTGCGATTGGCAAATGAAGCTTTTGAAGTGGAAAATGAAGCCAATGTGATCGCTGAATTGATGGTGGGGAAAAAGTGAATAAGGTAGAAGTAAAACGGGGGTATATCTTTTTTGCCGATTTGAGCCCTGTTGTGGGCTCGGAGCAGGGTGGGGTACGCCCGGTGCTGGTAATTCAGAATGATGTGGGTAACAGATACAGCCCGACAGTCATAATTGCCGCCATTACTTCACAGATTGAAAAAGCCAAACTGCCTACGCATGTGGAAGTGGAAGCCAAAGAGTACGGTCTGGAAAAAGACTCCGTTATTCTGCTGGAACAGATTCGCACAATCGACAAGCAGCGCCTTCAGGACAAAGTAACCGAATTGGACGACCGGGTTATGCAGCGGGTCAACCAGGCGCTTAAGATTTCTTTGGGTTTAATTGATTTTTAAAAAAAAATATCCTGTCGGCTCTGTACGTAACCATCGGTTGCGTATTTTGCTTTTTTAGGGGGTTGTCCAACTGATGCCTAAAATTGGAATTACATGTAACCGCAAGGGCAGTGAACATTCCCTTTCAGCTGCTTATGTACGGGCGGTTGCACGCAGTGGGGCCCTGCCGCTTTTGCTGCCGGCCTGCCCGGGCCGGCAGCTTTGGGAGAACATGCTGCAAAGTGTTGACGCTCTGCTGCTTAGCGGCGGCGGCGATCCCGATGCGCGTCTCTTTGGCGAGGAGCCCTCTCCCCGCCAGGGGGAAGTCCAGCCGGCCAGAGACAGCATGGAGCTGTATCTGGCACGTCAGGCTCTGGCCCGTGGTATCCCGCTGTTGGGAATCTGCCGCGGGGCACAGATTATGGCTGTGGCCGCAGGCGGCACGCTTCATCAGGACCTGGTCGGTATCGCGGCCGTTCAGCATGACCAGAAGGCGCCGCGGACCTATCCGATTCATCAGGTGACCATCAGAGTGGACTCCAGGCTCCACAATATTGTGGGAGCAGCGAAGATACGTGTAAACAGCATGCATCATCAGGCGGTGAAGCATCCCGGTAACCTGCAGGTTTGTGGATTCGCCGCCGACGGTGTCATTGAAGCTGTGGAACTTACCGGCCATCCGTTTGCGCTCGGGGTGCAGTGGCATCCGGAATGGCTGGAAAAGCGGACCGGCCATGCGGCAGCGCTGTTTACGGCGCTGTGCGCTGCGGCTGCCGCTGCCTCATAAATACAGAGCAAACCCTGCCGGAATCCCGAGAGATTTTGTAAGATTTAGCTTGCACTTTTAAAAGACCTTTGGTATCATAGTAATATCCCTGCGGGCCATGCCCGAGGACAGGGAATTTTTTTGTATTTATGATACAAGTTACAGAAAACACATGTTACAAATGGCGCGAACAACCAGAGGAGGTAATTCCCCATGAAAGTATTAGTCAGTGATAAAATCTCAGAACTGGGTGTGGCAAAGCTCAGGGAAAAGGCGCTGGTGGATGTTAAAACGGAACTGACACCGGATGAACTGGTCAATGTGATCCCGGAATATGATGCCTTAATCGTCCGCAGTTCTACAAAAGTCACCCGCACTGTTTTGGAAGCAGGCAAAAATCTGAAGGTTGTGGGTCGGGCCGGCGTAGGGATTGACAATATTGATGTGGAAGCCGCCACTGAGCTTGGCGTGATTGTCATTAATGCCCCGGAGGGCAACACCATCTCCGCAGCCGAACATACCATTGCAATGATGACTTCGCTGGCGAGGAACATTCCCGCCGCTTCTTGTTCCATGAAAGCCGGGGAATGGAAACGCAATAAATTCATGGGCGTGGAACTGTATAAAAAAACACTGGGTGTGGTGGGCCTGGGCCGCATCGGCAGTGAAGTAATTAAACGGGCTAAAGCCATGGGCATGGATATTCTGGCCTATGACCCCTATATATCCGCCGAGAGGGCTGAAAAAATGGGTGTCACGCTGACCAGCCTGGAAGAAATATATCGTAAGGCTGACTTTATCACCATGCACACACCGCTGACCAAAGCTACAAAACATATGGTTTCAGACAAGGAACTCTCAATCATGAAAAACGGTGTGCGGATTATTAACTGTGCCCGTGGCGGCCTGATTGATGAGCAGGCACTCTATGCTGCCGTCAAGTCAGGGAAAGTGGCCGGTGCCGCACTGGATGTTTTTGAAGAAGAACCGGTAACATGCAACCCGCTCTGTGAACTGCCCGAAGTGATTGTCACACCGCACCTTGGGGCCTCCACAGAAGAAGCGCAGGTTAATGTGGCCGTCCAGGTGGCCGAACAGGTTCTCAACGCTCTAACGGGCGAACCCCTGGTCAGTGCAGTCAATGTACCTGTCATCCCGCCGGAAACTCTGGCCGATGTCAAGCCGTTTATCCCCCTGATGAAAACACTGGGTTCATTTTACACCCAGGTGTTTAACGGCCAGGTGGAATCGGTGGATATCCTCTACAGCGGGGAGATCGCAAACTACCCGGTTACACCGCTGACCAATTCATTTCTTATCGGCCTGCTGTCGGTTATTCTGCACGAGACCATTAACTACGTCAATGCACCGCTGATTGCTAAGCAGCGCGGTATCAAGGTCCGTGAAGTGGCCAGCAAAACGGTGGAGAACTTCACCAACCTGATTACGGTGACCATTAAGACAAGCGAGGGCACACGGACAATTTCCGGCACCCTCTTCAATAAAGACGATATTCGTATTGTGCAAATCGGTAAATACAATATCGAAGTGGTTCCCTCCCGCTACATGCTGGTCACAACCTATATGGACATGCCCGGTGTCATCGGACGCTTCGGCATTACCCTTGGTGAGGATAACATCAACATCGCCGGCATGCAGGTCGGCCGGCAGTCTATCGGCGGCGAGGCGGTTATGGTCCTGCAGGTTGACAGCCCGGTCCCCGAAGAAACGGTGAAAAAACTACAGGAACTCGATGCGATTCTCAACATTCGCTTCGTAAAACTCGACTGATAAGGCTAATAAATTTCCTGATTCAAAGATTTTAACTTCCTGCCGTCGTGCTCAAACAGAGCAAAATGCAGAGGACGGCGCGGGAAGTATTTCTTTGTCACGGTAAAAACATGGTAGCTGCCCACGTTGCTCTCACCGATGATTTTGCAGGTCAGGTAGCGGAAAAGAACCAGCTCTGCCCGGAAATTCAGGCACAGGACATAGAGCTCTTCTCTCTGCGGGATGGTTGCCTGAATCTGAAACCTCTCCAGAGCGCTTTTTAAGGCATGGGGATCCTGAAAAAGTAAAAGCTGCGGGCTGGGCTGGTTGAACGGGTTGGGCCAGTTCTCACTTTCAGAGAGTGTATGGATTGAAATCGGTATATACTGCAGAATTGGAAAGCTCAGAAATTTTCCTGCGTTTTTCATTTTCTGGACAATACTGCGAAACATTGTTTCACCTCCGGTTTTGAAGTGGGTATGTATGATTTGCTTTTGTTAAAGAGGAAAAACCGGCCAAACGGTTAATTCTATCTACAGGTAACGGATATCACATGCAGGAGGGGATTTGATGAAATGGGCCAGATTTATTGCCGGAGGCAAGCAGTTCACCGGTTATCTTGACAATACAGTGATCAGGGCCGTAAAAGGCGATATGTTTTCAGATAACTGGAGTGAAACCGGCGAAACGTTTTTCCCGGATAAAGTGACGTTTCTTGCTCCCTGCCAACCAACCAAAGTTGTCTGCATTGGCCTTAATTACCGTGACCATGCGGCTGAAATGAAGATGGATCTGCCCGAAGAGCCGATTATCTTTTTAAAACCGCCGTCCTCGGTCATCGGACACGGCGGAGAAATCGTTCACCCGGGCTGGATTGGCCGGATGGACTACGAAGCGGAACTGGTCGCGGTGATCGGCCGCCGTACGAAACATGCAACCGACGAAAACGCCGGCGGGAGTATCTTTGGCTATACCTGCGGCAACGATGTAACAGCCAGGTCTCTGCAAAAAAAAGACGGACAGTGGGCAAGAGCCAAATCATTTGACACATTCTGCCCGCTCGGTCCCTGGATCGATACAGAACTTGACGCCGCCAATGCCGCAATATCCCTGGATGTAAACGGTGAACTTAAACAGCAGTCCACCACGGCACAGCTGGTTTTCAACCCTGCACAGCTGGTGGTGCTTCTCTCGCGCGTAATGACCCTCGAACCGGGTGATGTTATTTTGACGGGAACACCCTCCGGCGTAGGCCCGCTGCAAAAAGGCGATACCGTAACTGTGCGCATCGAAGGCATCGGCGAACTCGTCAACTCCGTCACATAATACAGTATATTGATTGTGAAATTAATGTGTGCAATGAAGACGCGGGGACAGGTTCCGCGTCTTCATTTGTTCCAAGATTTTTTAAACGTTCCTGCAAATAAAACAATGATTTTAAGAGATGAAGACGCGGAACCTGTCCCCGCGTCTTCATTTTTTTTGATATATAAAATTTTTTCCGGTCTTCGGGGAAAACTAGGATTGTATATCCGGTAGTATTCGAGGAAGGTGTGAGGATTTGTTCACAACAAATATAAGTATACTGAGTCTGATTGTGGTGACCGCTTTGATTTATCTTGGCTTTTTGCATCGCGTCCTGGATAGGATGCGCCTGACTAAGACGCAGGCACTTGTGATTCTACTGGCAATGCTTGCGGCCGGTTTTCTGCCCAATATTCCGCTTTTCGCCGGCCTGTCAGTCAATATCGGGGGCGCTCTAATACCCGTTGGGGTTGCGATTTATTTGATTGTCACCGCCGATTCCACAGCGGAAAAGCGCCGGGCACTGATTACCACAGGTGTTGTGGCCATGGTTGTTTACCTGACAGAAAAAATATTGCCTCTGGAACCAGGGGCGACAGGGTTTGATGTGGACCCTTTGTTTGTACCGGCCATTGTGGCGGCCATTACCGCCTACGTGTTGGGCCGTTCGCGCCGTTCGGCGTTTATTGGCGGGGTTTTCGGGGTTATTTTGACCGATCTGTTGGCCTGGAGTGAAAATTTACTGTTATATCAGCTTCATGTCCCGATTGTCCTGGGTTCCACAGGAGTCTTCGGTGCCGCCGTCATTGGCGGTATGGGGGCTGTACTCCTGGCGGAGCTTGCAGGTGAAATACTGGAACGTTTACAAGGAGGCCCGCGCGCATGAAACGAATCATTTTTCCCTTTGTCGTGGCAATTGTATTGGGGCTAGCCTTAACTGCAACGTCCTTGGGCCAGGAGTCTGCAACAACCCGTTCCCTGTTAGAGTTCTTTGACCATCAGGACACCGGTGAGATTTCCCGGGACGATATGGCAGCAGACCGCTACTATACCATGGTGGATGAGCACGGGCGTGAAATTACCGTCACCGGGCGTAAAATCCATGTCGGTGATGAATATATTACATCAGACAACAAGCTCTACCGTGTATACCGCGTGCAGGAACGTATCGCCCACGCGCGTTTTATCCGGGAAGTGGGAGTTTTTTATGAGGAGGAGCCACAGGGAATATTTGTTATGCTGCGCAAATGGGTTGGGTTTGGGGTCAGGCCTGTCCAAACCAACCAGGAAGAAGAGCCTGGTGATATCGAAGGGCTTCCTGAGCCGGAGGACGAGCCCAAACGTCTGATTGGCATCTACCATACTCACAATGCTGAGTCATACGTGCCTACAGACGGGACAGACAGTATCAACGGAGAGGGCGGCATTCATAATGTCGGGTTATCTTTCACGGATGCTCTGGAAGAAAAAGGTATTACCGTGCTGCATGATGAAACACTTCACCTGCCTCACGACCGCGGTGCCTACCGGCGCTCACGCGTAACGGCCGAAAAGCTCTTGGCGAAAGGCCCGGATGCCACCTTTGATGTGCACCGTGACGCAGCCCCAATGCGCGTCTATGCTGTGGAAATCGAAGAAGACTGGGTAACCCAGGTGCAGTTTGTGGTGGGGCGGCAAAATCCCAACATGAATGTTACCAGGCAGTTTGCCCTGGACCTTAAGAATACAGCGGATGAAATCCATCCTGATTTGGTTAAGGGGATTTTTATGGCCCGGGGAAACTACAACCAGGACTTAACGCCTATGAACTTGCTGTTGGAAGTGGGTGCCCACCAAAACACCCGGGAAGCGGCAGAGGACGGGATTTCCCTCTTTGCGGATGTGGTATCGTTTTACTTTTACGGGGAAACAGATGAAAACGGCGAACAGGCCGCCCCGGCACCGGGCGCACGCCCTGCCCAGCCGCCGCCGGGCGCACAGACTGGGCCGGCGGCCCGTGCGGCCAACCGCAGCATCATATCGCTCCTTGGCCTGTCACTGTTTATCATTGTCGGGTTCCTCTTTATTAACGCCGTCAGTTTTGAGGATATCAGGTTCAGACTGGCACCCTACCTGGAAAGGCTGCGCTTGCTCAATGAACGTATAGGCCGTTTTCTGGCGCCGCGAATGACAGGTGTGCTGCCCTTTATCGAAAAAGGCGACCGCTTTCTGGAACCCCTGCAGGAAAGAATCAGAAACATTGCACTGTTTGTTGCGGAGCAAACTGTCAGAGGCCTGCAGTACGGCGACGGGGTCCTGATTGTCTGGCAGGGAAAAATCAGGGAGACAGCCATGCTAATCCGTAAAAAAACGGGTATGGCGCTGCAGCAGGGCGACCGCTTCGTTGAACCCTGGCAGGGCAAAGTGAGAGACACATCGTTACTGTTTGGCGGCAGAAGCCGTCTCTTGTTGGAAAACGGGGACCGCTACCTGGCTATGTGGCAAGAAAAAATCAGGGACCTGGCCCTGACTGTTAAAGAAACAATCCAAAGACTGTATTTGCAGATTCGCGACCGGGACAGATTGCGTTAGTTTTTCCTGCGCTGTGCGCCGTCACTGCTGTCAATATAAAAATTATCCTGATACAAAAGTTCTGATATCCGGACGATTTCATAGCCGTTTTCTTTGGCATAGGCGATAATCTCCGGAAGTGCGTCCGCCGTGTAACGGCCATTGTTATGAAAGAGCACAATAGCGCCCGGGTGCATCTTCTCGTTCACCCGCTCAATTATGGTTTGTTCGCTCAGGTCTTTCCAATCCAGGGAATCCACACTCCACTGGATTGTCTGGTAGCCGAGTTCATCGGCTGCTTCAATCACTTTATCACTGTATTCACCAAACGGCGGGCGAAAGAGTTTCGGTTCGGTTCCCGACAGATCTGTTAGCGCCGCATGGACCCGTTCCAGTTCATTTTTGATAGATTCTTTCTCCAGGGTATTAAGGTGTGGATGTGTCCAGGTATGATTGCCTAATTCGTGGCCTTCGGCCACGATTTTTTTTACCATATCCGGGTATTTCTCAATCCAGAATCCGGTGAGGAAAAATGTGGTCTTGATTTCATGCTCGCGTAGAATATCCAGAATCCGGGGGGTAAACTCCGCGCCCCAGGAGGCGTCAAAGGAAATAGCGATTTTTTTCTCCGCCGTATCCACATAATAAATAGGCAACAGCCGCTTCTTCCCGGCTACAGCACTGGCATCCCCTGCGGGCCAAACAAAACGCAGCCCGGCTGCCGCCACCAAAGCGACCAGCACAAGAACAAAGAGCAGCCGCGTCCTTTTCGATATTACCACACTGGTAATCATCACAAACCAACCTCCTCACTTGGGGTCAGGTTCACTTTATTAACCTAACTCTCCTCTAAACCTTACTACATGGGTATTCCCCTTCTTTTACGGTTATGACTTGCGCGCATCAAATCGCTGATTTTGCAGCGATTTTACCACATTGGCAGGAGATTGCCGTACTGTTGTCGAAATTCTTGGCTTTATAACCAAAGAGCTTGTGGAATAATGTTGAGGAGGGCTTGGCCTTGTATTGGAATCGCGAATCGGAATGCATGTCGAGAGACAGGCTGCAGGAAATGCAGCTTCGGCGCTTGGGCAAGACGGTAGAACGGGTATTTAACAGCGTCCCCCATTACCGTCGCGTCTTTCAGGCTGAAGGAATCGAGCCGGGTGATATCCGGAGCCTGGATGATCTGTCCAGGTTGCCGTTTACGGTAAAACAGGACTTTCGGGACAACTATCCCTTTGGGCTTTTTACCGTACCGCAAAATGAAATTGTACGCTATCATTCATCGTCCGGGACAACGGGTAAACCTACGGTGGTGGGCTATACGCGCAACGATCTGGCAACTTGGTCGGAACTGATGGCCCGCTCGCTTGTCAGCGCCGGCACCACCCGCAACTCCGTGGTGCAAAATGCCTATGGATACGGGCTCTTTACCGGAGGGCTCGGTGTTCATTACGGTGCCGAACTGGTGGGGGCTGCTGTTATCCCCATTTCCGGTGGTAATACACAACGCCAGGTCATGGTTATGAAGGACTTTGGCACCAACATCCTGACCTGCACACCAAGCTACGCACTGTTCATCGCCGAAGTGATTGAAGAGATGGGACTGACCAAGGATGACTTCAAGCTCAAAGGCGGTATCTTTGGCGCTGAGCCCTGGTCGGAAAATATGCGCAAGCAGATTGAGGACCGCCTGGGTATTGTCGCCATTGATATCTATGGCCTCAGTGAAATTATCGGGCCGGGTGTGGCCATTGAATGCGAGGAAAAGTGCGGCCTGCATATCTTTGAAGATCATTTTATCCCCGAAATCATCGACCCGGGCACAGGCGAAGTGCTGCCCTACGGTGAAAAAGGGGAACTGGTCCTGACCACAATTACCAAAGAGGCACTGCCTGTGATACGCTACCGGACCCGCGACATCACCATCCTGCATCCCGAACCGTGTGTTTGCGGGCGGACGCATGTGCGCATGGAAAAAGTGACCGGCCGCAGTGATGATATGATTATCGTCCGCGGTGTCAATGTGTTCCCGACCCAGGTGGAAAGTGTCCTGCTGGAAATTGGTGAAACGGAACCCCACTACCAACTGGTGGTCACCCGCCAGGGGAGCCTGGATATGCTGGAAATTCAGGTGGAAGTCTCCGAGAGAATGTTCTCCGATAAAGTGAAGCGGCTTGAAGAGCTGGAAAAGAAAATTCATTCTCAGATCGACTCCATTTTGGGCATCAGCGCCAAGATTCGTCTGGTAGAGCCAAAAACCATCCCGCGCAGTGAAGGAAAAGCCAAACGCGTTATTGATAAACGCCAGATCTAAGGAGGCCGTTGAATGACTAAGAAACTGCACAGAGAGCAAATTCTGTCCATTAAACCGTATGTACCCGGCAAACCCGTGGAGGAAGTGGAGCGGGAACTGGGCATTTCCGGTGTGATTAAGCTGGCTTCCAATGAAAACCCACTGGGGCCGGCACCATCTTCCGTTGCGGTATTAAAAGAAATGGCCGGAAAAGTGGCCACATATCCCGACGGCAACTGCTACTACCTAAAAAACGCGCTGTCGGACTTTCTCGGTGTCACGCCCGCCAATCTCATTGTCGGCAACGGCTCCGATGAAATCATCAAACTGATAGCCGAAGCGTTTCTGGATGAGGGGGAAGAAGCAATCGTAGCAGACCCTTCATTTTCCGAATATGATTTTGCCGTGAAAATTATGGGTGGGCGAACTGTGCCTGTCCCGACCAAAAACCTGACACACGACCTGGAGGCCATGGCTACCGCTGTTACGGAGAAGACAAAACTGGTTTTTGTCTGCAATCCGAATAATCCCACGGGAACGAAAGTGGGCAGAGCGGAAGTTGATGCGTTTTTAAACAAGCTGCCTCAGGGTGTGATTACCGTCTTTGATGAAGCGTATTACGAGTATGTTACCGACGAAGATTATCCACAGACACTGGACTACGTCCACAGCGGCCGTGATGTGATTGTTTTACGTACTTTTTCCAAAATATACGGCCTGGCCGGCCTGCGCATCGGCTATGGTGTGACCAAGCCGGAACTTTTGGGGATGCTAAACCGGGTCCGGGAACCCTTTAATGTTAATATGCTGGCCCAGGCAGCCGCACTGGCCGCCCTTGGTGACAGCGAGCATGTAATAAAAAGCCGTGAGATGAATGAAGAAGGCAAAACTTTTTTGGGCGGAGAGTTTAACCGTCTCGGACTTCCCTTTGCGCCCACCCACGCTAATTTTATCTGGGTGCAAATTAAAGCGGACTGCCAGAAGGTCTTTGCCAAACTGCTCCGACGCGGCATCATTGTCCGCACCGGAGATATTTTCGGTGCACCGGACGTGATCCGTGTCACCATTGGCACACCGGAACAAAACCGGCGCTTTATCGCAGCACTCGAAGAGGTCTTGACAGAAGAAGGGGCCATTGGCTAAAATAGAAGTAGACAACTAAATACCTGAATTACCTGGGGGTGCCTGTAAGCACAGGCTGAGAGACAGGGGCGCAAAACCCGGTCAACCCTTCGAACCTGAGATGGATTATACCAGCGTAGGGAAGGACCGTTTAACGAGCAGCTTTTGGGCAGCCGTGGACCATCGGTCCACGGCTGATTATTTTTTAAAGGAGGAAATACATGAAACCCGCATTGCTTTTAGATGTACTGCGACAAAAAAAGCCGCTTATCCACCATATTACCAATATGGTCACAGTCAATGAATGTGCCAATATCACCCTGGTGGCCGGAGCCCTGCCGATTATGGCCCACGCGCCCGAAGAGGTGGAGGAAATGGTTGGCCACGCCGGTGCCCTGGTCTTAAATATCGGCACTCTGGCACCGGCACAGGTTGACGCGATGCTCAAAGCTGGCCGCCGCGCCAATGAACTGGGGATACCCATTGTACTGGATCCCGTGGGGGCCGGCGCCACCGCTCTGCGCTCAGAAAGCGCAAAGCGGCTTCTTGCCAAACTGCGCATCGGTATCATTAAAGGGAATGCGGCGGAGATTGCCGTTTTGGCCGGCGGTGCCGCAGAAATCAAAGGCGTGGAATCCATAGCCGTCTCCGGAGATGTGTCTACCCTGGCGGCTTCACTGGCACAAGCCACCGGCGCTGCTGTGGCCGTTACCGGCCCGGTGGATCGGGTGACCGACGGTGTGCGCCTTGTGGAAATAAAAAACGGGCATCCGCTGATGGGCTCTGTGGTAGGCACAGGCTGCATGTCCGCCTCCCTTGCCGGCTGTTTTGCCGCCGTGGAAAAAGACGGCCTCCGGGCTGCCGTTGCCGCACTGACAATTTTTGGAGTGGCGGCAGAACTTGCGTCCCTCAGGACACAAGCCCCGGCCGCATTTCGCGTTGCACTCTTTGATGAACTCTTTTCCCTGTCTGCCGAAACGGTGGAATCCAGGCAAAAAATCACAGAAAGGATGATTGACTAATGAAGACACGAACGCTGACTGGAATGGCACTGCTTATCGCCATGGGTACTGTGGCCGGCGTTTCCTCTATCCCGCTGGCCGGAGCCCGGATTTTTCCGGTACAGCATGCCATCAATGTTTTGGCCGCCGTTTTGTTTGGGCCCGGCCCGGCCGTAATTGTTGCTTTTTGTGTGGCTGTCCTGCGCAACGCCCTGCAAACCGGTTCACCCCTGGCGTTTCCCGGCGGTATGATCGGTGCGCTTGTGGCAGGCCTGGCTTACCGGGCCACAGGCAGGCAATACGCTGCCGCCATCGGTGAAGTGTTTGGTACCGGTGTGCTGGGCGGCCTGGCCGCTTTTCCGCTGGCCCGCTTTATTTTGGGTCTCGATGTTTTGGCCTTCACCTTTATTGTCCCGTTTACCCTAAGCTCTGTGGCGGGCGCCGTGGCAGGACTGATTGTGCTGCGTGTTGCCTCTGCCGCGTGGCAAAAAAAAACCGAAAGGGCGTAGATCAATTTGACGCAATTAATTAAAGCAAGGCAACATGTTATCACCCGGGAAATGGAGAGAGCGGCAAAGCGGGAAGGGGTTTCTCCCGAGCTAATCAGAGCCCGGCTTGCTGATGGCACAATCGTCATCCCGGCCAATATCAATCACAAATCTCTTGAGCCCTGCGCTATCGGGCAGGGTATGCGTACAAAAGTTAACGCCAATATCGGTACATCCACAGACTTTCCCGACCCGGATGCGGAACTGGCAAAACTGCGTCAGGTGGTGGATGCCGGCGCCGACGCGGTAATGGATTTATCCACCGGCCCGAATATTACAGACACCCGCCGCCGGATGCTGGCTGCATCTCCCCTGCCTGTGGGCACAGTCCCGGTCTATCAGGCTACGGCAGATGCCAACGCGCGCTATGGCGCAATGGTTAAGCTGACCGCCGACGACCTTTTTGACGTCATCGAGGAACAGTGCGCCGACGGCGTGGATTTTATTACCGTTCACTGCGGCGTGACACGCCAGGTGGTGGATACGCTGCGCAAACGCCGCCGTGTGGCCGATATTGTCAGCCGGGGCGGTGCCTTTCTGACAGGCTGGATGCTCCATCATGATGTGGAGAACCCGCTATATGAACGTTATGACGAGCTTCTCGACATTGCACTGCGCTACGATGTAACGCTGAGCCTGGGTGACGGGCTGCGCCCCGGCTGTCTGGCCGATGCCACTGACGGACCGCAGGTCCAGGAACTGCTTGTGCTGGGCGAGTTGGTGGAACGCGCCTGGGAGCGTGGTGTGCAGGTGATGGTGGAAGGCCCGGGGCATGTCCCGCTGCACCAGGTCCGGGCCAATGTGGAGCTGCAGAAATCGCTCTGCAAAGGAGCACCTTTCTACGTCCTTGGGCCGCTTGTCACAGACGTGGCACCGGGATATGACCATATTACATCCGCCATTGGCGGCGCACTTGCCGCCTGGGCCGGCGCAGATTTCCTCTGTTATGTGACACCGGCTGAGCATTTAGGCCTGCCGGATGCCAAAGATGTGCGTGACGGCATCATGGCCAGCCGTATCGCCGCCCATGCTGCCGATATTGCCAAAGGGGTCCCCGGTGCGCTTGAATGGGACCTGTCCATGGCCAAAGCACGCAAGGCACTGGACTGGCAGAAGCAAATCGAGCTCTCAGTGGACCCGGCCCACGCCGCAGCAGTACGCAAAGAAAAAAACCCCGACGACAGGAAAGAATGCTCCATGTGCGGGGAGTTTTGTGCGATGCGTGTTGTGGCTGAAGCCCTGGGGACAGACCCGGAGACGTGTTAGTACTGCCTGTTGACAGCAAGAACATAAAGGCATGCCGGCTGATTACCCGGCATGCCTTTTACGAGTTGGGTATGAAGCGCTTATCTATTATTGTGGAAGTTGTTATTCTCCTAAAATGTCTTTAATCTGTTTCTTAATCGGGTCAAGCGCCATTTGCACATCGGCGGCGGCAGCGGAGAGGAACAACTGCTGCAGGCGTCCGGCTTCTTCGGCATTGTCGCGGACCATTTCAGTGACAATATCACCGCGTCCTGCCAGCAGGGTGCCTTCCCGGCTATAAACCGGGTGGGCCAGTGTTTTGCCCACAACATAGTTACGCATGCTTTGCATGGTCTGCTCTTCCAGTTCACGGCCGCCCTGCTCCAGTTTGCCCTGCAGTTGGTACCAGAGTTCCCGCAGTTCGCCGGTGGGGCTGGGGCGGTCGTCATCGAGTCTGCGTGAGAGCCATTCATGTGAGCGGCCCCGCAGTGTATGCCACGCGTCAATCAGCCTCTTGCTGCCCGCATCCAACTTTTCACGGGTGAAGTCGATTCCTTCCAGCAGTTCACCGACACCGGCGGCAATCAATACCTGGGTAAGACGGTTTTTCTCCCGTGCCAGGTCGATGATTTCCGTTGTAACAGTTTGCCCTTTACGGACCACCGGTTCTCCTTTGCCATCCAGGACATCCTGCCCTGCTTCCCGGCCGATGGCAAACTCAATGGCTTTCACTTCCAGGCTGTGGGCAATCTGCTGGCCTGAGGGAGGAACAGGCGGTGCATCCGTTTCCCTGGCCTCCGCCAGGTAGTCTTCCTTAATAATGATAAAGTCACGGCCAAAGTTTTCCACCGAGGAGACCGGCAGCATCAGCTGTGTGCGACCCTGGCCCGTGGAGAGGAAAAGATCAGCAAGAATCCCGTTTGCCGGGTCAAATGAAAAATCACTTACGATACCGGCCGACGTGCCGTCAACTGTGACAATACGCGATCCGACCAGTTTTCTTTCCAGAAATGAAGCCAGTTCCGGATGCTCATCGGCATCATCGATGGCTGCGTTGTCCGTAATCGTGACCGCATCGCTGCCGATACTGCGCAGTTTGGCAAACGGCACAAGCTGTGTTTTGGCTTTGAGCAGTGTCCGTTCCCCTACTTCGAGCGCTTCCACGCGGCGGGCAGCCGGATTGACAACAAGGTTGTACACGCGCCCGAGGGATTTGCCTTCACTGAGGTCAACCACAGGCAGCCCCATCACTTCACGAGACTTTTTCATGTATATTCACCCCTGAAACGTTTATTTTAAAAGGTTTCTTCCAGTATAACCTAATATTTACTGACGGGCAAATTCTATACCCCGGGGTTAATTTTTCTGTAAGAAATGTCTGAGTCTACAAAGAAAAAGGCGGTTTCTTTTCGGTGAAAGAAGTAACGGCGAAGGAAACGTATCTGTCTGTGAGGAATATACACTATCAGGTAAGCAGGGGAAAGGAGATTTTCATGGTCAGGCGGGTTATAGTTTTACTCGTTTTCACAGCAGCTATCTTGAGTATATTATATTTCCGGGGCAGTGTATTTGCGCCTGCGCCAGAGCGGATTCCCTCTCCAGTGGAGGAAAAATCTCCACAGGAATTAACCACTGCCGACTTAATTCTGCTTGGCGCGCGCCGGGAAGTGAAGGATAGAGTCACCTACGATGCAGCGTATGCTGTAATCAGTTATCCGGGTGGGGATGTGCCGGCGGATCGCGGCGCCTGCACCGATGTGGTTATTCGCGCATTACGTCACGCGGGTATTGACCTGCAGGAGAGAATCCACGAAGATATGAAGGATCATTTTGAGCTGTACCCCCAAAACTGGGGCCTGGGTGCACCGGACAGTAACATTGACCATCGACGGGTGCCCAACCAGATGCGCTATTTTGAGAGATTTGGCCAGGCGCTTACACTGGACGTAAGAGGCCACACGGACCAGTGGCAGTGGGGTGATATTGTCTACTGGCGTTTTCCCGACGGGCGGCTCCACTGCGGGGTTATCAGCGACAGAAAAAACAGGAAAGGCATCCCGCTTGTGATCCATAACGGCGGAATAACCAGAGAGGAAGATTGCCTGCTCCGCTGGGAGATAATCGGGCATTACCGCTACCCTGCCGGACTGTAAAGAGAGTAAGCACTGACTGCTTAAAATCAATGATAAGGCCCTGTAAAGCTTGCAGGGTATTTTTTGCATGTTTTCCTTTTGCCGGGGAAAGGATAAGTGAGAAAGAATCTGGCTAAGGAATGATCAAATGAAAAAAGCTTGGATTGTTGCTTTGCTTGGTATCGGCGCAATTCTGGTATTTTACATGTTGTTTATGACAACCTACTATGTCACGTCTCACCCGACCCGGTTTTGCAACCGCTGCCATTTCCTCGAGCCCTATGTTGAATCATGGGAAGCCTCTCCCCACAATGATGTTAACTGTCTTCACTGCCACGAAATGCGGGGTTTTGTCGGTAAAATAGAAGCAAAGTCAAGGGGGCTGAATTACCTCTACCAAACAATTACACGCCAGTATTCTCTGCCCATCCAGGCCAAAATATTTGAACAAAACTGTTTTAGCTGCCATGTGGGAGACTACAGAAACTTCCCCCAGGCGACACCGCTTGGCAACAGCAGCGTTAACCACTATGACCTGGTCCGGGAAGACAGGTCCTGCCTGGAGTGCCACAGGGACGCCGGACACGGCCTGAACCTGCTTGTGACACCTGATTTAAGCGGCGCTAGATAGTTAACGGCTTACTGTCCTCACACTGCCTGCCCCGGTGCTAAAATTTCTGTGGACGTGACTCGGGTAAAATGAAGACGCGGAACCTGTCCCCGCGTCTTCATTTTATTTGCAGTTAGCCTTGAATGAGGGCGTCTTTCTTGTTTTTTATGGTAAGAAACGCTATAATCAGAAAATAGGTGGTAATCTATGAAAATTGATGAAATAGGCGAACGGAGCCTGATAAAAAAGATATCCGGAATCGTGGATGCGGATTGCGGGCAGGGGTATGTCGGCATCGGTGACGATGCAGCGCTGACTAAGCCTGCAGAGGGAAAATGGCTGGTCACCTCCAAGGATTTATTGGTTGAGGATGTCCATTTTCTTCGTGATGCCGCCTCACCGCGTGACCTGGGATATAAATCTCTGGCAGTCAACCTCAGCGATATTGCCGCCATGGGAGGTTTACCCCGCCATGCCTATGTGGCCCTGGCCCTGCCCAGGGGTTTTTCCGTTGCATTCATTCTGGAATTCTACCGGGGGATGCAGTCTCTGGCAGAGCGTCACGGCGTGGCCATCAGCGGCGGAGACATTGTCGGCTCTCCCGGGCCGGTGATGATAAGTGTGACCGTGCAGGGTGAGGTGGATCGCGAGCGTGCGCTCCTGCGCAGCGGTGCCGGCCCCGGTGACCTGCTGTGTGTCACGGGAGAGCTGGGTGCCTCCGCCGCCGGGCTGCTTCTTTTACAGAACGAAATCAATTGCCCCGAAGAGATCCGCAAAGCGGCTCTGGAGGCCCATCTTCGCCCTGTGCCGCGCATCGGGGAAGCTGCCTTTCTGGCCTCGGGTGGCCAGGTAACGGCTGCCATGGACATTTCTGACGGACTGCTCAAAGACCTGGGAGAGATTTGTGAGGCCAGCGGCTGCGGTGCGCTGCTTTTTGCTGAGAAAATTCCGGTGCACCCGGCCGCCGAAGCCATCGCCCGCCTGCGGGATGTTGACCCGCTTGCGCTGGCTGTAAACGGCGGCGAAGATTATGAAATATTGTGTGCCGTAAAACCGGCAGCGTTTGACAAGCTTGCTGCCGCGTACCGGGAACGCTTTGGCACCGACCTGCACCCGATCGGTGAAGTGACCACCGGCAGTGAAATGCTGATGGTTACAAAGGACGGAAAACGGGAAACACTATCGTTTAAGGGATTTCAGCATTTCTAAAGGGTGGTATGTTTTGGAACGGACAATAGAGACATGCAGTGAACAGGAAACGGAAGCGCTCGGCGCTCAGCTGGGCGAACGCCTTTTCGCCGGCGCGGTGGTGCTTCTTGAGGGAGAGCTGGGTGCCGGAAAGACGGTGTTTGCCCGTGGTGTAGGCCGGGGACTCGGTGTAGAAACACCAATCCAAAGCCCCACGTTTACGATTCTCAACGCGCACCAGGGGCGGCTGCCGTATTACCATTTTGACCTGTACCGCCTTGATGCAGAGGAGGAACTCTATGAGCTGGGCATGGACGAATATCTCGACGGAGAGGGCGTCAGCCTGGTGGAATGGGCCGGCAGGTTTGCCGGGTTCTTTTCCCTTGCCGCACTGCAGGTCAGAATTACCGGAGAAGAAGGCGCCTGCCGCCAGATTACCTTTTTGGCCGATGCAGAAATCTATCAAAAAATCATCGACGATTTGTCTCTGGGGAGATGAAGGACGTGTATATACTGGGAATCGATACGGCAACGCTTGTCTGCAGCGCCGCCGTGGTGTCCGGGGAACAAACCCTGGCGGAATACAACTTGCAGGTTAAAAAAACACATTCGGAGCGGCTCTTGCCTCTCATCGATACGATGCTGCGGGATACGGGACTCAGCGCGGCTCGGCTTGGTGCTGTGGCCGTGGCCGCAGGGCCCGGTTCGTTTACCGGTATCCGTATCGGCATGGTAACGGCCAAGGCGCTGGGGCAGGCACTGGACGTGCCGCTTGTAGGTGTCTCCACGCTGGAGGCGCTGGCCGCGGCGCACCCGCATTTTCCGGGGGTCATTGCGCCGATTCTGGACGCCAGACGCGACCAGGTGTACAACGCAATCTTTACGGCCGGCCACAGCCCCGGGCGGGTCACCGACGATCGGGCGTTTCCCCTGAGCAGGCTGCTGGAGGAACTCTCCGGCCGTGATGAGCAGGTGCTGTTTGTCGGAGATGGTGTGGCGGTTCACCGGCCAGCCATTGAAAAAGCGTTGGGGGAGCGTGCCTGTTTCATGCCGCCTGAAGGTGGTATTTGCCGTGCTGCGGTTGTGGCCAGGCTGGGCCTGAGCGCACTGGAAGCCGGCCGCGGCCGGACGTGGCGCAATCTTGTCCCCGTCTATGTGCGCCGCTCTGAGGCGGAAGTCCGGTATGAACAGCGCGTGTGTCAGGGAGGAACCGTTGATGACAGCTGTCATTGAGCAAATGAAGTTTGTCCATGTGGACAGTGTGGCGGCTATCGAAGTGAAAGTTTTTACCGCTCCCTGGACAAAGCAGGCGTTTATTGGTGAAATACTCGACAATAACTTTGCCTCTTATTATGTGGCTGTGGAACATAATGAGGTGGTGGGCTACGCGGGAATCTGGACTGTCCTGGATGAGGCCCATATTACCACCCTGGCGGTGGCTCCCCAGCATCAGGGAAAAGGAATCGGCTATGCCCTGCTGCGGCACATCATGGCTGAGGCCGCGTCCCGGGGAGCGGTACGTATGACCCTGGAAGTACGTGCTTCCAACACCAAAGCGCAAAGGCTTTATCAGAAACATGGATTTTTGGCATGCGGTACCCGGCCGGGATACTATAACGATGAAGATGCACTGATTATGTGGCTGGAAAACCTCGACACAGTCTGCGAGAATTTGGCCGGCGGACGGTCATAGAACGGAGGAACCTATGTTTGATAAAATTTGCACCAAACTCTGCCTGCATACCCGCGCGGCACGTATTGCCTTCTTTAGCTCTCTTTTCTTTATTCTTTCCATAACCGTCATTGGGGCGTTTTATCTTTATGAACCGCAAACCATGCTGCCGCCGCCTGCCGTGCAGGCCTTTAGCGGCGAGACACTCAAAGGCGAGTTGTACCGGGAATTCGGGCCGGAAACAGGAGCAAACCTGTTTTCTCTGGTTGTGGAAACAGCAGAAGAAGGCGACAGAATTTTGCAGGAATATCATTTTCTGCGCCGCTCCAATACACGCACGTCCACACTCACCGCCGAAGAGGCCAGAGCAGAGGTTGAAGCGCTGCAGTCGGTATGGACCGCCTCGGCCGCTCCCCTGCTTGATGCGGATAACCGGTGGATACAGGCCGCAGCAGAGGATATTGAAGAAGGACTTTCCCTGGCGGTGACCGGGCTTGACCGGGGCACTCCGTTTATCAACCAGCGGTTAGTAAAAGCCAGAGGAATCTTTCATGATTTAAACAGTGTTTTGCTGGCCGAAGAAAAAGACGACGGATACTATGGTGAAACCCGCCTGGGGAAACTGGTAGAACAGGAACTTCTACCGTAACGGATGTGAACAGATGACAAAAACACTGATTCTCGGAATTGAAACGTCCTGTGATGAGACGGCCGCTGCTGTGGTAGCGGACGGCCAAACGATGCTAAGTAATGTCATTGCCACGCAGATTGCCGAGCATCAAAAGTTTGGCGGTGTTGTGCCCGAAATTGCCTCACGCAGGCATCTTGAATCCGTCAACCTCGTTATTGAACAGGCACTGACGGAAGCAGGCACGGAATTTGGCGAACTCTCCGCCATTGCTGTAACGCACGGCCCGGGCCTGGTCGGCGCGCTTCTTGTCGGTGTGAACACGGCCAAAACGCTGGCGTTTGCTCTGGGTAAGCCTCTTGTGGCAGTCAACCATATCAAATCGCATGTGGCTGCCAATTTTCTGGCCCACGATGTGACATTCCCGGCTGTCTGTCTTGTCGTTTCCGGCGGTCACACCAGCCTGTTGTATATGACCTCGCGAACGGATGCAGAACTTTTGGGCTCAACCCGTGACGATGCGGCCGGAGAAGCATTTGACAAGGTGGCCAGAGTTTTGGGCCTTGGTTATCCCGGCGGCCCGGCCATAGACCGGGTATCGGCAGAGGGAGATCCCCAGGCCTTTGATTTCCCCCGCGCCTTCTCCGGGCAGGAAGATGTCTATGATTTTTCATTTTCCGGATTGAAATCTGCCGTGATCAATACACTGCACAAATTCCGCCAGCGGGGTGAAACGTTTAATACCGCCGATGTCGCAGCTTCTTTTCAGCATGCGGTTGTGGAAATTCTGGTGGAAAAAACAAGGCTTGCAGCCGAGGCCAGGCAGGCAAAGACGGTGCTCATGGCAGGTGGCGTGGCGGCCAACAAACGGCTGCGCAGCCGCCTGGCCCAGGCCCTCGAGAGTGACGGACGCCGGCTTCTTTACCCACCGATGGAACTTTGCACCGATAATGCCGCCATGGTGGCCGCCTCCGGGCATGATTTGTTCCTGCAGCAAAGATTCGCAGGACTCGACTTAAATGCCACTCCTGTTTTAGACACAAAACGGCATGTGTGGTGAGAATGTTACTACGGAAGCAAGCAATTCGAATTATGGTAACAACCTGTGGATTGTGTGGATAAAATTTAATGTATCGTTAATATAAGGGTGTTTTCTGTGGATAAACCTGTGCATACTGTGGATTACTATACGGCATTTCTCCCTATGGAGCCTGTAAAATGTATAAAAAGGGCAGATTCTTCGTTAGCGAAGTAATTTACATAATTTTGTTCCATAAACAAATGCGGCTTTATTCGACATTGAAAACTGAGAGACTTCGACACAAACCGCTGACGAAACGGCTTTGTCTGTGCCGGATATGCCGGAACAGATGTTTATAAACGGGAAAGAGTTCAAAATTCTTGATTGGCAACATACACTAAAAAAGCGGAAAGTTTGGGAAAGAGGGGTCAGCTTTTGCTGAAGGACATCAAACGAATTCATTTTATTGGTATTGGCGGATATGGAATGAGTGCTCTGGCTCTGGTCCTGCTGGATCTGGGCTACGAGGTGAGCGGTTCCGATGAAAAGCAAAGTGCCATCACAGAAAAACTGGCTGCCGAAGGTGCCGTAGTTCATCAAGGTCATAGCGCAGAATATGTAACAGGCGCCGGACTTGTGGTTTACTCCACAGCTATCCCTGAAGACAATGCGGAACTGCGGGCGGCAAAAGATGCCGGAATGATGCTCTGGCACCGCTCAGAACTGCTGGCACATTTCGTCAACGGCCGCTTTGGCATTGCCATTGCCGGTACGCACGGTAAAACCACCACGACGTCGATGGTGGCTAAAGTGCTGACCAAAGGCAGACTTGACCCGACAGCCTTTATCGGCGGTATCCTCTCTGATTTTGGCGGTAACGCCCGCATCGGCAAGACGGAGTATGTGGTAGCCGAGGCAGATGAAAGCGATAATTCATTTTTACGCTACCGGCCTGCTCTGGCTGTGGTCACAAATATCGAGCAGGACCATATGGAACACTATAAGGGAGATTTTGACCTTCTTCTTGACGGTTACCGTCGTTTCTTACAGAATATCAAACCGGAGGGCACAGCGGTCCTTTTTGCGGAAGATCCGTATCTGGATACCATGATTCCCACACAGATCAAAAAGCTGATTACCTACGGGATACACAAAGGCGACTTTTGTGCCCGCAGGGTGCGTACGGAAGGCTGGGGGAGCCGCTTTACCGTCACCCAGCGGGGGGAAGAACTGGGAGAAATCCGCCTTTACGTGCCCGGTGAACACAATGTGCAAAACGCACTGGCCGCCGTTGCCGTAGGCCTTGAACTCGGCGTTTCCTTTGCAGATGTCCGCGAAGGCCTGGGGGAGTTTCGCGGTGCCGACAGGCGGTTTCAGTTTTTGCTGGAAAAAGACGGCATTATTGTAGTTGACGACTATGCCCATCATCCCACAGAAGTTAAAGTAACCCTCAAAGCGGCCCGTGCCAACAAGCCCAAGCGCATCATTGTTGTTTTCCAGCCGCACCGCTATACACGAACTCAGTTTTTTCTTGATGAATTTGCCGATTCATTCAGCGAAGCAGATAAAGTGTTTTTGCACAAAATTTATGCCGCCAGTGAAGCACCGATGCCCGGCGTCTCATCGGCGGAGCTGGCCGAACGTGTGCGCACCCGCGGTGTCGATGCGCGGCAGTTTGACGATGCGGAAGAGATTGTGGAAAACGTACTGAATATGGCCCGGCCGGGGGATTTAATTATCACCATGGGGGCCGGAGACATCACGGAGCTTGGCCACACCCTGGCTGCCCGCCTGCGGAATCTCGACCATGGAGAAAACTGATTTTTATCCCTACCTGTTGTCGGCGGTCTCCCGCGACAATGTCCTGCCGCTGACATCACGGTGCAATCTGAGCTGCGTTTTTTGCAGCCATCGTCAGAACCCGCCGGATATCGCCACGTTTGCTGTGCCACCCCTTCCACGGGAAACAGCAATGGAAGCGGCTCAGTTTCTGGATCCGGACAAAAAAGTGGTCATCGGCGAATCGGCGACACGTCTGAACGAAGGAGAACCGTTTACCCATCCCGACATCATACCGATTTTACAGAATCTGCGCCGCATGCTGCCTGCGACACCGCTGTCGGTAACCACAAACGGGACGCTGCTCACCCGTGATCTTGTCAGCGAACTGGCGGCACTCCAGCCGCTTGAAATCACCGTCTCGCTAAACAGCGCCACGGAGGCCGGGCGGCGGTTAGTTCTAAAGGACCCCGAACCCAAACGGGCCATAGCCGCCATCTCGTACCTGCAGCAGCAGCGGATTCCGTTTCACGGCAGCCTGGTGGCCATGCCCCATCTGACCGGCTGGCACGATATGACGGAAACCACAGGCTTCCTGGCGGATGCCGGTGCACAGACCGTGCGGGTCTTTTTACCGGGATATACCCGGCTGGCGGTGGACAAGCTGCGTTTTCCTCTTTCCCTCTGGACGGCTGTTACAGCCTGGGCCAAAGAGCGTACGGCTGATCTGGGGATGCCTGTTATCAGTGAGCCGGCCCTGTGCAATAACACAACTCCGGAGGTCTGCGGTATCATCAGGGAAACACCGGCGGCCAAAGCGGGCATGCAGCCCGGCGACATTATTTGCACAGTAGACGGCAAGACGCCGCGCAGCCGTGTGGATGCATTTGAACGGGCCCGTCGTGCAGCAAACCCTGTGCTGGACGTGATGCGCGCCGGCCGTAAACTCTCATTCTCCCTCAATAAAAAGAGCCGGGAAGCTCCCGGTTTTGTTGTTCACTATGATTTTCCCGCCGGTCGTATGGATCAGTTAGCCGCAGAAATACATCAAGTGCAGCCCGACAGGACGCTGCTTCTGGCCTCTGAATTTGGCCACCCTCTTTTGCAGATTGTCACAGCGGCCATGCAGCTGTTAAATGTGTCGGTCCAGGCGGTACCCAGCCTGTTTTTTGGCGGCTCTATAAAGTCGGCCGGCCTGTTAACTGTGCGGGACTTTTTGGCAGCGGCGACACAGGCTGCACAATCCGGGCCATACAAGTTGATTCTCCTGCCCCGGGAAGCGTTTGACCATCGCGGCCTGGATCTCCTGGGAGTAAGTCCAGACAGCCTGGCCCGGCACTTGTCCGTGCCTGTCCACATAGTGTAGCAAATCGGTACAGCTGCAGACATTGACATTGCCGCATCACTGCAATAAACTAAGGAAAACATGGAACGAGGAGTTATGGCGAATGGATTATGTAAGAGTGTTTGTGGAAGTCCCCAAAGGGTCCCGTAACAAGTATGAGTTCAATAAAGCAACAGGCCGGTTCCTCCTGGACCGGATGCTTTTCTCTTCCGTGCATTACCCGGCAGACTACGGCTATATCCCCGAAACACTGGCCGAAGACGGCGATGAACTGGATGCACTGGTTCTGGCCGGCGACCCCACATTCCCGGGATGTGAAATCCGCGCCGTCCCGGTGGCTGTGCTGGAAATGTGGGATGAAAAAGGCAAAGACGAAAAAGTAATCTGTGTGTCCCTGCGCGACCCCCTCTGGGGCTGGATCACACAATACGAAGACCTACCCCCCAACCTTGTCCGGGAAATCTCTCACTTCTTTGAAATCTACAAAGACCTGGAAGAGAAGAAGACAAAAATCGGTGACTGGTACGGCAAAGAAAAAGCCTGGGAAGTGATTCGTGCCTCCCGGGAACGCTACGGCAACCGCAAACAAATCTAACCATAAAAAATGTGTCAGGGCAATCAAAAATGACCCTGACACATTTTTACTTGCTGCAAAACGGGGACAGACCCTTTTTTGCACGTTTGCTATATTTGCCGGTATTCAATTTTTTCTGCAACCAGTTTGCCGAGGCCGGGCTCAAGGTGGTCGCACAAATCAAGTGCCAGGTCAATCCCTGCGGATACACCGGCAGCTGTGTAGATATTGCCCTGTTTTTCCATGCGTGCGCCTGTCACGTCCAAATCCGGCGCAAAGGCCCGCAGCTCATCCAGCGCCATGTGGTAAGTGGTGGCACGCCCCCTTGTGAGAATGCCGGCTGCCGCCAGAATGAAGGCACCTGTACAGACTGAGGCGACAATCTGTGCCTCTTTGGCTGCCCGCTTTACAAAGTCGAGCATCACGGGATTTTGCATCTCGCGTTTACGCCCGTTTCCCCCGGGGACAATCACCCAGTCGGCCCGCGGTGCTGTCTCAAAGGAGTAATGGGGCACCACATGCAGGCCGTTGGCACAGGCCAGTTCTTTGCCGTCCTCGCTTACGGTAAACACGGAAACATTCCGGCCTACTTTATTTAGGTAGGAGAGCGCTTCATAGGGACCGACAAAATCCAGTTCCTCCACATCAGGGAAGATAATGATCATAATAGCCGTCTGCTGCAAAAACATCACCTCTTTACTTTATGATTACATGGACAATCAGAGTAAAATAATTTCCGCTTCAATCGATTCCCCCAACGTAAGTAATCCGCAGGAATGACGCGGTTCCCGCCGCCGGTCGGTGGGTGAGCCCGGGTTAAAAAGCAAGATACCGCCGACCTTTTCCAGATAGGGCTGGTGGCTGTGTCCAAAGACAACGCAGTCCACGTCGTCAGCGATAAATGCTTCCAGGGCACGCTGGGGTGTCTTATTCCGGTTCGAGCCGATATCACCGTGGATGAGACCGATGCGAAACCCTCCCGGGCTAAGAATTTTCTTTCGGCCCAGACGGGTATGCATTGCCAGCGAGTCCATATTTCCTGCCACCGCCTCCACCGGGGCGATGGCAGCAAGCTCCGTCAGCACATTTTCATCCACCAGGTCTCCGGCATGAAGAATCAGATCCACACCGTCAAACAGGGTAAACAGAGCCGGTGGCAGTTGCCTGGCCCGTGCCGGGATATGAGTATCACTGACAACGCCGATTCGCATAAAGAACCTCCTGTACCGTTTTTACTCCTTTTATCTCATCATACCATAAATTTTGCAGATGTTTAAAATTGGACAGAGGAAACTTACTTTGAAAAGCGAACCATATAAGAGCAAAAAATTGAAACGTTACAGAGCTAGGAGATGAGCCAGTGATACTTGACATTAAAAATCTTACCAAGTCCTATCAAAAGAAAAAAGTAGTGGATAATATCAGTATTTCTCTAAGAGAAGGGGAAGCCTTTGGGCTGCTGGGGCCAAACGGTGCCGGTAAATCCACCACCATTGCCATGGTTTTTGGCCTGGTCCGTCCTGACAGCGGCACCATCTTTATAGACGGGATTAACGCCCGCAAAGAACCGTTGCCGGCTAAAAGAATGCTTGGCTACGTACCTCAGGATATCGCCCTGTACGGAGACCTTTCCGCACGGGAAAATCTGATTTTCTGGGGCAGGATGTATGACCTTTCCGGTGCAGCACTAACCAAACGGGTGGAAGAAGTTTTGGAGATTGTGGGGTTGTCCGACCGGGCCCGGGATAAAGTACAGACGTTTTCGGGCGGTATGAAGCGGCGCATAAATATTGCCGCCGCACTGCTCCACCACCCCAAAATTCTGGTCATGGATGAGCCTACTGTAGGCGTTGATCCCCAGTCGCGCAGCTACATTCTCGATACAGTAAAAAAACTAAACGGGGAAGGGCTTACTGTAATTTATACCAGTCACTACATGGAAGAAGTGGAGTATCTCTGTGGCAGGATCGGCATCATTGACAACGGCAGCATTATCGCCCAGGGTGACCTCGAGGAACTGCGTTCAATCCTTGGAACATCGGGTCAGGTAAATTTCACGCTCAGAGGGGGCAGTGAGAGCCTCCTGGCCGAAGTGCAGGCACTGCCGCAAGTCATCCGGGCCGACCTGCAGGACAGCCGCCTGCTTGTAACAAGTACCAGGCCGGCTGATGCACTTGCCGCTGTAGCCGCAAGCCTGGCAGCCTCCGGGGCGGAACTGCAAAAGGTGGAAATTCATGAACCCAATCTGGAAGCGGTCTTTTTGCATCTGACGGGCCGCGCTCTGCGGGATTAGGAGGCGATCACATGAAAAAAATTGTCTGGATCGCCCTGAAGGATTTGCTGCAGGCCTCTCGCGACAGGAAAGGACTGCTGACGCTGATTGCCATGCCTATGGTTTTAATCGCCATCCTGGGCGCCGCATTCGGCGGATCATTTAGTGCTTCTCCGGGGTCGGCGGAACCGTTTCAGCTGGGCTTTGTTAACGAAGACGGCGGCGCGATGGGCGACGCCTGGGAAAGTTTTCTCGGCTCCGAAGAATTGGCTTCATTAATTGTCCCTGTACGGACTACGGCTGAGGAAGCCCGCAAGCACGTTGCAGCCGGTAACCTGGCCGCTGCCATTGTGGTGCCATCCGGTTTCAGTGAGAATTATCTTGCCGGAAACCCAGTCGCTGTTGAATTGTTAAAAGACAGGGGACGGTTGTTGTCACCGCTGATTGCCGAATCCATTACCGGTAAGTTTGCCGAATCCATGGGAGCAAGCCAGCTGGTGGTAAAAAAAGCGCTTGTTACGGCAAGTGTCCAGCCAACTGATGCAGCCGTACTGGGAGAGGCCGTGGGCAGGGATTTACAAGCTCTGACACCTGTGATCCGAGAAGAATTGTCGGAGAAAGACGCTCAAATCACATCGTTTCAGTACTATACCGCAGCGATGTCGGTGATGTTTCTGTTGTTTGCGGGGGTAACGGGACTGCAGTCTATTCTCTCTGAACAGCGTCAGTACACGTTTCACAGAATGCATGCATCCCCGTTGAAACGGGGCAGCTTTATTTTAGGAAAATTCTCAGGCATTGTGGCCATTGCTTTTGCCCAGTTTCTGGTGCTGATGGTCGGGACACGGTTAATCTATGGTGTCCACTGGGGTAGCCGTCCCTGGCAGGCCCTGTTGGTCGGCCTGTCGTTTGCAGTGGCCGTGAGCGGACTGGCTTTAATGGCTTCTTCACTGATTCACGAAGAAAAAACACTGCTGGCTGTCTGGCCTGTCGGCGTTCAAATCAGTTCGGCCCTGGGGGGCAGTATGGTACCTCTGGCGGTTTTTCCGCCTTCAATGCAGTTTCTGGCCCGCCTCACACCGAACTATTGGGGATTGCAGGGGTTGCTTGATGTCATGACGGGCAGGCCTCTTGATGGTTTAAATCTACTGCCGCTTTTGGCCGTGGGCATCCTGGCTCTGCTTGTTGCCACGGCCCGCACGGCTGCGGCATAGGGGGATATACACATGAAAAGTCTGTTTATTGCCAAACGGGTTGTTTTGGGTAACATCCCCATGCTGTTTGTCATTATGGCCATGGCACTGGCTTTTACCCTGATTTTCGGAAATATCATGACGGCAAACAGCGGGGGAAATGCTGTTTATGATATCGCGCTTATTATGGAAGCAGACGAGGATTTTGCCGCGGATTTGCAGCAGGGCTTAATGGAAAATCCCCGCCTCCGTGTTACGGTAACCGGTGAAGCAGAAGCACGAAAGCAGGTCCGGCAGCAGAAAGTCTTACTGGCACTGTATGTTGATGACACATTTAATATGGCCCTGGCCCAAAACAGGGCGCCGGAGGTCACTATTTTACGGGACGCGGAAAGCACGCTGTTTACCGCAGCCCGCCAGGAGATCGAGCGGGAGATCAAGCGAATCACCGTAGCGATCACCGCTGCCAACCACCTGGCCGCTGACGGCAGCCGGGAACAATGGCGGACGGCCTACGCAGAAACTCTGGAAGAATGGAAAACACCCCCTGTTGCAGTTCATGCCGATGTACTGGGAGCGGCACAACCTGATTCCGGGTGGCAGATGGACCGTGTCGGCATTGGGTTTACAGTCATGTTTATTATGATTACTGTGATCACCGCTTCGGGTGCAGTTCTCGATGAAAGAAACCGCGGTACATGGCAGCGGGTGTTAACGGCACCTGTATCGCGCCGGGCCATTGTGGGCGGATATTTGTTGAGCTATTTTGCGCTGGGCTGGTTGCAGTTTTTTATCCTGGTTGTTGCAGGCCGGCTCATCAACGGTGTACACTGGGGCAATCCCCTGGGCGTAGCCATCCTCACCACAGTGTTTTTACTTTGCAGCATTTCCCTGGGGCTTGTCATTGCCGGTATTGCCCGCACATATCAGCAGCAGCAAGCTGTTTCTACCCTGGTGGTCACTGCCACCAGCATGCTGGGCGGACTTTTCTGGCCCCTGGATATTGTAGGCCCCACCATGCAGACCATTGCCAGGGCAACACCCCAGTACTGGGCTATGAATGGTTATGAGCAGATTCTCTCTCATGGACTGGACTGGTTTGCTTTACGGGAGCCCATCTTTGTGCTTCTTGCTTTTACTGTTGTTTTCTTTCTTTTCGGCGTCAGCCGTATTCAGTTTGAATAGCAGCTAGCTCTGGGCAAGGCGCAGTACGCCCTGCCACTGCGCCTCTGAAACAGGCATGACGGAAAGCCGGGACTGGCGCACCAGTGCCCAGTCCCCAAACTCCGGTAACTCTTTTATTTCCCGCAGCGTTACCGGTCGCTTTAGTTTGTAGCGGGCATGGATGCTGACAGCACTGAATTTGGCGTCCGTGGGGTCCGTAAAGGCATGGGAGGCCACTTCGCCCACCCCTATAATCGCCCGTTCCTTACCGGTATGGTAAATAAAAACCAAATCTCCCGGCATCATGGAGCGGATGTTTTTTTGTGCCTGCCGGTTTTTTACCCCGTCCCAGGTATCGGTTTCTGCCCGGGCCAGGTCGGCAAAAGAGTAATCTTCCGGTTCTGTTTTTACAAGCCAGTAGTTCAAGACAATCACTCACAATCAGTTTTTTATTTTTAATATGCACAATTGAGAGAATCAAATGTCATTTTTACGGACAATCGACAACATGTTACATGTTTTGATAAAGGAAAAGCACACACAGATGGCGAAAAATAGGATTAGTATAAGAGATGGGGACTATGATGGCTAAAAATGAAATTTACCGGCAGGTTATCCCGGGAAAGCTGGCGGAAAAAGTGAATGAAACCCTTCATCAGCAGGGATATTTTATTAGTACTGTACTTAATACGCTTGACGCACTGGTACTTGTGATGGACAAAGAAGGCCGGGTCGTGCTCTTTAACCGTGCCTGTGAATCGCTGTCCGGCTATAGCTTTGATGAAGTGAAAGGAAGATACGGCTGCGATCTCTTTCTACTCCCTGAAGAGGAAGGAGAGGTTTGCCGGATTCTGCAAAGACTCCTCTCCGGTGAGGATGTGCCTGTAACACACACAAACCACTGGGTCACAAAGGATGGCAGGTACCGCCTGATCTCCTGGTCCAATTCCTCCCTGACTGACTGTGAGGGCAATGTGCAGTTTCTTGTCTGTACCGGAATAGACATCACCGAAAGGGAAGAAACAAAAACGGCCCTCTCGGAAAGTGAAAGCAGGTTTCAGAGCTTATTTGACAACGCAGACGATGCGATTTTTTTATGTGAAGTTTTACCCGACGGGTCCCTGAGCAATTATGTTGACGTTAATCAGGCCGCCTGTGATAAACTCGGTTACACCCGGGAAGAATTTAAGTCTTTGTCACCGCTGACAATAACGGTTACAGATAATGCTAAACGCCTGCAGACCATCGAAGAGTTCGGGAAAAAAGACAGTGTATTCTTTGATCTGGAATTCCTGGCCAAAGACGGCCGGCAAATCCCGTTTGAGTTTAACGCCTATGCCATGAATGGAAAGCAAAGAGGAAAAGCCATTGCCATTGGCCGCGACATTACGGAGCGAAGGCAGGCAGAAGATGCTCTGCGGGAAAATGAAGAGCGCTACCGCAAACTTGTCGAGATGTCTCCTGATGCCATCCTCCTGCACCAATACGGGAACGTTGTTTATGCAAATGAGGCTACAGCCCGGCTGCTGGATATGAAAAACTCTGCCGCACTGTTGGGGCTGCCCGTCATGGAGCTGCTCCACCCCGACCTGCGGGAAGTGGCGCAAAGAAGAATTCGTAATCTGTTAGAAACCGGCGGGATTAATGCGCCGATGGAACAGATCATGCTTCGCCGGGACGGCAGCCCGGTGCATGTGGAAGTAACCAGTTCTTTGTTTATGTATAACGGAGACGAAGCATTCCAGGTTATTATCCGTGATATTACCCAGCGTAAAGAAATGGAACAGGAAAGAGTTAAAGCGAGCAAACTTAAATCAATCGGACGTTTTGCCGGCAGCATAGCCCATGACTTCAATAACATCCTTACGGTCATTCTCGGCAATTTATCGCTGGCGCGGTTCTATATGGGCAAAAGTGAAAAAGCGGATAACTTGTTCCGGGAGATGGAGCTTGCAGCAGACCAGGCGCGGGAACTGACGCAGCGCCTGCTGACATTTGCCCGTGGGGGACAACCCCTCAAGCAGCCCACCGACCTGCGCAAACTGCTCATTAAGGCGGCCGGCCAGTTGATTGAGGAAGAAAAGATTGTTTGCAGTCTCCGCCTATATGAGGAATTATTTACCGTGGATGCCGACGAAGGCCTGCTTTTTCAGGCTGTGAGTAACATTGTTATCAACGCCGCGCAGGCCATGCCGGACGGTGGTGTAATCACCATCAAAGCGGAAAACGTCTTGAATGACATTCCCCATTCCCTTGAAGACGGCGCTTATGTCAAAATCACAATCAGTGATAGAGGACCCGGTATTGCCCGGGAAAACCTGGTAAATATATTTGAGCCGTTTTTTACCACCAAAACAGACAGCAACGGCCTGGGACTGGCCACGGCTTATTCAATTATCAGAAACCATGCGGGTATACTAACCGTCGAGTCCAACTTGAGCAAGGGTGCATCATTCCATATGTATTTGCCGGCAATTCTCAGCAGTGAGCTCCCTGAACAAAGGGAGGACTTAAATATCGGCCATGGTAAAATTCTAGTCATGGATGATGAGCCGTCCCTTCGCAATACAGTAACTGAAATTCTCACGTTACTTGGCTATGATGTTCAGACCAGCAGCAACGGAGAAGAAGCCATCCGACGCTACCATGAAGCAAAAAAAGCCGGCAGTCCCTTCCGGGCTGTACTGCTCGATCTGATTGTGGCAGATGGAATGGGTGGTCAGCAAGCTTTGGAAAAGCTCAGGGAATACGACCCTGATGTGCGGGCCATTGTTTCCAGCGGCTACAGTAACGACCCTGTCATGTCAAACTATCAAGCCTACGGATTCGCCGGCTGCGTACCCAAACCATACGGCATAGAAAAACTCGGACAAGTCTTAAGCAAAGTAGTAAGCAAATGAAGACGCGGGGACAGGTTCCACTGTCCTCATCCCGCTGTCTCCACCCAATAAAGTTGCATTTGCAAAGCGAGGAAAATTGAAGAAATGAAGACGCGGAACCTGTCCCCGCGTCTTCATTTTTATTGGTTGCGCTGCAGTCTGCGGATTTCTTCCTGCAGTTCTTCGACTTTGTCCAGCAGGTCAAGGATGATGGACGCACCGGAAAGGTTAACGCCCAGGCAGCTGCGCAGGCGGGCCAGTTTGTGCAGACGGCGGAGGTCATTGGTGTGAATCAGGCCGTCTTTTAGCTGGACAACGCCCAGAGCGGCAAGCCGTTCCAGATACTCAGGATGATAGTCAAGGGTCTGGATGCTAACCCATTCGGAACCCTCCGGTTGTTCTACCCGGTACACCTGAATCCAGTATCGTTTCATGGCTACACCTCCTGGCGCTGCCCGGCGCCTGCCAGCTTTCGGAATAATTCCAGTTCATCTTCAGCCAGCTCCGACGGGATATCTATCACAATGCGTAGATACAAATCTCCCCGGCTGCCGTCTTTTTTCGGCAGTCCCTTGCTGCGCAGCCGCAGCTTTTTACCGGCACGGGTTTTTGGCGGTACTGTCACTTTGACTGTTCCGTCGAGAGTGGGGGCACTGACTTTGTCACCAAGGACGGCCTGCCAGGGCATGACCACCAGGTCCGCCTCCAGATTGTCTCCCTCAACCCTGAAGGTGCTGTGAGGCAGCAGCTTCACACGTAAATAGAGGTCGCCTTTGGCACCGGCCGGCCCGCTGCCCTGACCGCGCAGCCGGATTTTGGCTCCGTCCCGGATGCCGGGCGGAATTTTCACAGTGAGCGTCCGCTGGGCTGTTTGCTGTCCGGTACCGGCACAGGCGGGGCAGAAACTGTTGTCCCTGATGCCGCTGCCGCCGCAGTGCGCGCAGGCTTCCTGTGTGCCAAGCCCAATGGTCTTTTCCCCGCCCCGGTAGGCTTCCTCCAGTGTCAGGGCCAACTCTGCTTCTGCATCGGCGCCGCGCTGCGGCTGCCGCCTATAGGTGCGTTCGCCGCCAAAACCGTCGAATCCGGAACGAAATCCACCGCCGAAGATGGTCTCGAAGAAATCACTGAATCCGCTGTCGCCGCCGGATGTGGAGTAGAAGTGCATACCATCCATATCCGGCGGTGGCCGGAACTCTTCGCCGGCCTGCCAGTTCTGGCCCAGTTTATCGTATTTTGCTCTCTTTTCCGGATCACTTAACACTTCATATGCTTCATTGAGCTGTTTAAACTTTTCTTCTGCGGCGGCTTTTTCGCCTTCCGCATGTACGTCGGGATGTAACTTGCGGGCCAGCTTGCGGTAGGCGGCCTTGATTTCTTTTTCCGTGGCATCCCGGGAAACGCCCAGGACGTCATAATAATCCTGAAATTTTACTGCCATTGTTCATCCCGCCGTTTCTTCATTAGTTTTCCTCAAACTCCGCATCCACCACGTCTTCACCCTGGGTTTCCGGTTGCTTATCTTCCGGTGCGGATTCTGCGACGGTCAGATTGGCTAAAGCCTGCTGCAGCTCACCGGAGAGGGTACGGATTCTGCCAATCTCTTCTTTGGCTTCCAGGGCAGTTTTTAAGTCTGCGGCAAGCTGTTCCACTTTGCCCCGTTCGCTGTCGGGGATTTTTGCGCCCAGCTCCTGCAGCTGCCGCTGGGCGGCATAGACCAAAGCGTCAGCCTCATTGCGCGCATCCGCTTCTTCCCTGAACTTTTTGTCTTCTTCAGCGTGGCGTTTGGCGTCTTCCACCATGCGTTCAATTTCAGACTGGTCCAGGTTGGTGGAGCCGCTGATAGTAATATTCTGTTCTTTGCCTGTGCCTTTATCCTTGGCGGTAACATTGAGAATCCCGTTGGCATCAATGTCAAAGGTGACTTCAATCTGCGGCACGCCGCGGGGAGCGGGAGGAATGCCGTCCAGTTTAAACTGGCCAAGCAGTCGGTTGTCTTTGGCCATTTCCCTCTCACCCTGCAGGATATGAATATCCACGGCCGGCTGGTTGTTTTCGGCGGTGGAGAAAATCTGGTTCCGGCGTACCGGAATCGTGGTGTTCCGTTCAATGATCTTTGTCATCACACCGCCCATGGTTTCCAGTCCCAAAGAGAGCGGAGTAACATCCAAAAGCACCACATCTTTGATTTCACCGGTGAGGACACCGGCCTGGATGGAGGCACCAATGGCAACCACTTCATCGGGATTGACACCGCGGTTTGGCTCCCGACCGCCGGACATTTCCTTTACCAGTTCCTGCACAGCCGGAATCCGGGTGGAGCCGCCCACCAGAATGACTTGGTCCACATCATTTTCACTGATCTTCGCGTCAGCCAGCGCCGCTTGAATCGGGCCGCGGCAGCGTTCCACCAGATGGTGTGTCAGTTCATTAAATTTTGCCCGGGTCAGTTTGGTGTCCAAGTGTTTTGGGCCGTCAGCGTCAGCCGTGATAAACGGCAGGTTAATCTGTGTCTCAGTCACAGAGGATAGCTCTGTTTTTGCTTTCTCCGCCGCTTCGGTTAAACGCTGCAGTGCCTGCTTGTCTTTGCGCAAATCGATGCCATAGCTTTTTTTGAATTCCGTTGCCAGCCAGTCCACAATCTCTTTGTCAAAGTTATCGCCGCCCAGATGGGTGTCACCGTTTGTGGATTTTACTTCAAAGACGCCGTCTCCCACATCAAGAATGGAGACGTCAAACGTACCGCCGCCCAGGTCGAAAACAAGGATGGTTTCATTTTCGTTCTTGTCAAGCCCGTAGGCCAGCGCCGCCGCTGTAGGTTCATTAATAATCCGCAGGACATTCAGCCCGGCTACCGTGGCGGCGTCTTTAGTGGCCTGCCGCTGTGCATCGTTAAAGTAGGCCGGTACGGTGATAACCACATCTTTAACCTGCTCCCCCAGATACGTCGAAGCATCGTCCACCAGCTTACGCAGAATTTTGGCTGAAATTTCCTCCGGCGAGTAAAGCTTGCCGTCCACATCAAAACGTACCGCGTCATTGGGCCCGGAGACCACTTTATACGGCACCAGGTTGATTTCATCTGTTACTTCCGAGTATTTTCGCCCGATAAAACGTTTCACAGAATAAAGTGTCTTTTCCGGATTCAATGCACTCTGGCGCTTGGCAATCTGCCCTACCAGCCGTTCCTCTCCTTTAAATGCCACAACAGAAGGAGTTGTCCGATCCCCTTCCGCATTGGGTATCACTGTGGGATCCCCGCCTTCCAGTACGGCGACCACAGAGTTTGTCGTCCCCAGGTCAATACCAACTGCTTTTGCCATCTGAAAACCCTCCATATTTAAAGTTTACTTATTCTCCTATTAAAAATTATATCCAAACTGTTCCAGCTAATAATTATCATAATCTTAAAAAAAAGGGCAGGTTAAAGCCTGCCTTTCCAGTTATCCTTCAATATGGAGCTGTCTTCCCTGCTTTTTGTTTTTATCAGCTTTGGGCAAAGTCAGTTCCAGAACGCCGTCCTTAAATCTGGCCTTTGCCTTATCCGGATTAATGCTCTCCCGGAAGGGAAGGACCCGTGTAAATGAACCGCTGCGGCGTTCCCGTAAAAGATAGGTGTCTTCCTTTTCTTCTTTTTCCTCGCTGTAGCTGCCGCCAATGACAACATGTTCTTCTGTGACACGGACATCAAGGTCTTTGGCCGCCACGCCGGGAATATTAGCCTTCACCAGGTAGCTCTCCTGATTATCAATCACATCAACCGAAACCTCGGCGGCGGGGTCATTCCCGACGGACAGAGCTGTGGAGAGGGGGAAGAAGTGGTCGAATAAATCGTCCATCTGCCGGCGCAGACCTGTAATGTTAAATGGTTCACGGGGTACTAAATACGGCATAGCAACACATCCTCTCAGTTATTTTAGCACTCTCGTGATTCGAGTGCTAATTATATTGTAATTAACATAACGCTTGTTGGCAACTTTTCTCAGCGCTCCTGAACGCCGGTAAAGGTCAGGAAAGGGCAGATTTCTAGCATTAGCTATTTTTTTTGCAGCGAAATTGTTTTTTTTTATTTCTTAGTAAGTTTTTTACCACCGTAATGGATTATAATCGTATTCACACAGACTGAGTGTGTGAGAGGAGAACATATGAAACGTGTACTGTTTTTAACAACAGCTGTACTGTTCTTTATCCTTGCTTTGGCAGGTTGCGGCCGGGAGCAGCCTGCTGGTGATCCGGAACCGTCGAATGAACTGGCCGATCCTGTTCAGGATGACCTCTTTTTGCCTGGTGATTTTGAGAGCCCGTCAAGCTGTGGTTCGTGTCACCAGGAGATTCATGCCGCCTGGTCCGGTTCCATGCACGCTGCCGCGTGGATGAATGAACTCTATCAACCAGACTACCAGAAGGCTTTTACGGAAACCGACGGCGCTACTGAAATTTTCTGTGGTGAGTGCCACGCTCCAATTGCGGTGCGTGTGGGACAATTGCCGCCATCTGACGGCAGTGAATTTGATGAAATATCAAAGCAGGGCGTTTCCTGTGATTTCTGCCACACTGTTTCCGAGGTGCAGAAGCCGTTTAATGTGCAAAATGTTTCTTCGCCGGGACCGGTAAAACGCGGCCCAAGGGATGATGCCGAGTCTCCCGCACACCAGACTCTTTATTCCGGACTGCATACCGACCCGGTCTTTTGTGCCGCCTGCCATAGTGTGCGCCATCCCCAAAGTAATGTTGCGGTGATTGACACCTATGACGACTGGCTGGCAGGTCCTTATGCCGATGAAGGCATCCGCTGTCAGGACTGTCATATGACACCCTCTCCCGGTATTGGACAAAACCCCGGCAGGTCGGCCACAATTGGCGGCGCCAAAGAAAGAGAGCATATTGCTACCCATTATTTTGTCGGCGGCAATTCCTGGATGTTCTCGCGCCGGGGCTATGACGAGCATGCTGCCATGGCGGAAGCCAACTTAAAAGCTGCCGCAGAGTTGGCCCTGACCGGCTCACTGACGCAGGATGGGCTTTTACTTACAGCCACAGTGACCAATGTAGGCGCAGGACACAGCATTCCCACAGGCGTCACATACATTCGTCAAATGTGGCTGGAAGTGACGGTAACAGATGAACAGGGCAATGTCGTTTTTACATCCGGACACACCGATGATGACAATCATGTTGATTCCGAAGCCATCTTCTTCAGAAAACTATTTATCGACGCTAATGGAAATGAAACAAGTAAGAGTTGGCTGGCCGAGGAAATCGGCTACGATCGGCGGATTCCGGCCAAAGGAAGCGACGAGCAGACCTACACAATTCAGGCTGACGGTACATCGTTTAATGCTACGGTTAGATTACTCTACCGTTCTACGACGCAGGCTGCGGTAGACGGTCACATGGCAGGACAGAATGAGCGAGTTCCCAGCGTTGAAATGGCAAAAGCAGAAATTCAAATCCTTGATTAATTACCCGGCCGGGATTACCGGCCGGATTATTCTTTACAAACCAACGGAAAAGATATATAATTGTCATTGAGAATGATATTCAGTATCACAGGAGGTAATCATTATGACAGTATTACTTGTTGGAGCAGATCGTCTGGGAAGCATTCCCGGTGAACTTGAGCAGCACGGTTGTAAGGAAATCATTCACTGGGACGGACGCAAAACAAAGAAGAAAGAAATTCCCGGTAAGGTGGATATGGTGCTTGTCTTTCATGATTTTATCAACCACCGTCTGATGGATGATGTGAAACTGCAAGCCAAAAGGCGCAGCTTACCCATTGTATTCTCCCGCCGCGGCATAGCCGACCTAAGAAAGGTGCTAAATAACAGAATAAGAACTACATAGAGGGCCGTGATCGGCCCTTTTTTATATCTTAATAAATTCTTACAATATAATAATGCTAACCTTAAGGAAGGATAACGGTTTCTCTCATCGAATCCTAGATAAATGTAGGCATTAATAACAGGAGGCCGACATGAGCGATAAAAACAGACTTGCAAATTATTTCCGGTTGCTATCCCGTGGGCAGAAAGAAGAAAAGCAAGACAGCGATGTTATTAAGCAAATTTTAGATATGATCGAAGCACTGGTTATTGTACAGGATACCCAAGGCAGAATAATTGAATTTAACCCGGCATGTGAACGCCTCTCCGGTTACAGCCACCGTGAAATGCTGGGGAAACGAGTCAGGGATGTTCTGGTTCCCGCAGAAGAGAAGGAAATGGCAGAACAGGTATTTCAGGATGCTCTCCATGATAAACCTCCGGCAGCGTACGAAATTCACTGGCGGGCAAAGAGTGGGAAAAAGTATCTGACGTACTGGAAAACCACCAATGTAAAAAATAAAAGTGCACAAGTTGAATATGTTATCGGAGCAGGCCTTGATATTTCCCATGTTGAAATGCGGACGCGGCGGCGGGAGCTGCTGCTGGGAATCATTGAAGTTCTTACCGGCGGCGAAAGTGAGACGAAAGTGCTTTCACAAATATTGAATCTTGTTCGCGATTATGCCGGTTGTGATGCCGCCGCCATTCGCCTGCGCAAGGGTGACGATTTCCCGTATGTGGAGTCGGTCGGTTTTACTGAAGGATTCCTGCAGCAGGAGTCCAGTCTTTGCACATACGTTGATGATCAGGCCGAAGGCGACACAACTGTAGCCAAACTGGAATGTGTCTGCGGCCGGGTGATTCGACAGGACATGAACGAACTTATGGGGTCTTTGGACGAAAGCGGTGCTTTTTTTACAGGGAATATCAATGAATTAGCCCGCCGGCTGGCCAGAGAGCAGGTTCCTTTCAAAGTACGTAACCACTGCGGTGCCTCCGGGTACAGCTCGGTTGCCCTGATCCCGCTGCGGTTTAAAGAAGAAACAGTTGGGCTTTTGCAGTTAAACGATAGAAACATAAATAAGTTTTCCGAAGAAGAAATTCAGTTTTTGCTCATTGCTGTAAAAAGCATCGGTGCGGCTCTGGTACGGTTTGAAGCCGAACAGGCCAGGCAGAAAAGCGAACTGCTTTTAAACACAATCATCCACAAGGCCCGGGACGGGTTCTCCCTGAGCACACCCCAGGGAGAGATGGTCGTTTACAATGAGGCCATGGAGCGGATCTCCGGTTTTACCATGGAAGAAGTGAATCAGCATAACTGGTTCTACCTTGTCTTTCCCGATCAGGATGAGCGCAAAAAAGCGATTAGTAAAATGCGCCTGTGTATGGCCGGAAAAATTGACTATCTGGAAGTGCAGATTACCCGCAAAGATGACAGTAAACGATGGGTTGCCTTAAGCGTATCACCGCTGGAATTTGACGGACAGACCTATACCTTTGCCACCATGATTGATCTATCCGCCAAATATGGAGACAACCCGTCGTAAAACCGAATAAATATACCAAAAAAGCACTTCAAATATGAAGTGCTTTTATAATCGTAAGGTGCGGGGGTCCCGGAATGAACTCTCAGGTAGCTTCAAAGCAGAGTCAATCTCACGAAGCATCCTCTCCCGGTCGGCGGGAAGCCTGCCGTGCACATCACTGTAGTTGGAAACATGATCACTGTAGAGCATGCTTTCCGTGTTCCCGAGATGTTCCACAAAGAGCCGGGTCTCCCGCAGCGCCTCATGCGGTGAAAGAAGTTCAAACGCACCTTCTTTGTAAAGCTCATCAAGGGGCGTCCCCGGCGCAGGCATAAATGTGCGCAGCCGGATAAAATCAGGGTGAATCTTCTCCAGAACCTTTGCGCTCTGTATGGCATGCTGTACAGACATGGCGCGCCCGCCGATACCCACAATAATATATTCACTCAGTTCCATGCCGGCTTCTTTGACCATCAGGCCGGCTTTAACAATGCCTGCTGCATCCACACCTTTATTAATCAGGCGCAGGACATCGTCATCCCCTGACTCCATGCCTGAATGAATTCTGGCCAGACCGGCTTCACGCAGTGCCCGCAGTTCGGCCGGCTTCTTCCTGACGATGAAACGGGCCGACCCGTATGATGTAATCCGTTTCAGGTATGGAAAAAGCTCTTGAGTGTAGTGCAAGATCTCCACAAGCTCCACTGTTTTCATGACAATCGTATTGCCGTCGGCAAAAAACACGGTCCGTACCGCATCTCCGTAATACTCCCGGGCCATGTCCAGATCTTCCTTAATCTCAACAATGCTGCGGATGCGAAAGCGGCTTTGCCTGTACATCGAGCAAAAAGCGCAGCGGTTATGCGGACAGCCCACCGTCGCCTGAATAATCAGGCTGTTAGCCTCGCTGGGCGGCCGAAACACCATCCCTTCATAACGCATAGAAGAATCCCTCCTGCCTTTAAGCCTAATCGAAAATAAACCAGCTGTCAATTTGTCCCAACCTGAGGGCAGATAACCTGACTTTTAATATGAATCATCAAAGCATTATGCTAATTATATGATTGATTTTTCAATGCCAAAGGTTTAAAATTAAAATTGTTAGTTTTCAAACTAAGAGGCAGGTGAAGAGCCTTGCACAATGAAAAAATAAAAGAGATAGAACAGCTTTTTCTGGAGTTTTTTCCGCTCTACTACCAAAAATTCAGTGCTTTCTTCCGCGAAAACGACAAGCCCGGCTTCCATTGCACCAAAAACCAGAAGCGGGCTATTTTACTTATCAAGAACAAAAAAGGACTGACATCCACCGAACTGGGGCAGTTTCTGGATATGCGCAAAGGCAGTCTCACAACCCTGCTGGATTCTTTGGAAGAAATGGGACTTGTGCAACGCAGGCCGGATGAAACGGACCGCCGGCGCGCGCTGCTTTTTCTCACCGAAGCCGGTGAGAATTATTTTACGGAGATGATGGCCAGACATGAAAAACTGTATCAGGAACTGTTTTCCCAGCTTTCCCCCCAAGAAACACAAGAATGCCTCGACGGCCTGCGTAAAGTCCTGAAGGCAATAAAAAAGATCTGACGGAGGCAATTATGGTTTCCACAAAACAGCTAGAAGAAGGCAATATATCAAACTTAATTCTGAAATTCTCCGGCCCGGCCGTGGTGGGCATGGTGGTCATGTCCATCTATAACGTGGTGGACCGGATTTTCATCGGCCGCGGCGTCGGCGCCCTGGGCATTGCCGGCATTACCATCGGTTTTCCCCTGATGGTGATTCTCATGGCGATGACCATGCTGGTCGGGATTGGTGCCACCGCCCTGATTTCTATCCGGCTTGGCGAAAAGAAAAAAGAGGAAGCGGAGCGGGTGATGGGTAACGCTGTGACCCTGCTTGTCTTGATTGCTCTGGCACTGACACTGGTCGGTTTATTATTTCTCGATCCACTGCTTATCCGCTTCGGTGCCAGCCCCACCGTCCTGCCCTATGCCCGTGACTACATGCAGATCATCCTGCTGGGTGCCGTCTTTCAGACCATCAGCTTCGGTGTCAATAACTTTATCCGGGCTGAGGGCAATCCCAAAATCGCCATGGTGACCATGATTATCGGTGCGGCGTTAAATATCATCCTTGACCCGGTCTTTATTTTTGTTTTTGGTATGGGTGTGCGGGGCGCTGCCATAGCCACCATCTTATCCCAGGCAGTTTCTGCAGCTGTTGTCCTGCAGTACTTTTTGCGGGGCGACAGTCTGTTAAAGTTCCGCCGTGTCAACTTCAGGCCCGAGCTTGCCCTGACAAAGAATATCATCTCTGTGGGAACACCGGCGTTTTTGAAGCAGCTGGCCACCGCCCTGATTGTCATCATTTTAAATAACAGTCTGAGCCACTACGGCGGTGATATGGCCATTTCGGCTTTTGGTGTGATTCACAGTATGCTGACACTTTTACTGATGCCTATCTTCGGCATCAGCCAGGGAATTCAGCCGATTATCGGTTACAACTACGGGGCAAAGAAGTACCAGCGCGTAAAAGAATCGCTCTATCTTGGCGCTTTGATTGCCACGGGTATTGTCGTGGTGGGCTTTATCTCCGTCCAGGCTTTTCCTGTACAAATCATCCGCCTCTTTAGCGACGATCCGGAGCTGATTCGTATCGGCGCAGAGGGGCTGCGCACATTCATGATCTTTTTACCCCTGATTGGTTTTCAGATTATCGGCGCCAATTACTTTCAGGCGGTGGGCAAACCAAGGCAGGCCGTTTTTTTAAACCTTTCGCGCCAGGTCCTCTTGTTTATTCCTGCCTTACTTATTCTGCCGCGGTTTTTTGACCTTTTTGGCATCTGGCTTGTGGCGCCGGTGGCCGACTTTTTCTCAACGGCACTAACTGCTGTTTTTGTCCTGGCCGAAGTGCGCTACCTGGACAAAAAAGAAAAAGAATTTACTCTGGAGCCGCAGTATGAAGCGTAGTCAAAAGGGGGGCCAACAGTGAAAAATACACTGATTATTATCACTTTGGTGGTTCTGGCGCTGGCTTTATCCGCCTTTGTCCAGGGCGGCACTCCCCAACTGGGCGCCGGCATGTATGCCGGCGTACGCATGTTTATCGATGTCCTCCCGCTGCTGGTGGCCGCATTTGCCGTAAGCGGCCTGGTGCAGGTTCTGATTAATCCTGAACGGGTCGGCCAATTACTGGGAAAAGGGGCGGGCCTGCGCGGAATTCTCCTGGGGTCCGTCGCCGGCGGTCTGATGCCCGGCGGCCCGTATGCTTACTACCCCATTGGCGCTTCCTTTGTGACCTGCGGGGCCGAAGCACCCACCCTCATGGCTTTCGTTGTGGCCAAAAGCCTCTGGGACTTTGCCCGTTTTCCCCTGGAAGTCGCCATCCTTGGCGTCAATGTAGCCGTTATCCGTTTTGTGGTTACATTTGCTTTCCCTTTTTTCGCCGCTCTCTTGACCCAGTGGCTGTATCCTGATCTGACGAAGCACTTTCTGCCGGTGGTAAAGGAGGGAGAAAAGAAATGATCACAGCTGTTCTTATCCTCACGCTCCTAGCGTTGGTTCTTTTTCTGCTGGCCGTGCACCGTAAAGACGGCAGCCACACCAAAGGCCTGCTGGTGGGCGCCGGTATTTTCCGCGCTTACCTGCCCCTGCTGCTGCTTGCCTTTCTCGCCGCCGGGCTCCTGCAGGTTGTGCTCCCCACAGAGCTGGTACAGCAGTGGCTGGGAGTGGAGGCCGGCTGGCGGGGAATTCTTATCGGCAGTGCCGCCGGTATGCTGGTAGCCGCCGGGCCCTACGTCGCGTTTCCCATCTTCGCCACCATCCTGCAAAGCGGTGCCGGTATTGGTACGGCTGTTGCCCTGGTTACCAGCTGGTGCCTAATGAATCTGACGAAGATCCCTTTTGAAACAGCCCTTTTGGGACCCCGCTTTACCGCAGCCCGTATCAGCATTGTCATTCTCATGCCGGTCATCGCCGGCTTTATCGCCCAGTTTTTCTTTGCAGCCGCGCTCTAATCATTTTAACAGCAGGAAATGGTATATACTAATGAAATAGTGGTAAACAGGTATTCCATACATCGGAGGTCATTATGTCTGAAATTCTCGTAGAAGTCACCCGCGGCGGCATGGTGGAAAGTATCCACCGCGGCGACCTGGTTGCCGTCGACACCCGCGGCAGCGATTTGTTTCATCTTGGCAACGCCCATAAAAAAACATACTGGCGGTCTGCAGCCAAACCGTTTCAGGTCCTGCCGCTTGTGGAAGCAGGCGGTATGGAACGCTTCGGCCTAACACCGGAAGAGCTGGCGCTGATGACATCCTCCCACAGCGGTGAAGAACGTCATATTGCCGCTGCCAAAAGTATTCTCACCAAAATTGATCAGTCGGCAGAGGTGCTGGAGTGCGGCATTGCCCCACCCATGTCGAAGCGGGCCGCAAATGAGATTCTAAAACAAGGCCGCACATTTACTACGCTTACAAATCCCTGTTGCGGTAAGCACACCGCCATGATCGCTCTGGCTATCGTCAAAGGGCTGGACATCTCCGGCTATGCCCAGCCAATTCATCCGGTTCAGCATGAAATGCTCCGCACCATAGCAGATATCAGCGGCCTGATGCCTAAAGATATCACCATCGGCATCGACGGCTGCGGCGTGCCGGTCTTTGGGATGCCCCTTTTCAATATGGCCATCGCCTACGCTCACCTGTCCCGACCCAATCTCTGCCCCGAACCCCGCAAGACAGCGCTTGGCACCATTGCGTCCGCTATGGTGAAGCATCCTTTTATGGTGGCCGGCAGCAAGCGGCTTGACACCGATTTGATGGAAGCCACCCAGGGACGCATATTGGCCAAGCTGGGTGCCGAGGGAATCTACTGTGTCAGTGTGATGGAGGAAGGAATCGGTATTGCCCTGAAAATCGAAGACGGCAACTCCCGCGCCATCGATCCTGTCATTATTGAAGTATTAAATCGGATGGGTTTTCTCTCCCCGGATGAACTGGCAGCACTCCGCTCCCGTCAGGAAGGTAAAATAAGAAATAACCGCAAAGAAACCGTCGGCATTATCCGCCACACTTTCTAGCGCGATTTGGGACCTGTCGCTTGGCGTAATGCCTACACATACCGGATGAACAGCACTTCCCGCACTGGGAAGATGCTGTTATTTTTTTCGTGCCAGAATACCCTTGCCTCGGACAAATATGGCATATTTCCGGCACAAAGAATCTATTCCCCCGTCCCCAAAATCGTCTAAAGTGTGAAATCTTTATTCTCTGCGCCTCAATGAGAATTTGACGTGTTCAAATAGTTACAGGTGAAATCAGTTGTGGTTTGCGGTACAATCCTCCCGATTTCTGTCGAATCACCCCCAAGAAGCTTTTTGAACAAGCGAGCCGTATATAATAAAATATACAGTAGAGTATTTCTACAGATAAATTGAGGGAGGGCTTATGAGTAAAAAAACAAAGATAATTTGTATGGTATTGTTACTGATCGTCGTATCTGTGGCCGCAGCCGGCTGCGGCGGGGAAGGAAACAATGAAGGAAACGGAGATGCAGAAGTTGGTACTTTGGTCTTTGCCGATGCCGGCTGGGAGAGCATCCGTTTTCATAATTTCGTTGCCGGCTATATTATCGAAAATGGTTTTGGTTACGAAACTGAGGTGATTGCCGGTACCACGCCGGTTACATTCACCGGTCTGCGCAGCGGCAGTATCGACGTTTATATGGAGCTCTGGCGCGATAACATCGAAGATGCCTACAATGAAGCGGTGGCTAATGATGAAATTGAAGTGGTCTCCGTAAACTTCGACGATAACGCCCAGGGGCTTTGGGTTCCCACCTATGTCATCGAAGGTGATCCGGAGCGGGGCATTGAGCCGATGGCTCCCGGTCTCACATCGGTCCTGGACCTGCCGGACTACTGGGAGCTTTTCCAGGACCCGGAAGATCCCAGTAAAGGCCGGATTGTAGGTTCACCTCCCGGCTGGGCGGTTGATGAGATCCTAAACCAGAAGGTGGCAAGCTACGGACTGGATGAAACATTCAACTACTTCCGGCCCGGTTCAGACACAGCACTGGCCTCATCCATTGCCCGGGCCATTGAGCGCGGCGAAGCCTGGGTCGGGTATTACTGGACACCGACCTGGATCATGGGCCGCTATGACATGACGCTTCTGGAAGAACCCGCTTACTCTGATGAATTGTGGGAAGACGGCTACCGTTGTGAGTTTCCGGCAACGGAAGTGACCATCGCCGTCAGAGACGGCCTTTCGGAAGAGGCTCCCGAAGTTGTTGACTTCCTGCGCAATTACCGGACAAGCGCAGAACTGACAAGTCAGGCGCTGGATTATATGATGGAAAATGAAACAGATGAAGAGACAGCCGCAGTGAATTTCCTCAAGGAAAACCAAGATCTCTGGACGGATTGGCTGCCAGAAGATGTGGCTGCCACCGTTTTAGAAGCGCTAAGCAACGAATAATACGGAAAACCATCTCCCGGGACAGCCTGACGGCTTATTGCCCGGGAGATATTTTCTGCATGTCCATTTAAAAGAGGTGAGAACGTGAGCCAGTTTCCTGAATTTTTACGGTTTGAGCTTGGTGTCTATGTGGACAATCTTGTCAAGTGGTTGTTAAATAATTTCAGCGGTCTCTTTGATGCCATCTACACAGCCGGCCTTTGGATGCTGATTCGTGTGGATTCAATTCTACGCTGGCTGCCCTGGTGGCTTGTGCTGGTCCTGATTTTTGCTGCCGCCTGGAAATTAAAAGGTTGGGTTTCCGGCCTTATTTTCTCAGCCATGATTTTTACCATCGGTGCGTTTGGCTACTGGGTGCTGATGATGCAGACGCTGGCCATTGTAATGACATCGGCGGTGGTCTGTTTGCTGATTGGTATTCCCACAGGAATCTTCATGGCTTATAACGATAAAGCAAATAACATGATTCGACCGTTTTTGGATGGGATGCAGACTATGCCCAGCTTTGTCTACCTGATTCCCGCCGTATTCTTTTTCAATCTGGGTCGAATCCCCGCTGTCTTTGCCACAGTCATTTACGCCATCCCGCCGGTCATCCGGTTAACCGACCTTGGTATCCGCGGCGTTTCCCGGGAGATGGTGGAAGCGGCACACTCCTTTGGTTCTTCCAACTGGCAGACGCTGACCAAGGTGCAGCTGCCCCAGGCGCTGCCTACCATTATGACCGGTGTAAACCAGACAACCATGATGGCCCTGGCTATGGTGGTTATCGCCTCGATGGTCGGTGCTCCCGGCCTGGGTATGGAAGTGCTCATCGGCATCAGCCAGCTGGATATCGCCCGGGGCTTTGAGGCCGGCATCAGTATCGTTTTCCTGGCCATTATCATTGACCGTTTCTCCCAAGGTGCTGTGAGCCGTTACAAATTCCCGGAGTAACAGCATGACAGATACAGGAGGTGAGATTCATGACCGTCAAAATACAAGTGGAAAACCTCTCAAAAATCTTTGGCCGCAATCCCAAAGCCGCTTTGAAACATCTGGAGGCGGGGCTTTCAAAAGACGAGATTCTTAAAAAGACCGGCCAGACCGTGGGGATCCACAATGTGTCCTTCGATGTAAACGAAGGAGAAATCTTTGTAATCATGGGGCTCTCCGGCAGCGGCAAGTCAACGCTGATTCGTTGCCTGAACCTGCTCAACAAACCCACCGCCGGCAAAATCTATGTCGACGGTGAAAACATTGTAACGTATAACAAAGACAAACTCAGCGACTTTCGCAAAAACAAAGTCGCCATGGTCTTCCAGCATTTCGGCCTGCTGACACACCGTACAGTGATCAGCAATGTTGAGTACGGGCTTGAGATCAAAGGCGTTCCCAAACAAGAACGCCGGGAAACCGCTCTGCGCACTCTGGCCACCGTCGGCCTGGAAGGCTGGGGAGACAAGTACCCCGGAGAGCTAAGCGGCGGCATGCAGCAGCGTGTGGGCCTGGCCCGCGCCCTGACCAACGACCCGGACATTCTCTTAATGGACGAGCCCTTCAGTGCGCTGGACCCGCTCATCCGCCGGGAGATGCAGCTCGAGCTTCTGGACATCCAGTCCCAACTGCAGAAGACAATTGTCTTTATCACCCACGACGTCAATGAAGCGTTCAAACTCGGGGACAGAGTCGCCGTCATGAAAGACGGCAAAGCAGTCCAGATTGACACACCGGAAAATATTCTGGCCAACCCGGCCGATGATTACATCCGCGACTTTGTCCAGGATATCGACCGGACAAAAGTACTGCAGGCCAAAAATGTGATGTTTATGCCCGGTGCACTGGGATTCCTCAAAGATGGCCCCAAAGTTGTTGTAAACACCATGGAGAAAAATGGCATTTCCAGCCTCTTTGTTGTGGACAGCAAGCGGATTCTCCAGGGAATCATCTCTATTGACGATGCAGTCCGGGCCGTCAAAGAAAACAAACAGCTGACAGACATTATTACCCAGGACTTCCACACCACCACAGAAGACACCTATGTCCAGGACCTGATTCCCAAAGCCACAGAAACAAAAGTCCCCATTGCGGTAGTGAACGAAAACAACAAACTGCTTGGCATCATCGTCCGCGCTTCCGTCCTCTCCAGCCTGATCTAACGGGACACGGAGCAGGTCTGTACCACATTTTCGTAGACTAAAGTTATTTTTCAAAAATAAAGCCTTTCCCGGCATCCCCGGGAAAGGCTTTATGCATCGTTTATTTCATCCTGCAGCTCTTTTTTGATAATTTCCAGAATGGAACGAGCACTATACTGGGTGCTAAATTCTTTTTTCTGAACGAGTTCATGAACCAGCGTAACCTTGAAATCATCAAGTGCTGCACGTGCAGCCGCTTTTACTACAAAGTAAAAGATAACCAGATTGATTATCCAAATAATGAAAACTTCCATTACCTACCCCTCCTAGAAATTATTCGTCAGTACGCCGCAACCCTTTTACCGAATCGGCAAGCACCATGCCGAACCAGACACCTCCTAAGGCTATAACCGATTGTGATTGACTAGTCAAGCCGATGGGTAGAGGGAGTCCCAGCTTTAACACAGGCAGGATGTAATAAGCAAACCCAAACAAACCGGCGAAAAAGAAGGCAGGGAGTCCCTGAACAATAAATTGTACCAGATTAAAGCCGGCGCCATTTTTCCACCGCTCCACAAGGGCGGGCAGGCGCAGCAGGATGCCAAATGATATCGGAAAAATTGCCGACGCTACAATGTAGCCGGTTATATTAAATTCCTGTGATGCCCGTAAGCGAAGAAAAGCAAGATACTGAGCCGAAAGTGCAATGTGTAAAGTGAGGGCAACCGCCCACAGCAGGTTGTGGAGAATCTTCTTTTTCATGTGTATCCCTCCCATAATTGTACATATTCTGCAAACGGCAGAAATTGCCTGCCATAATATGGACATTCTGTTCTGCTTCTTTGGCAGGGAATACGGGCAGGAAGGGCGAAGAATAAGAGAATTTGTGGAAGAAATGCAAAGGACTGATTGAATGACGCAGGTAAAAAAATTTATCCGTTCGCTTACAGAGTACCGCTCTGAAGCCGGTGTCTTTAATCCCTGGCGGCAGGCCGACCCCGACTATGATCTCAGCTGCGATGCGCCAAAAATCAGGGCCAACCAGCTGGAGCATTACCTTCGCTTACGCGTACCCCGTGCCCGGTACATACTGGTGGCCGAAGCTCTGGGTTACCAGGGCGGCCGCTTTTCAGGCATTGCCATGACCTCGGAGCGAATCCTACTGGGACACCATAAACAAATCAATCCGGCAGTGGTCATGCCACCGGACATCGTTTTGCGGACCAGCAACCAGCAGTGCGAACACTTCTCCGCCACACAGCAAAAGCTGGGGTTTAACGAACCCACAGCCACAGTAGTCTGGACTGAAATTATGGAGAACAATCTCGACCCAAACGATGTAATCCTCTGGAATATCTTTCCCTTTCATCCCTACAAAGAAGGCAACCTCTTGAGCAACCGCACGCCCAGAGAACCGGAAAAGGAAGAGGGTCTGGCCTACGTCAGAATGCTCCGGGAACTCTGTCCCGCAGCCTGCCTCATTGCCGTAGGTAACCATGCCGAAAAAACACTGCAAAAATACAGCATCCCTGCGCACAAAGTTCCCCACCCCTCCATGGGCGGCGTGACAAAATTCCGCCAGGCATTCCAAAATCTCATAAAATAAAAAAGAGTGACAGTGTCGCTCTTTTTTGACTAAGACTCAATGGTACGTAATCCTTTCCTGTTCTTCTTCTGATTCCCGAGATACTCCTTTTCTTTCTTCTGTTGTCTGCTCTGTGGGAGGTAAATAATTATTAACCGGTTTTACGTCAAAAAGCGAGGAATGACCAAGTTTTGCAATGGTGGCGGTGGTGATAATACCATAGATGGCGTGACTAAACATATAGGCTAAATTGCTTGCAGCATCTTTGGGTTTCACCTTGTTTTGTGGAAAAGCACTCAGGGTAGCCGTTATGGTCGATCCAACCGCAATTCCCGAGAGAACTCCTTTGGCAAGAACATGGTCACGGCCGGTTTTGGATAACAGGTAGGTCATACCGATTCCACCCATTGATCCCAAACCAAAATCAAACAAAGCGCCTAGAACCTGCCCGTTAAAGTTGGTGGCCTCTTTTTCTTTGGAGACCCAAACTCCCGCTGCCGTTGACCGAAAAGACCTTTTTGAAATCTTCTGTTTAAGCAAAATTTCATCGGCCAAAGTTTTGACCGCATTTCCACCCAATCCTGCCACCATTCCCAGAATTAATCTGTCTTTTATCTGCATGATTATCATCCTTGTTTTATTCTTAACTCAACTTTCGCAGCTCAAAATGTTGAATAAACCCTTGATATAATTGGGGAAACCGCCAATCAAATTGTTAAGTTG